>JAGFNJ010000025.1 GCA_017592775.1 Candidatus Accumulibacter conexus | reverse complement strand
CGCGCTTGGTGATCAGGGCCGCAACGACGTGGCTCTCTGCCATGAGAAATGCTCCCGTTCAGTGAAAACGAGAGGATTCTCGTCGAGCAGGGGGTCGGGTGCTGGGGGTGGTTGCTCCATAATGCCGAAGATGATCGCGGCGGCCGCCCCCTTGGAAACCAGATAATGGAAGCCGGCAAGCTCGGTAAAAAGCAGAAGCAAGAAGTTGCTGAGGAGCAGCCCGGCGACGCCAATCAGGCCAAAGATGGTGAACTCCTGCGCCCGGCTTCGCACGGCACGGAATGCGAAGATCCAAGCGATACACAAGACATAATTGGTGATCAGCCCGAGCAGGAAAGCAAGCGACGCGGACACCAGATAATGCAGGCCGACACCCTCGGTGAGCACCCAGAGCGACGCAAAATCGACGACGAAAGCGAGTCCGCCGACCATTCCGTAGCGGACGAACTGATGCATTACGTTGGCTGTGGTCATCGCTTTCTCAGGAAGAAGGAAAAGGATCCGGAAGAGCACGCAAGGCCGCGCAGGCGTACAGATGGTGCTGCGACTCGGGGCCATGCAGCCTGAAGGTGGCCAACGGCACAGCTCCCGTAACCGCTTCGCCCAGCACCACGAAGTCGAGGATCGGATCGTGGCAGACGTGGACCAGTCCGTCGAGACTGGCTGTCGTCTCCGGAGGCTGCTCAGAGATCCTCGGCAGCCAGTCAAAACGCGAATCGGGCAAGCCAAGTTTCTCCAGTCTGGACAGGCGTCGTTCAGCCTCGATTGCCGTCTGCCGCGAAAAAATCGCTCCGGCTGCCTGCTGTGTCGACGCGTAGCTGCCACGATGCAGGATGAACCAAAGGTGGGCATGCCCGCCGCCCCAATAGGTCAGGTGATGCGGCTGGATGATTCGCGAGAGTTCGGGCAGACCGGTCTCCTGGAGGCGGTCCATGACGGCCTGACCGGTCGTCGCACGCTGCCAATGAAACCCAACATACAACAGCAAGACAATGGATGGGGGTAGTAACCAGCGCGAACTCGACGGTCGGCGGCGGAGTAGAGACCAAGCCCCTGCGACCAGAATTGGAAAGACGATCCAGCCCGACTCCTTGCTGAACATGAACAGACGCTCGCCAGCCGGCATGCGGGCGAAGTTGGGCTCGTTGAAGTCGAGCAGAATTGCCGAAAGACGCAATCGCCAGAAGAGATCGTCGGCAATGACCGCGATGATGGCAGACCAAGCCAACCAGAGGAGCCACGCGGGCAGTTGCGGCTCAATCCGGAACCACCGCCAGGCGAACAGCATGGCGGCCAGCGGCACGGCGCAGACCAGCCCCGTACTGTCCAGCGAGAACACACACGCTGCCAAGCCACCGAGAATGAGGCGGCAGTAGGGCGACGAGGCCGGCCAGAGCTCGCGGAGCAGGCTGAGCCCCGCGCCAACCGCAAGAATCCGGGTCAGCCACAGGATCCGCCACGGCTGCATCTGGATGATCAGTACGCCGGGCCAGAATACCGCGAAGAGCGCCAAGCCCATGCCGCAGGCGAACACACCGAGCGCGGACCACCACAGGCGCCGGCTTTCCGCGCCGCAGACAAGCGCCGCGCAGGCGAGCAACAGAGCTTGAAAAAGCGCTTCGTTATACGCTTCGACCCGCCAGTGGTCGAGAAAGACGAAGGGGCTGCGCTTGGCGGAAAGGTCAAGCCAGAGCGGATCCATCATGTCACCAAGATGGGAAAAAGGACGGACGCCGGTGTGGTTCAACAAGACGACGGTCACCAGTGCCGCCACACCCAGAACGACTTTCTGCCGACCCGTAAAGCCAAAGAGAAAAACAAAGAGCAAAGCGGCGAGGGCGATCACCGGATGCACGGCTGCGGCACAGCCGGCCGCGACCATGGCGGCAAGCCGCCGGGCAGCGAGAATGCAGGAAACGGCCACGAGCGACAGTGCCTCGGCCCAGAGACGAGCGGTCAGGAAGGTCTCAGCGTAGGCAAACACCCCATACGCGCCGTAGTGCGCCGGCAAGGTGGTGACAAGAAGCAGTGCGCACCAGAACGCCAGTCCTCCAAGAGCGCTGCGAAGGATTAGGGCAGCAGCGGCCAGCCAGACGGCATGCGCCATTGCGACGAGCAGTTCGGCCGCCATGGGCAGACCTAGCCACTGAATGGCCCACGCATAGACGCTCGTAAAGACTGTAAAGCTGTCTTGCGACCCGTACGCAAAAAAGAGGTCTTCGGCAAAAGGAAACGGGTCGAGGCGAAAGATGGCCTGCGCCGCGTAGAGAACGCCGTCGTGCCAGATCCCAAGATAGCGGTGTGTGGCGATCCACGCGCCGACGGCGACGGCCGCCAGGAGCACCGTGTCGGGCGCAGGCACCCCTACTGGCACCCGCTCGGCGGGCACCGTCATTCGATCAGGATGGCCCGGGTGCTGCACAGAAAGTTCTCCCACATCGCGAAGTAAACCTCTTCCAGCGCGCGAACGAAGCCGGGCATGTCGAACAGCGGACAATGCCCCCGGCCGGCAGCCAGCCGGTTGCGCACGTGCAGCAGACGCAGCGGGTCGCTGGCCAGCGCCCGGGCGATCTCGCAGTACTCATCCGGCGAATTGGCGACGAGTTCCGGCAGACCCGCCGCGCGCAGCAGGCTGGCGCCAACGCGACCGGGAAAGGTGTCGCCGAGGAGAGCGACCATCGGCACCCCGGCCCACAGGACATCGATCCCCGTCGAATGCGAGTTGTAGGGAAAGGGGTCGAGGGCGAGATCCGCCAGTTGCAGCCGCGACAGGTGGTCACGCCGGGACTCGACCCTGGTAGCGAAGACGAGCCGCGCCGGATCGACACCACGACGGTCAGCCTCGCGCCGCAGGCGATCGGCAGCCGTGTCGGTGGGCTGGCTGAGCCACAGGCAACTCCCGTCGATCTCACGCAACAGGCGGCACCAGAGGTCGAAGACGTGCGGGTTGAACTTGTAGCTGTTGTTGAACGAACAGAAGACGAAGCCGTCTTCCGGCAAGCCGGCCTCGCATCGTGACGGCGGTGCACCGAGTTCGATCGTCGTGTCTGCCGGCAGGTAGCAGTGCGGCAGATGAACGATCCGCTCGCAGTAGCAGAGAGCATCCTGCAGCGGCGTCACCACCGGATCGCCGAGCAAATAGTCGGCGATCCGCGCGTGCCCCATCGTTCCCGCGTAACCGAGCCAGTTGACCTGTACCGGAGCGCAGCGCAGTGCGAGCGCCTCGGGTCGCCCGTCCGATGTCCAGCCGCTGAGGTCCACCAGGATGTCGATGCCGTCACTCCGTACGCGTTCGGCGGTCTCGCGAACGCTGCAGTCGCCGATATCGACGAAGTGGTCGAAGGCAGCCTGCAGCCGCCGACGTATCTCGCTGCCGTCGTCCACCCCCATCGAATAGCCGAAGACCTCGACCCGCGACCGATCGTGCAGCTCGATCACCTGCGGAATGATCAGCCCGACAGGGTGGTTCCGGTAGTCGGCTGAGAGGTAACCGATGCGCAAACGCGCCGTTGGTGGCCGCCGACCGGCGCTGCCAACCGCCGCGCAATTTGCCGCATCGAGTACGGTCGCCGGAATGCTGCGGCGGGCGTAGTTCGCCGCGACGCGGCGCTGCTCGTCGGCTCTGGCTCCCGGAAACGAGAGGGCGACGAAAGGGTTGACGCACAGGTTGCGATAATCGTCGCTCAACGCCCGCAAGCGCGACAGGCGCGGCTCCAGCTCGTCCCAGCCGCAGCGCTTGAGACTGGCGCTCAGCAGTTGCGACAGGATCGCCGCGTTGTCCGGGTCGTTCTTCGCCAACTCGTTGAGACAGACCCAGGCCTCCTCGTTGCGGTTGCTGCACAACAGGGCACCGGCGAGGTGCTCGATCGCCTCGACATAGTCGCCCGGGTGGCATTCGATGGCGCGCAGCAGATAAGGCACCGCCTCGTTCCACTTGTGCATGCGCACGAGCGCGACGCCGAAGTTCTTCAGCACCTCGGGATCATCCGGCTTGAGCTCGATCGACCGTCTGAAGGATGCGAGCGACTCGTCCCAGCGCATCAGCGCCGACAGAACGATGCCGAGGTTGTTGTGCGCTTCCGGGTCGTGCGCATTCCGCTCGAGCGAGAAGCGGACCACCGGCAGCGCGTCGTCGTAGCGCCCCTGGCCAATCAGGGCGAAGCCCAGTGCCTTCAGGGCCAGCGGATGTCGCGGCTGGCTGGCGAGCATCCGCCGTGCGGCAGCCTCGACTTCGGGGTAGCGGGAGGCCTCGACGAGCCGCAGCAGCGCAATGCTGTCCGGCGTCATCGCCGCGCCACTGCCCGATGGCGCCAACGATCGGCGCTGCGAATTCCGGCTGGCCCTGGGCATCGGCTCAGGACTCGCCGACAGCGTGCATGAAAGCCACCTCGAGCGACAGTGTCGGCCGCACCTCGAGCAGCACGTGCTTGGCCTGCCGCAGCGCTTCGAGGCGCTGCCAGAGTTGCGGCCGCGGCACCTCGCCGATCCAGCGACCGGCAAAGTCCTCGCGCATCCCGTCTACCGGCAGCCGCCCATACGAGCGGACCAGCACCATCTCCTCGTCACCGGTGAGTTCGGCCGGCGCGCGTACGGCCCGCAGCACGCCCTGATGAATCAGCCCGAAACGATCGGCCAGCCGCTCGACATCGTGCAACACGTGCGACGTGAAAAATAGGGTGCCGCCGGAGCGCTTGTACTCGGAGAGGATCTCGACCACGTCGCGGCGACCGATCGGGTCGAGCCCCGACAGTGGTTCGTCGAGGATCAGCAGGCGCGGCCTGATGCACAGCGCCTGGGCGATCGCCACGCGCTGCGTCATTCCCTTCGAGAACGAGCGGATCGGCTTGTCGGCCACCGCCGCCAGGCCCAGACGATCAAGCCACTGCCGGCAGTGCTCGACCGGCCGTTCGATCCGCAGGCGATGCAGGCGAACGCCCATCAGGAGGATTTCGCTCGGCGTCAGGTAATCGTACAGGTAGGGGTTCTCGGGAACGTAGCCAAGGCCGAGACGCGCGCGCGGATCGTCGACCGGAACGTCGAAAATCCGTGCCGAACCCGCGCTGGCGGCGATCAGCCCCATCAGGATCTTGATCGCCGTGCTCTTGCCCGCGCCGTTGGCGCCGATGAAGCCAAAGGCTTCACCGGCCTCGACCGTCAGCGTGACGCCGCGCAATGCCGCTACCGCCGGCGACTTGAGCTTGCGCCGGTACGACTTGTGCAGTCCGTCGATGACGATCGCTGCGCTCATCGGGCCGGCTCCGGTGGCGGGTTGGCGTTGAGGACCGGCGCACCGGAGGCGTCGAGGTTGAAGCCGAAACCCAGCGGGTCCTTCGGGATCTCTCGCAGCAGGCCAGTGGTGACGAGATCGTCGAGCCGTCCGACGCCACGCCCGAAACGCTCGCGGTACTCTTTCGCCGCGTTCTGCAGACGCTCCAAGTCACGCAGCCGAAGCGCGCGCACCCGCAGGTAGTTGCGGAAATTGCCGACAGGCGAATCCGCGGCCATCGCCTCGACCATTGCCGCGGCGTTGCCGGTCTGGTAGCCCTTCTCGATCCAGATCGCCGCCAGATTCTGCAGCGCCCACTGGTCCTGCACGTTGTTGACCCGGGGGACCGCCTCGAGCAGATGCTTCGCGCCGGTCGCCGGGTCGCGGTGAAAATGGTAGAAGAGAAATCCGTAGTGGAACAGCGGATACCAGTCGAAAGTCCGCGCCGCCGACGCCTTGCGCAGCACGTACTGCGCCGCATCAAGTTCGCCATTCCAGGGCAGCAGTGCGGCGCCGATGTAGTAGTTGTCCTCGTGCAGCGGATTGAACCAGGCGATGTCGCGCTGCAGCTTCGCCTGGACGGCATAGTCGCTGGCCTTCATGTACTGCGTCTCGGCAACCAGGACGCGAAACCCCGCCAGGTTCGCTGCCAGGTAGCGGTCACCACCTGCCAGCAGGACCTGCGCGAAGCGCGGCAGCGAAATCAGCAGTTCGGGATCGGCCGACTCGTGCGGCAGCGCGACCAGCCGCTGCTGTGACCAGCCAAAGAGCAGCGCCGACACGAGCAGCGCCGCGACGGGCAACGGCTGCAGCGAACGCCGCATCAGGAAAACTCCCGGCGGGCAAAGAGCAGGCTGGCTGCTGCCAGCAGCAGGCCGATGTAGCCAACCGCCATCGTCACCGACCAGAAAACCGTCTCGGCACCAGGTGCGAGCTGGTACATCGCCCACTCGCGCCAGTCAAGTCGAGAAAGGTCCGGCAGCAGCCAGCGGACAAAACCAACCACAGGGTCGTAACTGGCGAGCAGTTCGTCGTCGCCGTCGGCACCGCGTGCCAGATAGTCGATCGTCGCGCCGAGCGCCTTGCCGGCGACGGCAAAGGCGGCTCCAATAGCCAGAGGCAGGACGGAAACGGTAGACAAGGCCGCGACGCACAGCGAAAAAGCGCCGACGATTGCAGCGTCGAGCGCGAACCCAGCGATCGCGATCCAGAATGGGATGCCGAGTGACACGTCGAACTCCTGAGCGTAGCCGCCACCCACCAGCAGGACCGCCAACAGCAGAAGGAATCCGAGGACCAACGCCGCTAGAATCGTCAGGACGAGCAGCGCGAGGAAACGCCCGGCGAGAAAGCTGGAACGTGAAACCGGATAGGCGAGCGAGAACAGGATCACCCGCCGATCAATCTCGCGTGCGACGAGTTCCTGCACCCAGAAGAGGTTGAGGAGAACCAGCGCGAACCGGACCGCCGAAAACCCGACGTCGAGCGCGACGGTCTTCGGGTGGCGCGGCGAGAAAAAACCCGACAGGTAGGCGATGCCGATCATCAGCACGCCGAGGATGAAGACTGCCTGGAAACTTCGTCCACGCAATCCGGAGCGCAGCCCCGAGAGTGCAAACTCAAACATGCCCGTCAGACGCCAAAAAAGGGGCGCACTCTTGGTGCGCCCAGTCCGAGACAAGAACCGACTGGCTTAGCTTGATGGTGCCGCTGACAAAGCGGTACCCACCTCGGAGGCAGTGCAGGGGGACGCGGCGCACGCGGCCGACACGCCGACCGAACCACCGGCACTGGAGCCATTGAACGTCGACTTGCCCTTCTGCGAGGCCGAGGCCACTTGGAACAGGGTTGCCGAGGCATCGTTGGAATTCAGGATCACGTTGGCTGAGCACTTCGGGGTAAAGGCAACTTTCACGAACGAGGTACCATCCGTAGCAAAGGTAGCTGCCGGCCCATTGCCAGCCAGACCGCCGGTACACACCGCTACCGATGCGGCATGCGCGGAAAGCGAAGTAGCCGCGACCACAGCAAGGACCGAACCCATAATGACATTTTTCATGGAAATCTCCAGCACGGAAAGTTAAATGGTCGAGTTCGCGATCGCGGCCGTCAGAAGGTTCTTGGCATCCGACTGCGCTGCCTTGTCCTCACCCTTCTTGGTGTACTCGGAGAATTGCGGAATGGCGATCGCCGCCAGGATGCCGATGATGGCGACGACGATCATCAGCTCGATCAGGGTGAAACCCTTTTGCAGCTTTTTCATGAGATTGGACTCCTTCACGGTGAGTGCAACGGACGTTCCGTCGAATAGACAGTATCAATTTTCGTGCCAAGCCCGGAAGGGCCGAAAAGCGCCAATCCCGGGCATCCGGGACGCTGCTTGCTGCCAATTGACGGCAAGGACATGACGAAAAATGTCACACTTTCTCCTGAAAAAAAGATATTGATGACGGATTTAACACGCCAATCGGCCACCGGCCGGCGCCGTGCGGCTGCCGGGCAGCCGCACGGCCAGCCGCCTACTTGACGCAGACCGCACGCACCTGCTTGAGATCAGTGATCCCCGCCAGAACCTTCTCGATGCCGTCCATCTTCAGCGTCCGCATGCCATCGTTGAGCGCCGTCGCGAGCAATTCGGCTGCGCGGGCGCGCTCCTGGATCTGCTTCTTGATCTGGTCGCTGCCGGCGAGCAGTTCGTGCAGCCCGACGCGCCCCTTGTAGCCGCTGCCAGCACACACGTCGCAACCACGTGCCCGATGGAGGGTGAACACACCATTCCTGGCATGCTGTGCCAGCCATTCCTGATGCACGCGATCGACCGCAGCCCGCGGGTCGGCCTGCCAGGCACTGGTGTTCGCCAGTTCGGTGCAGTACTCGTCAAGCAGTCTTTCGACTTCGTCCGCCTGCGGCTGGTACGGCTCACGGCACGCCGTGCAGAGGCGCCTGGCGAGACGCTGCGCCAGGATGCCGAGCAGCGCATCGGCGAAGTTGAACGGGTCCATTCCCATGTCCAGCAGGCGATTGATCGACTCCGGCGCACTGTTGGTATGCAGCGTGGCCAGCACCAAGTGGCCGGTGAGTGACGCTTCGATGCCGATGGCGACGGTCTCGCGGTCGCGCATTTCGCCGACCATGATGACATCCGGGTCGGCACGCAGGAAGGCACGCATCACCGTCGCGAAATCGAGCCCGGCCTTCTTGTTGACCTGCACCTGCCGCAAGCCTTTCTGGGTGATCTCGACCGGATCCTCGGCCGTCCAGATCTTGGTCTCCGGCCGGTTCAGATGGCTCAGGATCGAGTGCAGCGTCGTCGTCTTGCCCGATCCGGTCGGCCCACAGACGAAGAACAGCCCGTAGGGCTTGGCGATCAGAGTCCGCAGGCGGTCGAGGTTGTGTGGCGTCACGCCAAGCTGTTCGATCGGGATCGGTTCGCCGGCACTGAGGATGCGCAGGACGACGTCCTCGAGCCCGCCGGCGGTGGGCACCGTCGCCACCCGCAGCTCGATGTCGAGTGGCCCCCAGCGCCGGAACCTGATCTTGCCGTCCTGGGGTCTGCGCTTGTCCGAGATGTCGAGGTCGGCCATGATCTTGAGACGCGTCACCAGCGCGCTCCGGTATGACGCGGGGATCTCGATGTAGGGCGACAGGGCGCCATCGCGGCGGAAGCGGACGACGGTCTTTTCCTTGCCCGGGCGGGGTTCGATGTGGATGTCGGAAGCGCCCTTCTGGTGCGCCTCGACGATGATCCGGTTCACCAGACGCACGAGTTCGTTGTCGGCAGCGGCGCTGAGCACGTCGGCGCTGCTGTCGGCGGCATCGAGAGCCGCATCCTCGTCGAGGCCCGACAGCATGTCGCCGACCGAGTCGACCTCGACCGCGGCGGCGAAGAACTGCCCGACGAGTTGCTCGAACTCGTGGCGCGTGCTGACGCGGTAGACGATCCGTCTCTTCGGGAAGACGTTGTTCGCCATCCGCGAACCGCGAATCCGCTCCGGATCGCAGGCGATCACCACCACCCCTTCCTGCGTCTCCTCGAGCGGCAGCCACTGGTTTGCCTCGACGTAATCCCGTTTCAGGTTGCGCAGCAGCTCGGTCGGCCGCAAGCGGTCCGGCCTGAACGGCTCATACGGGACACCGCAGAACTTCGCCAGCGCGGCGCCGATCGCCGCCAGCGGCACCTGGAAATCGGCGGTCAGCACCTGCTCGAGGTCGAGCTGCTTGCGGCGCGCCGCCTTCTGCGCCAGATCGAGTTCGGCAGCCGAGATGACGGCGTCGCTGACCAGTGCGTCGTAGCGGGTCTTTGGTACCACCGGCGGCGAATTGCGTCGCTGCGCGAAGGCGACGGCGAGCGTCTGCGCCAGCGCCTGGATGCCTTCCTCGGCAACGGCGGGGAACGGCGTGTCGGAGCGATTGTTGATCAGTTGCACGACACCGAGCAACTCGCTGGTCTGCGCGTTGCTGATCGGCGCCACCAGCATCTGCTTCGACCGGTAACCGGTGCGCTCGTCGACCGCCTTGAGGAAACCGAGTCGCGGACTGTGTTTCGCCAGTTCTTCCTGGTCGTAGACGTCGCGGATGTTGAGGAACTGGCCGGACACCGCAACGTAGCCGGCGACACTCTGCTCGGAGATCGGCAGACGGATGTCCTTGTGCGTGTTGAGGCCGGTCTTGACTTTCGAGACGATGCTGTGACGGTCGTCGCTGACGAGGTAGATCGTCAGCCGGTCGGCGTGGAACAGCTCGCAGACATCTTCCGACATCTCGAGAAGGATCTCGTCGATGTTGCTCGCGCCGTGAATCCGGTTGGTGACGCGCTGCAGGTTCTTGAAGAAGCTCAGGCGCCGGCTCATGTCGCCAAGGTTGCCGTCGATCGGCCAGTTGGCTGCCGACATGCTAGAACTCGAAGACTTGGTTGTTGTACAGCATCTGCGGCTTGTGCTCACCCGAGCAGGACTCGATCTCGGCCATCGTCAGTTCGATCTGGCTGGGCTTGAGATGACTGATGAAGACGCCCGCCCTGGTCGACAGATTCTGCAACTCGGCAGCGAGCAGGCGCGGACAGAGGTGCATCGACATCTCCGCCAGCCGCTGCTCGCGATCGGGGAAGGCGGTTTCGATCAACAGGTAGCGCAGGTTGGCGATGCGGTTGACCAGCGGCCAGAAAGCGGGGTTGACCGTCGTGTCACCGGTGAAGACCAGACTGCCGGCACCCGAATCGAGCTGATAGCCGACGGCCGGTACCGTGTGCCGCGCCGGCAGGGCGGTGATCGTCCTCGCCCCCAGGCGGACCGACTCGCCGACGGCAAGCGGACGGTACTGCATCGCCGGCCGGTCATGGCTCGGGATGGCACTGAAGTCGGGCCAGATTTCCCAGTTGAAGATGTGCCGACCGATGATGTCGAGGGTTTCGGGGATCGCGTGCACGATCACGGGTTCGGTCCGCAGGTCGGCAACCGAATCGATCAGCAGGGGCAACGAGCCGATGTGGTCGAGGTGGGAGTGGGTCAGAAAGACATGGTCGATTCGGGCCAGTTCCGCCAGTGGCAGGTGCGTCACGCCCGTCCCGGCGTCGATCAGGATGTCGTCGTCGACGAGGATCGCCGTCGTTCCCAGATGGCGCCCGCCGATGCCGCCACTGCAACCCAGGATTCTGACCTTCATGCTGCCTCCCACGGTCTGCCGCGGTCTTCACGCCGACGCCTCGCCGACCACGCCGCTGCCATTTCTCCACCCTGCCGTGAGAGAACGCGATGTGCCATCAGGTCTTGAGGACGAACTCCATCTTCACCCCGGCAATCTCGATCAGGTCATGGTCCTCGAGGCGCCTCGCCGGCGAATCGATCGCTTGCCCGTTCAGCAGGGGGAACCCCGTGCCTTCGACATGACTGAGGAAATAGCCCTGCGGGCGCCTGGCAATCACCGCCACCTGCCCCGGTCGGCCGAGTGAGGTCAGGGTCTTGGTCAGTTGCAACTGGTGCCCGGCGTTGCTGCCGCTGAGCAGGCGGATGGCGGCGGCCGGCAGGTTCGCCGTCTCCGCGCCAGTCAGCGACGCCACCGCCGGCGACGCGACAGTACCGGGTCCGACAACGGACACGGACTCGAAACGGAACGGTGCCGACCGCTCCGCCTCGGCCTCCTCGGCCGGCGAGACGGCTTCTGCCAGATACTTCATCTTGTACTTGCCGAGTTCGATGACGTCGCCGTCCTTGAGGAAGTGCTTGCGCACCGACTGCCCGTTGACCAGGGTTCCGTTCGTGCTGTTGAGGTCCTCGAGAAAGGAATCGTTGAGGATGGTGACGACGGCCGCATGCTCGCCGCTGATCGCCATGTTGTCGATCTGAATGTCGTTGTGGGCCTTGCGGCCAATGCTCATGCGTTCCTTGCGCAGCGGGATTTCCTTGAGAACCAGACCGTCCATGCTAAGTATGAGCTTTGCCATCACCTTCCCCGTCTTCAAACATGCCACGACCAGAACCTGGACCAACCACCGCCGGCCGCCGGAAACTCGCGCAGGACCCTGACCAGCACCACCGAGACATTGTCCTCGCCGCCATTGTCGTTGGCCATCTGCACCAGATGGTTCGCCAGCGCTTCGAGGTTGTCACCGAGGGTCAGCAGCGCCTGCCGGATGTCGGCCTCATCGACCATGTCGTAGAGGCCGTCCGAGCAGAGGAGATAGAGATCACCCGGCCTGACCTGATGCAGGTGAATCTCGACATCGACCTCGGCATCGACACCGACGGCCCGCGTCACCAGGTTCCGGTTCGTCGAATGGCGAGCCTCTTCGGCCGTGATCACACCACTGTCGAGTTGCTCCTGCAACAACGAGTGGTCGCGCGTCAGGGCGACGAAGTCGTCGCCGCGCAGGCGATAGAGGCGCGAGTCACCGACATGTGCGACGATCATCTGATCATCGCAGAAGACGCTGGCCACCAGCGTCGTGCCCATGCCGCCGAACCGCTCCTCCTTGTCGGCAGCACGGTAGATCGCCGAGTTGACGTCTTCGATCTGTTCGACCAGGCAGCGAACGCCGAAAGGCTGCCCGGTCGAGCTGTCGACCTGGTGGGCAGGGGTCGTTGCAAAGGCGGCGTTGAGCCCGCTGGCAAGCAATGTCGTCGCCATCCGGCTGGCCACTTCTCCGGCATTGTAGCCGCCCATCCCGTCGGCGAGGATCGCCAGGCCGTGCCGCGCATCGGCAAGGACCGAGTCTTCGTTCTGCCCGCGCACCAGCCCCGGGTCACTGCGCTCGACGATTTCCAGGGCAGCGGAAAGTCTGTTCGTCACCTACGCTCCCGAATAGCAGTCAACGCGGCTGGCCGCGGTGGGCGATGCCGGCTGTCGGCATGCGCCTGCGGACGGCGGCGGCAGCCGCCAGACGTGGTGACGACGGCGGTTCATCCGCCACCTGGCCGCCGGTACTCCGACGACAGGCCCCATTGTGCCCAGACTAGCCGCCATAAGGCAACTCGACGCCGATGCCACGCGCCCGCGCCATCTCGACGAGACGTGCCGCGACCGCCAGGTCCTGGATGGCCATCCCCTGCGACTCGAAGAGGGTGATCGCTTCGGCATTCGAGCGTCCGGGCTGCAAACCACAGATCACGTCGCCCAGTTCCACCAGCTCACGCGCATGCAGGCGCCCCTTCTCGAGCAGGGGAAGCAGATCGCCCGCCTCGCGCAGAGCGGACTCGACGCTGTCGACGACGATCGGCGCACAGCGCTTGATGACGTCCTCGCCCACTTCGCGCCGGATCAGCGAGTTCGAGCCGGCAGCGTTGATGTGGGTGCCGGGCGCCAGCCAGCCGGCATCGAAGAGGGGTGTCGCCGCGGTCGTCACGGTACTGACGATATCGCAGCCGCGCACCACCTCCTCGGGCGAAGCGGCCGCGCTCACCTCGATACCGAGGCGTTGCGAAAGTCTGGCACAGAAGGACGCCAAGCGATCGGCACGGCGCGCGTACACCTTGACCCGCTGCAACGGGCGGACCGCAGCGATCGCCTCGATGTGCCCTTCGGCCTGCCAGCCAGCCCCAAAAACGCCCGCCACCGTGGCATCGGGCCGCGCCAGCCAGCGCGTCGCCACACCCGAGGCGGCGGCGGTGCGGATCATGCCCAACCGATCGGCCTCGATCACCGCCAGCAGGCAGCCGGTCGACGCCCGGTAGAGATGGACCAGGAAGCGGACGCCCGAGCGGTTGCTGGTGTAGGCCTTGTAGCCGATGACGTCGAGTTGCGGCAGCGCCCCCTGCAGGATGTGCAGGGTCGTCTGCGGCAGGCGGGTGCGCTGCCGCGGCACGTCATGCGCCTGCCGCGTCGACAGCGCGCGATGCGCCGCCTCGACCTCCGCCAGTGCCAGCGGCATGGTCAGCAGTTCCGTAACGTCCTGTTCACTCAGAAACAATGCCATTTCTTCCTCGCTCCGGAGCAGCAGTCGATGGCTGGCGACGCCCCGCCGACAGCCGGCATGACGCCATCCCCGATTTTACTTGCAAATCACCGACGGCATAGGCAAACAAGAAGGGCAGACCGCGGCCTGCCCTTCTTGCGCAACCTGCAGACCGCTTTCGCCCTAGAGCATGGCCTTGATCAGCTTGCCCATCTCGGACGGATCGCGCGTCACCTTGAAACCACACTCTTCCATGATCGCGAGCTTGGCATCGGCGGTATCCGCACCACCGGAAATCAGTGCCCCGGCGTGGCCCATCCGCTTGCCCGCCGGAGCCGTGACGCCGGCGATGAAACCGACGATCGGCTTCTTCATGTTGGCCTTGCACCACAGCGCCGCATCGGCCTCGTCAGGACCACCGATCTCGCCGATCATGATCACCGCATCGGTATCCGGATCGTCGTTGAACAGGCGCATGATGTCGATATGCTTGAGGCCGTTGATCGGATCGCCACCGGTGCCGACCGCCGACGACTGGCCGAGACCGATTTCGGTCAACTGGCCAACCGCTTCGTAGGTCAGCGTACCCGAACGCGAGACGACGCCGATGCGTCCCTTGCGGTGAATGTGGCCCGGCATGATGCCAATCTTGACTTCATCCGGCGTGATCAGGCCGGGGCAGTTCGGGCCGAGCAGCAGGGTCTTCTTGCCGCCAGCGGCTTCCTTGCGCAACATCTTGTTGCGCACCACCAGCATGTCACGCACCGGGATGCCCTCGGTGATGCAGACGACGAGATCGAGGTCGGCCTCGACCGCTTCCCAGATCGCTGCCGCGGCACCCGGCGGCGGTACGTAGATCACCGAGACGGTGGCGCCGGTCTGCGCCTTGGCATCCTTGACCGAACCGTAGATCGGGATGCCGAAAATGCTCTCGCCAGCCTTCTTGGGGTTGACGCCGGCGACGAAGCAGTTCTTGCCGTTGGCGTACTCCTGGCACTTCTCGGTGTGGAACTGGCCGGTCTTGCCGGTGATGCCCTGGGTGATGATCTTGGTGTCTTTGTTGATCAGAATCGACATGGTGGGCTCCTTAACTGACCGCAGCAACGATCTTGGTGGCGGCTTCGGCCATTGAATCGGCAGTGATGATCGGCAGGCCCGAGTCGCTGAGGATCTTCTTGCCGATGTCTTCGTTGGTTCCCTTCATGCGGACGACCAGCGGTACCGAGAGGTGGGTTTCACGTGCCGCGGCGACGACGCCGGTGGCGATCGTGTCGCAACGCATGATGCCGCCGAAGATGTTCACGAGAATGCCCTTGACCTTAGGATTCTTGAGCATGATCTGGAACGCTTCGGTGACCTTCTCGGTCGTCGCGCCGCCGCCGACGTCGAGGAAGTTGGCCGGCTCGGCGCCAAACAGCTTGATCGTGTCCATCGTCGCCATCGCCAGACCGGCACCGTTCACCAGGCAGCCGATGTTGCCGTCGAGCGAGATGTACGACAGATCGTGTTTCGATGCCTCGAGTTCGTCCGGATCCTCTTCGTCGAGGTCGCGGAAGGCCATGATCTCGGGCTGCCGGTAGAGCGAGTTGGAATCGAAGTTGAACTTGGCGTCGATGGCCTTGATGTTGCCGTTGCCCTCGAGGATCAGCGGATTGATCTCGGCCAGCGAGGCGTCGGTTTCCATGTAGCAGCGATACAGCCCCTGCAACGTCGCCACGGCCTGTGCAACCGATCCGGCGGGAACGCCGATGCCGACGGCGAGTTCCGTCGCCTGCGCGTCGCTGAGCCCGTCAACCGGGTCGATAAAGACCTTCAGGATCTTTTCCGGCGTGTCGTGGGCAACCTTTTCGATGTCCATGCCCCCTTCGGACGAGGCCATCATCGCCACCTTCTGCGTCGTGCGGTCGGTCAGCGCCGCGACGTAATACTCCTTGCGGATGTCGGCTCCCTCTTCGACCAGGAGCCGGCGCACCTTCTGCCCGGCCGGACCGGTCTGGTGGGTGACGAGCTGCATGCCGAGGATCTCGCTGGCGTACTGGCGAACCTCGTCGAGCGACTTCGCCACCTTGACGCCACCGCCCTTGCCGCGGCCACCGGCATGGATCTGGGCCTTGACCACCCAGACCTTGCCTCCGAGGGATTCGGCTGCCTTGACCGCATCATCGACGGTCGGACAGAACACCCCGCGCGGAACGACGACGCCGAATTTCTTCAGGAGTTCCTTGCCCTGATATTCGTGAATTTTCATGCGCTTTCCTTGCTTGAGTTAAGGTTGCGAAAGGTAATGGACCACGGGCAGGAACGCCCTACCCAGGCTTCTGTCCGCGGTACCAGCGCGGGTAATAGCGCTGTACTGCGGCCGAATGCGATTCCAGCGCGTGGCACCGGTCGAGCTGATAGGGCTTGTGGCCGCTATCGTCGCTGTCCGGGACGTCGCTGGCAAAAGTTTGCAGTGCAGCGGTTGGCAGGAACATCAGCAGTTCGCTGAGATGTGAGCAGCCACGCGTGCCGCGAAAGAGGTTCTTGATCGCCGTGCGAAAGCCGTGAAACAGGTTCAGGCCGACCAGTTGCGCATAGGCGGGGGTGATCTGGTCACAGTAGCCGACGTAGGGCACGCCATCGGCGCATGCGACGGCATCGTGAATGGTCATCTGACGGTCGATCGTCACCCGCACCGACATGTCGTGCACCGCCTCGCCGCGCTTGCGCAACCCGGACGAAAGCGGGTAGTCGTGGTCCTTGACATCGGTCAGACGGGCCTCGATGTCCCAATAGCCGTCGTCACGCCGGTAACCTTCGAGCTGCACGCTGCGAAGGTGCTTGCGAGTCCGTTGGGCAGTGGTGGGGGGCAGCGGCATCGATCGTCGAGGGGGATTTTGCGCAGACTGCAGGATTTCGCGGCTGGCACGAAATTCTACAGCAAAAAGCCCTCGCTTTCGCGGCGGAATTCATAATTATGGATGCCGGGAAAACGGTCGCCGCCACGGACCCCACGCCCGGCGACTGCTGCCGGACCGCTGTTGCGCGCGGCCGGCTTCAGGCGCCCATCACACGCCTGAGTTCAGCCAGCCCCGCGGACAGCATCGCCAGGTCCTGCGGCTCATTCATCTTCATCTCGTCGAGCACGCTGCGCGCAGCGGCAGTGGCCGGCAAACGTCCGCCAAGCACGTGTCGCAGCAGATTCTGCCGCAACTCCGCCAGCTCGACCGCCAGCCGCGCGCGCGCCCGCGCCTGCCAGCGGTTGCCCGCCGGCAGGCGTGCGACGGCAGCAGCGAGCCAGTCGAGATCGAGATGGCTGGCAAGTTCGACCAGTCCGCGCGCGACCTCGTCGAGCGACTGCGCGCAAGCGCGAGCCAGGTTGACCCGGTCGATGGCGCCGACGATCGCTGGCGCTTCCGCGGTCAGCGCCGTTGCCGCCTGTTCACCACTCCTGCCCTGGCGCACCCGGGCAATCGCCGCGACGACCGCCGGCCGGTACTCGTCGACCAGTTCGCCGATCGTCATCCCGCCGAGGTGCTGTGCCAGGATCAGTTCCGTCGCGGCAGCCGTCATCGCGCGCAAGGCAAGCATCAGCTCGATCTGCCGGGCCGCATCGAGTTGCAGGTCGAGCGCCTCGATCTCGCGCCACAGCGCCTCAGCGTCCAGTATCTGGCTGGCGGCATACCAAGCGCCTGCCACCTGTGCCGGCGAGGCGCCCGTCTCCTCGCCAAGCTGCAGGGCAAGGGTGGTCCCCATCCGGTTCACCAGCCGATTGACCAACTGCGTGCTGATGATGTCCCGCTGCAGCGGATGTGCCGCCATCAGGGCGCGACACGAGCCGCGCAGGACGCTCGGGAAGTAGCTCTCCAGGAGGTCGCGAACGTCGCCGCTGCCGGGTAGATCGGAAGCCAGGACGGCCTCCTTGAGGGTGATCTTGGCGTAGGCCAGGAGGACGGCAATCTCCGGAGCGGTGAGGCCGCGTTTCTGCTGGCCGCGCTCGGCGAGGCCCTTGTCGTCGGGCAGGAACTCGACTGCGCGGTGCAGCGCGCCGCGCGCTTCGAGGCTGCGCAGCAGCCGTGCGTGCGCCGCCAGCAGCCCGCCTGCGGTCGCCACTTCGAGCGCGATCGCCTGCGTCTGCTGGTAGTTGTCGGCCAGCACCAGGGCCGCCACCTCGTCGGTCATCGACGCGAGAAGTGCGTCGCGCTGCCGGCCGGTCATTTCGCCGCTGGCGACCAGCCCGGCGAGCAGGATCTTGATGTTGACCTCGTGGTCCGAGCAGTCGACACCGGCCGAATTGTCGATCGCATCGGTGTAGATGCGGCCGCCGTTGAGGGCGAACTCGATGCGACCCTTCTGCGTCAGGCCGAGGTTGCCGCCCTCGCCGACGACGCGCGCCCGCAACTGGCCGGCATCGACGCGCAGGATGTCGTTGCCGCGGTCGTTCGCTTCCTGGTGGCTCTGGCTGCCGGCCTTGACGTAGGTCCCGATGCCGCCGTTGTAGAGCAGATCGACGGGTGCCTGCAGGAGATTGCGGATCAGCTCGGGCGGCGACAGCTGGCTGGCGTCGGTCGCCAGCCAGGCCTGCACCTGTGGTGACAGGGGAATCGTCTTCGCGCTGCGTGACCAGACGCCACCGCCGGCCGAGATCAGCGCCGGATCGTAGTCCGCCCAGGACGAGCGCGGCAGGTCAAAGAGGCGCTGGCGCTCGGCATGGCTGCGTGCTGCGTCGGGGTCGGGGTCGATGAAGATGTGGCGGTGATCGAAGGCGGCGAGGAGCCGGATTTCACGCGACAGCAGCATGCCGTTGCCGAAGACGTCGCCGGACATGTCGCCGATGCCGACGACGGTGAAGGCTTGCGTCTGAACATCGAGACCCAACTCGCGGAAGTGCCTCTTGATGGCTTCCCAGGCGCCGCGGGCGGTGATGCCCATCTTCTTGTGGTCATAGCCGACCGACCCGCCGGAGGCGAAGGCATCGCCAAGCCAGAAGCCGTATTCGATGGCAATGGAGTTGGCGATGTCCGAGAAGGTCGCCGTCCCCTTGTCGGCGGCGACCACCAGATAGGGGTCGTCACCATCACGCCGGCGGACACCGGCGGGTGGCACCACCTGGCCGCCGACCCGGTTGTCCGTCAGGTCGAGCAGGCCACGAATGAAGGTCGAATAGCAGGCGATTCCCTCGGCCTGCCAAGCCTCCCGGTCGCTGGGCGGCGGCAACCGCTTGCAGACGAAACCGCCCTTCGAGCCGAGCGGCACGATCACCGCGTTCTTGACCATCTGCGCCTTGACCAGGCCAAGCACCTCGGTGCGGAAGTCTTCCATTCGGTCCGACCAGCGCAGACCGCCCCGGGCGACGCGGGCACCGCGCAGGTGCACGCCCTCGACCCGCTCGCTGTAGACGAAGATCTCGTACAACGGCGTCGGCGCCGGCAGAAAGGGAATCTCCCGCGAGGCAAGCTTGAACGACAGGTAACCCTTCGCGGCGCCATCATGCGCGGTCTGGTAGGCGTTGGTGCGCAGCGTCGCCGAGATGGCCGTCTGCAGGGCCGAGAGAATCCGGTCGTCGTCGGGATTGCTGACCTGCAGCAGCGCCATCGTCAGTTCCTCACTCAGCGCGGCGGCGCGGGCATCGTCGGCCGTCGGTGCAAACAGCGCGGCGAAGAGTTCGACCAGACGACGGGTGATGTCGAAGTGGGTCGCCAGGCAGCGCTCGACGTAGGCCTGGCTGAACGGCAGTCCGGCCTGCCGCAGGTAGCGGCTGTAGGCACGCAGGATGCCGATCTGCCGTCCATCGAGACCCGCCAGCAGCACCAGGCGGTTGAAGCCGTCGTTCTCCGCCTGGTCACGCAGCAGGCGTTCGAGCAGGTCGACGAAGGCCGCTCGCGTCGCTTCGTCGTCGAGCGCCCTGGCCTCCGGCAGGCGGACGGCGAAGTCGGCAATGTGCAGGTCACTCGCCGGCAGGCTGAACGGCTGCTCGGAAAGCACCGTCAGACCGAGATTCTCGAGTACCGGCAGGATCGCCGACAGCGGTCGCGGGCACCCGCGGCGGAACAGCTTCAGGTGCTGGTGCGCGCCGTCGTCGCCTTGCGCCGCGCTCAGCTTGACTTCGACGAGGCCACTCACTTCGGCGGCCTGCAGGCGGTCGAGATCAGACACCGCAGCGGCCGGAGTCACCCGCTCCTGGTACGACAGCGGCAGTTCCGGCGCATAGCGGCGCAGCAGGCGGTTGCCATGCTCCTCGCCATAATGGCCGACGAGATTCTGCTTCAACTCGTCGCTCCAGCCGCGGACGATGCGCGCCGCCTGACGCTCGATCGCAGCGGCATCGTAGGCGTACGGCGTGCCGACCGGCGTACGGGCAATGAAGTGCAGGCGGGCGAGACGCGACTCGCCGATCATGACGAAGTAGTCCACCCGTTCCGCTGCCAGCGCCTCGTAGAGCAGCGCCGAGATCCGCTTGCGGACCGTCGTGTCGAAGCGGTCACGCGGCATGTAGGCGATCACCGAAACGTAGCGCTGCCAGCGGTCGTCGCGCATGAAGACGCGCACCTCTTCGCGTTCGTGCAGCGCGACGATGCCGCGGGCAATCCGCACCAGATCGGCATGCGCGATCTCGATCAGTTCGTCGCGTGGATAGGTCTCGAGGACGTTGAGCAGCGTCTTGTCGCGGTGGCTGCGGGCGACGAAACCGATCTCCTGCCGCACGCTGGCCACCTTCTGTCGCAGGAGCGGAATGTCGGTCGCCGACACATGATAGACATGCGCCGTATAAAGCCCGACGAAGGCACGCAAGCCGACGATGCGGCCGCTGTCATCGACGCGCTTGACGCCGATGAAGTCGAGATAGGCCGGACGATGGACCGACGAGCGGGCATCGGCCTTGACCAGGATCAGCGGCGACGGATCCCTGGCCAGCTCGGCGATCTCGCCCGGAATGGCGGCAAGACAACGGGCAAAGCGTGGGTGATCGTTCTGCCGCAGGATGCCGAGCCCGCTGTCGGCGACGCGGGCGAGGCGCTGCCCACCGGCGCCGACGAAGTACTCGGCCGCGCCAAGAAAGACGAAGTTGTTGGCAGCGATCCAGCTCAGGTAGTCCGCCGCTTCGGCGTCCGCGGCGAGTTCGGCAGCGGCCGCACGCATGTTCTGCTGGATGGCGGCGCCATCCTCGACCGCCGACCGCACGTCGGCGAGGACGCCGGCGATCTCGCGCTGCAGATCGTCAACCTCGCCGCTGTCGCCGATGCGGTCGATCTCGAGATGAATCCACGACTCGGTCCGGCTGCCCTGCCCGCCATGCGGAGTGATCCGCTGCAAGCCGCCGTCCGGCCCGCGTTCGGCGCCGAGCAACGGATGCAGCAGACGGTGGATGGCAAGCCCGCGGCGATAGACGAGCATGCTGATCGAATCGACGAGGAAAGGCATGTCGTCGGTGACGACGTCGATGACGGTATGCGGCGAGTGCCAGCCGTGGCGATCGAAGTCCGGCGTATAGAGGGCGAGAACCGGTTGTCGCGGCGACCGCTGCTCGCCGAGGCGAAAATGCTGGGCTGCAGCACCGACGAGTTCTTCCGGACTGGCGTCGCTGCCGCCGGCGAAATCGAAGTCGGCGTAGTAGCAATCGAGAAACTCGACGACCGCAGCCGACAACCGGAGTTGCCCAGCGATTTCGTGCAGGTTGCGACGCAAATTGCACGCTGTTTCAGGCATCGTTGCCATGGCGCTCTCCTTGGACACGGACGACCGCAGCCCTGCGACCGGCAGCGGATCAGCGCGGCTGGTCAGGGGCAGCGGAACCGGCGGCCGCCGACCGCAGCGGCGGAAAAGAACCGGCGCCTGGCCGGGCGGCTCGCAACGACACGGCGGCGTGTCGGGCGCACCGCCGCCGTATCAGTGATGCAGAATCTTCGCCAGGAACTGCTGTGCCCGCTCCGAGCGCGGATTGCCGAAGAATGCCTCCTTGCTGTCGTCCTCGACGATCCGGCCCTGATCCATGAAGATCACGCGGTTGGCAACGCGGCGGGCAAAACCCATCTCGTGCGTCACGCACATCATGGTCATGCCTTCCTGCGCCAGTTCGGTCATGACGTCGAGGACCTCGTTGATCATCTCCGGATCGAGCGCCGAGGTCGGTTCGTCGAAGAGCATGCAGATCGGGTCCATCGACAGCGCGCGGGCAATCGCCACGCGCTGCTGCTGTCCACCCGAAAGCTGGCCGGGGTACTTCTCGGCCTGCACCCGCAAGCCGACGCGGTCGAGCAGCTTGAAGCCCTTTTCGCGCGCCTGCTCGGGGTTGCGGCCGAGCACCTTGACCTGGGCGATGGCGAGGTTGTCGATGATGCGCATGTGCGGGAAAAGCTCGAAGTTCTGGAAGACCATGCCGACCGTCGAGCGCAGCTTCGACAGGTTGGTCTTCGGATCGCCGACCGAGACGCCATTGACGATGATCTCGCCACTCTGGAAGGGCTCGAGGCCATTGACGCACTTGATCAGTGTCGACTTGCCCGATCCGGACGGGCCGCAGACGACGATCACTTCACCCTTGTGCACCTGCGTCGTGCAGTCGGCGAGAACCTGGAAGGAACCGTAATGCTTGCTGACCTTGTTCATCGAAATCATCTGCGTCTCCTCGCGGCTGGGTCCCGACCGGTCTCAGGCCGTCTTCATCTTGTTCTGGTAATGGCGGACGACCCGCGATGCAGCGAAGCAGAGGACGAAGTACACCGCACCGGCAAAGAGCAGCAGTTCGACCAGCCGGCCGTCGCGGTCACCGACCTTGTAGGCCGCGCCAAAGAAATCGGCCAGCGCCGAGACATAGACCAGCGACGTGTCCTGGAAGAGGATGATGCCCTGCGTCAACAACAGCGGCACCATGTTGCGGAACGCCTGTGGCAGCACCACCAGCCGCATCGCCTGGCCGTAGGTCATGCCGAGCGCACTCGCCGCCGCCATCTGCCCCTTCGGTACCGACTGGATGCCGGCGCGGATGATCTCCGAGTAGTAGGCGGCTTCGAACAATGCGAAGCCGGCGATCGCCGAGGTCAGCCGCATGTCGGTGCCGCGCGGCAGGCCGAACAGGCTCTCGAGCAGGTGCGGCACGATCAGGAAGAACCACAGCAGCACCATCACCAGCGGCACGGCGCGGAAAAGGTTGACGTAGCCGGCGGCGAACCATGACAGCGGCGTGATCGACGACAGCCGCATCAGCGCCAGCAGCGTGCCCCAGACGATGCCGAAGACGACGGCGCTGAGCGTGATCTCGAGCGAGATCTTCATCCCGTCCCAGAGGAATGGCAGGGCATTCGGGATCGACGACCAGTCGAACTCATGCATCTCATTTCCCTCCGATGTAGCCGGGAACGCGCACGTGCACCTCGACCCAGCGCATGCCCGACATGACGACGACGTTGAGCAGCAGGTAGGCGATGGTGACGGCGATGAACGACTCGTAGGGCTGTGCCGTGTAGTCGACCAGTTGCCGGCCCTGGGCCGCCAGTTCGAGCAGGCCGATCGTCGAGCAGACGGCCGAGTTCTTGAAGATGTTGAGGAACTCCGAGGTCAGCGGCGGCACGATCAGGCGCACCGCCATCGGCAGCATGACATGACGATAGGTCTGCGGCAGCGTGAAACCGAGCGCCAGGCCGGCGTTCTTCTGCCCGGGCGGCAGCGAGTTGATCCCCGAGCGCACCTGCTCGGCGACGCGCGCACTGGTGAACAGCGCCAGGCAGACCATCGACGACAGGAACTGCTGCACGATCGGGTTGCTCTGCTTGAAGGCATTGCCCAAGTCTTCGGGCAACAACTCGGGCATGACGAAGTACCACAGGAAGAGCTGCACGAGCAGCGGAATGTTGCGAAAGACCTCGACGTAGGCGGTCGCCAGCCCGGACAACCATCTGTTGGGGACGGTCCGCAGGACGCCGACGACGGCGCCGAGCAGCAGCGCGATCAGCCAGGCCGACAACGACAGGCCGATGGTCATCTGCAGCCCGTGGAACATCCAGTCGAGATAGGTCGAGTCGTCGCCGGTCGCCGTCGGCTGCAGGAAGACTCCCCAGTTCCAGTTGTAGGCCATGTCGCTTCTCCCGCGTCGCGGTCCCGGAGGCCGGACAGCCCCCGGGACTCGCCGGCTGCCTAGTCGAACGCCTTGTCGTTCGGCGACTTGTAGATGGTCTGCACGGCCGTCGACAGCGGGAAGTTGAGGTTCAACCCCTTCGGCGGAATCGGCTGCAGGAACCACTTGGCGTAGATCTTCTCCGCCTCGCCGGAGGTCATCACCTTCGCCAGCGCGTTGTCGACCACCTTCTTGAATGCCGGGTCATCCTTGCGCAGCATGCAGCCATAAGCCTCGTACGACTGCGGCGTCCCCACCACGACCCAGTCGCTCGCCCGCTTGGCCTTGGCCATCTCGCCGAAGAGCAGCGCGTCATCCATCATGAACGCCACCGCACGACCGGTCTCGAGAGTCAGGAACGACTCGCCATGATCCTTGGCGCTGATGATGTTCATCTTCATCTGCTTGTCTTCGTTCATCTTGCGCAGCAGACGCTCGGAAGTGGTACCGGCGGTCGTCACGACGTTCTTGCCGGCGAGGTCGGGGAAGTCGTTGATCCCGGAATTGGTCTTGGTCATCAGGCGGGTGCCGATGACGAAGATCGTGTTCGAGAAGCTGACCTGTTTCTGGCGCTCGGTGTTGTTGGTCGTCGAACCGCATTCGAGGTCGACCGAGCCGTTCTGCACCAGCGTGATGCGGTTGGCGGAGGTCACCGGCAGCAGCCGGATGTCGAGCTTGGCAAGCTTGAGTTCCGCCTTGAGCGCGTCGACCACCTTCAGCATCAGCTCGTGCGAGTAGCCGATGACCTGCTGCTTGTCATCGTAATAGGAGAACGGGATCGACGACTCGCGATGTCCGAGCGAGATCGCCCCGGTCTCCTTGATCTTCTTCAGCGTCCCGGTCAGTTCCTGGGCCGCGACCGGCGCCGACAGCAGACTGGCAACGAGGCTGGCGACAAGCGCGCCGCGCAGGGAATGTTTCAACATCGCGTCTCCTTCCTTCTCCGTGGAATGGTGTACAGGCTCATCGGGCTATCCCGAGCGCCGCGATTGTGGCATGAGTTGCAGCACGCGCCAAGCCATGTTTCGCTCATGAAAGCTGCCCGCCGTCACCGCTTTGCTCACTCGACCCCCGTCAGACCGGCGTCAGGGCTTACAATTCCCGCCCATCGCACGCGGCAGGAGCGCGAACCCACTGATGCAGCCGGCACCGATCCGTTACAGCATTGTCCCCAGCGATCCCGCGGCACACCTGCTGGAAGTGCGCTGCACGCTGCCCGAACCCGTCGCCGACGGCCAGCGCTTCGCGCTGCCGGCCTGGATCCCGGGCAGTTACCTGATCCGCGACTTTGCCCGCCACATCGTCGCCATCCGTGCCGAGAGCGCCGGCCAGCCGGTCGCGTTGCGCAAGCTCGATAAACACACCTGGCAGGCGGCGCCGGTCGCCGGCAGCGACGAGCTGTGCGTCGTCTACGAGGTCTATGCCTGGGATCTCTCCGTCCGCGGTGCCCATGTCGACCAGAGCCATGCCTTCTTCAACGGCAGCAACGTCTTCCTGCGCGCCCTCGGGCACGAGGACCGGCCGTGCCTGGTCGACATCCGGCGGCCAGCCGGCCATGCCTCGTCCGGCTGGCGCGTCGCCACCACGCTGCCGCTGGCGACGGGTGAGCCGGGTGCCGCCAGGCGGCACGGCTTTGGCCTCTATCGTGCCGGCAACTACGATGAGCTGATCGATCATCCGGTCGAGATGGGCTGCTTTGCCCTTGCCGCCTTCAGCGCCTGCGGTGTCAAGCACGAAGTGGCGATCAGCGGCCGCCACGACTGTGACCTCGAGCGGCTGACGACCGACCTGCGGCGCATCTGTGAATGGCAGATCCGCCTGTTCGGCGAGCCGGCACCAATGGCCTACTACCTTTTTCTCGTCACCGCCGTCGGAGAGGGCTACGGCGGGCTCGAACACCGCTCGTCGACCGCCCTGCTGTGCGCCCGCGACACCCTGCCCTGGCCCGGAATGACCGGCCTGCCCGAAGCCTACCGGGGATTTCTCGGCCTCTGCAGCCACGAGTACTTCCACACCTGGAACGTCAAGCGGATCAAGCCCGCCGCCTTCGTTCCCTACAACCTCGACGCCGAGAACTACACGACGCTGCTCTGGGCCTTCGAGGGTTTCACCTCCTACTACGATGACCTGACGCTGCTGCGCTGCGGACTGATCCGGCGGCAGGAGTGGCTCGAGATCATCGGCCGCACGCTGGACAAGGTCTGCAACGAGCCCGGGCGGTTGCGCCAGACGCTCGCCGAGTCGAGTTTCGACGCCTGGACCAAGTACTACCGACCGGACGAGAACACGCCGAACGCCGTCGTCAGCTACTACGCCAAGGGAGCGCTGGTGGCGCTGGCGCTCGACCTCAAGCTGCGCGCCGAGACCGCCGGCAGGGTAACGCTCGACGACCTGATGCGCGCCCTCTGGCAGCGTCACGGCGGCGGTGCCAGCGGCGTCGACGACGACGACATCCGGCTGCTCGCCGAAGAACTTTCCGGCCTCGACCTGCGCGGCTTCTTTGCCGACGCCGTGCATGGCACGAGCGACGTCGACCTCGCTCGACTGCTGCGGCCCTTCGCCATCCGGTTGCAGCGCGTGCCGGCCTCGCGCACCCCTTCGTTTGGGGCGAAGACGGCCAGCGAGGGCAACGAGCTGCGCCTGACGACGGTCTACGACGGCGGCCCGGCGCAGGCGGCGGGGCTGGCCGCTGGCGACCTGCTGCTGGCGATCGACGGCCTGCGGGTGACGCCGGCCACCAGCGAGCGCCTGCTCGGTCGGCACCGGGCCGGCGATGTCCTGCGGCTGCACGTCTTTCGCCGCGACGAACTGATCGAGTGTTCGCTCCGGCTCGGCGAGCCGGCCCGCGACCGCCACCATCTGCGATTGCTGCGACAGCCCAGCCGGCTGCGCGAGGAGTGGCTGCAATGACGAATCTGGCTGCACTGCGCAAGAGTTACGAGAAGGCCGAACTGAGTGAGGCGGCTTCACACGCCGACCCGCTCGCACAGTTCGCGCAGTGGCTGGCTGAAGCGATCCATGCGCAGTTGCCGGAACCGAACGCAATGACGCTGGCCACCGTCGATCAGTCGCTGCGCCCCTCCACCCGGGTCGTGCTGATCAAGGGTTACGCTGAGGACGGCATCACCTGGTACACCAACTACGACAGCCGCAAGGGCCGCGAACTCGCCGCCAACCCCTGGGCCGCGCTGCAGTTCCACTGGGTCGAACTCGAAAGGGTGGTGCGCATCGAGGGTCGCGTCGACAAAGTGAGCGCAACGGAAAGCGACACCTATTTCGCCAGCCGGCCGCTCGATTCACGCATCGGCGCCTGGGCCAGCCCGCAGAGCGAGGTGATCGCCAGTCGCGCGGTCCTCGTCGCCAATGCCGCGCACTACGGCGCCCGCTTCCTGCTGCAGCCGCCGCGCCCACCGCACTGGGGCGGCTACCGCCTGCAACCGGATCGCTGGGAGTTCTGGCAGGGCCGCAAGAGCCGCCTGCATGACCGCCTGCGCTACCGTCTCGACAGCCAGGGGCAATGGCTGCGCGAGCGGCTGGCGCCCTGAGCCGGGAACAGGCATCGCGCCCGAAACAGGCGCACCACCAAGTCGGCTTGCCGCAACTGCATTGCATGTTTCCTCATCCCAGAGCCAGCTGGTGCCGCGCCGCTGCCACACCGTATCGAGCGTTCGCCTCATTGCGTGGCACCTCTGGAGATTCCCACTCGCTCAGCAATTTCAAGAACGAGACTCTTGAAATCGTCGTGGCACTGTTGCACGTTGGCCTGATGTGCGCCAATGGCACCATCCGAAGCGCGCAATGCAAACATTGGCTTGCGCGATTCCATGGCCATGGGCATCAGGCTGCGGTAGTGCTTGATGCGTTGAATCTGTCGCGAGTCGGGCGTGGGTATGCTTTCTTCAGCAGCCTCACCCAGCACACTTTCCCGGTACGCATTCGGCAGCCGAGCCTGCCATTTGGCGTAGGCTTTGGTCGGTCGCCCGAGCCGCTCGGCATGTTGCATCAGGACATAGCCCACAGGGGTCATGGCGCCACCTGGCTGCTCTCCCAAGCTGCCGGAGGCCTTTGGTTTGGCCTGCAGCCAGGTTTCGCGCCAGCGTCTGAGTGTTGGCCCGAGGTTCTTCAGCCCCTGCAGCGAAAACAAATCAGGAGCAACGGGAACCACGACATGGCTGGCTGCCACCAGCGCCGCGCGGTTGATCGCGCCCAGATTGGGGCCGACATCGATCAGCACGACATCGGCCCGATGACGCCGGGCGGCCTCGTTCATGACGCGCCAGAACGCCGTGGTGACGCGAAACGCGCGCTCCTTCGCTTCCAGACAACGCGGCCACTCGGTGGAAAGATCGTCCTCGATACGCGACAGCGCCAGATCCCCGACGATCAAGCCCAAGGCATCCGAAAAAGGCTCTATATGCGCTTGCCGAATGTCCCCGGTGCCGCCAAATAGCGGTTCGACCGCACCGAATAGCGTGTCGGGATGTGCATCGTCGCTCCACAGCGCCTCCAGCCGTTCTTCGTCCAGCGCCATGATTGACAGGTTCGACTGCGGGTCGAGGTCAACCGCCAACACGCGATAGCCCAACTCGGCAAACATCCAGGCCGTGTGATAGACCAGAGAGGTCTTGCCCACCCCACCCTTGTTGTTGAAAAACGCGACGCTGATCATGCTGCGGCCTCCAGGGTGGTGACGGCCGCGACCACACCGGGCTGCACCTGGAACGACAGCCGCGCACCGAAGTGTTTTCTGGCAATCGCGATCCCCGCACCGAAACGCTGCACGTATCCGAGTGCCCGTAGCGCCTCTGCCAGATTGGGATTGCGGTAGTCCGTGACGCCGGGCTGACCGAAGTTTTCCACCGTCACGCTGCCAAAGGGGCCGCCGGGGCTATGGATTTCTATGCGGTCATCGAACCAGTACACCCGCACCGGCGCGTTCGTCGCCTCGTAGCTCCGGTGCATGTAGGCATTGCGCACCAGTTGCCGCAATGCGTCGAGCGCGTAGTCCTCGCCAACCGATTCCCTATCGAGACTGGCGAAACGGACACGGCGGCGGTTATGGGCTTCGAGTTTTTCCTCGAGGCGACGAATCTGATCCGGCACCGTCCCGTGGATGACTTCTTCGTCTCCTACCGGATCGGTGAGATCGGTTCCAGCGATGCGCAAGAACTGGGTGTAAGCCCCGCCCAGCCAGTCCGAAGGCGATTTGCCGCACACCAGCAAGCCCAGTACGGTCGGCACCGGGTCGTTTTCAGCCACGATCAGCTTGGTTGCGGCGAGTTTCTGCTCATAACTGCGGTCATTGGCCAGAAGCAGGTCGCGTGCCACCAGAGATGGCAGGTATTCGTGCTCGAAGCGCAGCCGGTCGAGGTCTGCCGGCGTGGAATCGGCGACGGGCTGCACGTCGAACGGCCGATCCCGATGCCGCCGCCGCTCGTTGAGAATCCGCTCGTCCTGGGCGCTGGCCAAGCCCCGACGCGGCCCCCAGCGCACATGGATGCGCCCCTTGTAACGTATCGGGGGGGTATCGCAGGGCCAGACGGTGATCAAGGCAAAGTCGGCGCTGGCAAGACGGCGCTTTTCAACCAGCAGCGTGGGCGGTGGCGCGAGGTTGCCGTCGGTCTTGATGTCGGCCAGTTGCCGCAACAACTCGTCGGTCACGGCAAAACCTTCCATAGGCGTGCCATCGTCCTTTGCGCCAATGAACACCACACCCGGCTGGTCATGCCCGGCGAGGTTATTGGAGAAGGAACATACCGCCTCACGCACCGTTTCCGGTGCGGAACCCTTGAACGACTGCTTGCGCTCGACCCGGTCTGATTCCAGATCCGTGAGCAAGGCGAGCAGCTCGGCATCGGTGATAGTGCGCATAGCTCATACTCCTTGAACAGCGAACCCTGCTGCGGTTTGGGTGCCTGGCCGGCTTGCCGGGTGGTGAAGATCGACCCACACCGCGACGCCGCGTTGCGGTTGGTTTGATCCGGGCCGTTCTTCCGCAGCCATTCCAGCAGGGCTCTTGGCGCCACGTGCGGTTCTAAGTTGTCGGTCTTCAACGTGTCCGAGGCATTGATGCCGCTGCCATCGACACAAGCGCCAATCAGCACCAGTGCCTGATCCAGATCAGCCGTCAGGCGGCTGCGATGCTTCCGCGACCAATCGCGGGCGAAATCAAGCGGATTGGTGCGTGTGAACACCTTTCGCTCTTCGCTCCAGCGGTACCGGATCGGGCTGATCGGCCCGCAGCCCTTCCTCGTCGCACTCGTTGCCCGGCAGGTCGACTTGCTGGCGCCGCTGGACGAGGTTCCGCGCCACGTTGCGCACGGCCTGGGCGACGTACGCGTGAAACGGGCCTTCGCGCCGCCATAGCCTGAGCGCCGCCGGAAGTCATCCTCCACGAGGCGCTCGAGCGAGGTCTGGAAGCAAGGGTCGGCCTCGTGCCGCGAGAAGCCGAACTCGCTCGGAGCGATCGGTTCTCTTGCCAGCAACGCCTCGATCAGTTCGGATTTCTCTTCGTACACGCCAGACCCGCCTCCCTCGGCCCGCGCATACTGTACGCCCTCCGGCGACCGCCGTCGACACTCCGGTGACTGGGTGACTGGCTGCTGCTGGCTTCGTCGAGACCATCACCGAAATCGGTGCCGGCCCGTTGTTGCGAGCAACGATACGGTGGCCGTCGCCTTGACTCTGTCAGATTCGATCGAGAACGGATAGTCCTGGCTCTGACCGGGCAGCGAGTTCATGCCGAACACGACCGGCGATCAATTCCGTGCCCGTTTACCGCGCTCGAAGTCATCCGCGCAGTACGGGCACAGCGGTCTGCGGGTGTCCGGGCTGTCGGCGCCACCTAGTCGTCGCGCGGCACGACTCGCTCCCAAGGCCCCGGGCACTGCATCACCGCCGGATAGTAGCCGCCGTTGGCGCGACAGTAGTACCAGTATCCGGGCTCCAGTGCCTGGCCGGCGTCCTGCTCCTGGACTGCCGCGTCGGCACCCCTTTCGACATAGACGACTGGCGGCGGCACCGTCACCACGGGCGGATACAGGACTGGCGGCGGGTAGTAGACTGGCGGGCCCCACGGCCAGCCCCAGCCAGGTGCAGCACCGAAGTAGAAACCGACGCTAGGCCCATAGGGTCTCCAGCGCGGACCATAGTAGCCTCCGGGCGGGCCGTAATAGCCGCCGCGCGGGCCGTAATAGCCGCCGCGCGGACCATGGTAGCCGCCGCGCCCGCCAACGACGACGGCGCCGCCGGAGACCGAAGCAGCACCATAGCCACGCCCGTCTGCCAGAGTGGTGACGGGTTGCCAGGCCAGCACCAGAAGCAACGCTCCGATCGTCTTCTTCATCATCATCAACTCTCCGCTGCCGCATTGCGCCGGCGCCATGGTTGCCGAGTCACCTTGCTGAACGGGGCGCCGCCCCGGGTGCGGGAGGTCGACAGCCACACCACAACCCACAGCATCCGGCCTGATCCCGAAACAACGCAGCAACGCCGCTTCGCGCCGACAGGCGGCGAACAGGGGACGGCAGCTCACACGCCCGAGGGCTCGCGCCGCTCGGCGCGACCGCCATCCGCCGCGGTCACTGGAACGATCTCCTCGACGATCGCCTGCAAGGCGGTGCAACGCCATCTGATCTCGAGATCGAAGAGGCGAAAACCATAGAGCCGTTCTGCGTCATCAGCATACGCCGGCCGCGGGTCCTGTGCCAGCACCTCGGTCAGCAGTTGCTCCAGATGCGGCCAGCGCAACGACTGCTGCCGCAACTGCGCCATCGCCGACGGACGGAATTCGACGGCCAGTCGTGGCGGCGGCCCGGGCACGAAGCCGGAGCGCGCGTGCGCTACGCTGTCGACGAAAGGCAGGTAGGGCTTGATGTCGATGACCGGCGTGCCATCGAGCAGATCGACCCCGGCCAGCTCGAGGACAACGCCGGCGCGCGTGTCGATGGCGGTGAGTTCGACGAGCGACAAGCCGATCGGGTTGGGACGAAAGGGGCTGCGACTGGCAAAGACGCCCACCCGCCGGTTGCCGCCGAGGCGCGGCGGGCGGACGGTCGGGCTCCACTCGCCGGCACTGCGATGGAAGATGAAGCTCAGCCAGAGGTGCGAGAAACCTTCCAGGCCGCGCACCGCTTCGGCGCGATCATAGGGTCGCAGAAGGCGCAGTCGCCCGACGGCATGCGGCGCCAGTCGCGGTTGGCGCGGAATGCCGAAACGGTCCTGAAACGGCGTCTCGAGATAACCGATCGGCGACAGGACGAAGTCCGACACGGCTGGCGCACACTGCCGCGGCGGTCAGGTGGCGAGCAACGACAGGGCATGAGTGGCCATCGCCTGGGCGACCGTCTCCGCTTCGCCGATGGCATCGGCGAGGTCGAAGATGGTACCCGGGTGCTGCTGTCGCAACTCGGCGAGCAGCAGCGGCACATCACGCTTCAGATGTCCACCACGGGCGATGAACATCGGCAGGACGAGGATTCGCCTGACGCCGTCGGCAACCAGCGACTCGGCACAGCCGCGCAGGTCCGGCGACATGAACTCGAGGAACGCCAGTTCGACACGCAAGGCGGGCGCCTGCTGGCGAAGCAGCAGGCACACGCGCTGCATCGGTCGCGCCCACTCGGGGTCGCGGGCACCATGCGCAAAGAGGATGAGGGCGGTTTCCGACATGGCGACAGTCTAGCGCATCGGCGGGCGGCTGGCGGCGATCAGTCGAAACCGGCGACGGCAGCGATGTCCTGCGCCCGCGCCACCAGGTGATCGGCGCCCCAGGCCTCGATTGGTTCACCGTCACCCAGGTAGCCGTAGCGCACGGCCACGGTCGCCATGCCGGCCGCCCGGCCGGCCTGGATGTCGCGCACATCGTCGCCAACGTAGAGGCAGCGCGCTGCATCCGCCGCGAGCAGGCGGCAAGCCAGTTGCATCGGCTGCGGCGCGGGCTTCGCGCGGCGTGCAGAATCGCCGCTGACGACACAGGCAGCGCGCCGCGCATAACCGAGCTGGTGCAGCAGCGGCAGCGTGAAACGCTGCGCCTTGTTGGTGACGATGCCCCACGCCGCCCCCCGCTGCTCGCAGACGTCGAGGACTTCGTCGATGCCGGCGAAGATGGTCGTGTGCACACAGATGTCGGCGCTGTAGTAACGCAGGAAGCGCTCATGGAACTCGCCATAGAGCGCATCACCCGGCCGCATGTCGAGCCCGGCGGCAAGCATGCCGCGCACGCCGTGCGAGGTATGCGGGCGCAAGCGGGCGGGCGGAACCGGATCCAGACCGAGATCCGCCCGCAGACGGTTGAGGGCCGCCGCCAGATCCGGGGCGGTATCGGCGAAGGTGCCGTCGAGATCGAAGAGGACGGCGTCAAACACCTTTCACCAGATGCACCAGGTAGTTGACGTCGCTGTCGCTTCCCAGAGCGTAGCGGCCGCTGAGCGGGTTATAGCTCATGCCACGCAACTCGCGCGACTCGAGTCCGACCTGCCGCCCCCAGCGCAGGAGTTCGGACGGCCGGATGAAGCGGGCGTAGTCGTGCGTGCCACGCGGCAGCAGCCGCAGCACGTACTCGGCGCCGATGACCGCCAGCAGGTAGGCCTTCGGGTTGCGGTTGATGGTCGAGAAGAAGACGTTGCCGCCGGGCTTGGCCAGGGCAGCACAGGCGGCAACGGTGCTCGCCGGATCGGGAACGTGCTCGAGCATCTCCATGCACGTGACGATGTCGTAACACCCGGCTTCGCTGGCCGCCAGTTCTTCCGCCGCCACCTCCCGGTAATCGACGCTGCAGCCGCTTTCCAGCAGGTGCAGGCGAGCAACGCCGAGCGCCCTGGCGGAGAGGTCGATGCCGGTCACTACGGCCCCGCGTTCGCACATGCCTTCCGCCAGCAGGCCACCGCCGCAGCCGACATCGAGGACCTTCCTGCCCGACAGCGCGCAGCGACTGTCGATCCAGTCGAGGCGCAAGGGGTTGATCTCGTGCAGCGGCTTGAAATCGCTCCCGGGATCCCACCAGCGGTGCGCCAGTTGACTGAATTTGTCGAGTTCACTCGGGTCAGCGTTGATCGTCATCGTTGCGCCCTTGCTGGACCGGCGGCAGCCAGGCACGGCTGCCTGCGGCCAGATTGGTCATTTCGTCATGCGAAAAGAAAAAGCCCTGCCGGAGCAGGGCTTTCCGTACTGCACACCGATCACTTGGTGCCGATGAGTTCGATATCGACACGACGGTCAGGCTGCAGACACTCGATGACCTTCTTGCTCTTCGGACCCGGGCACTGATCCGGCTTGGTGACCGGGTTCTTCTTGCCCTTGCCTTCGGTGTAGACGCGGTTGGCATCGATGCCCTTGCTCACCAGATAGGTCTTGACCGCCGCGGCACGCCGCTCGGACAGCTTCTGGTTGTAGGCGTCGGAGCCGAAGCGGTCGGTATGACCAACGGCGATGATCACCTCGAGCTTGATCGCCTTCGACTTGGCGACCACTTCATCAAGCTTCGCCTTGCCTGCCGGACGCAGCGTTGCCTTGTCGAAGTCGAACAGCGCATCGGCAGCAACCGTGATCTTGTCACCCGCCGGCTTCGCCGTCGCAACAGCAGCCTTCGGTGCCGGCGGCTCACAGACTTCCTTCGGCAGCAGGTCCTTGTCGCACTTGCAACCAGCGGGGTCATTGGCAGCCGCGGCCGGGGTCCAGAAACCGGTCCGCCAGCAGAGGCCGGCGCCGCTCATCACCACTTCACCGCGCTGGTCGATGACATAGACACGATTCAGGGGAATCGACGTCTGCGCCTGGGCGATCGATGCCCCCAGGCCAAGGCTTGCAGCGGCGAGCACGGCCAGCAGCGAATTTCTTGCGGTTCTGTTCATCTAGGTTTCCCTCATTGGTTGAAGCCTGCGGCAGAAACCCGCAAGGCCTGTTATGCCTCGATTCTTGACCGAACTGATCACGGACGGATTTTATTCTGCCACAACAGCGCCAATCTGATCAATCCGCTTTCGTCGTTTTCGACCAGTTGCCCATTCTCGACGCGTATGCTTCCCGCAACCCAGACGTCGGATACATGCTCGCGGCCAGCGGCGTAGGCCAGGTGCGAGACCGGATCGTAGCAGGGGACGAGGGCGACGTCGTCGAAGCTGACCGCGCACAGGTCGGCCCACTTGCCGACGGCGATCGAGCCGATGTCGGCATCCAGCCCGAGCGCGCAGGCACCGCCGAGGGTAGCCATGCGCAACACCTGATGCGCATCGATGGCGTCGGCGCGTCCGTCCCGTTGCTTGCCCAGCAACGCCGCCAGGCGCATTTCCTGGAACAGGTCGAGACGGTTGTTGCTCGCCGCGCCATCGGTGCCGAGACCGATGTTGACCCCGCGTGCGACGAGCTGCGCGACCGGCGCAATGCCACTGGCAAGCTTGAGGTTGGAACTCGGGCAGTGGGCCACCGAGCAGCCATGAGCGGCGAGCAGCTCGATCTCCTGCGCCTCGAGATGCACCGCGTGCACGGCGATCAGCCCCGGGCCGAGCAGTCCAAGCCGGCGCAGGCGCTCCAGCGGGCGCATGGCGAAACGCTGCCGGCTGTCCTCGATTTCCTGCAGGGTCTCGTGCAGGTGCAGGTGCAGTGGCAGCTCGATCTGTTCGGCCAGCGTCAGCACCTGCACGAAGCTGCGGTCGGCAACCGTATACGGAGCATGCGGGGCGAGGCAGAACGACAGCAGTGGCTGGCCGAGGAAGCGGTCGCGCGCGGCGAGTCCCTTGGCCAGGTAGTCATCCGCGTCGGCCGCATAGTTGCTCGGGAAGTCGACGGTGATGAGACCGATGGCGGCGCGGATTCCCGATGCCAGCGCCGCCTCCGCCGCCGCCGCCGGGAAGAAGTACATGTCGTTGAAACAGGTGATGCCACCGCGCAACATCTCGGCGCACGCCAGCAGGGTGCCATCATGGACGAACTGCGCCGACGCATGCCGTGCCTCGGCCGGCCAGACATGATCCTGCAGCCACTGCATCAGCGGCAGATCGTCGGCGAGGCCGCGCAGCAGGGTCATCGCCGCGTGCGTGTGCAGATTCACCAGCCCCGGCAACAGCACGTGCTGCGGCAGGTGCTTGCGCTTGCGCGCCACGAAACGGCCGCCGACCTCGGTCTGCGGCACGACGGCAACGATGCGTCCAGCATCGACGACGACGGCATGCTGGTCGAGCACCGCTCCCGCTGGCTCGACGGGAACGACCCAGCGCGCCTCGATCACCAGATCGACTACCGGCAGGCCCGTGTTCATCGCCGCAGAACCGCAACAGAGCTAAAAAAAACCCCGCTTTCGCGGGGTTTTCTGCGCAGTGCGCCGGCCTTACTTGGTGCCGATGAGTTCGATATCGACACGACGGTCAGGCTGCAGGCACTGGATGACCTTCTTGCTCTTCGCACCCGGGCACTGATCCGGCTTGGTGACCGGGTTCTTCTTGCCCTTGCCTTCGGTGTAGACGCGGTTGGCATCGATGCCCTTGCTCACCAGATAGGTCTTGACCGCCGCGGCACGCCGCTCGGACAGCTTCTGGTTGTAGGCGTCGGAGCCGAAGCGGTCGGTATGACCAACGGCGATGATCACCTCGAGCTTGATTGCCTTCGACTTGGCGACCACTTCATCAAGCTTCGCCTTGCCTTCCGGACGCAGCGTTGCCTTGTCGAAGTCGAACAGCGCATCGGCAGCAACCGTGATCTTGTCACCTGCCGGCTTCGCCGTCGCAACAGCAGCCTTCGGTGCCGGCGGCTCGCAGACCTCCTTCGGCAGCAGATCCTTGTCGCACTTGCAGCCGGCCGGATCCTTGGCCGCAGCGGCCGGGGTCCAGAAGCCGGTCCGCCAGCACAGGCCGGTACCGCTGACAACGACTTCGCCACGTTGATCGATCACGTAAACGCGATCACCGGCGGTTTGCGCCTGCACAGCGCCAGCCGCCGCGAAGAGGCCGATTGAGGCCAGCAGGGTAATGATGGTTTTCGATTTCAAGATGTTCCTCCTCGATTAATCTCTGTTACGTCCGAATGCGTGAAACGCGATGCGATTTTTGCGCAGTCAGGAAATTTAAGCATACAAACTTGATTTTCTTCAAGCGTCGCCCCGGAATTGTGTAGTATTTATGCAACGAAACTGGGTGTCTGGAGGCAGTACGGGGCTGCCGGCCGGTCACCGGGAGTTCAGACACAGGAGGAGAACATGCAGGCAGCCAAGCTCGATTCGCTCGCATCGATGATGCAGACGGCACGCCAGGTGGTCGTCTTTTCCGGTGCGGGCCTGTCCGCCGACAGCGGCATTCCGACCTTTCGCGACGGCGCCACCGGTCTCTGGAACAATGTCGACCCCGACGAGGTGGCGAGCATCGAGGGCTTCCGGCGCAATCCCCGGCGGGTCTGGAGCTGGCTGCTGCAACTGAAGGCGCTGGTCGATGACCGGCGCCCGAACCCGGGACATCTGGCGATCGCGCGCCTGGAAGAGATCTGCGCCGCGCAACGGTTCACGGTCATCACGCAGAATATCGACGGCTATCACGCACTCGCCGGCAACGCCGATGTGCTCGAGGTCCACGGCACCATCCACCGCGTGCGTTGCCATCGACATTGCGGCTACGTCGCCGGCTGGGACCAGACTGCCAGCGAGCCGTTTGCCTGCCCCGACTGCGGCGCAGCGGTACGGCCCGACCTGGTGATGTTCGGCGAGACACTCGACGAGGAGGTCTTCGCAGCGGCCCAGGTGCGCAGCCTCAATGCCGACGTCTTCTTCTGTGTCGGCACCTCGTTCACCGTCCAGCCCGCGGCCCGTCTGCCGGTCTGGGCCAAGTATTCCGGCGCCACGGTGGTCGAAGTCAACCCGCATCCGACGCCGCTCAGCGAGGCCGCCGATTACTCGATCCGCAACGGCGCCTCAGAGTTCTTCTCGGCACTCTGCAGCAGGCTCGCCGCTGACTGACCGGCGCCGTCGGCCGGCAGCCATGCCGGCGACGGCGGGGCATCGTCTATAATGCCCGCCTTTCGCCGCCCCGACCCGGCACGCTTTGCCGGGTCGGCAAGCGCCCATCGCCACCCGAGTCCAGAGTCGCCTTCCTTGCCATCACCGCTTCCCCCACTGCCCTTGCCTGCCACGGGCGAGCGCCTGCAGTGGCCGTCGTTCGCCGGCTCGGCCGACGCGCTGTTCATTGCGCACGCCGCGCATGCCGTCCGCAGCAAGGCCGGGCGAGCCCTGCTGGCCGTCGTCAGCGGCAGCGCGAGCGACGCGCAGCGACTGCTGCAGGAGATTCCCTGGTTCGACAGCGGGCTGCGGGTGCGCCTGCTGCCCGACTGGGAAACGCTGCCCTACGACGGCTTCTCGCCGCATCTCGACCTCGTTTCCGAGCGACTGGCGACGCTGCACGCCGTCACGCGAGGCGAATGCGACGTCCTGCTGCTGCCGGCGAGCACCGCCGTCTGCCGTCTGCCGCCGCCCGCCTACCTCGCGGCGTACACCTTCTTCCTGAAGCAGGGTGAGCGCTTCGACGGCGAACAGTTCCGCAGCCAGATGACCGTTGCCGGCTATGCCCACGTGACGCAGGTGGTGGCCCCCGGCGAGTACTCGATCCGCGGCGGCCTGGTCGATCTTTTCCCGATGGGTTCGCAGTTGCCATTCCGCCTCGATCTTTTCGACGACGAGATCGAGCACATCAAGACCTTCGACGTCGACAGCCAGCGCACGCTGTATCCCGTTGCCGAGGTCCGCCTGCTGCCGGCGCGCGAGTTTCCGCTCGACACCGCCGCACGCACCCGCTTCCGGCAGCGTTTTCGCGAAGTCTTCGAAGGCGATCCCGGTCGCTCGCCGATCTACCGCGACGTCTCGAACGGTGTCGCCAGCGCCGGCATCGAGTACTGGCTGCCGCTGTTCTTCGAGGAGACCGCCACCCTTTTCGACTATCTGCCGGCCAGTTCGCTGCTCTGCCTGCACAACAACGTTGCCGAGGCCGTGCGCGACTTCTGGCGCGAGGCGCAGTCGCGCTACACGATGCTCTCCGGCGAACGCAGCCGGCCGCTGCTGCCACCGGCCGACCTGTTCCTTGGTGAAGAACCCTTCTTCGTCGCCGCCCGCGCCTACGCCCGCGTCAGCCTGACCGGCGGCAGCGACGGACCGGCACGCAGCCTGCCCGCGCTGGCGATCGACCGCCGCGCCGACGATCCCCTGCGGCGCCTGAAGACCTTCCTCGACGGCTTCCCCGGCCGCTCGCTGCTGCTCGCCGAGACCGCCGGACGGCGCGAGACGCTCGCCACGCTGCTTGCCGACTACGGCCTGCAGCCACGCGCCTGTGGCGGTTTCGATGAGTTTCGCGCCGGCGAGGTGCCGCTCTCGCTGGGCGTCGGACCGCTGCACGACGGCTTCCTGCTCGACCGCCTGGCGATCATCACCGAGGCCGAACTCTACGCCGACAGCCCGTCACGCCGTGCCCGCCATGCCGCGCCGCGCCGGACCTCGATCGACAACTGGTTGCGCGACCTGACCGAACTGAAGGTCGGCTCGCCGGTGGTGCATGAACAGCACGGCATCGGCCGTTACCAGGGGCTCGTCCATCTCGATCTCGGTGAAGGCGACACCGAGTTCCTCGAACTGCATTACGCCAACGATGCCCGGCTCTATGTCCCGGTGTCGCAACTGCACGTCATTGCCCGCTATGCGGGAGCCGACCCCGACAGCGCGCCGCTGCATGCCCTCGGCTCACAGCAATGGGAGAAGGCGAAACGCCGCGCCGCATTGCAGGCGCGCGACACCGCGGCCGAGCTGCTTGCCCTCTACGCCCTGCGCGCCGCGCGGCAGGGACACGCCTGCGACTTCAAGGCACACGACTACGACGCCTTTGCCGATGGCTTCGGCTTCGAGGAAACGCCCGACCAGACCAGCGCGATCGAGGCCGTGATCGCCGACATGCGATCCGGACGACCGATGGATCGCCTGGTCTGCGGCGACGTCGGCTTCGGCAAGACCGAGGTCGCGCTGCGCGCCGCCTTCTGCGCCGTCGCCGGTGGCCGGCAGGTGGCCGTGCTCTGCCCGACGACACTGCTCTGCGAACAGCACTTCCAGACCTTCTGCGACCGCTTTGCCGACTGGCCGGTGCGCATCGCCGAACTGTCCCGCTTCCGAACGGCGCGTGAGGCCGCGCAGGCGCTGCAGGAACTGGCCGACGGCAGGCTGGACATCGTCATCGGCACCCACCGTTTGCTGCAGAAGGACGTGCACTTCAAGCGCCTCGGACTGGTGGTGATCGACGAGGAGCACCGCTTCGGAGTGCGGCAGAAGGAAGCACTGAAGGCGCTGCGCGCCGAAGTCGATGTCCTGACGCTGACCGCGACACCGATCCCGCGCACCCTCGCCATGTCGCTCGAGGGACTGCGCGACTTCTCGGTCATCGCCACCGCACCGCAGAAGCGGCTGGCCATCCGGACTTTCGTCAGCCGCTTCTCCGACGGCATCATCCGCGAGGCGCTGCTGCGCGAGTTCAAGCGCGGCGGCCAGGTTTACTTCCTGCACAACGAAGTCGAGACGATCGAAAACATGCGCGACCGCCTCGGCAAACTGTTGCCCGAGGCCCGCATCGTCGTTGGCCACGGGCAGATGAAGGAGCGCGATCTCGAGCGCGTGATGCGCGAGTTCACGCAGCAGAGGGCGAACCTGCTGCTGTGCACGACGATCATCGAGACCGGCATCGACAATGCGCACGCCAACACGATCCTCATCAACCGCGCCGAGAAGTTCGGCCTGGCGCAGTTGCACCAGCTTCGCGGTCGCGTCGGGCGTTCGCACCACCAGGCGTATGCCTACCTGCTGACGCACGACGAGGCCGCACTCAACAAGCAGGCCCGACAACGCCTTGAAGCGATCCAGATGATGGACGAACTCGGCGCCGGCTTCTACCTGGCGATGCACGACCTCGAGATCCGTGGTGCCGGCGAGGTACTCGGCGCCAGCCAGTCTGGAGAGATGCACGAAGTCGGCTTCCACATGTACAGCGAGATGCTCGGCCGCGCCGTCGCGGCGCTGCAGCAAGGCGACGATGCCGACCCGTCGCAGCCGCTGGCGGTCACCACCGAGATCAGGCTGCACGCGCCGGCCCTGCTCCCCGACGACTACGCGCCCGACGTGCACCAGCGCCTGACCCTCTACAAGCGGCTGGCCGACTGCACGCACGACGACGAACTGGGCCAACTGCACGAGGAACTGGTCGATCGCTTCGGCGAGCTGCCGCCGCAGGCGCGCGCACTGCTCGACAGTCACCGCCTGCGCCTGCTGTGCAGGCCGGTCGGAATCAGCAGGCTCGACGCGGGCAGCGAACAGATCGTCGTGCAGTTCGCAGCCAATCCGCCGATCGACCCGCAACGGGTCATCGAGCTGGTGCAGAAGGACCGCAACTATCGCCTGGCGGGACAGGACCGGCTGGTCGTCAGGCGCCCGTGCCTGACGCTTGCCGACCGCGTCGCCGCGGTCAGGGGCATCATTCATCAACTCACTGCCGAGCGCCAACCATGACCACCCACGACATCGACAACATCAACGTCAGCGCCTTCGACCCGATGCCCTCGCCGGACGATATCCTCGCCCTGCTGCCACTCTCGACGGGCGCCGCCGAACTCGTCCGGAACAGCCGCGACGTCCTGCGCCGGATACTCGACGGCAGCGATCGCCGGCTGTTCGTCGTCGTCGGCCCATGCTCGATCCACGACCCGGTGGCCGGCCTCGACTACGCCAGGCGCCTGCGAGCGCTCGCCGACGAAGTCGGCGACACCCTCTACCTGGTGATGCGCGTGTACTTCGAGAAGCCGCGGACGACGACCGGCTGGAAGGGTTACATCAACGATCCCGACATGGACGACTCGTTCCACGTCGACCAGGGAATGACCAAGGCACGCCGCTTCCTCCTCCAACTGGTCGAACTCGGTCTGCCCGCCGGCACCGAGGCCCTCGACCCGATCGCGCCGCAGTATCTTGGCGATCTCATCTCATGGACGGCAATCGGTGCCCGCACCACCGAGTCGCAGACGCACCGCGAGATATCCTCGGGCCTGTCGACCCCGGTCGGCTTCAAGAACGGCACCAGTGGCGACGTCGGCATTGCCGTCAACGCCATCGTCTCGGCGTCGCGACCGCACAGTTTCCTCGGCATCAACGGCCAGGGCCGCACGGCGATCGTGCGCACGCGCGGCAACCGTTATGGTCACCTGGTCCTGCGCGGCGGCGACGGGCGTCCGAACTACGACACGGTCAGCGTGCAGATCGCCGAGCAGGCCCTGCACAAGGCCGGCTTGCCGGCCAACATCGTCATCGACTGCTCGCACGCCAACAGCTACAAGAAGCACGAATGGCAGCCGCTGGTGATGGCCGACGTGGTCAACCAGGTCCGGCTCGGCAACCGGTCGCTGGTCGGAATGATGATCGAGTCGAACCTTGTCGAGGGCAATCAGGCGATTCCCGAGGACCTCTCGCAGCTCAGGTATGGCTGCTCGGTCACCGACGCCTGCGTCGACTGGCAAACCACCGAGCAGATGATCCGCAACGCCGCCGCCCTGCTGCGCGACGTGCTCCCGGGCCGCAATCGATAGGATTGCGCCACGCGGCAACCGGGCACGCTGCCGGCTGCAGCCAGCGGCATCGCGCTGCAGGTGGTGAAGCAATCGGCTGCGCGGCGTCCCCGGCGTTGCTGACTCGCTCCCAACCCATACTGCGGACCGCGCATCCGCGCGCTCGCAGCCGGCAATTCCGGTCTGCTCGCGAGGATCTCCTGACGAACGCTCAGCCCCGCCCTGCCGGCGCGGTTGCGCCCCCGTGCTGTTCCTCGAACGCCGCGACCGCTTTCTTGACCGAAACGAAGAAGTCCATCCTGCCGATTTCCTCCGACAGTCCGACCTTGGCCAGCTCCTCGAGGAAGGGGCGCGGCGCGTCGGCGATCTTGATGTCCACTCCCTCGTCGGCCAATTCGCGGTGCAGCTCGGCGAAGCGCTGGGCGGCGGTCACGTCCATGTCATGGATCGCCTGGGCGTCGATGACCAGCCAGCGCACCGGCGAATCGGCCGCGTCGACCAGCGTCCGGATGCGGTTCATGACGTGCCGCGCGTTGGCGAACATCAGCGGCGCGTAGAGCCGGTAGACCAGCAGGCCGGGTACGGTTTCGACGCCCTCCTCGTCGTCACGGCAATCATGGAACTTGCCGTCGATGCGCCGCCGGCGCAGCACCGCGTCATCCGGTCGCGAGATTTCGACAAGCACCGAGATCAGCGACAGCAGCAGGCCGAGAATGATTCCCGGCACGACGCCGGCGACCAGGATCGCCACCGTCACCCCCGTCGCAATGCCGAACTCGACCCGGTCGACCTTGTACAGGCCACGCAGCGAAGCCAGTTCGAGCATGCCGATCGCGGTGACGATCAGGATCGCCCCCAGCGCGACCTTCGGCAGCAGGGCGATCAGCCCGGTGAGGAAGAACAGGAAGAGCAGCAGACCGACCGCCAGGATCAGTTGCGCCACCTGCGTCCGGCCGCCGGCCGAATCGACGATCGAGGTGCGCGACTGGCTGGCGGAAACCGGAAAACCCTGCCAGAGACCGGCGAGGATGTTGGCCGAGCCGAGCGCAACGAGTTCGCGATTCGGCCGCACCTCGTAGCCGTTCTTCTCGGCAAAGGTCTGCGCCAGCAGGATTCCGTCGGAAAAAGCGAGGAAGGCAATCGCCACCGCCGCCGGCGCCAGCGCCGCGAGGTCGGCCCAGCGCACGCCGGGAATCGTCAGGCTCGGCACGCCCGAAGGCACGGCGCCGACCAGCGCAATGCCGTAGCTGCCGAGGTCGAAAAGGAAGGTCGCGACGATCGCCACCGCACACACTGCCAGCGCACCCGGGATGCGCGGTGCCCAGCGCGCCAGCGCGACGAGCAGGAGAACCAGCAGTACGCCGAGGATGAAGGTCGGGACCTGCGTCTGCGGCAACTTCTCGATGACCGTGAAGACGATCTCGAAGAACTCCTCGCCCTCGGTCTTGATGCCGAACATCTTGCCCAACTGCGTGGCGATGAGGACCAGCGACGCCCCGTTCAGGTAGCCGATCAGCACCGGTCTCGACAGCAGGTCGGCAATGACCCCGAGCTTCAGGCGCGCGGCGAGCAACAGGACGCAGCCGGACAGCAGGCTGAGGATCGCTGCCAGCACGGCGATGCGTGCCGGATCGCCACCAGAGAGCGGCAGGATCGCCGAACCGGCGAGCAGGCCGATCGCCGCATCCGGCCCGGCGATGACGTGCCGCGAACTGGAGAACAGCGCATAGCCGATGGCTGCTGCCAGCGCTGCGTAGAGGCCGGCGATCGGCGGCAGGTGCACCAGCTCGGCGTAGGCGATCACCGACGGAATCGAGACGATGCAGGCCGAAAGGCCTGCAATCGAATCCTTGCTCAGCCAGGCCAGCCGGTACTCGCGCAACGTGACGAGCAGTGGTAGACCGGCATTCAGGAATCTGGAGAAGATGGAAGCATCCATGTGCATGGCTCCGAAAGAGTGTGCTCCGACAATCGGCTCCGCTCTGTCATCCCGCCGACAGGGCACCGCACAGCTCCGGGATGCCTCCTGCGCCCCTTGGCGGCCAATGACGAAGTCTTCAAACCGGCCAAAGCATGCACCAAAACCCAGGACAAAGGCAAGGGACTCACAAAACCCATTGTCCGTGTTGCCCGCAGAGCGCTCGTCCACCACCGGCACGGCGAACGCGGGCGGGCCGTGCCGACATCGCCGCAGCCCCGGCACATGAGCGATGGACGGCTGTCTCCGTAGCGGGTAAACTGGCCCCCCGACGGCCCACCCCGCCAGCCACAAGGAGCTTTTTATCATGCAAATCAACGTTGAAACCAAGCCGGTCGGGTCCGCCGCCTACGACGTGCGCAAGAAGCGCCTGGTGGAAACCATCGACCGGCTGTACCTGCGTGATGCCAGGGCCCCCTTGCAGAAGATGATCTCGCGCATCCATCCGGCGGATATGGCGGCAATCCTCGACGACTTACCCCCTGCGCATGTAGTCGACGTTTTTCATGCCATTGCCGACACCCGGATGGCAGCCGACGTGTTCAACCAGTTGCCGGTCGACCGGCGCACCCAGTTGCTGACCGAGTCGTCGATCGAGAAACTCGCCGGCGTCCTCGAGCATCTGCCGCCGGACGACCTCGCCGACCTCATCGGCGACCTGCCGGAAGACCAGCGCGAGCAGCTGATGGCCCTGCTCGGCCGCGACAGCAAGGACGAGGTCGAAAGCCTCCTGCAGTACGACCCGAACAGTGCCGGCGGCATCATGACCACCGACTTCTTCTCGCTGCCGCACAGTCTCAGCGTCGAGGAGGCGATCGAGAACATCCGCAGCCGCGAGGACGTCGAGATGGTGTTCTATCTCTACCTCACCGACGAGATGGGCCGCCTGGTGGGTGTCGTCTCGCTGCGGCAGTTGCTGCTCACCCGCGCCGGCACGCCGCTGCACAAGGTGATGAACCGGCGGGTGATGAAGGTGACCACCGATACCGACCAGACGACGGTCGCGATGCTCGTCGACAAGTACCGGCTCCTCGCCATTCCGGTGGTGGACGAGGATAACGTCCTCGTCGGCATGATCACCGTCGACGACGTGATCGACGTCATCGAGGAAGAGACGACGCGCGACATGCTGAAGATGGCAGGTACCAGCGAGTCGGAGACCCTCACCCATTCCGCCCTGAAGATCGCCAGCATCCGCCTGCCGTGGTTGCTGGCCGCCTTCATCGGCGGCCTGGCGGCGACCGCGGTGATCGGGCGCTACGAAGAGATCCTCGGCCAGGTGCTGGTCCTCAGCGCGTTCCTGCCGGTGATCATGGGAATGGCCGGCAACGTCGGCGTGCAGTCCGCAACCGTCGCCGTGCGCGGCCTGGCAACTGGCGCCATCGACGTCAAGGACACGCTGCCGCTGGTCCTCAAGGAACTGCGCGTCGGCCTCGCTCTGGGAGGCTTCTACGGCGTCATCCTCGGCATCTATGGCTTTTTCGTCCACGACAGCCTGCAGCTCGGGCAGGTGGTCGGCCTCACCATCCTCGGCAACATGACCGGCGCCGCCCTGCTGGCGGTGCTGCTGCCGATGATGTTTCAGCGCCTGAAGGTCGATCCGGCGGTGGCAACCGGTCCGTTCGTCACCACCGCCATCGACATCCTCGGCGTCCTCAACTACTTCGTCATCGCGACCTGGATTTACAGGCTTTGAGCGAGTTCCCGCGCGCGCGTGCGCGCAGCGGCAGGCGGCGCCTGCCACGGCTGCGGTCGTTGCTGGAAATCGTCGAGGAGCTGTGCGAACTCGGGCAGCAAGGCTTCCGTCTGCACCGCCAACCATGCCCGTAGCTCGACGCGGTCGGCCACCGGCAACCGCAGAGCGTCCACCAGTTGTGTCGCCACCGCGAGATCGTTGAGGCGACCGAGCATCTCCTGCATCGCGGTGGCCGACTGATGGTAATCGACGACCAGCGGGCCGGCGAGCAACGGTGCAAAGAACTCGAGCCCGTAGCGCAGCTGCTTGAATGCGACGCGCAGGCGATGGCGGGCAGCGACATCGCCCTGCAGCGGCACGGCCGCCCGCTCACTGACGCGCCGCGCCCGCTTGCCGAGGCAGCGTGGAACGAAATCGGCGAGCCGCCCCGCCGGGGTATCCGGCAGATCCATCAGCGCGGCAGTGAACTCGAGCAGCAGGCGCGAGTAGTCCTCCGACTGCAGCGCTCTGCGGCTCGCGCGCCGGCTGCTGTTGCAGTGGGCGAGCGCGCGCAGCGCGAGGCGGTCGCCATCGAGACGCCCGGCGAACGCCTCGGCCAGCAGCGGCAGGGTTTCGGCGCGGAAGACATCCCAGTTGCGGTTGTCACCCAGGCGGGTCGCGAGCGCCTGCCACCACGGATCGAAGCGGACGACGAAGGGCTCGGGCAGCAGCGGCTCCCAGAGACGCATCGCCGATCGGAGGCGGCGCATGGCGACCCGTGCCTGGTGCACGAACTCCGCTTCATCACTGCAGCAAACGCCCTGCTCGTTGCTCTGCAGATGACTGATGCACGCCAGCGCGATCAGGCGAAAGGCGGCGATCGTCGGCATGTCGGGCGTCAGCGCCACCGGCTGTGCCTTCACCGCCAGCACGGGCTCGACATCGACCAGGCGGTAGGCACGGTCCGCCTTGCTGCTCGCCTCCGGGTGCATCGGCAGACTGGCCTGGAGATCCAGCGCGACGGCGAAGAGATCGCCGAGCGTGCCCTGCAACAGCTCCAGTTCGACCTCGCGGATGCGCTGCCGTGCCGCGCCAGCCTCGATCCAGCCGCGATCGAGGGCGACTTCGATGCGCACGCCGGGGCTTGGCGCGATGAGGTGGGCTTGACGCCGGAAGTGCGTGGCAAACACCGGCTGCAGCTCGCCACGCAGCGAGTCGAGAAGCTCGCGAACCGCGCTCGCGTCCACGTGCGCGAAGTCGAACTCTCCCGGCCGGCCGGGGGTCTCCCACTCGCCACGCTGCGCCAGTCCGGCGGCGATCAGCGGAGCCGTCTTGACCCCGAGCAGCCACTGGCGCCCCTGTTGCCGGTAGCGAACGACGATCCGTTCGCGCCGCAGGCGGCGGTCTGGCGTGTCGTAGTAGGTGCTGACGAGCAGCTTGCTGCTGCGCACACTGTCTGCCAACAGCGGCAACTGCGACAGTTGCTGAGCGGCAGTTGCCGACAGGGACAGCTTGATTTCCGTTTCCGTGGCCATCGACAACCTCGTGCTGACGAAGACCGGGCCCCCCCGGTGGTTCAGTCCTTCTCTCCTGGCACCATGCCACGCGACTCGAGATGCGAGCGTGGCATGACGTCACTACGGACTTTAGCACAACAATGGCAGCATCCTGGCGCGCGCGTCAACCGATATCGACCGGCACGAAGATGCGCGCGTTGTCGCGTTCGATCAGCAGCGCCACGCTCCTGCCCGACTTGTCGAGCAAGGCCCGCAGTTGCGCGACATCGCGGACGGCCTGGCCGTTGAGCGCGATGACGATGTCGCCGCGGCGGATACCGGCACGCGCCGCCGGGCCGCTGGCATTTTCGACCAGCAGACCAGCCGCATCGTCGGCCTGCCGGCGCTCTTCCGGTGTCAGCGGACGCAACGCGAGACCAAGCCGCGACTTGTCGGCCTCACCACCCTTCTGCGACGCCAGTTGCGGAGCCGGAATCTCGCCCACCTTGAGCGCAATCTCCCTGCTCGCGCCCTGGCGCCAGACCTGCAGCCGGATCTCGCTGCCCGGCCTGCTGGCGGCGACCAGCGGCGGCAGCTCCGACGAGCGTCCGATCTCCTTGTCATTGAGCCGCAGGATGACGTCACCGGGTTCGAGGCCGGCGGCAGCGGCCGGGCTGCCCTTTTCGACCGAGCTGACCAGCGCCCCGGCCGTGCTCTTGAGCGCGAAGGATTCGGCCAGCGATTGCGAGACCTCCTGGATCGTCACACCGATGCGCCCATGGCTCACCTTGCCGTGCTGCACGAGCTGTTGCTCGATGTTCATCGCGACATCGATCGGGATGGCGAAGGAAACGCCCTGATAGCCCCCACTGCGGCTGTAGATCTGCGAGTTGATGCCGATCACCTCGCCATCGAGGTTGAGCAGCGGACCACCCGAGTTGCCCGGGTTGATCGCCACATCGGTCTGAATGAACGGCACGTAGCTGTCGCTCGGCAGCGAGCGGGACTTGGCCGAAACGATGCCGGCAGTGACGGTGTTCTCGAAGCCAAATGGCGAACCGATGGCCAGCACCCATTCGCCGACCCGCGCCTGGGTCGGGTCACCCAGGCGAACGACCGGCAGGTTGTTGGCGTCGATACGCAGCACGGCGATGTCGGTCAGCTTGTCGAGCCCGACGACCCTGGCCTTGAACTCACGCTTGTCGGTCAGCTTGACGGTCACCTCGTCGGCGCCGTCGACGACGTGTGCATTAGTCAGGATCAGCCCGTCCGGGCTGACGATGAAACCGGACCCCATGCCGCGTGCCGGACCCCGCTCCTGCGGCGACGGCACACCGAAGCGCCGGAAGAACTCGTGCATCGGATCGCTGCCATCGATGGCGGTCCGCTGCGGCCCGCTGACGCCGATATTGACGACCGCCGGCCCGATGCTGTCCACGATGCTGCTGAAGTCCGGCAGTGCGACCCCGGTACGCGCGATCGCGCTCACCGGAGCGGCCGGAACCGCTGCGACTGCGACCGGAGCGACGACCTCGCCGCCGAACCTGGCGTAACCGGCACCGAGAGCGGCCACCACGGCGATGGCGATCAGACTGCGCTTGAAAGTGCTTGCCTGCATGCTTGACTCCTCTTTCGTTCAATGACTGGAAGCGCGCGGCTTCCCACAGGCGAACGATAGAAGAGGTCGACTTAAATCTGACTTAAGCGGGCGCTGGCGGCGGGAACTCGACGCGCGCCTGCAGGCCGCCAAGCGCAGCCTGATCGAGCAGCACCTGCGCGCGGTGCCGCTCGGCGATGCTGCGGACGATCGCCAGCCCGAGCCCGCTGCCCGCCTCACCAGCCCGCGCCCGGCAGTAGAAGCGGTCGAAGACCCGCGCGCGCTCGGCGGGCGGGATTCCTTCTCCCGAATCGCAGACGGCGACGAAGGGCACCGCGTCGGCGCTGCCGGTGACCACATCCACCCGTCCGCCGCACGGCGTGTAGCGCAGCGCATTGCTGACCAGGTTGGCGAGCAGGATGCGCAGCGCATCGGCGTCGCCGCTGACCATGCACGGCTGCTGTTGCGGCGATGCGCCGAGATCGATCCGCCGCGCCTCCGCCAGCGGCAGATGGTCGGCAATGACCTGTGCCGCGAGCTGCCGCAGGTCCACCGGCTGCAGTGCCGGTTCGCTGGCACCGGGCTCGAGCCGCGCCAGCGTCAGCAGTTGCTGCACCGAATGGGTGGCGCGCTGCAGGCCATCCTTGAGATCGGCGAAGGCGTCGGCACGAGCCGCGTCGTCGGCGGCCCGCTCGGCCAGCTGTACCTGCAGCGTCAGTGCCGCCAATGGCGTGCGCAACTCGTGCGCGGCGTCGGCAACGAACTCGCGCTGCTGCTCGAGGGCTCGCTGCAGCCGCAGCAGGAGGTCGTTCAGCGCCACGACGAGGGGCACGACCTCGGCCGGCACGTGCCGCTCGGGCAGCGGATCGAGCGCGACCGCGGTGCGCGTGCTCACCGCCCGCGCGACGTCCACCAGCGGCCGCAGACCGCGGCCAATGACCAGCCAGAGCAACACCCCGAGCACCGGCAGCAGGAGCAGGAACGGCGCGACGATGCGCAGCGCGGCGGCGAGCGCCAGCCGGTCGCGCAGATGCATCGGCTGCGCCACCTGGATCACCTGTCCTGCCTGCTGCAGAGCGAAGACCCGCCACTGGCCGCGGCCGCTGTCGACCGTCGCGTAGCCCAGCGGCAAGCGATGCGGCAACTCCGGCCGCGGCTGCGACAGGTAGATGCGGGTGCCGTCGGCGGCCCAGATCTGGACCGCGAACTCCTCCGCCTCGTCTTCGTTGCCGGACTCGCGCCGCAAGGTGCTGTGCCGCGCCTGATCGCGAAACGACAGTGCCAACTGCCGCAACTGGTAATCGAGCAACGCGCTGGCTTCGTCGCGTGCCGTGCGATAGGTCGCCAGCGCCCCCACCAGGGTGGCGAGGGTGATGACCGACAGCAGCGCCAGCAGCAGCTGGCGGCGGATCGACCTCATGCCGCCGCCGGCACCAGATAGCCGACGCCGCGGATGTTCCTGATCCGTTCGGCGCCCAGCTTGCGGCGCAGCGAGTGGATATGCACCTCGACGGCGTTGCTGCCGATCTCCTCGCCCCAGCCGTAGAGACGTTCCTCGAGGTCGGCGCGTGACAGCGGTGTTCCCGGCCGTTCCAGCAGCGCCTGCAGCAGCGCGAACTCGCGCGCCGAAAGCGCCACCGGCTGGCCGTTCTGCGTCAGTTCGTGGGTCGCCGGATTGAGCTGCAGGTCGCCGGCAACGAGCAATGGCGCGGCTCGCCCGGCATGCCGACGCAGCACGGCACGCATTCGGGCCGACAGTTCGTCGAGATCGAAAGGCTTGACCAGATAGTCGTCGGCGCCGGTGTCGAGCCCCTTGATGCGGTCGGCGACCGCGTCGCGGGCGGTGATGACGAGCACCGGGATCGGGCTGGCGGCCCGCCGCAGACTGGCCAGCAGGTCGAGACCGGAGGCCCCTGGCAGACCGAGGTCGAGCAGCAGCAGTTCGTACGGCGCCGTCGCCAGCGCCAGTTCGCCGGCGCGCGCATCGCGCACCCAGTCGACCGCACAGCCATCCTGCCGCAGCCCCTGCTGGACGCTCTTGCCGATCATCGGATCATCCTCAACCAGAAGCACGCGCATCGTCACCTGCCACCTGAAGGGTCATCGGGTTCGCCACCGCGTTGCCGGCGGCGAGCGCTGCGGGCGACCCGCCGCAGTCTACCGCCTTTCAACGGCGCCGTGGGCCGGGGGCCAGCCAGCCGTCGGCGCGATCGGCTGGCGCTGGCCCGCGGCGGCTGCCCACGGGCGTGGCAACATTGCCGCCCCCGCTGCGGCAGCAAGTCATGGGACAATGACCACCTGGTGGCAACCCTGAGACTGCCGATGACTCCCGACGAATACTGCCAACAGAAGGCCGCCCGCAGCGGTTCGAGCTTCTATTACAGCTTCCTCTTCCTGCCAGCGGCGCAGCGGCGCGCGATCACCGCGCTGTACGCCTTCTGCCGCGAGGTCGATGACGTGGTCGATGAATGCCAGGACATGCAGCTCGCAGCGACCAAACTCGCCTGGTGGCGCCAGGAAGTGGCGCGGATGGCCGACGGCCAGCCACAGCACCCGGTGTCGCAGGCGCTGCAGGCGGTGAGCAGCGCGTACAGCCTGCCGCAGGAACAGTTGCAGGAAATCATCGACGGCATGGAGATGGACCTGCAGCAGTCGCGCTATCTCGACTTTCGCGCCCTGTCGCTCTACTGTCACCGCGTCGCCGGCGTCGTCGGGCTGCTCGCGGCGGAGATCTTCGGCTATCAGGACCGTCGGACGCGCAAGTACGCACACGATCTCGGGCTGGCATTCCAGCTCACCAACATCATCCGCGATGTCGGCGAGGATGCCCGGCGTGGCCGCATCTATCTGCCGATCGACGAACTGCAGCGTTTCGAGGTGACGGCGGCCGACATCCTCAACGCCCACCATTCGGAGAACTTCCGCCGCCTGATGGATTTCCAGATCGAGCGCGCCGAGAGCTATTACGAGCAGGCGATCGCGCAACTGCCAGCCGTGGACCGCAAGCAGCAACGTCCGGGGCTGGTGATGGCGGCGATCTATCGCACGCTGCTCGACGAGATCAGGCGCGACGGCTGCCAGGTGCTGCGCCAGCGGACTTCGCTGACGCCGCTGCGCAAGCTCTGGATCGCCTGGCGCACCTGGGTGCGGGGATGAAGGCCGCCGTCGTCGGCGGCGGCTGGGCAGGACTGACGGCAGCGGTCGAACTGGCGCAGGCGGGTTTCCGGGTCACCGTCTTCGAGGCCGCCAGGCAGCTCGGCGGCCGCGCGCGCAGCGTCGAGGTGCGGGGACATTGCCTCGACAACGGGCAACACATACTGGTCGGCGCCTACCGCGAGACGCTGCGCCTGATGCGCCTGGTCGGTGCCGATCCCGACCGGCTACTGCGGCGACTGCCGCTCGAACTGCACTTTCCCGGCAGCCTGCCACGACCGTTCCGGCTGCGGCTGCCACGGCTGCCGCCACCGCTGCATCTCGCCGCCGGGCTGCTCGCCGCGGCCGGCCCGACAATCGCCGAAAAGCTCGCGGCGGCACGTTTTCTCCGCGCCCTGCAGCGCGACGGCTATCAGGTGGCGGCAAGCGACAGCGTCGCCGAACTCCTTGATCGCCACGGTCAGCGCGGAGCGCTGCGCAGCCATCTCTGGGAAGCACTCTGCCTCGCCGCGCTGAACACGCCGCCGGCGAACGCTTCCGCCCAGATCTTCGCCAACACCCTGCGTGACAGCCTCGGCAGCGGACGCGCGGCAACCGACCTGCTGCTGCCGGCGACCGATCTCGATCGGCTGCTGCCGGCAGCAGCAGCCGCCTTCATCCGCAGGAACGGCGGCGAAATCCGCGACGGCTGCCGGATTCGCCGCATCGAAGCCGGACCGAACGTTCTCGGGGAAGCCTTCGACTGCGCCGTCCTCGCCGTCGGCGCGCAGCATGCGCCGGCGCTGCTCGCCGGCCATCCGGCGACGGCGGCGCTGGCGCAGACCCTCGCCGGCTACCGCTTCGAACCGATCGCCACCGTCTACCTCGGCTTTCCGCCGCAGATCTCGCTGCCGCTGCCGATGCTCGGCCTCGCCAGCCGCTCGCCGACGGATGTCGGCCAGTGGGTCTTCGATCGCGGCGCCCTCGCTGGCACCGCCGGCGTCCTGGCGTTCGTCCTCAGTGCGCACGGGCCCTGGGAAGAACTCGACAACGCAACGCTGGCGGCGCGGCTCGCCGATCAGCTCGCCGTCACCCTGCGGCGCCGCCTGCCTCCTGTCGTCTGGCAGCAGGTCATCCGCGAACAGCGGGCGACCTTCTCCTGCCGCCCCGGCCTTCCCCGCCCGGGCGCGCGCACCGGGCTCAGTGGCTGGTGGCTGGCGGGTGATCATGCCTGTGCCGAGTATCCAGCGACGCTCGAGGCAGCGGTCCGCAGTGGCGTCGCCGCCGCCCGCGGGATCAGGGCATCTCTTCCAGCTGGCCGGCATGCATGCGCAAGCGCCGCGAGCAGCGCGCCGCAATCTCCTCGTCGTGGGTGACGAGGATCAGCGTCGTCCCGCGCTCGGCATTGAGCGCGAACATCAGCTCGATCACCTGGTGGCCGGTCGCGGCATCCAGGTTGCCCGTCGGCTCGTCGGCCAGCACCAGCCGCGGGCCCGGGGCGAAAGCGCGCGCCAGGGCAACGCGCTGCTGTTCGCCGCCGGAGAGGTGTTTCGGATAATGCCGCAGGCGCTGCTCGAGGCCGACCCGCTGCAGCCAGAACTCGGCCTGGCTGCGGGCGTTGGCGGTGCCCGCGAGTTCGAGCGGCAGCATCACGTTTTCCAGTGCCGTCAGCGACGGCAGCAACTGGAAGCTCTGAAAGACGAAGCCCAGCAGGCGCCCACGCAGCGTCGCGCGCGCGTCCTCGTCGAGCCCGCCGAGTTCCTCGCCGGCCAGCCGTACCGAACCGCTGCTCGGCAGGTCGAGCCCGGCCAGCAGACCAAGCAGCGTCGACTTGCCGGAACCTGACGCACCGACGATCGCCACCGTCTCCGCAGCGGCGACGACGAACGAAATATCGTGCAGAATGGTCAACGGCTCGCCACCGTTGTGCACGCGTTTGGCGAGTTCCCTGACCTCAACGACCATCGATGTTTCTCCAGCCATGCCCGCCTTCTCCTACTGTCGCCGCCTGCTGCTTGCCGGCCTGATGTTGCTCACCAGCAGCGCCGCCGGGGCGGCAACGAACATCCTCGTCTTCGGTGACTCGCTGTCGGCGGGCTACGGCATTCGCCAGGATGCCGCCTGGCCCGCCCTGCTGAGCAGGCGGCTGCAGGAGAAAAACCTCGATTATAAGGTCGTCAACCTCAGCATCTCGGGAGAAACCACCAGCGGCGGTCGGGCACGCATCGACACCGCCCTGGACAGGCACTCGCCGCGGGTCGTCATCGTCGCGCTCGGCGCCAACGACGGCCTGCGCGGACTGCCGCTGCCGCAACTGCGCGACAACCTGACGGCGATCGTCGCCAGCGCGCAGAAGAAGAATGCGCGGGTGCTGCTCGTCGGCCAGCGCATCCCGCCGAACTACGGAGCCTATGCGGCCCAGTTCCACGCCACCTTCGGCGAAGTGGCCAAGGCCCGCAAGACGGCGCTGGTGGACTTCCTGCTCGATGGCGTGGCGACACAGGCGCAACTGTTCCAGGCCGACAACCTGCACCCGACTGCCGAGGCGCAGCCGCTGCTGCTCGACAATATCTGGCGGGGACTGGCACCACTGCTAAAATAGCGGCCCGCAAGCCGGAGACGCTGGCCGCATGAAACATGACATTGCGACGATCGGCGAGCTTGCCGACCTGTCCGCCTTCGACGAGATCATCGATGTCCGGTCGCCGGCCGAGTTCGCCGAGGACCACATTCCGGGATCGGTAAACTGCCCGGTACTCGACGATCGGCAGCGCAGCGAGGTCGGCACGCTCTACAAGCAGGTGTCACCCTTCGCCGCCCGGCGGATTGGTGCGGCATACGTCGCCGAGAACATCGCCGACCACCTGCGCACGCGCTTCTGCCAACGCGACCGGAACTGGCGTCCGCTCGTCGTCTGCTGGCGGGGCGGCCAGCGCAGCGGCTCGCTGACGCACATCCTGCGGCGCATCGGCTGGGATGCGCAACAGCTCGAAGGCGGCTACAAGACCTATCGCCGACTGGTCATCGGCAGCCTCGCCGAGATTCCCCGCCGGCTGTCGCTGACCGTCATCTGCGGCGCCACCGGCAGCGGCAAGAGCCGCATCCTGCAGGCCATCGCTGCGCGCGGCGAGCAGATACTGGATCTCGAGGAACTGGCCTGCCACAAGGGTTCGGTGCTCGGCCTCCTGCCCAATTGTCCGCAGCCGTCGCAGAAGATGTTCGAGTCCCGCCTGCTGACCTCGCTGGCGACACTCGACCCGCGGCGGCGGGTGTTCGTCGAAGCGGAAAGCCGCAAGATCGGCTCGCTGCAGGTGCCGGAAGCACTGATCGAAACCATGCGCGCCGGTGCATGCATCACCATCGAGGCGGCGATCGAGTCCCGCGTCGACTTCCTCCTGCGCGATTACGATTATTTCCTGAATGACCCGGACTTGCTGCTCGCTCGCCTGCACGCCCTGCGCCATCTGCAGGGCAGCGAGACCATCCGGCGTTGGGCAGAGTACACGCGCCATGCCAGCTGGCGCGATCTGGTGCGGGAGTTGTTGCAGCTGCACTATGACCCACTCTACTGCCGTTCGCAGAAACAGAACTACTCCGGCTTCGCCGCGCCGAAGACCCTGTCGACCACCGACCTGAGCACCAGCGGAATCGACACGCTGGCCAGCCGCATCTGCGCCGGCTAGTCAAAGCCGCCCGACGAGAGCGCCACGCACGGCACAGAGGCGTTGCACCATCGCCGGCCGCGGACTGTCGACCAGTCCCTCCTCGAACGCCAGCACGCGCCAACCCGGCCGTTTGGCCCAGGCGAGCATCTCCTGCGACTGCAGCAGGTGCTGCGGGTTCGCCGGCCGGCCAAAACGTTCATTGCCGACCATGAAGGTCTCGTAGATCAGCACACCCGGGTCGGCCAGCGACGCCAGCAGTCGTTCGACGCCGGGTCGAAAGAGGTAGTTGGTGACGACGATGCCGGAAAACAGGCGGCCAGGATAGGGCCAGCCGCCGCTCTCGAGGTCCGCCTGGCACAGCGACACGCCGGCGACGCCGCGCAACGATGCCAGCGCCTCACCATCGCGATCCACCGCCTCCACCCGCAGCCCCTGCCCGGCAAGCAGGCGCGCATGGCGACCGCCACCGCAGGCGAGATCGAGCACCTCGCCGGCCGCCGGCAGCAGCGGTGCAAAGCGCTTCACCCAGGCCGATGGCGGAGATTCTGCCGAAGAAAATGTGAGCATCGGACTCCTTTCGATTATTATCCGACCAGTCGCGTCGGAGAAGCAGAATGGCAGAGGACATGCAGCATGATCGGGTCGTCGTCAGCGAAAACGGACGCGGACCTTACCAACAGACGATCGCGATCGGCAAGCACTTGCTGCTCGCCGACGAGCCCCCCGCCCTGGGTGGCGACGACGCCGGTCCGGCGCCCTTCGACCTGCTGCTCGCCAGCCTCGGCGCCTGCACCTCGATCACCCTGCGCATGTACGCCGAGCGCAAGCTGATGCCGCTGACACGGGTGCGTATCGAACTGCAGCACGACCGCATCGCTGCCGCGGGTGGTGGCAAGAGCGATCACATCGTTCGCCGCATCAGCCTCGAAGGCGACCTGAGCGCAGAGCAGCGCGACGCACTGCTGGCGATCGCCAACAAGTGCCCGATGTACCGGACGCTGCGCTCCGACCTGCAGATCGACAGCATGGTCGTCGAATGAGGCAGCGCGTCGAGGCGGCAACCGCAGCCCCCTGCGCCACCATCGCGGCGGTCGCTTGGAACGCCCGCCGGGCGCACGGCAGGAACCGGCCATCAGTGTGCACTATGTCGCAGCGATGGTCGATTGGAGTCAGTGCCCTACAGACTTCGGCAGGCGAGTGTGGTACATTGATGCAGTGCACCATCCACCCCAGTGACGCCTCCGGAACGGGGGGCGATTCTCGATCATGCTAGAACACCACTACCTCACGACGCTGTTTGAACCGAAATCCGTCGCCGTCATCGGCGCCTCCGACCGGGAGAATTCGGTCGGCAACGTGCTTTTCCGGAACATTCTCGATTCCGGTTACCGCGGCCGGCTGTACCCGATCAACCCGGCCCACGAGACCATCCAGGGCGTGCAGGCCTACAAGTCGATCGAAGAGATCAGCGCGCGTGTCGAAATGGCGGTGATCGTCACCCGCCCGCAGACGGTACCCGGGGTCATCGAGCAGTGCGGCCGCAGCGGCGTCAGGAACGCGATCGTCATCACCTCCGGCTTTGCCGAGGCGGGCCACTCGGGTGCCGCCCTCGAGCGCAAGATGATGGAAATCGCGCGCAGCTACGGTGTGCGCCTGCTCGGCCCGAACTGCCTCGGCATCATTCGTCCGAGTCTCGGCCTCAATGCCACCTTTGCCCGTATTCACGCCAACACCGGCCACCTGGCGCTGGTTTCGCAGTCCGGCGCGATCTGCTCGGCGGTTCTCGACTGGGCGACGAGCAACCGCATCGGCTTCTCCAGCGTCATCTCGCTCGGCGGCACGGCGGACGTCGATTTCGGCGAAATCCTCGATTACCTGATCTACGACAACCGCACGCACTACATCCTGCTCTACGTCGAGGGCATCCGCGATGCCCGCCGTTTCATGAGCGCGCTGCGCTCGGCGGCGCGCATCAAGCCGATCGTCCTGCTCAAGGCTGGTCGCCACGCCGGCGGTCTCGCGGCAGTGGAGACACACTCGGGAATGGCTGCCGGATCCGACATCGTTTTCGAGGCCGCCGTGCGCCGCGCCGGCGTCGTCCGCGTCAAGAACATCGGCCAGTTGTTCTACGCTGCCAAGGCCCTGGCGTCGAAGTTCCGCCCGCAGGGCAAGCGGCTGGCGATCATCACCAACGGCGGCGGACCGGGCGCCATGGCTGCCGACCGCGCCGGCGATCTGGAAATCCCGCTGGCGCAGCTCTCCGTGAGCACGATGCAGAAGCTCAACGCGGCCATGCCGCCCACCTGGTCGCAGAGCAACCCGGTGGACATCGAGGGCGACGCGACGCCGAAGCGCTACCACGACGCCACTCTCGCCGTGGCCGAGGATGACGCCGTTGACGGTGTCCTGGTCATGCTCTCGCCGCAGGCGATGACGCAACCGATGGAAGTCGCCAAGGCGGTGATCGAGGTCGATCTGCAAACCGCCAAGCCGATCCTCACCTGCTGGATGGGCGAGGAACAGGTGCACGAAGCGCGCAGCCTGCTCGAGGAAGCCGGGATTCCCTCGTTCCGCATGCCGGAAACGGCGATCGAACTCTATTACCACATCTCGACCTACTACTGGAACCAGAAGCTGCTGCTGCAGACGCCTGCTCCTTCGTCGAAGCACGCGCGCCCGGAGACCGAAGGGGCGAAGATGCTGATCGAGGCGGTACTGCAGGAGCGCCGCAAACTGCTCTCGGAGATGGAATCGAAGGCCATCCTCCGCGCCTTCCGGATTCCGGTGGCGCAGACGATGGTCGCGCACACGCCGACCGAGGCTCTGCTCCTCGCCGAGCAGATCGGTTTCCCGATCGCGATGAAGATCGACTCGCCGGACATCCTCCACAAGAGCGAAGTCGGCGGCGTGCGCCTGAACATCACCAACGCGCCCGCGGCCCGCAACGCCTATCACGACATGATCGAGACGGTGAAGAAACGGCACCCGACGGCGCGCATCAACGGCCTGTCGATCGAGCCCTTCCTGGCGCGGCCGAACGGCCGTGAGCTGATGATCGGCGTTTCGCGTGACCCGATCTTCGGGCCGATCATCACCTTTGGCGCCGGCGGCACCGAAGTCGAGGTGTTCAGCGATCGCGCAGTGGCCTTGCCGCCGCTCAACCGCTTCCTGGCGCGTGACCTGATCCAGTCGACGCGCGCCTCCAAACTGCTTGGCGAATTCCGCAACATGCCGCCGGTCAACCACGAAGCGCTCGAAGAGATCCTCCTGCACGTCTCGCAGATGATCTGCGAGCTGCCGTGGCTGCAGGAACTCGACCTCAATCCGCTGATCGTCGACGAAAGCGGCGGCATCGCCGCCGACGCCCGCATCGTCATCGACTACGCTGCGCCGTCGGGTGACCGCTATGCGCACATGGCGATCCACCCCTACCCGGTGCACCTGATCCAGGAGTGGGAGCTGCCGGACGGCCGCACGGTGACGATCAGGCCGATCCGGCCGGAGGATGCCGAACGCGAGCAGCAGTTCGTCATCGGCATGTCCGAGGAGAGCAAGTACTACCGTTTCATGGACACCATCCGCGAGCTGACGCAGACGATGCTGGTGCGTTTCACGCAGATCGATTATGACCGCGAAATGGCACTGGTGGCGACGCTACCCGATGCCGAGGGCAAGGAAGTGCAGATCGGCGTCTCGCGTTATGTCACCAACCCGGACGGCGAGTCGGTCGAATTCGCTCTGGCGGTGGCGGACGACTGGCAGCGGCACGGCGTCGGGCGCAAGCTGATGAGCGCGCTGATCGACTGCGCGCGCGCCAAGGGCTACCGCAGCATCGTCGGCGACGTGCTGTCGATGAATACGAAGATGTTCAGTCTGATGACCAGGCTCGGCTTCACCACCCACCCACACCCCGACGATCCGGCGGTGAAACGCGTCATCAAGCCCCTCAACAACTGACCAGCCAGCGAACGACTGCAGCGACACTTTCAGGGGTCGGAGAGCGGGCCCGGCGGCCAGCCCAGGCAAGCCGTCCAGCTCCGCCATGCCGCGTTCTTCGACCCCGCCCCGGCTGTCAGCCGGGGCTGCCGTCGCCGCCCGGCGCGTACTCAGCGCTGTTCGAAATTGACGTCGTAGGGGTACGGGAGGTGCGGCTCGCTGGCCTGCCGCTGCGCTTTCTGCTCGTCCAGATCGACCTTCCTGTCCCACCAGATCGCCCTGCCACGCCGCTGATCCTCGGCCCACTCGGGGTGCTGCGCCATCATCTCGCGCATGAACTTGGTGTGATCGGATTCGTACAGCGCCATCTCGCCTACTCCCGGTAATAACGCCCGCCAATGCGGGAAACTGCCGCCGATTATACGCCCGCCGGGCTGGCTCGACGCGTCGCCGGACAGGCACGTGACGATGGAATCGTCACCGGCGCCAGCCAACGCCAGCACGCGAAGGCGACGAGCCATCTTGCCGCGGCCGCTGCGGGAGACGTCCAGATTCGGGATTGACGCTGTTTCGCGCTCGCTCCTATACTGCCGCAAGGCCCGCCCGACGGCCATGCCAACGCCGGATCAGCACATGAACCCGATTCCCTGGCGCCTGCGCGCCGCCATATCCGATCGCTTCCCGCTCCTTTACCACTACGCCGCGAATCTGCTGCGCCCGCGTCGGGAGGAGCGCTACTGGGATGACCGGTTGGCCGAAACCTGGCACAGAAGAACCTGGCCGACGAAGAACGCGCTGATCGCAGGGCGGGTTCAGCGCGACGATGCGATTCTCGACATCGCCTGCGGCAACGGCAGCATCCTGCGCGATCTCAAGTCCCGCGGATTCACCAATCTCTCGGGACTCGAGTTGTCGCGCTATGCGGTCGACCGCTTGCGCGCCGAGGGCTTCACCATGTTCCATGGCGCGCTGCCCAGACTGCCGGTCCCGGACGCCAGTTTCGACGTGGTCATCGCTTCGCAGATTCTCGAACATGTCATCCGGCGAGATCTGTTCTGCTCGGAAATCACGCGCGTTCTGCGTCCGGCGGGACAGGCGTTCTTTTTCGTTCCCAACGACTGTCTCGGCCCCATCGACGAGCCGGAACACGTGATCAAGTACCGCCGGCCCACCTTCGAGGCCTTCATGCGAAAGCACTTCGAGGTGCTTGCGATCGAAGTCATCAAGGACGCCAACTACAGCATGTCGATCCTGCTCGGGCAGGTGCGCCGCAAGGGCGCGGCGGCACCGCCAGGATGAGCTGGCCTGGCCGCTACCGCCTGGCCGCCGGCCAGCGGTAGTCGGCGAGAGCCGGCTCCGGGTAGGCGACAATCGCGTCCTGCCGGCTGTTGTAGACGATGCTGATCACCGGTCCGCCCTCCATCATGCCTTTTCGAAACGCATGATGCCACCCTCGCAGGCGACGCGAATGCCGTCACCGGCGGCGAAACGACCTTCGAGGATCGCTTTCGCCAGCGGATCCTCGAGCTGCGACTGGATCGCGCGCTTCAGCGGCCGCGCGCCGTAGACCGGGTCGAAACCGGCAGTGGCGATCTCCGCCAGTGCGCTGTCGGCAACCTCGAGCCGCAGCTCCATCTGCGCCAGCCGCCGTTCGAGATAGCCGAGCTGGATCTTCGCGATCGAGCGGATGTGCTGCTCGTCAAGCGCGTGGAAGACGACCACTTCGTCAATGCGGTTGATGAACTCCGGCCGGAAGTAGGTCTTCACCTCGCCCATCACCGCCAGCTTGATCAGCTGGTAGTCGTCGCCCGCCATCTGCTGGATCATCTGGCTGCCGAGGTTGGAGGTCATCACCACCACCGTGTTCTTGAAATCGACCGTGCGGCCATGACCATCGGTCATGCGCCCATCGTCGAGCACCTGCAGCAGCACGTTGAATACGTCGGCATGGGCCTTCTCGACCTCGTCGAGCAGGATCACCGAATACGGCTTGCGGCGTACGGCCTCGGTCAGGTAGCCGCCTTCCTCGTAACCGACATAGCCCGGTGGTGCGCCGATCAGGCGCGATACCGAATGCTTCTCCATGAACTCGCTCATGTCGACGCGAATCAGGTGCTCGTCGGAGTCGAAGAGAAAGCCGGCCAGAGCCTTGCACAGTTCGGTCTTGCCGACACCGGTCGGGCCGAGGAAGAGGAACGAGCCGTAGGGCCGGTTGGGATCGGCGAGACCGGCGCGCGAACGGCGGATGGCGTTGGCCACCAGGCGCACCGCCTCATCCTGACCGACGACGCGCTGATGCAGGCGATCCTCCATCTGCAGCAGCTTCTCGCGTTCACCCTGCATCATCTTCGACACCGGAATGCCGGTTGCCCGCGACACCACCTCGGCAATCTCCTCGCTGCCGACCTCGGTCCGCAGCAGGCGCTTCTGGCCGCCACCATCGCCCGACTTCTCCGCCGCGCTGAGTTGCGCTTCGAGCTGCGGCAGCCGGCCATACTGGATCTCGGCCACCTTGTCCCACTTGTTCTCGCGCTGCAGATGGGCGAGTTCGAGCTTCAGCTTGTCGATCTCCTCCTTGATCTGTGCGCTCCCCTGTACCTGCGACTTCTCCGCCTTCCAGATCTCGTCGAGGTCGTTGTACTCGCGTTCGAGCTTGAGGAGTTCCTCCTCGATCAGGTGCATGCGCTTCTTCGACGCTTCATCGCGCTCCTTGCGCACGGCCTCGCGCTCGATCTTGAGCTGGATCATCCGCCGGTCGAGCTTGTCCATCACCTCCGGCTTGGAGTCGATCTCCATCTTGATCCGCGCCGCCGCCTCGTCGATCAGGTCGATCGCCTTGTCGGGCAGGAAACGGTCGGTGATGTAGCGATGCGACAGCTCGGCAGCGGCGACGATCGCCGGGTCGGTGATGTCGACGCCGTGGTGCAGCTCATACTTCTCGCGCAGGCCGCGCAGGATGGCGATCGTCGAATCGACCGTCGGCTCGTCGATCAGCACCTTCTGGAAGCGGCGCTCGAGCGCGGCATCCTTCTCGATGTACTTGCGATACTCGTCGAGCGTCGTCGCGCCGACGCAGTGCAGGTCGCCGCGTGCCAGCGCCGGCTTCAGCATGTTGCCGGCGTCGATCGCGCCTTCGGCCTTGCCGGCGCCGACCATCGTGTGCAGTTCGTCGATGAAGACGATGATCCGCCCCTCTTCCTGGGCGATCTCCTTGAGCACTGCCTTCAGCCGTTCCTCGAACTCGCCGCGATACTTGGCGCCGGCGAGCAGTGCCGCCATGTCGAGGCTGAGCACCTTCTTGCCCTTGAGCGTTTCCGGCACCTCGCCGTTGACGATCCGCTGCGCCAGCCCCTCGACGATCGCCGTCTTGCCGACGCCCGGTTCACCGATCAGCACCGGGTTGTTCTTCGTCCGCCGCTGCAGGATCTGGATCGCGCGCCGGATCTCGTCGTCGCGACCGATCACCGGGTCGAGCTTGCCGAGGCGGGCGCGCTCGGTCAGGTCGATGCAGTACTTGGCAAGCGACTGCCGCTGTCCTTCGGCCTCCTGGCTGTCGACCGCCTGTCCGCCACGGACCGACGCCACCGCCTGCTCGAGCGATGCCTTGACCAGGCCGTGCTGTTTCGCCAGCCGGCCGCACTCGCCCTTGTCGTCGGCGAGCGCGAGCAGGAACAGTTCGGAGGCGATGAACTGGTCGCCGCGCTTCTGCGCCTCCTTGTCGCTGAGGTTGAGCAGATTCGCCAGATCGCGACCGACCTGGACCTCGCCGCCGTGCCCCTGCACCTTCGGCAGGCGACCGATCGCCTGCACCAGCGCCGCCTTCAGCGCCTGCACGTTGACGCCGGCGCGCGCCAGCAGCGACCCGGTCGACCCGTCTTCCTGCTGCAGCAGCGCGAGCAGCAGGTGCTGCGGCTCGATGATCTGGTTGTCATGGCCTATCGCCAGGCTCTGCGCGTCCGCCAGCGCCTGCTGGAACTTCGTCGTCAGTTTGTCCAAACGCATGCTGCACTCCTTGCTGAAAATCGGTCGATGCGTGCAATATGGGGTCGAAGGGACGCAGTTCAATGCGCCAGCGGACGCCTGAGCACATACCGTGACGAAGAACCGGCGCGGCGCCGTCGTGCGGCACACCGCGCTGCGCAGTCTGGAGTACACCCTGCGGGATGAGGTGCACCAGCCGGTACCCGCAATCCTCGAATTGCTGCGCGATCTGGCGCAGAGTTCGACGGCGCGCAACAATCCGCCCGGTGTCGGCCAAGAGCACCCAGAGACAAACATACCGCCCCCGAATTGCGGCCGTCCCCATTCTTCACCGCCATAACGTTGCAGATCGAGGATCATGCTGATAATCTGAGAGCATGTATCGTCACAGAATCCTCTCCGAACGGCTGCAAAGGCTCGTGGAAGCCTTCCCGGTCGTCGTCCTCAGTGGTGCCCGCCAAGTAGGCAAGACCACGCTGCTCCGCCACCTTTTTCCCAAGCTTGACTATGTGGTGTTCGACGCCAGCCTGGATGTCGAAAACGCGCGGCGGGAGCCCGATCTTTTTCTGCGCAACCATCCCGCACCGGTCATCCTGGATGAAATCCAGTATGCCCCCGAGGTAGTGGCAGCCATCAAGCGTCACGTCGACCGTGACCCCCATCGTGTGGGTCAATATCTGGTGACCGGATCGCAGCAGTGGCAGGTTCTGCGTTCCGTTTCGGAAAGCCTGGCCGGACGTGCAGCCTTCCTGGACCTCTACGGTTTCTCCCTGCAGGAGATCGCCAATTCAGATACCGGCTGGCTAAGCCGCTGGCTGGAAGCGCCGCAAACCTTCTTCGACTGGAGCCGCCAGGCTGCACTTCACGAAGCCAATCTGCCGTCATGGCTCTGGCGGGGAAGCCTGCCCCGCGCAATCGAAATCGACGAAGACCTGATACCGGACTTCTGGGCCGGCTACCACCGCACCTATGTCGAGCGAGACGCCAGACTCGCCGGTGGCATCGAAGACTGGCAGGACTTTGGCCGCTTCGTTCGTCTGATGGGCGCGCTGACCGCCCAGGAAATCAACTACAGCCAGTTGGGCCGGGAAATCGGGATGACCCCGCAAACCGCCCGGCGTTGGCTGGGCATCATGGAAGGCACGTATCAGTGGTTTTCCCTTCCGGCCTTCTCGGGAAACCCCGCCAAGCGAGTCTCCTTGCGCCCCAAAGGACACCTCGCCGACACCGGCCTGGCCTGTCACCATGCGCAGGTTTCCTCTCCTCGGGCCTTGACCGCCCACCCCCTGTTCGGCGCCTTGTTCGAAACGGCCATGGTCGGTGAACTGATCAAACAAGCGTCCCGCCTCCCCACCCGCCCAACGTTTCACCACTGGCGCGCGGCCGGCGGGGCCGAGATCGACATCCTCCTGGAACGTGACGGCATGCTCTATCCCATTGAGATCAAACTCACCGCCAACCCCAACCGGCGCATGGCAAGAGGTATCGAAGCCTTCCAGGCCGCACATGCCCATCTCAACTGTGCCCCGGGCGTCCTCCTCTGCCCCGTGGAACAAACGCGCTGGGTCAGCGAAAACGTATTGGCAATACCGTGGAACCTGATTTGAGGCGATGGAACGAGACGTTCAGAAAAGGATCGAGAAAGGCGCGGCACGGCTGCCGGAACAGTTGCTGACCTGGCGCTTCGGAACCTTGCCGGCTGGGTCGAGAGCCACCTCACGGGCGACGACCCAGCCCACGCGGAAGCGTGGGCAAAGGGCGCGCTCGGCGCACAGACCCTGGCCGCCGTGTTTGCCGAACGATCCTGAACACGCCCCCCATTACGCTGCAGGAGCCCGATTCATCGGGCGATTTGAACTGACCGTGAGGTGGAAGTCCTCCCGGCCACGTCGACCGCGAGCAACAATCCGCCGACTGTCGGCCAGGAGCACCCAGAGATACATGCAGCGTCCCCGTTCCCAAGGCCCCCGTTTCCCCAATCAAACCTTGCAATCGACGCACCAAAGCTCCACAATTGCAAGGATGATCAAGCGAACACTGGCTACCGAACTCAAAGCCGCAGTCGACTACACCCCCGCCGTGGCGCTGCTTGGGCCGCGCCAGGTCGGGAAAACCACGCTGGCCCTGGAAATCGGCCGCCAGATCAACGCACTCTATCTTGATCTCGAGTCGGAACAGGACCGCGCCAAGCTCGCCCAACCCGAGCTCTACCTGGCAGACCACCAGGACAAGCTGGTCATCATCGACGAAGTGCATCGCGCCCCCGGGTTGTTTCCGGTACTGCGCGGATTGATCGACCGCGCTCGGCGAGCAGGTCGCACAACCGGTCAATATCTGCTGCTGGGGTCCGCGTCGCCTGATCTGCTCAAGCAGTCAGGCGAAAGCCTGGCCGGCCGCATCAGCCATCTTGAGCTGGCGCCTTTCAGCGTACTGGAAACACTCAACCTGCCAACCGATGAACTCTGGCTACGCGGTGGGTTTCCGGACAGCCTGCTCGCGGCCAGTGCAGCCCGCAGCCTGCGATGGCGCCAGGATTTCATCCGCACCTATCTCGAGCGCGACATTCCACAGTTCGGGCCCCGCATCGCCGCCGAAACCCTGCGCCGCTTCTGGGCCATGCTGGCCCATCATCAGGGCGGCCTGCTCAACATCGCCCAATTCGCACGCAACCTGGGCGTAGACGCCAAGACCGCCGCGGCCTATCTCGACCTGTTGGTCGACTTGTACCTCGTGCGCCGCCTGCCTGCCTGGCATGCCAACCTGGGCAAGCGTCTGGTCAAATCGCCCAAGGTATACGTGCGCGACAGTGGCCTGGTCCATGCCCTGCTGGCCATCCCCGACAAGGAAACCCTGCTGGCACATCCGGTGGTCGGGCAAAGCTGGGAATGCATGGTCATGGAAAACCTGCTCACCGCCGCTGCCGGCAAGGCGCAAGGTTACTTCTATCGCACCAGCGGCGGTGCCGAAATCGACTTGCTGCTGGCCTGGCCGGACAACAGCCTATGGGCGGTCGAAATCAAGCGCAGCCTCAATCCAAAAGCCGAACGTGGCTTTCATGCCGCCTGCGAAGATCTGGCCCCCGCGCGCAAGTTCGTCGTCTATCCCGGCCAGGAACGCTATCGAATGGCCCACGACATCCAGGCCATCCCACTGCTCGAACTCGCAACCCAGGTTGCCGCTGGCTGACTACAGCACCGCGAGGGCCACGCCGCTCCGACTGCCGATACCCACCCTCATGGCGAGGAGGCGCAGCCGACGTGGAAATCCAGTGCCACCCGGCGCAGTGGTCACAAGTTACAGGTCGCTCGCAGACATCGGATCCAGCTTCAAGGTGCTGACGTCGGAGCTCGAGATCGGGCCGGAGACGCGAGTCAAGCATACTGTCACTGTCACTGTTTGCGCCGATGATCAGGTGACGACGAAGTCCAGGTTGGTCAGCGCGAGACTGGTGCCGAGGACCGCGAACTGGACAGCGCCGCCGGAGCCGCTGCCGTCGGCGTCGTAGAAGAGCGCACCGTTCGTGTTGTCATAGATCAGCTTGTCGTTGGCGTCGAGTGCGGCGGTGCCGATGACGAACAAGCCGGCAGCGAGCGTGCCCGTCTGGGTCAGCGAAGTGAAGATGCCGTTCTCGAGCTGAAAGCTGTCATCGACGACGCTGAAGTCGATCACCGAGTCGAGGTTGCTGGTGGCGTCGAGCGCCGTGTCGAAGCGGAAGATGTCGCTGCCGTTGCCACCGCTCAGGGTGTCGTTGCCGAAACTACCCGCCAGCGTGTCGTTGCCCTGCCCCCCCTCGAGCACATCCGCGCCGAGCCCGCCGTTCAGGCTGTCGTTGCCGTCGAGTCCGCGCAGCGTGTCGCTGCCGGTATTGCCGCGCAGGTTGTTGGCCAGCTCGTTGCCGGTCAGCGTCTGATCGGTCGTCACATTGAGATAAAGGTTCTCGACCGACACGCCCGTCGCGAGCGTGTAGTCGCCATAGCCGTAAGCGGTGTCGGTGCCCTGCCCGGCCAGTTCGACGATGACATCGTTGCTGCCGACGTAATAGATGTCATTGCCCGTGCCGCCCGCGAGCGTATTGATCGCGCTGTTCGCCTGACCGTAAAGTCGGTTGGCCAGATCATTGCCGGTGCCATCGACTGCTGCACTGCCCGTCAGATAGAGCCGCTCCAGATTGGCGCCGAGCGTCCAGCTCACCGAGCCATAGACGATGTCGTTGCCTTCACCGGCCGACTCGACGACGACATCGTTCGCGTCGACGTAGTACGCGTCGTCGCCCGCCCCACCAGTCAGCACGTTTCCAGCCGTGCTGGAGTGACCGACCAGCGTGTTGGCCAGCTCGTTGCCGATACCCGCGATCGCCACACTACCCGTCAGATAGAGCCGCTCGAGGTTGGCGCCGAGCGTCCAGCTCACCGAGCTGTACACGGTGTCCCTGCCCTCGCCCACCAGTTCGACGACGCTGTCCCCCGAATGGTCCACCGTGTACGTGTCGTCGCCCGGTCCACCCTGCAACAGGTCGACGCCCAGACCACCGTTGAGGCTGTCGTTTCCTTCGAAGCCGATGAGCGTGTCGTTGCCCGTGTTGCCGCGCAGGTAGTTGGCCAGTTCGTTGCCGGTCAGCTTCTGGCCGCTCGTCACATTGAGGTAGAGGAACTCGACCGAAACGCCGGCCGCGAGCGTGAAGTCGCCATAGGCGTAAGCGGTGTCGGTGCCCTGCCCAGCCAGTTCGACGATGAGATCGTTGCTGCCGACGTAATAGACGTCATTGCCCGGGCCACCCGTGAGCGCATTGATCGCGCTGTTCGACTGGCCGTAAAGCCGGTTGCCCAGATCATTGCCGGCGCCATCGATCGCAGCACTGCCCGTCAGATAGAGCCGCTCGAGATTGGCGCCGAGCGTCCAGCTCACCGAGCTGTACACGTAATCGGTCCCTTCACCCAGCAACTCGACGACGCTGTCAGCCGCATGGTCCACCGTGTAGGTGTCGTCGCCCAGACCGCCGCGCAGCAGGTCGGCACCCAGCCCCCCGTTGAGGCTGTCATTCCCCGCGCCGCCATCGATGACGTTGGCCGCTGCGTTGCCTGTCCCCTTGAAGTTGCCGCTGCCAATGAAGGCAAGGTTCTCCAGTTCGAGTCCGAGGAGGTAGCTGGCCAGCGTCGTGCGCACCGTATCCGTGCCGCCGCCGGGGCGTTCGACGATGACGTCCGCGGCCACGTCCACGACATAAACATCGTCACCCGCCCCGCCGTCGAGCGTGTCGACACCCGTCCCACCATCGAGGAAATCGTTGCCCCGCCACCCACGCAGCGAGTTCGCCGCATCGTTGCCGATCAGCGTGTCGTTGCCATCACCGCTGTCGGCGTTCTCGATGATCGTGCCGGCGCTTATCGTCACCTCCTGCCCTGCGATCAGCGAAAGATGACCGGGCCGCAGGTCGAGCAGCGTGTCGCCGGCAATCGCCGCGGTGTTGATCGCGTCCATCCCGCCGGCGTCGGACAGCACGCGTCGCGACGCATCGGCAGTGGCCAGCGCCGCGAACTCGCCGGAGTAGAGGTAGGTGTCGTCGCCGGCGAGATCGCCGTACGCGCGGATGCCCCAGGCGTACACCACGCCGGTCGCCCCCACTTGCGTATCGGTGACGGTCAGCGTCCAGTCGCCGCCCGAGAACTCGCCCCAGTCGCGTGTCGTCGAGAAGGTGAAGTAGATGTTCCCCTGTGACGCCAAGGGGTTGTGCACCAGCACGCTCTCGGTCCCGTCCGGCGCCGTCAGCGTCACGCGCACCTGCGTGAGGTACGGATGCGCCAGCGCGAGGTCGACCTCGACGCGATCGATGCGCAGGCCGGCAGCGAGCGTGATCGTGCTCGAGACGCTGCCGCCATCGGGGATGGCGATCGGCGACACGGGGTACTGCAGGCCCTCGGCGACCCACTCGTTGCCCGAAGTGGCGACGCTGCGCCAGCTCTCGGCGACGCGCACCGCCGCATGGGCATCGACCAGGCCGAAGCCGTAGTCGTGGCTGACGTGCATCGCGCCGCCGTTCCAGTTGTCGGCCGCGTTGAACGACCAACTCGCCGGGCTGCCCGCGCGCACCGCGGTCGCCGCCAGGATCTCCTGCACGTCGCGCCAGCCGAGGCCGGGATTGGCGTCGAGCATGAGCGCGGCGATGCCGCTGACCACCGGCGCCGCGAACGAGGTCCCATTCACCGTCGCGTAGTCTTCGCTGCCGTAGCCGGCGCTGCCAACCCGGTCGGTGGTCGTGATGCCGTGACCGGGCGCCGCGACGAGCAGCGCCGCGCCCGGCGTCGAATAGTAGGTGACGTTGCCGCCGCTGTCGGTCGCGGCGACGGCGATGGTGCCGCGGTGGTTCTGGAAGCCGTGGTAGTTCACGTCCTGGCCCGACGTCCGCGCATTCCCGGCCGCCATGACGACGATCGTCCCGAGCCCGTCGCGCCCCTCCGCCAGCGCCATCGCCAGCGCATCGCCGATCGGCGCGAAGTCCGGATCGAGGAAGTTGTCGCCGAAGTAGCCGTCGAAGCCCCAACTGTTGTTGGCCACATCGACGACCATCAGAAGCTCGAAGGCGTCCCGAATCTGTTCGAGCGTGCCGTTGGCGCCAAAGCCGATGCGGTAGCCGACGAGGCCCGCCTCCGGAGCGACACCGGCACCACCGGTGCCGTTGTTCAGCGCCGCCGCGATGACGCCGGACACGGCCGTGCCATGTCGGTCGCTGAAATCGCCCGGGAATGGGTCCGCATCCAGGTCGAGCGTGTCGTAGTCGAGATCGCTCCGGTAATTGGCGGCAAGGTCCGGGTGCGTATACTCGACACCGTCGTCGATCACCGCGACGATGACGCCGGCGCCCCGGTAATCGTCCCAGACACGCAGGACGTTCGCGCCCTTGACCGCGCCGCTGGCGTCGCCGAGGTACCAGTAGTAGGTCGCGAGCAGCGGGTCGGTATATGTCGCCTGGCCGGCGATCACCTGCCTGGATGCGCCGTTGTCCGGCACGGGAAGCTTCAGTCCATTCATCGCTGTGACTCCGCAAGGCAACACACGATTGGTCAACGGCTGCGAACAGTCACAACATTAGCCGCATGCATCTCATGACGCTCCTGAAGGAACAAAGTTCACCAGCCAGTAGCGCCTGGCGTGGTCGGACATCTGCCGGCCGATGTCCCGCGTGGCAGCCAGAGCATCCGGCAGACCGGCTGGGCGAAACCCACCGCACGGTGTGCCGACGCCGGTGAAGTGCCGGACTCCAGGGTGACTCGCGGGCCACGCCATCACTCGTTGTGGCAACCATCGCAAGCTCGGACAGCCCAGCCCCTGCCGCCGCCCCCTACCCCTCCAGCCCCACCCCCCGAGGTGCCTCGCCACGCCCGATCGCGTGATAGTCGAGCCCCAGCCCCAGGCTACGAGCTGTGGCGGGGTCGAAGAGGCTGCGGCCGTCGAAGATCAGCGGCTGCTCGCGCAGCACCCGCATCCGTGCATCGGGTTCCTCCCGTGACAGAGCGCATTCGATCTCGATCCTGCCCTGATGCACATCCAGGCTGACAGTGATACGATGAATCCTCAGCGAGTTGGCGGAGATCGTACATGACGGCGTTGAACAGCCCTCACGACCGCTTTTTCAAGGCGGTGTTCGGGCGGACCGAGGTGGCGGCGGAGTTCCTCGAGCGTTATCTGCCGGCGACCGCCGTACAGGCACTGGATTGGAAGACCTTGCGCCCGGCCAAGGATTCCTTTCTCGATCCGGAACTGGCGCTGCATCCCGCGGACC
>JAGFNJ010000024.1 GCA_017592775.1 Candidatus Accumulibacter conexus | reverse complement strand
ATCTTTTCCGAGGAGAAGAAATCAGTGCCGTCCAGGGCAATCAGCAGGGTGTCGTTGATCGAGCGAAATCCCGCCAGATAGCCTTGCTGGTACAGGGCATCGCCAATCTCGGCCATGACCGGGTACAGCGTTTCCGGCGGCACCGGATCCAGCAGATTGCGAATCTGGTTATCGCAGGGAATCTCATGCACCCCGAACAGCGAAGAGGCATTGTTCCGCCCCAACTGCTTCTGCATCCTGACTTGGCTATCGAGGAAGGACGGACTTTGCGAGAAAAACACGGCGAAGGCCGACAGGGCCGCATCCTCCATCTCATAGCGCCGGGCGTTGCTCTGCTTGCGCCCGTCGGGCAAAGCCCGGAACGTATCCCGAACCTTCTCGATCAAGGCGACGGCAGGGCTCGGCTGGGGGATGGGGGCAACGGTTGAAATGGGCTGGGCACCTGAAAATCATCAATACTTCGATCAAGTTCGAGGTTAACACCATAACGTACTGTTTACCAGCATTATTTTTAGAAAAGCCGGGGCTTTCCTCAATCTTCGTCGCCCAAGTCTGCGAATCCTCGTGCGCGAACCTACGCCAACAGCCGCCTTGCGTGGGTTTGAAATGAGAACTGCTGGCAATCCGGCACTTGCCAGACGCGAGCGGAGTCGGCGTGGTATTGAGTCACGAACCGGTTTCGGGCTGCTGCGCGGGCGTGCTCCGAGCGATCACGAACCCCTACGGCGAGACCGGTCCCGAGCCGCGCTCCTGCCGCTTCCTCTTCCACGCGCCGAGCAGCGCGGCGCCCAGCCCGAGCAGGATCTCGTCGGCGAAGGGGATCACGTCGGGGATGAACAGGTCGATGACGAACAGCACGGCGGCGATGCCGAACAGGATCGGAAAGCGCAGGCCAGCCAGGTAGGCAAGCAGCGGGCCGATGATCAGTTTGCGCATGGCAAGAGCCTCCAGAGATTCCGCCTGCGGTCGCAGCAGGCGACCGCAGGCACGATTGTAGCCGTCGATCGACCGCTTGAGCGTGTCCGCGAAGTACGGCAAGGACGGCCGCCGGGGAGTCGTCGCGCGCAGCGGGTAGCCGCGGCTCGCGCGGCTGCGGTACGATGGCGGCCACACTGCCTGGTCGACCGGGTTGCAGGCCAAGCAGCCTCTTTTCCCGACCGAACACAACCCGTCGGCGTTGCGCGCGGCGCCGGTTGCTTCGTCGGTGAATGCCTGCCAAGCCATGCGCGGCGGCCGGGTCAGCAAAGAGAACAGGCCCACCACCGCCCGCAACACACAGGCCACCAGCGAGGCGGTGGGGCAACCACTGTCCTGGAGCCGGCGCCCAGCAGGAGGTTTCGCATGCAGATCATTGACGAACTGACGGTGCTGCCGCGCCGGGGTGACGGGCAGGAAGCCAGCATCCAGCTCCTTGCCGGCGACCTGGCGGCGATTCCGCCGACGCATGCGGTCGACGCGCTGGTCGTTTCGGCCTTTCCCGACAGCTACACGCCAAACCCCGGAACGCTGTTCAGCAGCCTCTTCGAGCGTGGTCTCGACATGCGCGCAATCGCCCGCCGGAAAGAGGAGGATGAACGCGTCCGCCTCGGCTGCTGGCTGTCGCAGGCGCTGTCGCCGGAGCTTGTCAGCCGGTTCAACTTTCGCCGCATCATCTGCTTCGAGCCGCTGTATCCGGCATTCGTCGCCCACGCCGGCAGCGAGCGGGCGAACATCGAGGACCGCGTCGGCTTCGTCTTCCGTTGCCTGAACAACTTCATCATCCCCGACCGCAACGGCGAGCGCCGCTTCGACATCGGCAGCGTCGCCATGCCGCTGCTGGCGACCGGCAACCAGCAGGTCGCACTCGAGGACCTGCTGCCGCAGCTGCTCGACGCCGCGATCTTCTGGCTCGAACAGGGGCTGCCGATCCGGCAGTTGAAGATCGTCGCCTTCGCCGCGGCACAGGCGACTGCCGCAGCCGCCCTGTTTGCCGCATCGCGGCGGCGTTACCAGCAGCGGATCGGCAGCGGGCGCGCGACGGCCGGCCCGGCGCCGACGGGCGAACCACTGCCGCTGCAGCGGCTCGCCGAGCAGTTGGTCGCCGCCTGTGGGCAAAACCTGCGCGAGGAGCTGCTTGGCGCCGCCGACGACGACGAGAAGGAACTGCTGCAGCGTCTCTTCGCGCGCATCGATCGCCGCCCAGCGGCGGCACCAGGCCCAGACGCAAGCACAGCCGCGGCTGTCGTCGATGACGACGCTGGCGGCTACGATTTTTTCATCAGCTATGCGCACCGCCAGGAGCACGAGGTCGCGGAATTCGTTCGCGCCCTGCAGCAGAGCGCGCCGTCGGCACGCGTCTTCTACGATCGCGACTCGATCCCGGTCGGCGGGCAGTGGCTCAGGATCATCTCCGACGCGGTCAACCGGACGCGCCACTTCATCGCCATCCTCTCGCCCGACTACACCGCTTCGCCGGTCTGCTGGGACGAGTTCCAGTGCGCCAAGCTCAAGGAGTACAACACGCGGCAATCGGTGATCCGAACGCTGCGCCTGTACTCCGAGCGCGACTTGCCGCCGATCATCGGCATCTACAGCTACATCGACTGCGCCGAAGGCGACCTCGACAGACTGCGCCAGTCGGCAACGCAGGTCGGCAGCCTGGCGCGGGACGACGACAGCACAGCGCCGTAGCAGCCCGCCAACCGGCATCGCCGGTGCGTCGCCGGACAGAGCTGGCGCCGGCGGCCGCTACGCGCGCGGCCGCCGGTCGATGACCCGCCGTGCCTTGCCGAGCGAGCGCTCGATGCCGCCGATGTCGGCGATGCGCACTTCGGTCGAAATGCCGATGAACGATTTGATGTGCCGCTGCAGCGAGTGCGCGACGTGCTCCTTGTCGACCGCCGGCAGGTAGCGGTACTCACGCTTGAGTTCGACATCGACGGCCACCGAATCGAGATGGCCGTCGCGCCAGACCTCGATCAGGTAGTGCGGCGACAGCTTCGGCTGCTTGAGGATCAGTTCCTCGATCTGCGACGGAAAGACATTGACGCCGCGGACGATCAGCATGTCGTCCGAACGACCGGTGATCTTGTCGATCCGCCGCATCGAGCGCGCCGTTGGCGGCAGCAGGCAGGTCAGGTCGCGCGTGCGGTAGCGGATCATCGGCAGCGCCTCCTTCGACAGCGAGGTGAAGACCAGTTCGCCATGCCGGCCTTCCGGGAGCGCCTCGCCGGTCAGCGGATCGATCACCTCGGGGTAGAAGTGATCCTCCCAGATCACCGGCCCGTCCTTGCTCTCGATGCACTCGCTGGCGACACCCGGCCCGATCACCTCGGAGAGCCCGTAGAGGTCGATCGCATCGATGGCGAAGGTGCTCTCGATCTCGACGCGCATCTGGTTGGTCCACGGTTCGGCGCCGAAGAGGCCGACACGCAGCCCGCTCGCCGTCGGATCGATTCGCTGCCGCTTGAACTCATCCGCCAGGTTGAGCAGGTACGACGGCGTCACCATGATGATGTCGGGCTTGAAGTCGTTGATCAACTGCACCTGCTTCTCGGTCTGCCCGCCGGACATCGGGATGACCGTGCAACCGAGACGCTCGGCACCATAATGCGCGCCGAGACCGCCGGTGAACAGGCCGTAGCCATAGCCGATGTGCACCATGTCGCCGCGGCGGCCACCGGCGGCGTGGATCGAGCGCGCCATCAGCGTCGCCCACATGTCGATATCGTTCTGCGTGTAACCGACCACCGTCGGCTGCCCGGTCGTCCCCGACGAGGCGTGCACGCGCACGACGCGGTCGCGCGGCACGGCGAACATGCCGAACGGGTAGTTCTGCCGCAGGTCGTCCTTGCTCGTGAAGGGAAAGCGCGCGAGATCGTCGAGCGTCTTCAGATCGTCCGGGTGAACGCCCTGGGCATCGAACTTGCGCCGGTAATGCTCAATGTGGTCGTAAGCGTGGCGCAGCGACCAGCGCAGGCGCTCGAGCTGCAGCGCACTGATCTCGTCGCGGCTGGCGGTCTCGATCGGTTCGTAGGCGGTGACACGGCTGGCAGCGACCATCTTCCTGATCTCCCGGAACGGCAAAAGCCGAAACCCTAGCCGATACACGGGTATCTTTCAACCAGCAGGATCGCAATCGGGCGTTTTTTTCTCCGGCAGCACCCCCGGGGCCGCCGCCGGGCGCCACCGCGCAGCCGCAGCGGTGGCGAAATCGGGTAGGCTGAGCGACCTTCCAGCCCGCAACCGGCCCGATGCTCATCGACCACTCCCGCCGCCTCCTCGCGCACGCGCTGCCGATGCTGCTCGCCCAGTTGAGTTCGATGGGAATGATGGTCATCGACACCGCGCTGCTCGGCCACCATGGCACCGACGACCTGGCGGCGGTGGCGGTCGGCGGCGGCATCTACATCTCGGTCGTCTTCGCGCTCGTCGGCGTCCTGCAGGCGGTGGCGCCGACGGTCGCCCATCTGCACGGCGCCGGTCGTGACGGCGAAATCGCAGCAGCCCTGCAACAGGCATTGTGGCTGGCGCTGTTGCTGGCAATCCCGGGTGTCGTCGTCCTCCTGCATCCGGCACCGCTGCTGGCGCTGTCACGGATCGACCCGGCGGTCGAGGAGAAGGCCCGTGCGTACCTCGCGCTGCTCGCGTTCGGCATGCCGGCGATCCTGCTCTACCGCACTTTTCATGCCTTCTGCAACGCCCTCGGGCGGCCGCGACCGCTGTTGCTGATCAGTCTGTGCAGCACGCTGCTGCACGGCGTTCTGGCATCGCTGCTGGTGACCGGCGCCTGGGGTGGCGAAGCGCTGGGAGTCGTCGGCTGCGGTCTGTCGAACGTCGCCGTCGCCATCTTCTCCCTTTGCAGTGCCGCCGCCTACCTGCGCTGCGGCAAGCCACTGCAGCCGTACCGCCCGTTCGCCGGCTGGCAGTTGCCGCAGCGCCGACCGCTGGCGCGCCTGCTGCGGCTCGGGCTGCCGATGGGATTCTCGCATTTCGTCGAGATCTCGTCCTTCACGCTGATGGCGCTCTTCGTCGCCCAGCTCGGTGCAACGGTCGTTGCCGGCCATCGCATCGTCGCCAACCTGGCGGCGATCTGCTACATGCTGCCGCTGGCGCTCGGCATCGCAACGCTGGCGCAGGTCGGCCAGGCCGCCGGAGCACGCGACTGGCAGCGCGCCGGCCGATCGATCGGCGCCGGGCTGCTGCTCGCCGCCAGCCTGTCGACGCTGCTCGGCATCATCCTGTGGCTGCTCGCGACACCGCTGGCCGCGGTCTGGACCGATGATCCAGCGGTGCAGGCGGTGGCTCTCGGGCTGTTCGGCTACGTCGCCTGCTATCAGATCTTCGACGCCGTGCAGACGATCGCCGCGCATGCCCTGCGCGGCTACCGGATCACCTTCGCACCGATGTTCGTGCATGTCCTCTGCTTCTGGGGAGTGGGGCTGTTCGGCGGCTGGTGGCTCGCCTTCCGTTCGCCGCAGCCGATGGGCGTCAGCGGCTTCTGGCTGGCCTCGGTCGGCAGTCTGGTGCTGGCATCGGCAATGCTCGCCGCACTGCTCTGGCGAGCGATGCGGGCGATCCGCGATTAGAGTAGACTGCGGCCAATGACAGGGGGGCAGGGCCAGAGAACAATGAACAGCATCGAACAGCTGCGACTCAGCGGCCGGCTGCCCAGCCCGAAAGGCGTGGCGCTGGCCGTCCTCGAGGTCTGCCGGCGCGAGGACGCGACGCTCGACGAGGTGGCAAGGGTCGTGCAGAGCGACCCGGCCCTGTCGAGTCGTCTGTTGCGTCTGTGCAACTCGGCGCGTTCCGGTGGCCGGCCGGTCGCATCGATCCGCGAAGCCGTCCTGCGCCTCGGCATGAGCACGGTGCGGCAGGTGACCATGGGTTTCTCGCTCGTCGACCAGTATCTCGACGGAACCGGTGGCGCCTTCGACCACACCGCCTTCTGGTCGCATTCGCTGCTGATGGCGGTCGCCTGCCACGAATTGGGCGGCCTGACGCGGGTTGCTGCGGCAGACGAACTGTTCGCCTGTGGTCTACTGGCGCAGATCGGCTCGCTGGTACTGGCGACGGCCTACCCCGTCGACTACGCGGGCATCCTGGCGGAGCAGCGCGGCGGTGAGGCGCTGCGGACACTCGAGCGCGAACGTCTGGGCGCCGATCACAACCAGGTGACGGCTGCCGTCCTCGCCGACTGCGGCATTCCCGGCGCCCTTGCCGAGCCCGTCTCCTGCCATGAGCAGCCCGAGGCGGCTGGCTTCGGCGAGGGCTCGCGACCCCATCAGCTCGTGCAGCTCTTCTTCCAGGCACGGCGAATGGCCGATCTCGGACGTTCGCCGGTAGCCGAACGCAATGGCCACATCGCCGAACTCATGCGTCTGGGCGGCAAGATCGGCCTCGATGCAACGGCTCTCGGCGAGGTCTTCGATCGGGTGGTCAGCCAATGGCAGGAATGGACCGAGCTGCTCAAACTGCCAGCGACACCGCTGCCGTCCTTCGAAGCCATGGCCAACGCCCCGATCCCGCGCCCGGAGCAGGCGACCGGCAGCGGCGCCGCCCGCAAGCGGGTGTTGCTGGTCGAGGACGAGCCGACCAGCCGCATGCTGACCGAGGCCTTGCTCTCGCACCTCCTCGACTGCACCGTCTTCACCGCCGAGAATGGCCGTGACGCCCTGGCGGTTGCCGTCGAGGTGCTGCCGCAGATCATCGTCACCGACTGGCTGATGCCGGTCATGGACGGCCTCGAGTTCTGCCGCGCGCTGCGCGATACCGACTGGGGCCAGTCGATGTACGTCATCATGCTGACTGGTGAAGAGACCGATGAGAAGCTGATCCAGGCCTTCGAGGCGGGGGTCGACGATTACATCACCAAGCCGGTGACCATGCGCGCATTGAGTGCGCGCATGCGCGCCGCGCAGCATTACACCAAGCTGCTCGAGGCCTGGGAGAACGACCGCGCGCAGCTCAAGCAGTTCGCCACCGAACTGGCGGTCAGCAATCGCCGCCTGGAGCATGCGGCAATGACCGACCTGTTGACCGGCCTGCCCAACCGGCGCGCCGGCATGGACGCGCTGCAGCGCTTCTGGAGCGCCTCGCAGCGGACCGGCCAGCCGGTGGCGGCGCTGATGATCGATGTCGATCATTTCAAGTCGATCAACGACCAGCACGGACATGCCATCGGCGACCAGGTCCTGCAGGCGGTCGCCCGCGCCATCCAGGCGGCGGCCCGCAAGGACGACAGCGTCAGCCGCATCGGCGGCGAGGAGTTCCTGCTGGTGTGCCACGACGCCGACCCCCGCGCCGCCCTGCTGGCAGCCGAGCGGCTGCGCCGCATGGTGCGTGAACTGCGGATCACGGTCGCCAACGTCCAGGTTCAGACTTCGGTCAGCATCGGCGTCGCCAACCGCGAGAACGGCATGGAGGAACCCGACGACATGCTGCGCGCCGCCGACAAGGCGCTCTACGCCGCCAAGACGGCCGGCCGCAACCGCGTCTGCCTGTCTGCCGGCGGCAAGACGCATTGCGCGACGAGCAACGCCGCCTGAGTGCCGGCAGCGTGCCCGGCCAGCCGGCAAACGGCCGCACCCGCCGAGTGACACGCAAGCGATCAGGCGCCGGCACGGCGCCGGCGGCCGCTCAACCGGCGGCCGTCAACTGGCGGCGAAAATCGTGCCCGCGGCTCGACCGCAGCAGCACGCTGAAATCCTCGGCCGGCAACGGCCGGGAAAACAGGAAGCCCTGCTGCACCGGGCAACCGTTGGCGAGCAGGAAACGCGCCTGCGCGCCGGTTTCGACACCCTCGGCAACGACACGCATGCCGAAGCGGCGACCGAGTTCGATGATCGACAGGACGATTGCCGCATCCTTGCTGTCGCCGCTGGCGTCGGTGACGAACGAGCGGTCGATCTTCAGCTCGTCGAGCGGAAAGCGTTTCAGGTAGCTCAACGACGAGTAGCCGGTGCCGAAATCGTCCAGTGAGAGGCCGAAACCCTGTTCGCGCAGGCGGTCGAGGACGGCAATCGTCCGCTCGCTGTCGACCATCAGCAGCGACTCGGTCAGTTCCAGCACGATCTGCCGCGGCGCGACGCCGGCGCGCTGCACGATGCCGACGAGCCGGTCGACGATGTCGGGCTGCAGGAAGCTCGGGCTGGCGAGGTTGACGGAAACGCTGACGGTCTCGATGCCGGCGTCGGCCCAGGCGCGCAGGTGACTTGCGGCGGCGGCAACGACCCAGTCGCCGAGCGCGACGATGAGTCCGCACTCTTCCGCCAAGGGAATGAAGTGCAGCGGCCCGAGGAGGCCGCGCCGCGGGTGTTGCCAGCGCAGCAGGGCCTCGGCACCGATCATGCGGCCACTCGCCACATCCACCTTCGGCTGGAAGTACAGTCGCAGCCCTTCGCCGGCGATGGCCTGCCGCAGGTCGCCCTCGAGTTCCAGCTTGGCGCTGGCGGCAGCGTTCATCTCGTCGGCAAAGAAGCGGTTGCTCGACGGCCCGGCCGTCTTGGCGGCATACACCGCCTGCTCGGCATGGCGCCATAGGCTTTCGGCGGAATCGCCATCGCGCGGATGGACGGCGATGCCGCTGCACGCCGTCAGCACCAGTTCGCGGCCGGCGACCATCATCGGCTGCGCCACTGCCTGCAGCAGGCGCTCGGCATAGAGCGCTGCGTGTTCCGGCGTCACCAGGTCGACCAGCAGCAGCGCAAACGAGTCGCCGTCGATCCGCGCCACCGTCTCGTGGGCCCGCATCGGTGGTTTCAGGTTCTGCGCCTCACGGCCGCTGACGAAGCGCTGCAGGCGTTCGGCGACGCCGCACAGCAGGCGGTCGCCGCTGGCGTCGCCAAGCGCATCGTTGAAGCTCTTGAAGTGATCGAGATCGATGTGGATGATCGCGCACGCAGTCGCGACGCGCTGCGCGCGCTCGAGTTCCAGCGTCACCAGTTCGTTGAAGAACTGCCGGTTGGCAAGCCCGGTCAGCTGATCGTGCAGCGCCAGGTGCTCGATCCGGCGCTGCGCCTGCACCAGTTCGCTGATGTCCTGGGTGATCCCTTCCAGCTTGACGATGCGACCGGCAGCGTCGCGGATGGCGATCGCCTCCTCGAACACCTCGACCAGCGAACCATCGCCGCGTCGCAGGCCGTAGGTCGCCTGGTAGGGCGTTCCCTCGCTCATCAGCCGCTGCCGCGCCGCCGCGACGACCGCACGGTCGCTGCGCTGCACCCGCTCGAGAAAACGCTCCGGGGTGCTGCTGCCGGTGAGTTCGATGTCGTCGCAGATTCGCCGCAACTGCTCGGAACAACTGAAACGTGCCAGCGCCAGCGACCACTCCCAGCTTCCCATCCGCGCCAGCCGCTGCGCGCGCTCGAGGCTCTCCCGGCCATGCCGCACGGCCGCCTGCGCACGCCCCGCACGCAGGCCGTAACGCACGCGCTGGGTCAGCAGCAGCCAGTTGATCGGCTTGGTGACGAAGTCGGTGGCGCCAGCCGCGTACGCACGCTCGATCGACTCGGTGTCGTTGAGCCCAGTGAGCATCATGATCGGCAGCGACTGCCCGCGCGGACTGCGGCGGATCGCCCGGCAGACGTCGTAGCCGTCGATGCCGGGCATCACCACGTCGAGCAGCAGCAGGTCGAACTCCTGCTCCGCGACGAGGCGCAGCGCGGCATCGCCATCGCCCGCCTCGCTGACCGTGAAGCCGGCGTGCTGCAGCGACTCGGAGGCCAGCATGCGGATCATCTCGTCGTCGTCGACGAGCAGGAGGTGTCCCTGGTCGGTCGTTGTGCTCATGCGGCCTTCTCCCCTGCAGCCGTCACTGCGGCGCGATGCTGCGCCAGAGCCTCGGCGAACTGCGCATGCGCGGCGCGCAACACAGCCGGCCAGTCGCCGGCCGGCTCGCGGCCGGCACGCAGCAGCATCTCGAGCTGCTTCGCCTGCTCGGACAGCGCCAGCGCGCCGACCGTCGCACTCGACGACTTCAGCGTGTGCGCCGCCCGCTGCAGCGTCGGCAGGTCGCCCTGCCGGCTGGCGGTGTCGATCTCGTCGAGCATCTGCCGCGTGTTGCGGTCGAACATATCGAGCACCCGGTCGGCGAAACCCGGGTTGCTGCCATCGGCGACCATCGGCAGCGACTGCACGACGCTGGCGTCGAAGACCAGCGCCGCCCGCCTCTCGCCGTGCGGCGCCGGCTCGTCGGCGGGCGCCGCCACCGTGGCGACAGTCGCTGCCGCCCGCGGCTGCAGGTGACGCCGCAGCGCCGCGGCAAGCTGTTCGCGCGTCACCGGCTTGGCGACATGCTCGTCCATGCCGGCCGCCAGGCACTGCTCGCGGTCGCCGGCCAGCGCATTTGCCGTCAGGGCGATGATCGGCACCGCCGCCCGGCCGCCCGCCTGCTCGTCGCGGCGGATGGCGCGACTCGCCGCGTAGCCGTCCATCAGCGGCATCTGGCAATCCATCAGGATCGCGTCATGGGCGCCGGCACGCGCCGCGACCACCGCCTGCGCGCCATCCTCCGCCAGCTCGACCACGCAGCCGAGACCTTCCAGGATCGCCGCCGCGATCTCGCGGTTGACGGCGTTGTCTTCGGCGACCAGGACTCGCGCACCCGCCAGGCTGCCGGCCAGCACCGACGCCTGCTCGCCCGCCAGCGGGCCGGCGTGGCGCGCGGCACGCTGCCGGAACCAGAAGGTCGAGCCACGTCCTTCCTCGCTCTCGAAACCGACCTCGCCACCCATCCGCTGCGCCAGTTCGCGGATGATCACCAACCCGAGTCCGGTACCGCCGAAGCGCCGCGTCGTCGAACTGTCGGCCTGCGAGAACGGCGCGAACAGCTTCGCCGCCGCCGCCGGCGCAATGCCGACGCCGGTGTCGCTCACCGCGTAGCACAGCCGGCACTCGTCGACTTCGCCGGCAGCCGCGCCGGCATCGCATTCGCAGGTCAGCGAGACGGCGATCGTTCCGCGCTCGGTGAACTTGACTGCGTTCGTCAGCAGGTTGCTGACGATCTGCCGGATGCGAAACGGGTCGCCGAGCACCGCCGGCGGCACGTCGGCGCCGACGACGACCGTCAGCAGCACCCCCTTCGCCGACGCCGCGTGCATGAACGGTTGCGCCACCTCCTCGACCAGCCGCTGCGGGCTGAACGCGATGTTCTCCAGATCGAGCCGCCCGGACTCGATCTTCGACAGGTCGAGAACGTTGTTCAACAGGTGCAGCAGCGACTCCGCCGACTGCCGCAGCGTCCCGAGATAGTGCCGCTGCTGCTCGGCCAGCGGCGTGTCGCGCAGCAGATCGGCCATGCCGATGACGCCGTTCATCGGCGTCCGGATCTCGTGGCTCATGTTGGCGAGAAACAGCGACTTGGCTGCGCTCGCCGCCTCGGCCTGCTGCTTGGCACGGGCCAGCTCGCGGGCGCTCTCTTCGACCTCGATCCGCTGCCGCACCTGCTCCGTGGCCGCCGCCAGTTGCTCGCGCGCAGCGCGCAGAACGATCAGCCCGTACACCGGCGCAATGAACGCCAGGACATAGCCATGCCCATCGCCCTGCAGCAGCGAGACGATCATCGTCGCCAGCAACGGCGGCACCAGCCACAGCATCAGCGCCCAGCGCACGAGGGTCAGGAACAGCGCGGCGACGGTCAGCGAAGCCAGGAGGACGATCAACACCAGCGCGGCCGCCTGCGGCGCGACCTGCGGGTAGAGCACCGCGATACCGAGCACGTTGTTCGCCGCCAGTAGCCCGGTCATGCCGAGGAAAGACCGGCACGCCCGGCGATAACCGGCCGGCGTCAGCGCGAGTTGCGGCCACTTGCGGTGCAGCAAACGGCGCCAGACGGCACCGGCGATCGCCACGAGCAGGATCAGCACGCCCAGCGGAAGCGACAGATGGGCCGCACTGACCGTGGCGACCACCGCCTGGCCGAAGACCATCGCCACCGCCGAAGCACTGGCCTTGCCGATCGCGCTGCCGGTCAACTCCAGCTCGACCCGGAGGCCCTGGTCGACCACCGTCGCCATGCCGCCGTCGGGCGGCATCCCTTCACTGCTCATCGCCGCGGGAATCCTCATCGGGCCTCGGGAACGGGTCATCGCAACAAGCCGGGCGCACGGCGACCGGTGGTCGGCAGCAGGACCACCCCACTGCCGACCGGACTGCGACCGCATGATACGACATGGCGGCCACCGGCGCGGATCGCTGCCATCACCACGGGTTCAACGATCCTCAGCGGCGACGGTTGCCACCGCGGCGCGATGCTGCGCCAGCGCCTCGGCGAACTGCGCATGCGCGGCGCGCAACACAGCCGGCCAGTCGCCGGCCGGCTCGCGGCCGGCACGCAGCAGCATCTCGAGCTGCTTCGCCTGCTCGGACAGCGCCAGCGCGCCGACCGTCGCACTCGACGACTTCAGCGTGTGCGCCGCCCGCTGCAGCGTCGGCAGGTCGCCCTGCCGGCTGGCGGTGTCGATCTCGTCGAGCATCTGCCGCGTGTTGCGGTCGAACATATCGAGCACCCGGTCGGCGAAACCCGGGTTGCTGCCATCGGCGACCATCGGCAGCGACTGCACGACGCTGGCGTCGAAGACCAGCGCCGCCCGCCTCTCGCCGTGCGGCGCCGGCTCGTCGGCGGGCGCCGCCACCGTGGCGACAGTCGCTGCCGCCCGCGGCTGCAGGTGACGCCGCAGCGCCGCGGCAAGCTGTTCGCGCGTCACCGGCTTGGCGACATGCTCGTCCATGCCGGCCGCCAGGCACTGCTCGCGGTCGCCGGCCAGCGCATTTGCCGTCAGGGCGATGATCGGCACCGCCGCCCGGCCGCCCGCCTGCTCGTCGCGGCGGATGGCGCGACTCGCCGCGTAGCCGTCCATCAGCGGCATCTGGCAATCCATCAGGATCGCGTCATGGGCGCCGGCACGCGCCGCGACCACCGCCTGCGCGCCATCCTCCGCCAGCTCGACCACGCAGCCGAGACCTTCCAGGATCGCCGCCGCGATCTCGCGGTTGACGGCGTTGTCTTCGGCGACCAGGACTCGCGCACCCGCCAGGCTGCCGGCCAGCACCGACGCCTGCTCGCCCGCCAGCGGGCCGGCGTGGCGCGCGGCACGCTGCCGGAACCAGAAGGTCGAGCCACGTCCTTCCTCGCTCTCGAAACCGACCTCGCCACCCATCCGCTGCGCCAGTTCGCGGATGATCACCAACCCGAGTCCGGTACCGCCGAAGCGCCGCGTCGTCGAACTGTCGGCCTGCGAGAACGGCGCGAACAGCTTCGCCGCCGCCGCCGGCGCAATGCCGACGCCGGTGTCGCTCACCGCGTAGCACAGCCGGCACTCGTCGACTTCGCCGGCAGCCGCGCCGGCATCGCATTCGCAGGTCAGCGAGACGGCGATCGTTCCGCGCTCGGTGAACTTGACTGCGTTCGTCAGCAGGTTGCTGACGATCTGCCGGATGCGAAACGGGTCGCCGAGCACCGCCGGCGGCACGTCGGCGCCGACGACGACCGTCAGCAGCACCCCCTTCGCCGACGCCGCGTGCATGAACGGTTGCGCCACCTCCTCGACCAGCCGCTGCGGGCTGAACGCGATGTTCTCCAGATCGAGCCGCCCGGACTCGATCTTCGACAGGTCGAGAACGTTGTTCAGGAGATGCAGCAGCGACTCCGCCGACTGCCGCAGCGTCCCGAGATAGTGCCGCTGCTGCTCGGCCAGCGGCGTATCGCGCAGCAGATCGGCCATGCCGATGACGCCGTTCATCGGCGTCCGGATCTCGTGGCTCATGTTGGCGAGAAAGCGCGATTTGGCGACGTTCGCCGCCTCGGCCTCTTCCTTGGCCAGCCGCAACTGCGCCGTGCGGCGCTCGATCTGCTCCTCGAGCGTCGCCCGGTGCTGGCGCAGCTCGTCGTCACGCGCCGCGATCTCGCCGAGCATGCGGTTGAAGCCGGCGACCAGTTCGCCGACTTCGTCGCGGCGGTCGGGCAAGGACACGCGCAGCGAGTAATCGCGCTCGCCCGCCACCTGCCGCATGGCCTTCGTCAGTTCGCCGATCGGCTCCGAGACCGAGCGCTGCAGGCGCGCCGCGAGCACCAGCGCGCCAGCGAATGCAATGGCGGCACCGGCCAGAACGACCAGCATTCGTTGCGCGATGTCCGACCACATCGGCGCCAGATCGGATTCGATCGCCAGCGTACCGATGACCTCGTTGCCCTGCCGGATCGGGTACTCGATGCGCAGCGTCGCTCCCCACAAGGAACCGATCACCTGCAGTTCCGACCCCCCCAACTGGTTCGGCGTCATCGCCGCCGCTGCCGGCGGATAATGTGCGAACACCTGTCCGCCCGGCAGGGTGATCGTCGCCTGCACGAACTCCGGACGAACGCGCAGGCCGGCGAGTGCCTCGGCCGCCGTGCGCGCGTCGTCGAAGGCGATCGCCGGCGCGGTGCTGGCGGCCAGCACTTCGGCCATGCCGGTCAGCTTGGCGAGTTCGGCCGCGCGGTTGTCCTCGATCTCGGAAACGGCGAACAGCAGCGTGCTGATCAGCAGGCCGGCACCCGCCGTCAGTGCGATGATCAGCATCAGTTTCTGCCGCAGCGGCAGATCGCCAAAGCGCAGCATCAATTCCTTCCCTTCGCTTCAGCAAGGTTGCGCGCCAGTTTCAACAGGTTCGAGCTGGCCTTGAGCTGTGCCTGATCGAGCGCCGCACGGTTGACCTCGAACTGCAGGCGTCCGTCACCGCGGACGATGCCGATCGCGCCACCGGCATCGATGAAAGCATCGGCGTCGCTGACCGTCAACAGCGGCTGGCCGGCAACCGCGCGCAGCGTCAGCGCCAACCGCCGCGATTCCGACTCGGCAATGAACAGCACCTGGCACGGGCGTGCCTCGTCCGCGTTCGCCAGGCGGCGGACGGCAATCGGCCGCCCCTGGACCTGGCGGCCGTCGAGCGCGGTCAATGCCGTCGCCACCTCATCGCGGCCGAGCACACAGAGCAGGATCGGCGCGTCACGGGCGGCGAAAACCCGCTCCGGCCACTCGACGTAGCGCGCGAAGTTGAGCACGAAGCCGGCTTTCGCCTGCGCCTCGCTGACTGCCGTCTGCGCCGCCACCTGGGCGGCGGTGGCGACAGCGCAGGCGAGCGCCAGCAGCCCGCTGCCAAGAAAGGAGCGCACGCTCAGGCTCCTAGAACTGCCACCGGGCCTTCAGGTAGTAGCCGCGCTCGATCTCCAGATTGCGCGATGGCAGCAGGCTCGCGACCGACTCGGGGTGCTGCCCGTCGAGCAGGTTCTGGCCGACCAGCGACAGTTCGAAATCGCGCGTCGGTCGCCAGGCGTAGCGCAGATCGAGCGTCGTGTAGGCCGGAACGTAGAGCGGCGAGCCGGATGCGGCGAGCTTGCCGACATGGCGCAACCAGAGGTCGAAATGCTGCCGCTCCGACAGGGACATCGACGAGCGCAGCGCCCACTGGTGCTGCGGACTGCCGCTGTTGGTGGTCTCGACGCTGAGCAGCGAGGCCGGATCACCGGTCTTCGACGAGGCACGCAGGTCGAGGTACGAGTAGATCGGCTGGATTCGCCACCATGGCAGCGGGTACCAGTCGACGGCAATCTCGACACCGTGCGTGCGTGCCTTGGCGCTGTCGTCGGGGCTCACGGGCAGCAGCACGTACGGCTGCGGCTGCGCCAGCACCAACCGCGGGCTGCCGGTCATCTGTGCCCGCAGTTCGTCGTAAAGGTTGTAGAACAGTGCGACGTCAGCCGAAAGGCCCGGGCCGAACTGGTGACGGTAACCGATTTCATAGGCGGTGAGTGTTTCGTTGGGCAAATCCTGCCCGTTCGGGATGTTGCTGACGACGAGCGGCAACGGCGTCGGATTGACCGGCGATCGGGCCGGGACGACGAAAGCGTCCACCTGCCCATCGAGTTCGGCTCGCGATGGCGTGCGCACGGCGCGCGAAACCGACGCCCACAGCGACTGGTTGGCACTCGGCGTCCAGATCATGCGCGCATTGGGCTGCGGCGCGAAGCCGGAAAAGCTGTTGTCCTCGAGGCGCAGGCCGAGCAGCAGGCGCAGGGTATCGGGCACGAGGGTGATCTCGTCCTGGATGAAAGCGCTGACGAGGCTGAAGCTCCGCTTCTGCGGCTGGATGTTGATCATCCCGCCGCTGCTGATGTCGTCCTGCGAATGGCGGTAGCCGAGGCCCCAGACCAGGTCATGCCGGTCCCCGAGGAGAATGCGATGCTGGAAATCGAGGTCGACGGTCGTGCGCTGTTCCTTGAAGGCGCCGGCGATCTCCAGCTCGCTGGCAGCAACATAGGCCTGAACGGCTGCTTCCGAGCCGCCTTGCAGCGTCCATTCGTTGCGCGCCATGAGGAAACCGCCGCTTGCCTTCTGCCGCATGTCGGTGAGCGTCACGCCTGCCGGCGAGCCGATGTCCGGCACGTGCCAAGTGTCGCCCGACGTTCCATAGTAGGCCTGACCGCTGAGCGTCAGCCGGTGACCGCCGCCCATCATCCAGTCGCCGCGGAAACCGGCGCGCCCGGCGCGCCAGTAGTCGTTCCCCGTCTCTCCTTGCGGCGTCACCGACTCGTCGCGCGCGAACCCCTTGCCCCACACCCGCAGGTGCCCGTCGCCCGCCGCCATGCCATGGCGAAACGAGGCAAAGGCGCTTTCCTCGCTGCCGGCACCGGCGACCAGCAGGCTGCCCTGAGTGTCGCGCGCCCGCCGCGTGATGATGTTGATCACCCCGTTGACCGCGTTCGCACCCCACATCGCCGCGCCCGGCCCGCGAATCACTTCGATGCGCTCGATGTCTTCGAGCAGCGTGTCCTCGACCTCCCACAACACGCCCGAGAAGAGGTGCGAGTACATGCTGCGGCCATCCATCAGCACCAGCAGCTTGTTGGAAAAGCGGCTGTTGAAGCCGCGCACGCTGACCGCCCAGCGGTTGTTCGCCAGGCGTGCGACGTTGACCCCCGGCGCCAGACGCAGGGCTTCCGGAATGTTGGTCGCTCCCGAACGTTCGATGTCCTCGCGACTGATGACGTAGACCGCTGCCGCGACGTCGTTGAGCCGTTGCGACTTGCGTGCCGCGCTGGTGATCTCGACGTTGAGCAGGTCCTCGAGGCTCATGTCGACCGCAACGGCTGCATCCGGCGCCGCCGGTTCCTCCGCCAGCAGCGGCGGGCTCAGGCACGCGGCGGTCAGCAGCAGGCCGAGACGAACCGGCCGCGAATTTGTCCATTGCAGCATCCTTCATCCTCCAAGTAGAAAAAGCTGCGAGCGGAACATCGCCTGCCAACATCGCCTTGCAGATCCCTGCGCGCTGCCGGCTTTCCGGCCTGCGCGGCAGTTGGCTCCCCCGCTCGCCACGCATGATATAACGGCTCTTGCCGCCAGGAACTTTAATGCCGGGGATCGCCTCAAGTTTCTCGCCGAGGTGCCGTTGACCCAGCCAGCAGCTCCGTCGCCAGCGAAAGGCAGCGACGGCGGCGGATCCCTGGCTTGAAGGAGGCATCGATGAGGAATTCCCCGGCAGTCGACCCGCTGCGGCGCGGCGCCACGCGCGTGCACCTGACCGCTGTCCTGGCGCTCGTGCTGGCCGGTGCCTGGCAGCCGCCCGAGCAGGTCGCTGCGGAGGATCCGGGCGGGCAAGGGCCGGATCGCGTGACCGTCGGCGCCGGCCACGACGCGGCTGGTGCGGCAAGCGAGCAGTCGATCGACCTCAACCCGATCGAGCGAATCGGGTTCGGTCACGGGGCGCCGCGCTTCCTGCCATCATCGTCGCGCCTGGACCGGGGCTGGCCCGCTCTGGCGAGGATCGGCGGCCGGTTGCGGGGCAGGCATGCTTAGCCGACTGTTGCGGCGCGGCTCGCTGCGGGAGAAGCTGCGCCGCATCAACCTGCTCACCATCGGCAGCGCGTTTCTCATCAGCATCCTGCTGCTGACCGGCTACGACTATCTCAACCTGAGCAGCGAACTGCTGCGGGACAGTCAGGTCAAGGCGCAGGTGATCGGCCGCAACAGCGCTTCGGCGCTGCTCTTCGATGACCCGCGGGCGGCAAACGAGCTGCTCTCGTCGCTCGCCGAGGACGAGAACATCATGCTGGCGGTACTGCGCGACCGCCAGGGCCAGGAGTTGGCGGCCTATCGCTCGCCGCGCGGGGACGCCGGCGAGATCGCACCAGCCGCGGCGCCCGGCCACGCCATGGGACTGCGCTTCCTCGACCTGGCGCAACCGGTGAGCGCTGACGGCCGCCTGCTCGGCACGATCGCCCTGCGCGTCGACCTCGCCGAGCTGCAACAGCGGCTGCTGACCCATGCGGCGGGTTTCACCCTGCTCATGCTGCTGGCACTGGCCGCCTCGCTGCTGCTCCTGTCGCGCCTGAACCGCATCATCACCGCGCCGGTGTCGAGCCTCGTGCAGACGATGTCCGAAGTCTCGCAGAAGGGCGACTACGCTGCCCGGGCGCCGATCGAGTCGAGTGACGAGATCGGCCGCCTGGCCAGCGGCTTCAACGCCATGCTCGAACAGATCGAGGAGCGCGACCGCCACCTGGCGGCGCACCGCGACGAACTCGAGCGCGAGGTCGAGGCGCGCACCGCCGAGTTGCGGCACGCCAAGGACCTCGCCGAAGCCGGCAGCCGTGCGAAAAGCGAGTTCCTCGCCACCATGAGCCATGAGATCAGGACGCCGATGAACGGCATCCTCGGCATGACCGAACTGCTGCGCAACACGATGCTCAGTGCGCAGCAGCGCCGCTTCGCCGACTCCGTCCAGCAATCGGGCGAACACCTGTTGTCGATCATCAACGACATCCTCGACTTCTCGAAGATCGAGGCCGACAAACTGCATCTGGAAAGCATTCACTTCAACCTGCGGCAACTGGTCGAGGATCTCGCCTGCCTGTTTGCCCGCCCGGCGGAGAGCAAGGGCCTCGAGATGGTGTGCAGCGTGCCGCACGACCTGCCGGTGGCCGTGCAGGGCGATCCGGTTCGCCTGCGCCAGATCCTGACCAATCTGGTCAGCAACGCCATCAAGTTCACCAGCCAGGGCGAGATCGTCGTCCGCGTCTCGCTGCTCGCCGAGGATGTGTGGCAGGCCCGGCTGCGCTTCGAGGTTCAGGACAGTGGCATCGGCATCAGCGAGGAGGCGCAGGCGCGGCTGTTCCAGGCCTTCGTTCAGGCCGACGGGTCGACGACCAGGCGTTTCGGCGGCAGCGGACTCGGACTGGCGATCGCCCGCCGGCTCGTCGACCTGATGCAGGGGGAGATCGGCCTGCATAGCCAGGCCGGCAAGGGTACGCTGTTCTGGTTCGAGATCCCGCTGCGCAAGCAGGAGCCCAGCGCGCGCGCGCCACTCGACCTCGCCGGCCACCTCGCCGGCCTGCGCGTCCTGGTCGTCGATGACAACGCCACCAACCGCGAGATCCTCGCCAACCAGCTCGCCGGCTGGAGAATGCTGCACAGCGCCGCCGTCGATGCGCACGATGCCCTGCAGCAGTTGGCGGCAACCACGGCAGCGTTCGACCTCGCCATCCTCGATCTGCACATGCCGGCAATGGACGGTTTCGAACTGGCGGACGCGATTCGTGGCGACCCGCGCTGGGCGGACCTGCCGCTGCTGATGCTGTCATCGGTCAGCGTCGGCGCCGGCGAACGAGGCCAGCAGCGGGCGATGCTCGACTGCTACCTGACGAAGCCGGTTCGCCAGTCCGACCTCTACGATGCGATTGCCACCACCGTCGCCAGGCGGCCGCCGGCGGAGCGGCCACTGCCGGCAACGGCGACGCCGGCTGCCGTCGCCGGCGAGCCGCGGCTCGCCGGCCGCGTGCTGGTCGCCGAGGACAATCCGGTCAACCAGGAGGTGGCCGCCGCCATGCTCGAATCGCTCGGGCTCAGCTACAGCCTCGCCGAGAACGGCCGCATCGCGCTCGAGCGCGCCCTCAACGAGCGCTTCGACCTCGTTCTGATGGATTGCCAGATGCCCGAAATGGATGGCTTCGAGACCACCTCCCGCATCCGCGACGGGCAGCGCAGCGGTGCCCTAAAGCAGCACCTGCCGATCGTCGCGCTGACCGCCAACGCGGTGGCCGGCGACCGCGAACGCTGCCTCGCCGCCGGCATGGACGATTACCTGAGCAAGCCCTTCGGCCGCGAGCAACTCGCCGCCATCCTGCAGCGCTGGCTGCCGCAGCCGCCAGCCGCCGGGACAGCGGCCACGCCAGCAGCAGCGGTGGTGGCAGCGGCGGCGGCAGCGCCGACCGGCGACGAGGCGATCAACCCGCGCGCGCTCGACGCGATTCGCCAGCTCCCGGGCCCGAACGGCGAGCTGCTGGTGCAGAAGGTGGTCGCCGCGTATGTCGGCGACGCACCGGCACGCCTCGCGCAACTGCAGGCTGCCGCTGCCGCCGGCGACGCCGATGCGCTGCGCCGCGCCGCACATGCGCTGAAGTCGAGCAGCGCCAATGTCGGTGCCGAACAGTTGTCGGCGCTCTGCCGCGAGATCGAGAGCCTTGGCCGTAGCGGCAGCGTCGAAGCGGCGAAAACCCTGCTGACTGGCGTAGAATCGCAACTGCCGCGCGTGCTCGCGGCGCTGGCAACCCTGAGGAACCCGGACCACTGACATGCCGACACCGCAGCCATCGCGGCAGGCCACCGCACTGATCGTCGACGACGATGACGTGATGCGACTGCTCGAGTACGAGACGCTGTCCCAGTTCGACTTCGCCGTCCACGAAGCAAGCGACGCCCACGCGGCGCTGGACCTGCTGTCGACGCTGGTTCCCGACCTGCTGCTGCTTGACGTGGACATGCCGGGAATGAACGGCTTCGAGCTCTGCCGGCGGGTTCGCCAACGCTGGGACATGACCCGCCTGCCGATCATCATGGTCACCGGCATGGACGATGTCGAGTCGATCAACGAGGCCTACCAGTCGGGCGCCAACGACTTCGTCTCGAAGCAGATCAACTGGCCGATCCTCGGCCATCGGGCACGCTACGTCCTGCGTTCGGCCCAGGCGGTGCGCGAGCTGCACGAGCTGAAGGAGAAACAGGCGGCGATCGTGCAGGCGATACCCGACACGATCTTCCTCACCGACCGACGGGGAACCTATCTCGACTTCAAGGCCGGTTTTGGCGCGACACCCGGGCTCGTTCCGGATGCCATCGTCGACCGCCATGTGGCGGAGATCCTGCCCGGCGAGGTCGCCGAACTCGTCCTGCGCGCTATCGAGCGCACCCTGCAGGAGGGCCGCATCGAGTCACTGGTCTACAAGCTGCCGCTGGCCGACGGAACCCACCATTACGAGGCGCGCCTGGCACCCAGCGGCGCCGACAAGGTCGTCATCGTCGTCCGCGACATCACGCTGCAAAAGCTGAATGAAGACCGCATCCGGCGCCTCGCCTATTTCGACACACTCACCGGAATGCCGAATCGGCAGAGCTTTCTCGAGCGACTCGACGACGAGTTGCTGCGCGCGCGTCGCCAGGGCCGCGTCGTCGCCCTGCTCTTCCTCGACCTCGACGGCTTCAAGCGGGTCAATGACACCCTCGGACACAGCGTCGGCGACCAGTTGTTGCAGGCGGTGGCCGATCGCCTGAAGGAGCGGCTGCGCGGCGACGACTTCGTCGCCCGCCCGGCGCTCGACGGGAGCGGCATGCACCTCGCCCGCCTCGGCGGCGACGAGTTCACGGTCGTCCTGCCGCATCTCGAGGATGCACAGGTCGTCGGCCTGATCGCCACCCGCCTGCAGGCGATGCTCGAACAGCCATTCCACATCGGCGCGCAGGAAGTGACGGTGACCTCGAGCATCGGCATCGCGCTCTTTCCCGGCGACGGCGACGACGCATCGACGCTGCTCAAGCATGCCGACACGGCGATGTACCACGCCAAGGCACTGGGCCGCAACAACTGGCAGCTCTACGACCGATCGCTGACGACGACGGCGGTGAGGCGCCTGGCACTCGAAAACGACATGCGCAAGGGCATCGAACGGGACGAGTTCCGCCTCTTCTATCAGCCGCAGGTCCTGGCCGCAGACGGCACGATCGTCGGCGTCGAGGCGCTGCTCCGCTGGCAGCATCCCGAGCACGGGCTGGTGTCGCCAGGCGAGTTCATCCCGGTGGCCGAGGACAGCGGCCTGATGGTTCCGCTCGGCGAATGGGTGCTGCGGACGGCATGCCGGCAGCTCGTCGCGTGGCAGGAACGCGGGGCAGCCGTGCCGCGGGTGGCGGTCAATGTCTCGGCGACGCAGGTGCGCGGCGCCGATTTCATCGGCACCGTGGCGAGCATCATCGACGAGACGGGAATCGGCGCCGACCAGCTCGAGCTGGAGCTGACCGAGAGCATCCTGATGGACCCGGACATGCGGCGCATCGAGGGCTTGTCCCGGCTGCGCGCACGCGGCGTGCATTTTTCGATCGACGACTTCGGCACCGGCTATTCGTCGTTGTCGTACGTCAAGCGCTTCCCGATCACCATGCTGAAGATCGACCAGAGCTTCGTCCGCGGACTGCCGGAGAGCGCCAACGATGCCGGCATCACGACGGCCATCATCGCCATGGCGCGCAGCCTCGGTCTCGAAGTCATCGCCGAAGGCGTCGAGAATTCGCAGCAGGCCGATTTCCTGCGCCGGGCGCAATGTGACAAACTGCAGGGCTACCTGTTCAGCCGCCCGCTGCCGCCCGCGGAAGTCGAGCGACTGCTGCTGCAGGGCCGCATCTGAACGGGCACTCTGGCTCGCCGAAGAACAACAAGAGGGAAGGGGAAGACATGTCAGGATCAGCGTTCGAACCGGCCTGCAAATGGAGGACGGGATGAAGTACCGACACAGCGCCGCCCAGAGTACCGAATACCTGCGGCTGGCAATCAAGCACATGGCCCAGCACGACGCCGGCATGCACCCGACCAGCTACGCGGTGTGGTACGAGTATGTGTCCGGCGCCAATCCGGCCCTGCACAGCGAACTCGACTCGCTCCTGCAGCGCGGTGGGCGGATCAACGACCCGACGATTGACGACCTCCATTCCCGGCACATCAACGAACTCGACGCCAGGACGGCGCTGCGCATCGGCGACAGCGTCACGCAACTCGTCAGCCATGTCTCGGAGTCAACCGCGGCGGCGGGCGACGAGGCGACCCGCTTCGGCGATTGTCTGGTACGCTGGAACGAGGAGCTGATCGATCCGGCGACCGGCAACGACGCCCTCGCCAGCGGCGTCGAAGACATCCTGCGCGGGACACGGCAGATGCAGGAAGCGATCAGCACCCTGAAGACGCGTCTTGCCGAGAGCGTGCGCGAAACCGAGCACTTGCGCCAAGAGGTGGCGCGCGCGCGCGAGGAGGCGCTGATCGACGGCCTCACCGGCCTCGTCAACCGCAAGGGATTCGATCTTGCTCTGGCGGCCTGCCTTGCCGAGCTGCAAGCGGAATCCATCGGGCCGTGCCTGCTGATGATCGACCTCGACCACTTCAAGAAGATCAACGACGGCCAGGGACACGTCTTCGGTGACCGGGTCCTGGCCAGCGTCGGGCAGATCCTGCGTGCCAACGTCAAGGGCAACGACACCGCCGCGCGCTACGGTGGTGAAGAGTTCGCCGTCGTCCTGCCGAACACGCCGCGCGGTGGTGCCGTCGGCCTCGCCGAGGCGCTGCGCGCGCTGGTCGCCGCCAGCCGCGTCCGCCGCAGCGGCGACCGCGAGGTCCTGGTGGGCAACATCTCGGTGTCGATCGGCGTCGCCGATCATGTCGCCGGCGAGTCGGCGACCGATCTCGTCAGCCGGGCCGATCGCGCCCTTTACGCCGCCAAGATGCAGGGACGCAACCGCGTCGTCCTCGCCCCGCGTCCTGCGGTGAAGGCCGGCCAGTGAGTTCGCCGCTCCCTGGCCGGCGCCGGCGGGGCGCGACCGGCGCGGGATCCGCGCCGCGCCGGCCCGGGATCGCCGGGGGCAGGACGGTGGCCGGCACCCGGCTGCAGCGCCACGGCAGCCCGGGCGAGACAGACCGGTGACCGACGACATGCAGCCGGTCGACGCCGTGGTCGGCGAGGCACTGGTGCCGATGTCGGGGCTGCTGCGGCTGCTGATGCCGACCAGCGCCGTCGGTTTCGCGCTGAAGGGGCTCGACGGGCGCTATCGCCTGGCCAACCCGGCGATCGAAGGGCTGCTCTGTCGGCCGGGCGAGCACCTGACCGGCAAGGCGGAAGAGGAACTCGTGCCACCGCCGGCGTGCAGCCTGCTCGCCGAATGCGACCGACAAATCCTCGCCGGCGAGGCGTCGGCCGGGGCCGACGTCGAACTCGCATGCAACGGCCAGAGCAGGCGCTACTGGTGGCTGAAGATGGCGATCCTGGCCCCCGACCGGACGCTGCAGGCGATCGCATCGCTGATCGAACCGGCGACGCGGCAGCAGGCTTCGCTGGCGATCCAGGAGACGCTGCAGCGGCTGCAGGAGGCGAATCGCGACCTGCAGCAGATGGTCGTCGAACTCGAGGAAGTGGCCAGCACCGACCGCCTGACCGGCGCCTGGAACCGTCGCCGTCTGGAAGAGAGCGTCCGCAGCGAGATGGAACGGATGGCGCGCTACGGGCAGTCGCTCTGCCTGCTGCTGATCGACGTCGACCGCTTCAAGCCGATCAACGATCAATATGGCCATACCGTCGGCGACGCCGTCCTGCAGCGCCTGACGGCGCTGCTGCAGGCGGCGCTGCGCAAGGTCGACTCACTGAGCCGCTGGGGCGGCGAGGAGTTCGTCGTCCTCTGTCCGAATACCGCGCGGGCGACTGCGTCGGCGGTCGCCGAGCGGCTGCGGCGGGAGGTGGCGGCCGCCCACTTCGCCAGCGTCGGCAGCGTCTCGGTGAGCATCGGGGTGGCCGAATGCGGCGCCGGGGAGAGCTGGGAGGAGTGGTTCGCACGCGCCGACGCGGCGCTCTACCGCGCCAAGAGCGGCGGCCGCAACCAGGTGCAAGTGGCTGCGGAACACCCGTGTCACGAAGACGGCGAGGGCCATGTCGCCGCCAACTTCGTACAGCTCGTCTGGCGCCCGGCATACGAATGCGGCAACGAGGTCATCGACCGCGGTCACCGCCAGCTCTTCGCCGACGCCAACCGGCTGCTGGCGGCGATCCTCTCCGAGCAGTCCGGAGAACAGCGCGGCGCGATCGTCGACCAGTTGCTGGCCGACGTCGTCGGGCACTTCCGCGACGAGGAGACCGTCATCACCGCCGCCGGCTTCCCGGCAGTTGCCGAGCATCTGCTGCTGCACGAGGCGCTGACCGCCGAGGCGCACCGGCTGCTCGACGACTACCGCAGCGGCACGCGCGGGGTCGGCGACGTCTTCCAGTTCCTCGCCTATGAGGTGGTGACGAAACACATGCTCGGCGCCGACCGGATGTTCTTCGACTACCTGCGGCCACCTGCGGCGGCGGCGCCGTCCGGGCGCCCCGACGCGGCAACCTCGCCGGTCGATGCGCTGTGAGGCGAACGCTGAACAGCGGCGGGCGGGCACTGCCCGCCGCCGTCACGGAACGAAACGAGTCCTACTTGCCGACTGCCGCCTTCGCCTTGTCGGCTGCGTCCTTGGTCGCATCGGCAGCGTCCTTGGTCGCATCGGCGGCCTTGACGACCATCTCCTTGCCGGCTTCCTTGGTTGCCGCAACGGCCTCCTTGCCGGCCTCCTTGGTCGCGTCGGCAGCGGCCCCGACGGCCTCGCCGGCCTTCTTGGCCGCTTCGTCGGCCTTCTGCTTGGCCTCGGCTGCGAGTCTTGCGGCCTCGGCCTTGGCGGCCTCGGCTTTCTTGGCATCTTCGCCACAACCGGCAAGACCGATCGCGAGCAGGGCGGAAACGAGAATCAGGCGAATCTTCATGGCTTTGACTCCTGGGTTGGAAGTTGGCGGCGGCACGCCGGCAGGCGATCGCCCGGGCCGTTCTTCGCCGACGAGCGAGCAGCCCGCCGGCCGACCGTCAGTGCCGCCGCACGCCGGCGCGGGGTGCGTATGAGACCATATTCGCCGGCGTCCGTAAACCCGTTCGCCGCTGCCGGCTGCCGGTCAGCGCGCGGCGTGTGCCAACCTCCGGCACGACGCGGGTCGCCAGCCGCATGCCCGCAGCCACTCCGCCGATGCTTTCCGGGAGCGGAATGATCTCCGGCCAGCAGATCCTCGATGCCGATCTCGACGCCGCCTTGCGCGCGCTGCTCGGCAGCGACGGCGACGCCGTTGCCGCGCTCGACTCGATCAGCGAGGTCGGCGGCGGGTCGATCTCGCGCACCATGGTGGTGCGCAGCGGCCAGCGCCGCTGCTTCGTCAAGCTCAACGACGCCCGTCTGGCGGCGATGTTCGCCGCCGAAGCCGACGGCCTGGCGGCGCTGGCGGCCTGTCCGGCACTGCGCGTGCCACGCGTCTGCGGCCAGGGAGTCAGTGGCCGGCATGCCTGGCTGGCACTCGAGCATCTGGCGCTCGCTCCCCTGCGCGGGCATGCAGCAGGCGCTGCCGCCGGCCACGCGCTGGCGGCGATGCACCGCATCACGGGCAGCCACTTCGGCTGGCCGCGCGACAACTTCATCGGCAGCAGCCCGCAGTGCAACGCCGCGCAGCCGACGTGGCCGCTGTTCTTCGCTCGCCAGCGCCTGCTGCCGCAACTGGAACTGGCGAAACGGCATCGCCAGCCTGGCCGGCTGATCGCCAGCGGCGAGCGTCTGGCCGACGCACTGCCGGCGCTGTTCGTCGATCATCAGCCGCAGCCGAGTCTGCTGCACGGCGATCTCTGGTCCGGCAACGCCGCGCTCGACGACAGCGGCCGGCTGGCGCTCTTCGATCCGGCCGTCTACTGGGGCGATCGCGAAACCGATCTGGCGATGAGCGAGCTGTTCGGCGGTTTTCCCGACAGCTTCCACGCCGCCTACCGGGAAGCCTGGCCACTGACCGACGGTTGCGCCCAGCGCAAGCTGCTGTACCAGCTCTACCATGTGCTCAACCATCTGAACCTGTTCGGCGGTGGCTACCTGCAACAGGCCGAGCGGATGGTCGGCCGACTGCTGGCCGAGATCGGCGACTGAACCGCCGGTCGAGCGACCGGCTTGCGGCCCCCGGCCCGGAGAAAAGCGATGGACATCCCCAGCCGCCAACAGGAACAACGGGTCGGACACTTCCGGCAAATCCTCCTCTGGCCACTGCAGTTGATGCCGTTGGCCGCCGGCGGCCCCTTGCAGCAGCACCATCAGGTGCTCGCGCAGGAGAGCGCCAGCCAGCCGTGGCGCGAACTCGCGGACGAGTTCGGCGGCGATCCCGAGCAGTTCCAGGAACGTCACTACAGCGAATTCGTCACCTTCCTGCCCTACGTGCAGCGCTTTCTCTACGGCGAAGGAGGTGGCAACGACGACAATCCACAGCAGGGGGGATCGCCGATCCGTGTCTTCCGCCGCCACGACGTGGCACAGGTGCGGATGAGTTTCAAGGACAGCGAAACGCCGTTGTGCTTCGACATCATTCACCTCGACCTGTACTTCTTCCACGACATCGACGTCGTCATTCTCGTCGTCGAGATCGCCGCCGACGATCTCGACCTGCGACAGGTACAGGACACGCTCTACCGTTTCGGCCGCGCCTATCCGCCGTACTGGGACGACGATGGCAGCGGTGGCCACTGCCTGCGACGCAGCGAGTGGCTCGCCGCCGACGGCCGGGTCCTGGCCACCTCGGACTACGAGAAGCGCAGCAAGTACCTGGCTTTCGTCAGCCGCTTCCGTGCCCCATGCATCTCGTCGCACTGGGAGTTCCTGCTGCGGCCGCTGGTTCTGCACCACTCGGACGAGGAGGGTCCGGTGCGCTACCGGCAGATCGAGTATCACCGCATGCCGCTGCTCGCCTATCTGGCGATGGACGATCCGCGCCGCCTCGATCGCGGTGACTTCGCCCGCCTGGTGCTGGTCAGCGGCCCCGGCAGGAGCGGCTCGCTGCCGTATTCCGACCAGCACCTCGAGGATTTCGAGGCGCGCTTCTGCTACGACCGCTACTGGCATCCGCAGGCGGAGCAGAGCGGCACCCGGCTGCTCTCCTGCGGTCACGCGTTCATCATGGTCGGCAGCGCCCGCGATGCCTACTTCACCGGCGCCGAGAACGGGCTGCTCGGGCAGTTCCGTCACCAGTTCTTTCTCCTGGCACTGATTCCCCACTTCCACAAGGCGGCACTGCTGATGCTTTCCGATCGCCTGGTGACGGCGCTCACCCGGCTGCAGATCGGCAACGCCGAGTCGGTCAAGACCTTCAAGCGCGACATCCGCGAAGTGCTCGAAGTCTTCCTGCGCTTCACCCACCGCTACTGGTTCACCGAGATCTCCGACCAGGCACAGGCGCGGGCGCTGTTCGCCATGACCCGCGGGCACCTCGGCACCGAGCGCCTGTACGCCGAACTGCGCGAGGAAATCCAGGACATGAGTCAATACCTCGACAGCGACAGCCTGCGCCGGCAGGCGAACACCGTCGTGCGGCTGACTGTGGTCACCACCGCCGGCCTGATCGCGACGATCAGTACCGGCTTCCTCGGCATGAACCTGATCGACGCGGCACAGGAACCGCTGCCCGACCGACTTCTCCTCTTCGCGCTGGTGTTCGTGCTTTCGGCCCTGCTCACCGGTTTCGCGATCGTCCGGTCGAAACGACTTTCGGATTTTCTCGAGGCACTTTCCGACGAGCGTCTGTCGCAGCGAGACCGGCTGGCGACGCTGCTCGCCGTCTGGCGCAGCAGGCGACCGCCGGGCAGCGGCTGAACGGCAGCGCGAGAGTGGACGAAAGGTCGTTCCGCCGTGCTGCTTTCTTGCCGCCAAGGGTGTAGATTGTCGTCCTGAATCCGACGAGAGTTCGCGCTGGTGCGTATTCATTGGCTGACTGTAGAACAGGCTCTGAGCAGCCTGAACGCTTCACTCTCCGGGCTGGAAACGGGCGAGGCGGTGCGCCGGCTCGGCGAGTTCGGGCCCAACCTGCTCGAAGAAGTCGAGCAGCAGCACCTGCTGCTGCGCTTCGCACAGGAATTCACCCATTTCTTCGCCATCGTCCTCTGGATCGGCGCCGGTCTGTCGTTCGTTGCCGAGCACTTCGACCCGGGACAGGGGATGGCGAAGCTGGGGCTGGCCATCGTCGGCGTCATCATCATCAACGGCGTCTTCTCGTTCTGGCAGGAGTACAGGGCGGAGCGTGCGGTGGCAGCGCTGCGCCAATTGCTGCCGCAGAAGGTGAAGGCGCTGCGCGCCGGCGAAATCACCGGCCTGCTCGCCAGCGAACTGGTACCGGGCGACATCGTGCTGCTCGAAGAAGGCGATTTCGTGCCGGCCGACTGCCGCCTGACCGAAGTCTCCGGGCTGCGCGTCAACTTGTCGACGGTGACCGGCGAATCGCTCGCCAAGGCACGCACGCTCGAGCCGAGCAACGAGGAGTCGCCGCTGCAGGCGGCGAACATCGTCCTCGCTGGCACCTCGATCGTTTCCGGACAGGCGCGCGCCGTGGTCTACGCTACCGGCATGCGCACCGAGTTCGGCCGCATCGCCCACCTGACGCAGACCGCCGGCGAGACCAGCTCGCCGCTGCAGCGCGAGATCGCCCGCCTGTCGCGGATCGTCGCCTGCCTGGCCACTGGCATAGGGTTGCTGCTGTTCCTCGTCGGTCAGGCCATCGGGCTGCCGACGTGGGAGAATCTGCTGTTCGCCATCGGCATCATCGTCGCCAACGTCCCCGAGGGACTCCTGCCGACCGTCACCCTGTCGCTGGCCATCGCCACCCAGCGAATGGCGAGGCGCAACGCACTGGTACGCCACCTGCCGGCGGTCGAGACGCTCGGCTCGACGACGGTGATCTGCAGCGACAAGACCGGCACGCTGACGCAGAACCGGATGTCGGTGCAGCAACTGTGGATCGGCGGCGCGTTCATGCCATGCGCCGATCTGGCGCAGCGGGCGCATGTGGTACACGATCACCGTGCGCTGTTCGTCAATGCCGCGCTTTGCCACAACCTGAAGGAGGTCGATGAGCAGGGCCGGCACAGCCTGCGTGGCGATCCGATGGAGATCGCACTGGCCGAGATCGGCCGCGATCTCGCCGGCGATCTTGCCGGCTTCCAGCGCGTTGACGAGATTCCGTTCGACACCGACCGCAAGCGCATGTCGGTGATCTGCGAGACGCCGCAGGGCCGCATGCTCTACTGCAAGGGCGCTCTCGAGACGGTGCTCGCCGGCTGCCGCTTCATCGAGTTCGACGCCGGCGTCGCGCCACTCGATCCAGCCGCCCGCACCCGCCTGCTGGCGGCGCAGGACGAGATGGCGAGTGGGGGTCTGCGCGTTCTCGCCTTTGCCCATCGGGCCCTCGATGAGACAGGCGTGCCCGGCGACGAACAGGGGATGATCCTTGCCGGGCTGATCGGCCTCGAGGATCCGCCACGGCCCGAGGTGCCGGAAGCAATCGCCCGCTGCGAGGAAGCGGGCATCCGGATCATCATGGTCACCGGCGACCACCCGCACACCGGCCTCGCGATCGCCCGCCAGATCGGCCTCGTCCGGGGCGATGCGCCGGTCGTGATCAGCGGCGAGCAACTGCGACTGATGTCGCCAACGCAACTGCAACTGGCGCTCGATGCGCCGGAGATCCTCTTCGCCCGCGTCGCCGCCGAGCAGAAGATGCGCATCGTCGAAGCGCTGAAGAACAAGGGCGAGATCGTCGCCGTCACCGGCGATGGCGTCAACGACGCGCCGGCGCTGAAGGCGGCAGACATCGGCATCGCCATGGGCATCAGCGGCACCGACGTCGCCAAGGAGGCTGCCGACCTGATCCTGCTCGATGACAACTTCGCCAGCATCGTCGCGGCGATCGAGGAAGGGCGGGCGGTGTTCGAGAACATCCGCAAGTTCCTGACCTACATCCTCAGCTCGAACATCCCCGAGTTGGTACCCTACCTGGCCTTCGTCCTCTTCCGCATACCGCTGCCGCTGACCATCATCCAGATCCTGGCCGTCGACCTCGGCACCGACATGCTGCCGGCGCTGGCGCTCGGCGCCGAGAAGCCCGACCCGGCAGTGATGCAACGCCCCCCACGCAAGCGCGGCGAGCGGCTGTTGTCGTCGGGCCTGCTCGCCCGCGCCTACCTCTTTCTCGGTGTCCTCGAGGCGACGGCAGCGATGCTGGCCTTCTTCTTCGTCCTCGATGCCGCCGGCTGGCAGCATGGACAGACGCTCGACCGTCTCGACCCGCTGTACCTGCAGGCGACCTCCGCCTGCCTGGCGACGATCGTCGTCATGCAGATGGTGAACCTCTACCTCTGTCGCCACCCACGGCAGTCGATGCTGAGCTACGGCCTGGGCGGCAATCGCTACCTGCTGCTGGGAATCGCCGCCGAGCTGGCGGTGATCCTGTTCATCCTCTACACGCCGGCCGGCAACTGGCTCTTCGGTACGGCGGCGATCGGCGGCGGCAGCTGGCTCCTGGCTGCCGGCTGCGCCATCCTGATGTGCGCGCTCGAAGAGCTGCGCAAGGCCTGGCTGCGCCGCGGCGAGCGGAGCTGAGGCATGTCGCCGCCGCTGCCGCCGCTGATCAGGGCTCTGCTCGACCCGGCACGCTATCCGCACCCGGTGGCGGCTGTCGAATTGATCGAAACGCATGCATCGTGGCTGCTGCTGGCAGGCGACTTCGCCTACAAGATCAAGAAGGCGGTCGTCCTGCCCTTCCTCGACTACGGTACGCTCGAGCGGCGCCGTGCCTGCTGCGAGGCCGAACTGCGCCTGAACCGCCGCTTTGCGCCGCAGCTCTACCTGGCGGTGCTGCCGATCGTTGGCGAGGCCGAAGATCCGCAGATCGGCGGTGCCGGAGAGGCCATCGAGTACGCAGTCAGGATGCGCCGTTTCGCCGAAGACGGCCGCCTCGACCGGCTGTGCGCCCGCGGTCAGCTCGGACGACAGCAGGTCTCCGATCTCGCAGCCACGCTCGCCACTTTCCACGCCGCTGCGGCAACCGCCCCGCCAGAATCGCCCTTCGGTGAACCGGAGCAGGTCGTCGCCCCGGCACTCGCCAACTTCGACGAACTGCGCGACCTGCTGCCCGGCGACGCCGCCGGGGCGCGTCTGGCCCGGCTGCGTGACTGGACACAGGCCGAGTTCGACCGCCTGCCGACGCACTTCGCTGCCCGCAAGGCAGACGGCCGGATTCGCGAGTGCCACGGTGACCTGCACCTCGGCAATCTCGTCGTCATCGATGGTCGAGTGACCCTCTTCGACTGCATCGAGTTCAGCGAGGCACTGCGCTGGATAGACGTCGCCAGCGAACTCGCCTTCACCTACATCGACCTCCTCGACCACCGCCAGCCCGGCCTCGCCTGCTGGCTGCTGAACGAGTGGCTGACGTGCAGCGGCGACTACGACGCAGCGCAGGTGCTGCGCTTCTACGCCGTCTATCGCGCGCTCGTGCGGGCCAAGGTCGCCGCCATCCGCGGCCGTCAGGATGGTCCCGATGACGGTCAGGCAGGCGGCTACCTGGCGCTCGCCGAGCGCCTCATCGTACCGCCGGAGCCCCGCCTGATCATTACCCACGGCGTCGCCGGCTGCGGCAAGACGCGCGCCTCGCGCGAGCTGCTGCTGGCCGATGACGCGGCGGCCACCCTGCGCCTGCGCTCGGATGTCGAGCGCAAGCGGCTGTTCGGCCTTGCCGCCAGTGCCAGCAGCGGCTCGCCGATGGACGGCGGCATCTATTCCGGCGATGCCAGCGAGCGCACCTACGAGCGGCTGCGCGAACTGGCGCGGGGCCTGCTCGCCGCCGGCTGGTCGGTCATCATCGACGCCGCCTTCCTCGAACGTCGCCGGCGCGAAAGCTTCCACCGCCTGGCGACCGACGCCGGCGCCGCCTTCTTCATCGTCGCGCCAGCGGCAACGCCCGGCCAGCTTGCCGCACGCGTCCGCGGTCGCCTCGCCAAGGGGCACGATGCCTCCGAAGCCGACCTGAGCGTACTCGCCGGCCAGCTTGCCCGTATCGAAGCGCTCGGCGACGCCGAACGCGCGCACCTGCTGCCCGGTCGGCGCCCCGGTTCAGGCGAGCCGCAAGGCCGCCAGCGTGATTGACGATCGCCGCTGCGCGGCTGCCAGCCAGACGACCGGCGGCAGGCTTGGCCCGGCGCCGCCTGTCGAGAAATTTTACACCCGACTCCTGCCTGCCGCCGCGCAGTGCAGACAGATGACTGCTTTAATGGACCTATCCGTAGCGCGATCAGGGTTAGCACAGTTCTTGCTGTCTGCTAGTACGGTCCGCCGCAAGGCGTTGGGCCTTGCTCGCTGCAGCTGCTTCTGGCGCTCGGCGACGGCCGGGAAGCATCTCGCGACCGTCGCATGGGTCGCTTGCGCTGGCATCGGCAATGCGCCGCCCGGGCGCGGCGTCACGCGTGCGGAAGAACCGCCCTGCAGTCCGTTGCTGCAGGCACGCTCGGGCTTCAACGACACAACACATCAACGATTTGCAGGAAGCTTCGAGAAGATGATGAGTTTTTTTTCAAAGGCCTGTCGGCGCCGACGCGGTGCCTCCGGGATTGTCGGCCGCGAGACGGTCCACAGAACCCCGAGATGGCGTACAATCGCTCCTGCCTTCGGCTCTTCTCGTCTCGCCTGGATTGGGGCAACGCCATGAATATCCTGAACAATTGGAAGATGCTCGATCTCGTCACCCGCGATGGTGAAGAACTGGTGTGCATCGAAGGACGCGTCTACGGGAGCAACCCGCGTTTTCCTTCGTCCTCGCACATCCGGACCTCGCCGATCACCGCTTACACCCTCGACGGCAATTCGATGGTCGTGACGACCCGACGCGGCTCCGAATACGTGCTCGGCAAGCCGGACCCGACCGAAACCTTTGCCCAGCAGCGCCTGCTGCGACGGTTGTCGCGCCTGACGCCGGCCACCGCCAGCGCTTTCGACGCACTCGAGTCGCAGCTCACAGGCTTCGACGACAACGCCCGGCAGCATCGGCGACAAGTTACCACCGCCAAAGAGGGTTGAACGGGTAGCACCCCACGACACACCGTCCGGACGCGCAGCTGGCGAAGCCCGCCGCTTGGCCGTTGCGGCGAAAACCTCGTTGCGGCGGGCCTCGCCGCAGCAGCGCAACCCGGGCACCACATCCGCAGCACCACATCCGCCAGCCACGCGCGTGCGCTCCCGCTGCCGGCGGCCGTCCCCACGCAGCCGATCGTCGGCAGCCGGCACTGCCTGTCGTACCGACAAATGACGGCGGGGGCCGAAGCCCCCGCCGATAGCCATTCTGTTTATTGGACGGCTACGTCCTCAGCAGGCCTTAAGCGGCCAGTGCGAAACGCTCATCGTTGGCGTTTGTGGATTTGCTCGGATTACGTCCGTCGCCTTTCGGGTCGCCTGCGCGCCATCTCTCGCCCTGTCGAAACCAGTACACCCCCGCAGTGGTGGAGGTGGCGGGAATCGAACCCGCGTCCAGAACGCATCCGGTTTGCCGGAATTACGACCATGCCACGGATTATGGGTGCCAGCAGCCGAAAACTCAAGCCCTTCCGTATTGAGCAACGCGCGGCAGCCGTCAGTGAATCCGCCGCGCGGCCCCACCGGCTCTTCTGCCCGCGCGCATCGACTGGCGACGGCGCGCCGCCGCCGCGCGCCCTGCATCCGCGTCCGCTGCCGACGCCCACTTCCGCGGCTCTCAGACCTGCATGTTCATCACATCCTGGTACGCCGACACCAGCTTGTTGCGCACCTGGACCATCTCCTGAAACGATATGCTGGCCTTCTGCAGTTCGATCATCACGTCGTGCAGGTCGGCACCCCCATTGCCGGCGGCAAAATTTGCCGCCATCGCGTCGGCGCGCTGCTGCGTCTGGCTGACCTGCGCCAGCGACGCCTGCAGGACCTGCGCAAAGTCCGTCGGCGCCCCGGCGGCAGCCGTGGCGGTCGCCGGGGCGGTGCGCCCGGAAGCCGCAGCCGAACTTGCGCGCAGGGCGCTCAGTACCTGATCGATACCCATGTGGTCCATTCTTTCCTCCGGCGACTGCCTGGTCAATACAAGCAAAAACTGCGCCACTGCTCAACGCCGCGCCCAAAGGGCCGGGCAGGATCCTCAAGACTTGAGGAAACCCTCCTCACGGTACTGCCGCAGCTTGTGGCGTAGCGTTCTTTCCGGCATCCCGAGGCGCTGCCCGGCCAGCTTTCTCGACCCGCCCGCAGCCGCCAGCGTATCAAGAATGTGCTGCCGTTCGACCTCGCGCAGTTCTGCGGTCTGCCGGCTGGCGCCCGGCAGTGCGTCATCGCCCGCCGTCGACGGCGTCGACATCGTCGCTGCCGCGGCCGGGTCGACCGGGCGCTGCGCGCCCAGCAAGAGCGCATCGACCTCGACGACCTCTGCCGCGGCCAGAATCACCGCCCGCTGCATGACATTCTCCAGTTCGCGAACGTTCCCCGGCCACGCGTGCTGCTGCAGGGCATCCTCGGCCGCCGGCGCGAGACGCAGGCCGGCCCGACCGGCGCGGGTGCCGTGCGTCGCCAGGAAGTGCCGCGCCAGCGGCACGATGTCGCCGGCGCGCTGGCGCAGGGCGGGAATCAGCAGCGGAAAGACGTTCAGCCGGTAGAACAGATCTTCGCGAAAGTGGCCGCTGGCGACGGCGTCGGCAATGTCGCGATTGGAGGTGGCGATGATGCGGATGTCGAGGGCGATCGGCTTCTTGCCGCCGACCCGCTCCACCTCGCGCTCCTGCAGAACCCTTAGCAGCTTGGCCTGCAGGGCCAGCGGCATCTCGGTGATCTCGTCGAGCAGGAGCGTACCATTCTGCGCCTGTTCGAACTTGCCGGCCTGCGCACTCTGGGCGCCGCTGAAGGCCCCCTTTTCATGTCCGAAGAGCGTTGCTTCGAGGAGGCTGTCGGGAATCGCCGCACAGTTGATGGCGACGAAAGGACCGGCACAGCGCGCCGAGCAGCGGTGGATATGGCGCGCAACCACTTCCTTGCCGACGCCGCTCTCGCCGCTCAGCAGCACCGTCGTATCGGTCTGCGCCACACGCCGCGCGAGCGCGAAAAGGTTCTTCGTCACCGCGTCGACAGCAATCACCCCCTGCTCGTCGAGCTTCTCCGGCAGACGGTAACGCAGTACGTGCGCGAGCAGGGCCTGTGGTTCGAAGGGCTTGAGGAGGAAATCGCAGGCACCGGCCCGCATCGCTTCGACCGCCCGGTCGACGTCGGCGAACGCCGTCATCAGGACGACCGGCAGCTGTGGCAAGCGACTGCGTATCTCCTTCAGCAGCGAGATGCCATCCATCGGCAGCATGCGCACGTCACTGACGACGAGGGACACCTCGTTGGCGGCAAGGACCTGCAGCGCCTCGTCGCCACCGCCGGCGGCGAGCACGGGCTGTCCGGCGAGTTCGAGGGTGTCGCACACCGCCTCGCGCAGCGCGGCGTCGTCCTCGACGACGAGGATCGGCAATCCCTGGCGCATCGCTTCCATCCCCCTCAACCCTCCTGCCGCGTTTTCGTTTCGACCGGCAGCACGAGCACGAACTCCGACCCCTGATCAAGGGCCGAGATGAGCCTGATGCTGCCGCCGTGGGCGCGCGCGACACCGAGCGCGATCGCCAGTCCGAGCCCGGTTCCCTGGGCGCGGGTGGTGAAGAAGGGCTCGAACACCCGCGCCTGCACCTCGGGAGCGATTCCCTGCCCCGTGTCGCGCACACCGATGCGCAACTGCCCATCGGCAGCGTGCGCCGTGAGCCTCACCTCGCCGCCCGCAGAGCAAGCCTGCAGGGCGTTCTCGAGCAGATTCACCAGTGCCCCCGCGAGCGCCTTGCGGCTGCCAATGAGCTGCTCCTGCGCCGCTTCGCAGTCTACCCGATAGGCGACGTCCTTCTCGCGGAACAGCGGCTGCACCGTCTGCGCCGCATCGGCCAGCAACTCACCGACCAGCATCCGGTCACTGCCCGCCCGCTCGCCACGGGCGAAGAGCAGGACCTCCCGGATCAGACGCTCGAGCCGCCTGAGCTGCGCCTTCGTCTTCTCGGCGAAACGGATGCGGGCCGCATCCGCCAGTTCGGGCTGACAGAGGTTGGCACTGTAGAGCAGCGCAGTCGCCAGCGGCGTACGCAGCTGATGCGCCAGCGACGCAGCCATCTCGCCCATTGCCACCAGCCGCTGGTTACGTTCCAGCTCAGCCTTCAGGCTGTGCGCGGCGGTGACATCGTGCACCAGGATGATCCGTCCGCCGGTCGAATCGATCGGGCTCTCGACGATCGCCGCCCGGCAGCCGCCGCACTGCCACTCCGCCGGGGTTTCGGTGGCCACCAGCAGACTGCGCAGCAGCGCCGGCCAGGGTTCACCGACCATCTCGCGCCCAAGGATGCGGCGCGCCGCCGGATTGGCTTCACTGACGCGCGCATCGCCGTCGAGCACGATGACTCCGGCCGGCAAGGCGTTGAGCAGCAACCGCAGGCGTTCGGCCAGCGCCTCCTTGGCGTCGTGCTGCCGGCGCAGCTCACCGTTCGCCGTCGCCAGTTCGGCCGTCAACGACTCGACGCGGCCCTGCAGTCCCTGGTAGGCCGTCGTCAGCGCCTGCGAAACCTGGTTGAAGGCGTCGAATGCGCGCTGCAGTTCCTGCGCCCTGCCCTCCTGAGCTGACGATTGCCCGGCGTCGATCATCGAATTGAAGGTCCAAATCAAGAAACAGCTACAATAGCAGAGTAATTATCAGCCCTTTTTCGCTTTTTGCCTGCCTCCGGGCAGGCTCTTGACCCGAACGCTGGCATGGCGGCAGCCGCAACCGAAACCACCGAAACAGCAGTCGCGAGCGCTCCTCTGGAACGTGCACGCGCCGCCTTGGCACGCCTGGACAACCGGCAGAAGGTGGTGCTGATGGTCGCCATCGCCGCGCTCATCGCGCTGCTCGTGGCGGCGGCGACGCTGCTCCGGCAAAGTGAGTTCCGCATCCTCTTCTCCAACGTCGGCGAACGCGACGGCGGCGCGATCATTGCCGCGCTCGAGCAGATGAACGTGCCGTTCCGCTTCAACGACTCCGGCAGCGCGATCCTGGTCCCCGCCGCCCGCGTCCACGACGTCCGCCTGCGACTCGCGTCGCAGGGACTGCCGCGCGGCGGAGCAGTCGGCTTCGAGCTGATGGAAAGCCAGAAGTTCGGCATCAGCCAGTTTGCCGAACAGCTCAACTATCAGCGCGGACTGGAGGGCGAACTGTCGCGCACGGTGCAATCGATTGCCGCGGTCGAGGCGGCGCGCGTGCATCTGGCCATCCCGAAGCCGAGCGTCTTCATGCGCGAGGAGCTGAAGCCGTCGGCCTCGGTCATGCTCAGGCTTTACCCCGGCCGCTCGCTCGACGCGGCGCAGATTGCCGGCATCCAGAACCTGGTTGCGGCCAGCGTCCCGCAACTGTCACCCGCGAGCGTGACGCTGCTCGACCAGAGCGGCACGCTGCTGTCACAGATGAAGAGCAAGCTGCTCGAAGCCGGACTCGATCCGACGCAGGTCAAATATGTCAACGAAATCGAGGCCAGCATCATCAAGCGCGTCGAGGACATCCTGACGCCGATCGTCGGCGCCGGCAACGCACGCGTGCAGATCGCCGCCGACATCGACTTCTCGCAAAGCGAGCACACCGCCGAGACGCATCGGCCGAACACGACGCCGCCAGAGATCAGCATTCGCAGCCAGCAGACGAACGAAAGCGCCAGCACCAGCCCGACGGCGCAGGGAGTTCCCGGCGCACTCAGCAACCAGCCGCCGGTGCCGGCGACCGCACCATTGACGCAACCGGCGGTACCACCCGCCGCCGGCGCCGCGCCGACGCCGCTGCCGGGACAGATCAATGCCGCCGGCGTGCAGGCGCCGATCGCCAGCGTTGGCCAGCCGTTGACCACGAGCAAGAGTTCGACCATCAACTACGAGGTCGACAAGACGATCCGCCACGTCCGGCAGTCGGTCGGCAGCATCAAGCGCCTTTCGGCAGCGGTGGTGGTCAATCAGCGCAAGGAAACCGCCAAGGATGGCAAATCCGTCAGCAAACCGCTGCCGGACGCCGAGCTGAAGCAGATCAGCGACCTCGTCAAGGAAGCGATGGGTTTCAACAAGGACAGGGGTGACACGATCTCGGTGGCCAACGCGCCGTTCACCGCCATCGAGAAGGACGATGGCGTGCCGCTCTGGCGCGACCCGGAAACCCTGTCGCTGGCGAAGGAACTCGTCAAGTACGGAGTCATCGCCGCCATCATCGCCTACCTCCTGCTCGGTGTCGTGCGACCGCTGGTGCGGACGATGGTCGGCCCGCCGGCGAGCGACAAGACGATCGGCAGCCAGATCGATGTCCGCGCCGAAGAGGAAGGCGAAGAGACCGGCGCCGAACACGTCCCGACGGCGGGCGAGTTGCTCGAAAGGCAACTCGCCGCGGTGCGCGCGCTTGCGCAGCAGGACCCGCAGGCGGTAGCCAACATCATCAAGCAATGGACGGGCGCCAATGCCGGCTGAAGACGGGATCGAGAAGAGCGCCATCCTGCTGATCGCTCTCGGCGAAGACCACGCCGCCGAGGTGCTGAAGCACCTTGGGCCGAAGGAAGTGCACAAACTCGGCCAGGCCATGTCGACGCTGAAGTCGGTTCCACGCGCGCGCATCGAAGAGGTGCTCAGCGAGTTCCAGCAGTCCGCCGAGGAATCGGCGGCGGTGAACGTCGATACCGACGCCTACGTGCGCTCGGTGCTGACCAAGGCACTCGGCGACGACAAGGCCTCGAACCTGATCGCGCGCATCCTGCAACCCGGCGACACCAATGGCATCGAAGGGCTGAAGTGGATGGACGCGCCGACGGTCGCCGACCTGATCCGCAACGAGCACCCGCAGATCATCGCGACGATTCTCGTGCATCTCGCGCATGACCACGCCAGCGACATCCTCAACCAGTTCTCGGAGCGCCTGCGCAACGATGTGGTGCTGCGCGTCGCGACACTCGAGGGAATCCAGCCAGAGGCCCTGCGGGAACTCAACGACGTCATGCTGCGCCTGCTCTCCGGTTCCGCGAACATGAAGAAGGCCGCCAAGGGCGGCGTGCGGACGGTTGCCGAAATGCTCAATTTCATGGGTACCGCCAACGAAACTGCCGTTCTCGACTCGATCCGCGAGTACGATCCGGATCTGGCGCAGCAAATCCTCGACGAGATGTTCGTTTTCGAGAACCTGCTCGAGCTGGACGATCGGGCCATCCAGCTGTTGCTGCGCGAGATTCAGTCCGAGTCGCTGATCCTGGCGATGAAGGGTGCGAACGAAGCGCTGCGCGAGAAGATCTTCCGCAACATGTCGCAGCGCGCCTCCGAGATGCTGCGCGAAGATCTGGAGTCGCGCGGCCCGGTGCGGCTTTCCGAGGTCGAAGCCGAACAGAAGGAGATCCTCAAGGTCGTCCGCCGGCTGGCCGACGAAGGTCAGATCGTCCTCGGTGCCGCGGGCGGCGGCGAAATGATCTGAGAACGGACGCCAGTGAGCGACGGGATTCCAGACGGCAAGTTAACCGCCTATCGGCGCTGGCAGGTCACGGCCTTCGATCGCCCGGCCACCGCCGAGTCCGCTGCCCAGGCCGTTGTCGCGTCCGCTGCCGGGCCGGCGGCCGTGGCGGCAACGCGCCCTGGTGAACCGCCAGCGACCGACACGACGACAACTCCGGAAGAGGCGCAGCCGGCCGCCCTGCCGGCCGAGCCGGCGGTGCTTCAGCCGACGGCCGAGGAAATCGAGCGCGTCCTCGCCGCGGCACAGGCGGCCGGCTACGCCGCCGGCCAAGCCGAGGGAAGCAGCCAGGCGCAGGCAACCGCGGCGAAACTGGCGACCGTGCTGGACAATCTGACACAGGCCGTCGCCGGCATCGAGCAGCAGATCGCCGACCAGTTGCTGACGCTGGCGATCGAGATTGCCAATCAGGTGATGCGGCAGAGCCTGCGCCTGCAACCGGAACTCATCCTGCCACTGGTCAGGGAAGCCGTGACCGCGTTGCATCCGCATCATGGTCAGCCGCAACTCTTCCTGCACCCCGACGATGCGGTGCTGGTACGCGAGCGGCTCGGCGACCAACTCGCGCACGGCAACTGGCGGATCATCGACGACACGACGCTGACTGCCGGCGGCTGTCGCGTCGAACTCGGCGCCAGCGAAGTCGATGCGACCGTCGAGACGCGCTGGCGACGGATCGTCGAAGCCATCGGCGTCAGCCCCGAATGGCTCAAGGCGCAACCGTGATCACCACCGCCGGCGATGACTGAAGCCACCGGCAATCCGCACCTCGACGCCTGGCGTGCCTTCATCACCGGCTGCCGCCAGGCAGCGACGCAGGTCAGCTCGCTGCTGCCCAGCGGCCACCTGACGCGAATCAACGGCCTCGTCATGGAGGCGTCGGGACTCAAGCTGCCACTGGGAAGCTCATGCCGGATCATGCCGTCCGGCGGCTCGCCGATCGAGGCCGAAGTGGTCGGCTTTCATGGTGAGCGCCTGTTCCTGATGCCGACCGAGGACGTCTACGGGCTTTCGCCGGGCGCCCGGGTGGTGGCCCTCGAAACCCCCAACGGACCACCACGAGTCGGCCAGCCACCGCCGGCACGAAGACGTTCGATCGACCGGGCGAAACTCGTCCCGGTCGGCGAATCGCTGCTCGGGCGCGTCCTCGACGGCGCCGGCCGCCCGCTCGACCAACTCGGGCCGCTCAACGCCCGATCGTTGCGCCCGCTGCAGAGCCGGCCGGTGAACCCGATGTCGCGCGCGCCGATTGAACAGGCACTCGATGTCGGCGTGCGCGCCATCAATGCGCTCCTCAGCGTCGGTCGTGGCCAGCGCATGGGGCTCTTCGCCGGCTCCGGCGTCGGCAAGAGCGTCCTCCTCGGAATGATGGCCCGCTACACCGCAGCCGAGGTGATCGTCGTCGGCCTGATCGGCGAACGCGGCCGCGAAGTCAAGGAGTTCATCGAACAGATTCTCGGCGAAGAGGGGCTGCAGCGCGCCGTCGTCGTTGCCGCCCCGGCCGACGTCAGCCCGCTGATGCGCCTGCAGGGCGCCGCCTACGCCACCAGCATCGCCGAGTATTTCCGCGATCGCGGCCGGCACGTGCTGCTGATCATGGACTCGCTCACCCGCTACGCGATGGCCCAGCGCGAGATTGCCCTCGCCATCGGCGAGCCGCCGGTGACCCGCGGCTACCCGCCTTCGGTCTTTGCCCGCCTGCCGCAACTGGTCGAGCGGGCGGGCAATGGCCGCGATGGCGGTGGTTCGATCACCGGCTTCTACACCGTACTGGCTGAGGGCGACGATCAGCAGGATCCGATCGCCGATGCCGCACGCGCCATCCTCGATGGCCACATCGTCCTCTCGCGCACGCTCGCGGACGCCGGCCATTATCCCGCGATCGACATCGAGCAGTCGATCTCGCGCGCCATGGCCAACCTCGTCAGCCCCGCGCACCTCGAGCAGATCAGGCGCTTCAAGAGCCTCTTCTCGCGCTATCAGCGCTCGCGCGACCTGCTCAGCGTCGGTGCCTATGCCGCCGGTTCGGACCCGCAGCTCGACCAGGCGATCGCCATCTACCCGCGCTTCGAAGGGCTCCTGCAGCAGAGCCTGGGGCAACGAGCCGACCTCGCCAGCAGCATCGCCCAGTTGCACGACCTGTTCGGCCCCGCACCGGCGGCGCCAACGGGCTAGAATGCCCTTCTCCTGAGGTGTGACGCCCGGTCAACGGAGTCATCGTGTCCAGACCCTTTCCCCTGCAATCCGTCCTCGACCTGATGCGCAGCCGCAACGATGCGGCGACGCAGCGACTCGCCGCGCTGATCGCTGCCGAAAGGGACGCCCGCAAGACGCTGGCGATGTTGCTGCAGTATCGCGACGAATACACCACCCGCTTCCGCCAGGCGGTGCAGGACGGGCTGGGCCAGCCAGAATGGCGCAACTATCAGGAGTTCCTCGACCGCCTCGACGAGGCAGTGCGGCAGCAGGAGCAGGCAGCAAGCCTGAAGGCGGCGCATACCGCCGCCGGGCAGGCCGAGTGGCAAAGCCAGCGAAGCCGCCTCAACGCCTTCGACACGCTCTCGGAACGTCATCGTGCAGGCGAGGCTCGACGCGAACTCCGTCACGAGCAGAAGCTGCAGGACGAGTTTGCCGCGCGCGGCAGGGACGAGCAGCAGGAGCAGTAGCCAGCGCATGGCACGGCATTTGCTTCAAGTACGGCCGAAGCTTGCGAAAAGGACATCCCATGGCCATCAGCATCGTCACCGCGGCACTCGTCGCACAACCAGGCCTCCCCGCCGTCGCCGGTGAGACCAGCGCGCGCGCTGACGAGGCGGTTCCCGGCAACGACTTCTTCAGCATACTGCTCGCCCTGCCGGCGATGACCGCCAGCGCCGCAGCGCCGGCAACGGGCATCGCTGACCGTCCAGAGCCTGCCGCCGAAGCGGCAGCGGCGACCGCTGCCGTCGACATGCTCGTGTTGAGCCAGCAGCTGCCACCGACGCCATACCACCCGCCGCCCGTCGGCAGCGGCGATGGCCAGAGGGTCGCCGGCCCGGGGTCCGCCGCTGCCGAAACGCTCGCCGCCCTGCTGCCTGCCCGCAGCGCATCTGGCGCAGCGGAACCCGTGCGGCCGACTGCCGCCAGCGGGCAGCTACCGGCAGCGGCAACCGACGCCGGGCCCAAGGCGGCAATTCTTGCCGCGCCCGACCTCGCCGCCATGCCGCGCGAGCCGACTGTGGCAGAAGAGAGCGAGCCGCTGGCGCCAGTGCTGCCGGCACACGCCACGGCGGCAGGCGCCGGCGGTGCGGCGGCCGGGGCTGCCGCCACCTCCTCTGCCACCGCACACAACCTGCAGGTCCCGTTGCGTGATCCGTCCTGGGCCAGCGAGTTCGGTCAGAAGCTCGTCTGGTTTGCCAGCAACGAGCAGCAGCGCGCACAGATCACCGTCCACCCGCCGCAACTGGGCGTCATCGAGATCAGCCTGAACCTTGATCGCGACGGCGCCACGGCGCACTTCGCGTCGCCGAATGCCGAGGTGCGCGGCGTCATCGAAGCGGCCATGCCGCGCCTGCGCGAGATGTTCGCCAGCGCCGGCATCGAGCTCGGGCAACTCAGTGTCGGCAGCCAGTCTCTCGGGCAGCAGTCGCAGGGACAGGCAGATTCATCGCCCGCCACCCACCGGCTGCCCGATGCGGCTATACTTGGCTCCGGTCCGCCTGCCGGCGTGCTCGTGGCGCCGGCTGCCACACGCCACGGCCAGGCGATGATCGACGTTTTCGCCTGAGTCTGCAGCACGCTGGCGCAGCGTCGGCCCAAGGATGGCTGAAGTAATCAGGGAGAGAAACGCCGCATGGCCAAGGACGCCAAACCTGCGACTGAAATCGGTGATGCTGCGCCGGCGAAGAGCAGCAAGAAGCTTCTGATCATCATTCTGCTCGTGGTGCTGGTGGTCGGCCTCGGCGGGCTGAGCGCCTTCCTCCTGTTGCGGGGCAACGCCGCGCATGAGGACGATGGCGACGAGGCGGTGGTCGAGAAGGCCAAACCGGCGAAAAAGAAGAAGGTGGACCTGAACGCACCACCGGTCTACGTCGCCCTCGACGCATTCACGGTCAATCTCGTGCCGGAGAACGGTGACCAGTTCCTGCAGCTGATCGTCTCGGTCGAAGTCGACGACCCGCAGGTCGGCGAGCACATCAAGCTCTACACACCGAAGCTGCGCAACGACATCACCCTGCTTCTGTCGAGCAAGAAGGCGTCGCAGTTGATCACCAAGGAAGGCAAGGAGACCCTGGCGCAGGAAATCAGGGAACAGATGAACGGCGTCCTCGACCCGGCCGGCAAGGGCAAGAAGCGGGACTGGCCGATCAAGGAAGTACTCTTCACCTCGTTCATCATCCAGTAATCCCGCATGAGCGCCGACTTCCTCTCCCAGGATGAGGTTGACGCCCTGCTGAAAGGCGTCACCGGCGAAGCCGACATCAGCGATGAGGTGGACGAGGGAGGTGCAGGGCCTCGCCCGTACAATCTGGGAACCCAGGAGCGCATCGTCCGCGGACGCATGCCGACGCTCGAACTGGTCAACGAGCGCTTTGCCCGCTACCTGCGAATCGGCCTCTTCAACTATCTTCATCGCAGTGCCGAAATTTCGGTCGGTTCGATCCGCGTCCAGAAGTACAGCGAGTTCACCCGCAACCTGGTGGTGCCGACCAACCTCAATCTGGTCGCCGCCAGACCGCTGCGCGGTACGGCCCTGTTCGTCCTCGACCCCAGCCTGGTCTTCCTCGTGGTGGACAACATGTTCGGCGGCGACGGCCGTTTCCACACTCGCGTCGAAGGCCGCGACTTCACCGCCACCGAACAGCGCATCATCCAGGGGCTGCTGCGGGTCATCTTCACCGAGTACACGCGCTCCTGGAAACCGGTCTATGACCTCGGCTTCGAATACATCCGTTCCGAGATGAACTCGCAATTCGCCAACATCGCGACACCCTCCGAGATCGTCGTGTCGACGACCTTTTCGCTGGAGTTCGGCGGTTCAAGCGCCGACATGCACATCTGCTTCCCGTACTCGATGCTCGAACCGATCAGGGAACTGCTCTACAGCGCCATGCAGAGCGATCAACTGACGACCGACCGGCGCTGGATCAACACCCTGCGCAAGCAGTTGAAGAATGCCGAGGTCGAGCTGACGGCGACGCTGGCGACGGCGAGCGTCAGTCTGCGCCGGATCCTCGAGATGAAGGCCGGCGACATCATCCCGCTGGAGATTCCGGAGACCGTCGTCGCCCTGGTCGACGGGGTGCCCCTGATGGAATGCCGCTATGGGCAACAGGGCGGACAGTACGCGCTCAAGGTCGAGCGCTTCCTGGCGGCAGAACGGGCGGAGAACTCCGCCGGAGAAAGCAATGGCTAGCGACATGGACGAACCGGGAACGCCCGCAACCGACGACGCCGGGCTTGACGACGACTGGGCAGCGGCGATGGCCGAGCAGGCGATGGCCGAAGCCGCGCCGGCTGGCAAGGCGCAGGCAGCCAGCATCTTCCCGAACTTTGACGAGGCGGGAGGCAAGGGATCATTGATGAACGAACTCGACATGATCCTGGACATCCCGGTCCAGATCGCCGTCGAGCTCGGACGCACCAAGATGACGATCAGGAATCTCCTGTTGCTGGCGCATGGCTCGGTCGTCGAGCTGGATGCAATGGCGGGCGAACCGCTGAACGTCTTCGTGAACGGCACGCTGATCGCCCAGGGCGAAGTCGTCGTCGTCAATGACAAGTTCGGCATCCGCCTGACCGATATCGTCACGCCGTCGGAGCGCGCACGCCGACTCGGCCACTGAGAGGTCGTGAAGAGGAAGTCGCGATCCGACCGGGATGCAAGGCGCGATGGAGCGAACGAACGGCTGCCAATCGCAGCCGTGCAGACTGTTCACCCGGACGGCACTTGGATTATGATGTCGACCAGCATCCTCACCGGGCCAACCCTCTTGATTCGACGCTTCTCCGTACACCGTGGTCGTCGTGTCCGCGCCGCTGCCCTGCTGGCCACGCTGCCGACAACCGTGCTGGCGCAGACAGCCGGCAGCGAGGTACCGCCTTTCGGCGCCGGCACGCTGCTGCAGGCGACTCTTGCCCTGGCGCTGGTGGTGGCGCTGCTGTTCCTTGGCGCCTGGCTGCTGCGCCGGCTCAACGGCGGCCGCGGCTTCGGCGGCGGCGGACCGCTGCGCCTCGTCGGCGGGCTGATGATCGGTCCGCGCGAGCGCATCGTGCTCGTCGAGGTCGATGAAACCTGGATCGTCGTCGGCATCGCCCCGGGGCAGATTCGTACCCTGCATACCCTGCCCAAGGGTGACCTGCACGCCGGGGGCGACGGTGAGAAGCACTTTGCCCAGTGGCTGAAACGCATCTCCGAGCGCAAGAATGAGGACGGCTGACCTCAGCCGCCGCCTGTGCTTCCTCCTGCTCCTGCTGGCGCCTTTCGCCACCTGGGCACAGGCTGGCGGGCTGCCGATGGTCACCAGCACGCCCGCTGCCGACGGTAGCCAGACCTACACGCTGTCGGTACAGACGTTGCTGACGCTGACCGCGCTCACCTTCATTCCGGCAGCACTGCTGATGATGACCAGCTTCACGCGCATCATCATCGTCCTCTCGCTCCTGCGGCACGCGCTCGGCACCCAGACCTCGCCGCCGAACCAGGTTCTGGTCGGGCTGGCGCTCTTCCTGAGCTTCTTCATCATGTCGCCGGTTCTCGACCGCATCCACAGCGAGGCCTACGTGCCGCTGTCGGAGGACAGGATCAGCTTCAGTGCGGCCGTCGAGCGCAGCGCCGTGCCGCTGCGCGAGTTCATGCTGAAGCAGACTCGCGAATCCGATATCGCGCTCTTCGTGCGCATGAGCCGAAGCCCGGGCTTCGCGTCCACTGCCGAGATCCCGATGCGCCTGCTGATTCCCGCCTTTGTCACCAGTGAACTGAAAACCGCGTTCCAGATCGGCTTCGTCATCTTCATTCCCTTCCTGATCGTCGACATGGTGGTCGCCAGCGTGCTGATGTCGATGGGCATGATGATGATGTCGCCGGTGATGGTGGCGCTGCCGTTCAAGCTGATGCTGTTCGTGCTGGTCGATGGCTGGCATCTTCTCCTCGGTTCGCTGGTCGCCAGCTTCGCTGCATGACCCCATCGACGGTGATGGACATCGGGCGGCAGGCGGTCGAAATGACCTTGCTGCTCTCCGCGCCACTGCTTCTCGCGGCCCTGCTGATCGGCCTCGTCGTCAGCATCTTCCAGGCGGCAACGCAGATCAACGAGCAGACCCTGTCGTTCATCCCGAAGCTGGTCGGCGTCTTCCTGGTCCTTCTCGCCGCCGGCCCCTGGATGCTGCAGCTCATGGTCGACTACGTGCGACGACTGTTCGAGAGCATTCCCCAACTGATCGGCTGAACCCCGGATGATCAGCCTCAGCAGCGCCGAGATCAACGCCTGGGTGGCCGCCTTCTTCTTCCCGCTGGCACGCGTCCTGGCGCTGATGGCCACCGCACCGCCGTTCAACAACCCGGCACTGCCGGCACGCGTGCGGCTGATGGCCGGCCTCGCCGTGACCCTGGGCGTCGCGCCGGTGCTGCCGCCGATACCGGTACTCGACCCGGGGTCAGGAGTCGGCCTGCTGCTGCTCGCGCAGCAGTTGCTGATCGGCTTCGCGATGGGCTTTGCCATGCGCTTGGTCTTCAGCGCCGTCGACATGGCCGGCAGCCTGATCAGCCTGCAGATGGGGATCGGCTTTGCCAGCTCGTATGACCCGCAGACGGCCGGGCAGACCGTGGTCGTGTCCGAGTTCCTCGGCCTGCTGGCGTTGCTGGTGTTCATGGCGATCAATGGCCACCTGATGGTCATCGCCACCCTGACGCACAGCTTCAGCGTCATGCCGATCGGCGCCACCCGCCTCTGGCCCGACACCTGGTGGCAGCTGGCCGCCAGCGGCGGCATCATCTTCTCCTATGGATTGCTGCTGGCGTTGCCGATCGTCGTCGCGCTGCTGATCACCAACCTGGCGCTGGCCATACTCGGCCGTGCCGCGCCGCAGCTCAACCTGATGGCCATCGGCTTTCCGCTGACCATCGCCCTCGGCTTCGCCGCCCTGATGCTCGGCCTGGCGCATCTGGCGCAGCCGTTGCAGGAACTGTTCGAGCATGGCCTGCAGTCGATGCTCGGCCCCTTTGCCCGGCAGCGCCCGTAGCCGCTGGCGTGACGATCCCGGCACCGGGCCTCAGGCTGCGGCCGCCTGCCACTGCGCATCCACCAGGCCGGCAAGAGCCGGCGAACAGACCATTTGCACGTCGCCCGATCGCAACCACTCGGGCAGCGGCCGGCGCGACCAGTGGCGCAGCGCTGCGGCCGATTCGCCGCGCGCGCTGGTGACTCCGAGCCAGCCATTGCGACCGCTGCTCTTGACGAGATAGAGCGCGGCATCGGCGATGTTGACCGCGGCACTCCAGTCGACGGCAGCCGGATGCTGGCTCGATAGCGGCAGGCAGCAGAAGCCGACCGAGCAGGTGCGCGCGAGCAGGCTGCCGTCGTCCAGCGTGAAAGGCTGATCCGCGACCGCCGCGCGCGCGCGCTCCGCAAGTTCGGCGGCACCGGCGCGCGCCGTCGCGCGGGCAACGACGAGAAACTCCTCGCCACCCCAGCGAACCAGGTAATCGGTGTCACGAAAGACTCCCGCCAGCCGGCGGCACACCTGCAGCAGGACGGCATCACCCGCGGCGTGGCCATGTTCGTCGTTCACTCGTTTGAAGTGGTCGATGTCGAACAGGAAGAAGATCAGGTCGGGATCGGCCGGCAGCTCTGCCCCGTACAGGCGGTGCCCCTCGTAGGCACGTACCGTCAGCGCGCAGTCGGCATCGATGTGCTGGGTCAGGAAGCGGCGATTGCGCAAACCGGTCAGCGGGTCGGTGAGGCTGGACTCGGCGAGCGCCGCCGACTCCTGCTGCAACGCCAGCGCCACCTTCTCCAGATCGGCAGTGCGCTCGCGGACGGTTCGTTCGAGTTCCACCTGCCGCCGGCGCAGACGGCGGGTACGCAACTGCAGCAGGGCAAGAACCAGCAGCACGAGGGCCGAGCCCGCCAGCGAACGGAACCACCAGCTCTGCCACCAGGCGGGCACGATGCGCACCGGGATCGCCAGTTCGTGCGGACTCCAGATGCCACTGCGGTTGCTCGCGCGAACGCGCAGGACATAGGTACCAGGGTCCAGGTTGCTGTAGGCGGCGACGCGCGAATCGGCCGCCGTGGCGATCCAGTCGGGGTCGAAGCCCTGCAGCCGGTAGGCGTAGCGGATGCGGCCCGGGTCACTGTAATCGAGTGCCGTGAAACCGATGCTGAAGCTGCGCTGCCATGGCGCCAGCTCGAGCCCGTCGACGATGCGCCCGGCCGGCTGCGGCAGACCATTGATCAGCAGTTCGGAGATCAGCAGCGGTGGCGCGTACGACGAGGCGTCGAAGTGCTCCGGCCGGACGACCAGGATCCCCTTGCTGCCACCGAACAGCATGCGGCCATCAGGCGTCATGGCGTGGGCGAGAAACCAGCCGATGCCGAGATCGGCACCATCGGCGGCGGTCAGCTCGTCCATCCGGTCGCTGGCAGGGTCGTAGACGTACATCTGCGTCCAGATGCGGCCGCGCCCATCCTGCATCAGATTGCCGCCAAACGGCCGGCTGACGACTCCGTGTCGCTGGCTGATGCGCTCGAAGGCAGCGCGCTCGCCATCCCACTGCCGCAGGCGGTGCAGCCCCGTCACCGCAGTATCCACCCAGAGGGTCTGCCGGCGGTCGAAGAGCAGACCGATGACGCTCGGATTGCCAAGGCCGGCTCCCTCCTGCTGCCCGACCGCCTGCAGCTGGTTGGCGCCCGCGGCAACGCGAAACAGGCCCTTGCCGCTGCCCACCCAGACGCTGCCGTCGGCCGCTTCGACGAGGGCATTGATGTCGGCTCGCAGCAGTTGTCCATCCCGCTGGGCGATGCGGACAACATCCGTCGCCCCCGCCGGCAGGCGAAAGACCCCATCCTGGGTGCCGATCCACAACGCCCCGTCGCTGCCAGCGAGCAGCTTTCGCGTCGCACCGCCACGATGTCGCAGCATGCGCAGTTGTCGATGATCGGCGCTGAACTGATAGATCCGCGAATCGGCCCCCAACCAGACCGAGCCATCGCGCGCCTGCGCCATGGCCTCGATGCGCGCGGTCGGCAGATCGTCGCCGCCCGCCGGCGCCGGCAGCCGCGGCACTACGGCACCCGTGGTCCGCAGGCTCTGGTCGAGAACGGCAACGCCGCCATTGTGCGTCGCGGCCCAGATTTCGCCGTTGTCCACCTGCAGCAGGCTGCGCACATCGGGGACGGAGAGGATGCTGCCGGGCTGCCGATCGGCGCCGCGCAGCCACAGGCTGCGCCGGCCCGGATCGTGTCGCTGCAGCCCGACACCGAAACCGCCAACCCAGATCAGGCCCGAGTGATCGAGCAACAGGGTGGTCACCTCGTTTGCCGCCAGGCCGCGCGGATTGTGCAGATCGTGGCGCAGGCGCTGCAACAGGGCGCCACTGTGCACGTCACGGATTTCGATGCCGGAGACGCGTCCGACCCACATCTGCCCCCCAGGTGCCTCGACCAGGCTCGAGACCCCGCCCGGGCTCGCGGCCTCGAGTGCCGGTTCGAGCAGGACGCCCGCACCGGTGACAGGATCGACGATGGCCAGCTCACCCTGCTGCGTGCCGACCCAGATGCGTCCGTCGGACGCCTGCAACAGCGCCTGCACGATGCGCCCGGCGAGGCCGGTGCCGGTGCCACCACCGGCGAACACCGGCACGAAACGCTCGCCGACCGCGTCGTGACGGCTCAGGCCGGCCCAGGTCCCGAGCCAGAGTACGCCCTGCCGATCGAGCAGCAGCGCCTGCACCCGATCGTCCGGCAGGCTTCCGGGCTGCTCCGCATGGCGGTAGCGGGCAATCCTGCGGCATTGTGCATCGTAACGCTCCAGGCCGCCGCCTTCGCTGCCCACCCAGATGCTGCCCGCGGCATCTTCCGCCAGTGCGCGGATCGTTGGCAGGGCGCCGCCATGCTCCCGGCTGTCGCCGCCGCAGGTGCCGATCGTCTCGCTGAGTGGATCATGTACCGCCAGGCCATCGAACTCGGTGCCAATCCACAGCCGCCCGTCGCGACCGGCCAGCAGGGAGCGGATCCAGCCCAGGTTGCGCGTCGCGGGATCCGGGCTCGGTCGTTCCTGCGGCCGGAAGCGGTAGCCATCGAAACGCATCAGGCCGTCGCCAGTCGCGATCCAGAGAAAGCCCGCACGGTCCTGGGCAATGACGGGCACGACATGGCGTGGGATGATGCCAACCCCGACCGACTCGAACCGCGGCTCGACCGGCGACGAGCCTGCCGGCGAACCGGCGGCGGCAACGGTCACCGCCACGGCGGCCAGCAGCAGCCACGGCAACCGTAACTGGGCAACTCTGCCAGGTCCAGGCATAGCGCGCAACGCCAACGGCACGACCCTCCTTCCCCGAGGCTGGACTGGACAACGGCAGCGCCGCCCGGGGCCGCATCACCGCCAGCCTTGCCGGCCGGCGGCAGGCCGCCGCAACTGCAGGCCGGCTGAATCCGGCGGGAAACCATTCCCCTGCCCGCGTCACCCATTTTAGCGGAAAACTCATGCCGGCCAAGGGGTTGGCATCAGTTCGTCGATCCGTCCGCAGCAGACGCTGCCGGCGGCAGGCACCCGGCCATCAACCGACACCGTCGCGCTGCCGCTGGCCCGGCAGGTTGACCAACACGATGCCCGTGCTGACGCAGACCGCGGCGGCGACGAAGCCCGGCGTCAGGCGGTCGCCAAGCAGGAGAACGCCAAAGGCGATGCCGAACAGCGGCGTCAGGAAGGAGAAGACGGACAGGCGCGCGGTCAGGTAGCGGGTGAGCAACCAGAACCACGCCAAGTAGCTGGCAAAGGCGACGATCACGCCCTGATAGGCCAGCGCCAGCAGCACCGGGACGCTCAGGTTGCCGAATCCGCTCTCGCCGAGCAATGGCGAGAGCGGCAGCATGACCAGTGCGGATACCGCAAGCTGGTAGAAGAGGACTTTGGTCGCGCTGATCGTCGCCAGCGACGTCGCCCGGATGAGGACGGTCGTCGCCGCCCAGCCGAGCGCCGCCAGCAGACCGAGGAGGTCGCCGATCCAGGCATCCGGTCGGCTGCCGCTTCTGCCGGCGAAGGCGAGGACGATGCCGGCGAAGGCCAGCGCGACGCCGAGGAAATGTCGCCAGCGCATCCGTTCGCCGGCGACGAAGAGATGCAGGCCGAGAACCGTGAAGCAGGGCGCAGTATAGAGAACGACGATCATCCGCGACGCCGTCGTGTACGCCAGCCCGAGATAGATGAAGACGAACTCGAGTGCGAACAGCAGTCCGGCCAGCAGGCCGCAGCGCAGCGTGCCGTCGGCTTCGCCGAGCGGCAGGCGACGCCAGCGCGCCCAGCCGAGCAGCAGCAAGAGGGCGATCGCCGAGCGCAACCCCGCCTGCAGAACCGGGCTGATGCCCTCGCCGGCGATCTTGATGGTGACCTGCTGGAAGCCCCAGGTCGCGCAGAGCAGCACCATCAACGCGAACGCGGCGACGCCCGGGGGTGTCCGTTGCGCCATCACCACCGCCGGGCCACCGGAGCCTACCGACCCTCCCAGACGGGCTGCGCGAAGCGGCGCCGAAGTTCGTCGGGTATCGGCGTGATCTGCAGGCGACTGTATTCGTCGACGATCCGCTGGTAGCTGCCATCGGCCTTCATCGCCGCCAGGGCCTTCTCCCATTTCAGCGCCTCGGCGTCGGGCAAATCCCTTGATGCCGCGAGATAGATCTCGCTCGGGCGAACGATCTCGCCGAAGTTGAGCGCCGCCAGGTTGCCACCAACCTCGCGCATGGCATGGATGACCATCAGCCGTGGCGCCAGCCAGGCATCGATCCGCCGCTGCTGCATCAGGCGTGCGTTCATCCACTCCTCCGGCTGCGCCTTGATGCGGCTGAAGCCGCGCTCCTTGAGCAGCGCCTCGGCGCCCGAACGGCCGAGAACGCCGACGGGACGTTCGCGCACCCTGTCGAGGCTGGAAACGTCGATTCCCTGACCACCGACCAGAATGAGGTCGTCGGTGACGATGCGCGCCAGCCAGCGGTAGCGGTCCTCGCGTTCGGGCGTTCGCGTCAGCGCCAGGATGCCGATGTTCGGCTGCGTCTGCGCCAGGCGCTGGGCCTCGCCCCAGGGCATGAACTCGACGAGGCCACTGTGGCCGAGCCGCCTCGCCATCTCGCTGACGACCTCGAGGACCAGACCATGATCGACACCGGGCGTCTCGCTGACGCTGGCCGGCGGAACCTGGAACGTGTAGGGCGGCAGCTCGGCGGCCAGCAGGCGCAGTTCCTTCGGCCGCGCCTGCCCCTGCGCCAAGGCATGTGGCGCGCAGACGACGAGCGCGGCCAGGAGGAGCGTGAGGATGCGCACGGTTCCCTCCCTCAGAAAGTGCCGAAGAGGCCGTTGAGCACGATCACCAGCACCATCGACAGCAGCGGAAAGGCAACGGCCACCATGAAGATGTCGAAGTACGACTGCTTGTGATTCAGCCCGCAAATCGCCAGCAGCGTGATCACGGCACCGTTGTGCGGCAGTGCGTCGAGGCCACCCGAGGCCAGCGCCGCAACGCGGTGCAGGATCTGCGGCGTCAGTCCGGCAGCCTGCGCCAGCTCGAGGTACTGCTGCCCGACGGCCTGCAGGGCGATGCTCATGCCGCCCGACGCCGAGCCGGTGATGCCGGCGAGAACGTTGACGATGATTGCCAGGCCGACGACCGGATTGTCGGTCAGCCCCATCAACCAGTCCTTGATGATCGCAAAGGCGGCGAGACTGGCGATGACGCCACCGTAGGCGACCTCCGATCCGACATTGAGGATCGGCAACATCGAGCCCAGAGCCCCATCGGTCAGTGACTGGCGAACGTTCTGGAACCGCTTCCAGGTGAGCGCAATCAGCACGACGCAGGCGGTCAGCATGGCGATGATGATCGCCCAGGTACCGCCGACGGCGGCGACGGTCGTCTTGCCGTACTTCGGTGTCGCCAGGTACGAGGTGTCGAGATCGGCGATGACGTACTTGCTGAAGACGAAGTTGACCGCCAGCACGAGGATCACCGGTGTGATGGCGACCGCAAAGGACGGCATCTCGCCCAGAGGCGTCGTCGCGGGCGCGCTGGCGGCAGCCGCCGGGGCCTCGTCACCGAAGCCTTCGCCGGCAGCGCGGGCGCGACGGGCCCGCAGCATCAACCAGAGGCTGCCGCAGACGAACATGACGACACCGGCGATGAGACCGAGACCCGGAGCGGCGAAGGCGTCGGTATGGAAATAGGGCATCGGGATGGCGTTCTGGATCGCCGGCGAGCCGGGCAGCGCCGACATCGTGAAGGTGAAGGAGCCCAGCGCGATGGTGGCGGGAATCAGCCGCTTCGGCAGATTGCCCTCGCGAAACATCTGGATGGCGACGGGGAAGACGGCAAAGGCGACGACGAACAGGGACACGCCACCATAGGTGAGGACGCCGCAGGCCAGGATGATGGCGATGATGGCGCGCTCCTTGCCCGTCCATTCGACTATCTGGTGGGCGATCGTGCGCGCACAGCCGGAATCGTCCATCAGCTTGCCGAACACGGCACCGAGCAGGAAGAGCGGGAAGAACTTGATCAGGTAGTTGCCCAGAGCGGGCATGAACACCTGCGTGTAGGTGGCGAGAACCGGCGCATCGAAGTCGCCCAGCAGCAGGCCGACGAGCGCACAGAGCGGCGCGATCAGGATGACGTTCCAGCCGCGATAGGCAAGAACGATCAGCAGCAGAAGTGAGACCAGGATCCCCAGAATGCCAAGCATGGCTGCCCCTCCCATGATGCGTGCAAGACACGACCTACCTCGACCCCTGCCGAGTATGGAACCTGCGTCCAACCGTCGTCAACTGGAAGACTCGAGTCATCCCTGTCGCACCGGCGGCGATCACGGCTCGCGGGCCGACCCGTTGACCCTCAGTGATCCCGATCCGCTGTTCTGCCGACGTTGGTCACCGGCAGTTCGCCGGCGCGCAACTGCTGCCGATACGCCACACTGCCGGCACGTGGCGGATTGCCGAACAGAAAGCGGACCGGCAACGAAACGGTGGCGAAACCGGTGCTGCTGCCGACCACTTTCTGCACCACGAAGTGCAGGTGTGGCCCGCCACTGTAGCCGGTTGCCCCGACGCCGCCGATGAAGGTTCCTGCTGTCACCTTCTGGCCGACGGCAACGGGTGCGACAGCATGCGCCAGATGGGCGTAACTGGCGATGCTACCGTCGCCATGCAGGATGCGAACGACGTTGGCCTTGCCGAGCAGCCGGCGATCCCTGCCGCCCGCGCGGTTGGCAAACTCGGCCTCGATGACGATGCCATCGCGCGCCGCGACGACCGGCGTTCCCGCCGGCATGGCGAAATCGACCGCGTGCTCACTGTCGGCCGTGTCGTGCGTCGGCCGCGGGCCATCGTGACTCTGGCTGACGATGGCGCTGTGCCCTCTGGCGAAAGGCAGTCGATAGGCGAAGCGCTCGTCGGGTTGCGCCCGGTAGCTGCCGATGGCATGGGCCGCTTCACTGCTGAAGCGATACGGGCGCCCGGCCACGCTGGGACGCACCTGCAACAGGACGGCCTGGCTGTCGGGCGCGAGCACCGCATACGCGGGCAACAGCGCATCGGCACGGACGTTGTCGACATCGGCCAGCAGCAACCGCACCGATACCGGCGCCGGCCCGCGGTTGACCCCGAGCAGACGGTGGCCGCCAGCCGCGGCCTCGACCACGATGCGGAAGGGGTAGGTCGCCTGGGCCGCAGCGACCGGGCGGGCCAGGGAGCCGGCGAGCAGCAGGCAGCAGAACAGTCGGCAAACGGCTGCAGCCATCGCGCCGTCTTCAGCAGACCGGCGACGACTGCGCCGCCCGCAGCAGCGGCATCGGCTCAGCCAGCAGCCGCCAGCGGCGGGCAGCCGGCTCAGTAGCCCCAGTAGCGGACCGGCGGCGGCGGATAGGGCACTGGCGCAGGGACGACGTACACCGGGCGCGGCGGCGGCACGTAGACCGGCGGTGGTGCGACATAGACCGGCGGTGGCGCGTAGTACGTCGAGGCAGCCACACCGACGGCGACACCGGCAATCGCCAGCGCCGCTGCCGGCCCGACCCAGGACTGCTTGTACGGCCGGTCATGGCGGTACGCAGGATAGGCCCGCGGGCCGTAATGCCCACCCCGGTAATCGCCCCGGTAATCGCCCCGGTAATCGCCGCGGTAGTCGCCGCGGTGGTGGCGATGATCGGCGAAGGCGGTGGAAGAGAAGCCGAGCATCAGGCTCAGCGCCAGTGAGATACCGGTAGTGGTCGTTTTCATGAAGCGAATAACGCTGCACCGCGGACACGGATGACCAGCGACGGGGAATCATTCGTGGACTCTTGTAACCGCCCGTAACCGGACCCCGGGCAAACCCGCTGCGGAGCAACGGCCGACGACAGCCGCTAAAGCCGCAGCGGCGACAGGTCGAGGCGGCCAGCGCGCATTGCCGGGCACCAGAAATAGGCCCCGGACTGCGGCCGGGTGAAGCGGAACAGGGCGTCGACGATGCCGTCCTCGATGCCGACCATTCGCCGCAATTGCGCCTCGAAGGGATCGAACGAGGTCGCGAAGGCAACGAACAGCAGTCCACCGCGCGGGCCTTCGGTCCACGGCATCGAACGGCGCAGGACGAAAGCCGGCGGCGTGAAACTCTCCTGTGCCGTCCGCTTGACGTGCGCCGACTCCGGGGCATCGTCGATCTCCTCGTTGTCGCGCCGGCGACGGCCGATGCACAGGTCGCGATCGTCGGGCGGCATCTGCTCGAAACGGGCGAGATCGTGCAGCCAGCGCTGCACGGCAACGAAGCTCGACCCCGCCAGCGACGGCCGCTCGGCGCCGACGATCGCGGCGGCCGTCGCCGCATCGCCGACCGGGTTCTCGGTGCCATCCTCGTAACCGCTCAGGTCGCGGCCACCGTCGTGCACGAAGGCATCGAGCGTCTCCGCGAGACGGAACGCCGGTGCCAGGAGCCGTTCGATGCGACGCGCACGCTGCAGGAGTTCGCCGCGGTCCTCACCACGCAGCCAGACCCAGATGGCCGCCGGCGTCGCCGGCAGTTCGACTCCAGCTCCTGCCAGGCTGGGGAAAGGCCGCAGGCCGCCGATGTCGACCGCCAGCGCCGACAGCAGCGAGCGGCCAAGGCCGACGACCGTCCGCTCGCCATCGGCGACCTTGGCGAGCGCCTGCAGGCAGTCGGCAGCGCCTTCCCCGGCGTCGGGCACGAAGCTCAGGTAACGCGCCCGGGGCGGCAGGGGGAGCAGGATTCCGGCTTGCGGTGTGTTCATCGCGGCAGCAGTTCCAGTTGGCAATGACGCCCCGGAGGGCGGTGAGAACGTCCCCTGCGTGGTAGCGGCGAGGTCGTGCGCTTGCTCGTCACGCGGGCTCAGCGGGTGGCAATCTGCTCGAAGCCCTTCCGTGCCCCGATCTCGGCGGCATTTCCGTCGCTGCAGACGACGCTGTCGACGCGCGCCATCGACGGCCCGCGGTGCGCCCACAGCAGCAGCGCTTCGACCGCCTCGACCGGGCCGCTGACCAGTGCTTCGACGCTGCCATCGCGGCGATTGCGGACCCAGCCGGTGAGGCCCAGGCGACCCGCCTCGGCACAAAGGGACCAGCGGTAGCCGACGCCCTGGACACGGCCCCGGATGGACAACTGGCGGCAGATCGTTCGACTCATCTGAAACCCTCGGCGACACGGCAGAGCCCTGACGGCAGCTCATGCCGGCACAATCGTCGTCGAAGGAAGGGAGAAAATCAAGACCCAGGCAGCGCAGCCGCCACACCCGCGCCGGCTCCAGGGCGGGCGGAATGCGGCCGCAGGCTGCGGCAGCGACCAATGCTGGCATAATCAGCGCATGCGGAGAAGAATATCGAGGGGGGCGGCCGCGCTGCGCGCAGCCGTGGCCCGGCCATGCTGAAGGCACTGTTGCTGCTGCCGCTGCTCGGTGCCGCCCTGGTGGCCCTGCTGCCCAATCGCAGCTTCGACCTGATGCGACACCTGGCGAGCGCCGTCGCAGGCGCGACGGTGCTGTGCGCCGGTCTGCTGCTGACGAACTTCGACGCGACGACGGCCGACATCCAGTTCTTCGAGACCCGGCCATGGAATCCGCGCGTCGGCTCGCATCTGGCGCTCGGGGTCGACGGCATCTCGCTGCCGATGATCCTGCTCGCGACGCTGCTCTGCTTCGTCGCCATCTTTTCCTCGACCAGCATCCGCAGCGGCGCCAAACTGTACTTCTCGCTCCTCCTGATCCTCGAGACGGCGCTGCTGATCGTCTTCACCGCCCGCGACTGGTCGCTGTTCTACGTCTGCTGGGAACTGACGCTGATCCCTCTCTTCTTCCTCATCGACCGCCTCGGCGGAGCCAATCGCCACCGGGCAGCGCTCAACTTCGTCCTCTACACGCTGGGCGGATCGGTGTTCATGCTGATCGCCCTGCTCCTGCTCTATGACGTCGCCCCCGGCCACAGCTTCGCGATGGCCGACATGGCGGCCGGTGGCGCACAATTGCCGGTGCGCACGCAGGTGCTGGTGTTTCTTGGCCTGCTGCTCGGCTTCGGCGTCAAGATGCCGATCGTTCCGCTGCACGGCTGGCTGCCGCTGGCGCACGTCGAGGCGCCCAGTCCGATTTCCATCCTGCTCTCGGGAATCCTGCTCAAGATGGGCGCCTACGGCCTGATCCGCGCCGTCGCCACCCTGCCCGCGGCGGCGCTCGCGCTGCAGGACTGGCTGGCTGGCGTGGCGCTCCTCAGCCTGGTGTACGGCGCCGTCCTCGCCTGGCGGCAGACCGACCTGAAGGCGATGATCGCCTACTCGTCGATCTCGCACATGGGCATCGTGCTGCTCGGCATTGCCACCCTCAACCCGGCCGGCCTCAGCGGCGCGCTCACCCAGATGGTCGCCCACGGCCTGACCGCCGGCCTGCTCTTCCTGCTCATCGGTCTGCTCTACGAGCGGACGCACAGCCGCGACCTCGCCGCCTACGGCTCGCTGAACCGGATCGCGCCGCGCTTCGCCGCCTTCATCGTCTTCGCCCTGCTGGCTGCCGTCGGCCTGCCGGGCAGCGCCGGTTTCGTCGCCGAGTTGCAGGTCCTGGTCGGTGCCTACGGCCGCTGGGGCGGCTGGCTGCTGCTGCTGTCGGCAGCGATGCTGGTCGCCGCCGCCTGTGCCCTGCGGGCGATCCGCTGCCTGTCCACCGGACCCGAGCGGGCGATGGCTGCCGCACCTGCCGGCGTTGTCTGGTTCGCCGACCTGGGTCGCGTCGAGTGTGCGGCGGCCTGGCTGCTGACGGCAGGCGTCATCGGCATCGGCTTCCACCCGCAACCACTGCTGCAGCTCATGGCCTCGTCGTTGGCCAGGCTGGCAGCGCGTTTTGGCCCCTGACCGACGATGCGCGAAGCAGCTGACGACACCGTTGCGGGCGCCACGGCGACCGATCCGGCGCAACGGGTGCTGGCATGCCTGCAGCACATCGCCCACTGCTTACCGGCGCAGGCACCATTGCGCGATTTCGTCCATCACAACACGCTGCACGCCTTCCAGCATCTGCCCTTCAGCGACGCGCTGGCGGCCGCGGCGCGTCTCACCGGCGCCCGGCCCTGGCTGCCCGAGGAGCGTTGCCGCGAACTCTTCCGGCAAGGGCGGATCGACGCCGACGATCTGGCAGCCGCTCTGCGGCAACTGCCGGCAGCGCGTTCCGACGCGACGCTGTTCGTCGCCGACGGCCGTGCGTGGTGTCGCGGCGAGGTGTTGCAGGTGGCATTGCTGCACCCGGCCACGACGATCCCGCCTGCCGCCCTGCGCTGGCAGTTCGACGAGCGATCGGCCGGCGAACGGCTGCAGCCGGACCTCGATCCGCAGGCGCGGCAGCGCCTGCTCGCCGCCGCCGCCGCGGCCGGCAGCGACGAAGCGGCACTGGTCGCGGAGCTGTGGGCCACCGCCTGCGCCCTGAGCGGCAACGCACCGGCGACGGCGACAGGGAAACCGGCGGCGGACCTGTGGCAACAGCTGCAGGACCGGCTCGGCGACGGCTGGGCGCTGGGCAACCTCCTGGCCCACCTCAGCGGCGAGGATGCCGCCGAGATCCTGCAGCCGACGCTGATCCGCCATCTCGCCGCGCATCTCGACCAGGGTCTCGCCGCCTGGAAGAATCCGCTGCAGATCCGGGGTTTTTACGCCGCCTGGCGAGCCAGCGCCGGCAGCGACTGGGCCTGGGAGCTGGACGAGTTCGCCGGCGCCCGGCAGCAGATCCTGCAGTTGCCCGACGACCCGCTGCAGGCGATCGTCGACGAACTGCAGGGCCTCGGCATCGCGGCCGGACGCTGGTGCGGCTACCTGCAGCAACTGGCGATGGAACTGCCCGGCTGGGCGGGCATGTTCCACTGGCGGGAAAGCCGGCCGCAGGCGGCCGGGCCACCGGTCAGCCTGGTCGACCTGCTGGCCGTGCGGCTGATCCTCGATCGCCTCTACGGCGCGCAGCTGCTGCGCCGGGTCTGGGGATTGCCGATGCAGATCGAGGCGCTCGGCAACCATTTTCTCGCGCACCCGCAGGAGCTGCAGCTGCGGCACGCCTACGGCAGCCGCAACCTGCCGGAAGAGATGCTGGCAAGCATCCGGCCACTACTGCTGGCGCCGGTGGCCGGCAGCAGCCACGGCTGGACGCAGCTCGCCGCCGCCATGCCCGCGTCGGCAGCCACCGTCGCAGCGGGAGAACAGGCCGCCAGCGCGGCCTGGCCGCTGTTCGTCCTCGCACAGCGGCTCGGCATCAGCGGACGCGCGCTGCACGAGTTGGCGGCAGATGGCGCGCAGGCCCTGCTCGCCTGTGCCACCTCGCTGAGCGAGGCGGAACGCGGCCAAGTCTGGCTGCTGGCCTACGAACGCCACTATCGGCAACAGATCCTCGCTGCCCTGGCGGCCAACCGCGGTCGCTCGCCGGCACGGCTGCCGCAAGCGGCAGCGCAGTTCGTCTTCTGCATGGACGATCGCGAGGAGGGCACCCGCCGCCACCTCGAAGAGGTCAATCCGGCGTACGAAACCTTCGGTGCGGCCGGTTTCTTCGGTGTGCCGATGCTCTGGCTGGGGCTCGACGACGACAAGCCGACCGCGCTCTGCCCGGTCGTCGTCCGGCCGACGAACGCCGTGCGCGAGACGGTTCCGGCGGCAGCCGAAGTCGCGCACCGGCAGCACGTGCGGCGGCGCAGGCTGCGCCTGCGCTGGCAGGAGCGGGTGCACCAGAAGAGTCGCCGCGGCAGCGTGCTGGCAGCGCTGCTGACTTCCGTCGCCGCGCCAGCGGCGCTGCTGGCACTGCTCGCACGAACCCTTGCTCCCGGCCGTCTCGGCGGGCTCCTCGAACGCTGCCGGGAGGCCTTCGACAAGCCCCTGCGGGGCACACTGCAACTGACCGCCGACGGCGACGAAGCCCACCGCGCCGCCAGCGCCGAAAGCCCGCGACAGGGTTTCAGCGAGGACGAGCAGGTGGCACGCGTTGCCGGCTTCCTGCGCAGCATCGGCCTCACCGAGGGCTTTGCACCGTTCCTGGTGATCGTCGGCCACGGCTCCGACAGTCGCAACAACCCGCATCTCGCCGCCTACGACTGCGGCGCCTGCTCCGGCCGCCACGGCGGCCCGAATGCGCGCGTTCTCGCCGCCCTCGCCAACCGGCCGCAGGTGCGGCGGCGGCTGGCGGAGCAGGGAATCGTCATCGCCGACAGCTGCCGCTTCATCGCCGTCGAACACAACACCTGCGACGAGAGCTTCCTGTGGTACGAGGACGAGACGCTCGCGGCCGGGCAGCAGGACGCCTTCGCCCGCCTGCGCCGCGACTGCGAGGAGGCCGCCCGGCTGCACGCGGTCGAACGCTGCCGCCGCTTCGCCGCGGCCCCGGACAGCCCGACGCCGCAGCAGGCGAGGGAGCATCTGGCGGACCGCCGCCAGGATCTGGCGCAAGCGCGCCCGGAGCTGGGTCACGCGACCGTCGCGACAGCCTTCGTCGGCCGCCGCAGCATGAGCCGCGGAGCGTTCTTCGATCGCCGCGTCTTCCTGATCTCCTATGATCCACTGGCCGACGGCGATGGCCGCATACTTGAAGCGACCCTGCTCGCCGCCGCACCGGTCGGCGCCGGCATCAACCTCGAGTACTACTTCTCGACCGTCAACAACGAGGGCTACGGCTGTGGCAGCAAGGTGATGCACAATCTCGCCGGGCTGTTCGGTGTCATGCAGGGCAGCAGTTCGGATCTGCGTACCGGCCTGCCGCTGCAGATGGTCGAGATCCACGAAGCGATGCGCCTGCTGGTGATCGTCGAGCAGACGCGCGAAATCATCGGCGCCATCTATCAGCGGCAACCGCCGCTGCAGGAACTGATCGGCAACGGCTGGGTCGTCCTCGCCGCGCTCGACCCGCTGCGCGGCGCCATCGACCTCTTTGACCCGGCAACCGGCTGGCAACCGTGGACCACCGACGACGCCCGTCTGCCAACGCTGCCCGAATGCGAGCGCTCGGGCGACTGGTTTGGCGGCCACCGCGAGCCGCTGCAGCCGGCACTCCTGCGACGGCCACTGGCACAGCAATGAGCCCCTTCGCCACCATCTTCGCGCCCCTCGCCGCGGTCAGCGACGTCCTCTGGCTGGTGCCGCTGCTGCCCCTGCTGGCGGCGCTGCTGCTCACCCTGCGGCTGCTGCTGCGCCGCGGCGGCGGCGATGCCGGCGAGCCACTCACCGCCGGCATCGCCGGCGGCGCCGCGCTGGCCGCGCTGCTGCTGCTCGTGCTGCTCGATCTCGCCGCCCTCGGCGGCGAGCTGCCGACGCATCTCGCCTTCGGCGACTGGCTGCGCATCGGTGCGGTGCCGGTTCGCCTGTCCTTCGTCCTCGACGCCTACAGCCTGCCGGCGGCGACGCTGGTGACGCTGATCAGCTGGATCACGATCCGCTTCTCGGCCACCTACCTGCACCGGGAAGACGGCTTCCAGCGCTTCTTCCTCGGCCTCTGCCTGTTCCTCGCCGGCATGCTGCTGATCGTCCTCGCCGGCAATGCGGTCCTCTGCTTCGTCGGCTGGGAACTCGCCGGTTTCAGCTCGTGGCTGCTCATCGGCTACGCCTGGGAGCGCCCGCCGGCGACCCGCAACGCACTCTTCGCCTTCATCACCAACCGCGTCGGCGATGCCGGCTTCATGCTCGGCATCGGTCTCGCGGTGTGGTCGGTGGGCACCCTCGAGTGGGTCTGGCTGGCCGGTGACGGCAGCATGGGCAAGGTCACCATCCGCCTGCTGGCGGCCGGCTTCGTCGTCGCGGCGCTGGTCAAGTCGGCGCAGTTGCCGTTCACGCCGTGGATCGGCCGCGCCCTCGAGGGCCCAACGCCGTCATCGGCGCTCTTCTACGGCTCGCTGCTGGTCCATGCCGGGGTCTACCTCCTCTGCCGGCTGCAGGGCCTGTTGCTGCAGGCGCCCGACCTGATGGCGCTGCTGGCGATGATCGGACTGCTGACCGCCGCCTACGGCAGCCTCTGCGGGCTGGTACAGAGCGACGTCAAGTCGGCGCTGGTGTTCGCAACCGTCACCCAGGTCGGTCTGATGGTCCTCTGCTGTGGTCTCGGACTGTTCTGGCTGGCGGCCTGCCACGCCGGGCTGCACGCCTGCTGGCGCGCCTACCAGTTCCTGCTCGCTCCGGCCTACATGCACCTCGTGCGGCAACCGGCGCGACCGCTGCCACGCTGGCTGGCGAACTGGCGCTGGGGTTACACGGCCGCCCTGCAGCGCTTCTGGATCGAGCCGCTGGCCAACAGCCTGCTGACGCGCCCGACCCTCGCGCTCGGCCGGGACGTGCGCGCACTCGACGAGCGCTTCATCGATCCGCTGCTCGGTGCGCCACGCGACGACGAGCGGTCGGCAGCGAGCGTTGCCGGCGACGAGCTGATTCGCGGCCACGGCCTGGCCGGCCGCGCACTGTTCGCTTTCGCCAATCGCCTGCAGGCCCTCGAGAACCGCCTGCTGCTCGGTGACGGCGGCACGCTCGGCAGGCATCTGCGGCAGGTCGGGCATTACGCCGACGCCGTCGAAGCACTGCTCGAGCAGCCGCGCTACCTGATGCTGATGGTCATGGCAACCTTCGTGGTGATCCTGTGAGCGAGATCTTCTGGGCGACGCAGGCCGGCTACCCGCTGCTGGCGACGCTGCAATGGCTGCCACTGGCCGGCGGCCTGCTGCTGCTGGTGATGCGCGAGCAGGATCTGGCGCTGATCCTCGGTCGCCTGTTCGCGATCGGCGAACTGGTCGTCGCCATCGACCTGCATGCCCGCATCGACGTCTCGCGCAACGTCATGCAGTTCGCCGAGCGCTTCGACCTGCTGGCCTATCACGCCGCCGCCGACGGCATCAGCGTGCTGTTCATCCTGCTCACCGCCCTGCTCGGCGTCCTGCTTTCGTTCTACGGCATGGCGCGGCAGCAGATCTCGCCGGTGCACCTGCTCAGCGTGCTGCTGCTGATCGAAAGCGCGCAAATGACGATGCTGACGACGATGAACCTGCTGTGGTTTGCCGCTGCCTCGGCGGTGCAACTGGCGCTCGTCGCCTACCTGCTCTGGCGCTGGGCGTCGGCCAGCGAGGAGAACCTCGCCCTGTCGCGCTTCCTGCAGTATCAGTTCTTCGGCTGCGCCCTGTTCGTCGCCGGTGCGGTCGTTCTCGTCTGGAGCCACGTCGACGTGCTCGGTGGACACTGGAGTTTCGACCTCTTCGACCTGCTGCAGACGCCGCAGATCGGCAAGTACCAGTCGGTGGCCTTCTACCTGCTGTTCTACGGCCTCGCCATCCGCACGCCACTGTTTCCGCTGCACGGCTGGCTCCCCAACTCGGCCGGCTACGGCCTGATCGCCGTCGGCCCGGTGCTGCTCCTCGGCGTCAAGGTCGGCATCTACGGCATGGCGCGCTTCCTGCTGCCGCTGACCGCCGAAGCGGTGATGACCTGGCAGGCCTATGTCGTCGCCTTCGCCATGGTCGGCGTCTTCTTCGCCGCCATCCTCGCCTTTCGCCAGATCAATCTGCGCCGGCTGATGGCCTTTGCCGTCGTCAGCCACACCAGCCTGATCATCATCGGCCTGTTCACGCTGCACCCCGCGGGATTGCAGGGCGCACTGCTGCTGGCGGTCAACTTCGGCCTGGCGGTGACGCTGATGCTGCTGATGATCGGCTACGTCTACCGCCGCACCGGCACCACCGAGCTGGCCCGGCTCGGCGGCCTCTTCGACCGCATCCCCTTCATCACCGTCGCCTTCCTGGTCGGTGGCCTGGCGATCCTCGGCATGCCGGGAACACCGGGCTTCGATGCCGTGCATCTGGTGCTCGAGGCATCGATCGAGACCTTCGGCGCCCTGCCGACGATCGCCACGGCGCTCGGCAACGTCGCCGCCGCCGGCTTCCTGCTCTGGGCCTTCCAGCGCGCCTTCCTCGCGCCGCGGCCGCGCGACCTGCCGGCGGCGCGCATCGCCCGCACCAGCCGCATGGAGTACTTCGTTGGCGGCGCCACGCTCCTCGTGCTGCTCGCCGCCGGCTTCTATCCGCAACCATGGCTCGAACTGACCGACAGTGCGACCGCGGCACTGGCAGAGTACTTCGTCCGGCATGAATGAGATCGCCCACTGGCCGCTGTTGAGCACCCTGCTGGCGCTGCCGCTGCTCGGCGCGCTGGGCTGCGCACTGCTGCGGCGGGCGCCGCTGGCGCAGCACATCGCTTTCGTCAGCAGCCTGCTGACGCTGCTCTGTTCGCTGCTGATCGTCGGCGTCTTCGATCGTGCCGATCCCGACTTCCAGTTGTGCGAATCGGTCGACTGGATCGCCGACCTCGGCATCGCCTACCGGGTCGGCGTCGACGGGCTGTCGCTCCTCTTCCTGCCAGCAACGGCGCTGCTCTTCTGTGGCGCGATCGTCGCCGGCTGGCGGGTGACTGCCGCCGCGTCGCCACTCTCGCCGGGCTTCCACTTCGCCATGCTGCTGCTCCTCGAAGCGGCGACCCTCGGCGTCTTCTGTGCCCTCGACACGATCCTGTTCTTCTTCTGCTGGGAGTTCACCCTGCCGCCGCTCTACTTCCTCGTCAGCCAGTGGGGCATCGGCACGGGCCGCCAGAGCGCCGCCGTCCGCTATTTCCTCGTCATGCTGGCGGGTGGGGTGCCGCTGCTCTTCGGCTTCCTGGCACTCGCCTTCCCGCCCGCCGGCGACGCTGCCCCGGTGTTCGACCTACCGACGCTGCTCGCCAGGCCGCTGTCGGAACAGCGACAGTACCTCGTCTTCCTGCTCCTGCTGCTCGGCTTGGGCGCCAAGGTGCCACTGGTGCCGCTGCACACCTGGCTGCCACCGCTGGCGATCAGCGCGCCGGTGGCGGTGACCGCCGTCCTCGTCGGACTGAAACTCGGCGCCTACGGCCTGATCCGCCTGGCGATCCCGCTGGCGCCGATCGCCGCCCGCGACCTGCACTGGTTGCTCGCCGGATTCGGCACCGTGGCGATCCTCTATGGCGGTGTCGCCGCGCTGGTGCACAGCAATCTGCGCGGCATGCTGGCCTACTCGAGTCTGGCCCACGTCGGTCTGGTGCTGCTCGGCCTGGCGTCGTTCTCGGTGTACGGACTGCAGGGGGTCCTGCTGCAGTTGCTCAACTTCAGCCTCGCCGGTGGCGGCGCCTTCCTGGTCCTGTCGTTCCTGCAGCGGCGGACGGGCTCGACCGACGTCGCGCAACTCGGCGGCGCCCTGCGCAGCATGCCCCGACTCGGCGCCTTCTTCCTGCTCTTCGGCCTCGCCGGCATCGGCCTGCCGGGGACCAGCGGCTTCCCGGGCGAGCTGCTGATCATCGTCGCTGCGCTGCATGACCACACCGGCGCCGGCCTCGCTGCGCTGTTCGGCATGGTGCTCGCCGCCGCTGCTTTCCTGTCGCCGTTCCGGCAGGCTTTCTTCGGGCCGGCGAACGGACCGGAAGTGGCGGCCGCCGACGATCTGCTGCCGCGCGAGATGGCGCTGCTGCTCGTGCCGGCGACGCTGATCCTCGGCATCGGCGTGTACCCGATGCCGCTCCTCGAGCTGCTGCGACCAGCCGCCGAGGCCTGGGTGGCGGCACTTGCCGGGCTCTGAGCCGCAGTTTCCCGACGCGCGACAGCCACGCCACCGATCTCTTTGCGAGGAACCTGATGAAAGACACCGACGACATCCTGGCCGTTCCGTTGTGGATCAACGGCCATGCCTTCCTGACCATGGCGCCGGCGTTTTTCGACGTCCGCGACGCGCGCAGCGGCCTGATTCGGCGGCGGACGCCGCTGTGCGGCGCCAGCCAGGCGTCGACCGCGGTCGACGCCGCCGCCGCGGCGTTGCCGGCGTGGCGGTCGCTCGCCGTGGGTGAGCGCGCGCGCCTGCTGGCGACACTGGCCGATGCGCTGGCGGGCTACGGCAGCCATTTTGCCGGCCTGATCGCCGAAGAGAGCGGCCAGGAAGACGCTACCGCCGCAGCCGAGGTGGAGGCGGCGCTGCGTCTGCTGCGCAACGCCGCCGACGAAGCGGCGGTGGCCAGCGACGGCGGCGTCGTCGCCATCGTCTGCGACGACCGGGCGCCGCTGGCGGGCCTGCTGCAGCGAGCGGTTCCGACGCTGCTGGCTGGCTCGACGGTGGTCGCCAAACCAAGTCCGAAAGCCCCGTCGGCCGCCGTCGCGCTGGCCGAGCTGATGGCGCAGAGCGGCTTTCCGGCTGGCGCCTTCAACGTCCTGCACGGCGACCTGGAGGCGATCGAAGGTCTTTGTGCCGCCCCCGCGCTCGGCCGGCTGCTGTTTGCCGGCGAACCGGAACTGGCGAAGCGGGTCGCCGAGGTCGCCGGCCGCCACGGCCGGCAGCTCGCGGACTGAGCCATGCACCGCATCGTCTATCTCGAGCGCGAGTCGATCGTCGCCGATGTCCGCCGGCCGGCGTTCCCGCATCACTGGCTGGAGCATCCCTGCACGCAGCAGGCAGAGGTCGGCGAACGACTGGCGGACGCCACCATCGCCATCGTCAACAAGCTGCAGCTCGACGCCGGACTGATCGCCGCGCTGCCGGCACTGCAGATGATCGCCGTCGCCGCCACCGGCACCAACAACGTGGACCTCGACGCCTGTCGGGCGCGCGGCATCGTCGTCACGAACATCCGCGGCTATGCCGTGCATACGGTTCCCGAGCATGTCTTCGCGCTGCTGCTGGCGCTGTCGCGCAACCTCGTCGCCTACCGGCAGTCCGTCGCCGCCGGCAGATGGCAGCGCGCCGAGCAGTTCTGCTTCTTCGACCATCCGATTCGCGACCTCTTTGGTGCGACGCTGGCGATCATCGGCAGCGGCAGCCTCGGCAGCGGCGTCGCCCGCCTTGCCGAGGCTTTCGGCATGCGCGTGCTGCGCAGCGAGCGCAAGGGCGCAGCGACGCTGCGGCCGGGCTACACGCCGTTCGCGCAGGTCCTGCGCGAGGCGGACGTGATCTCGCTCCACTGCCCGCTGAGCGCCGGAACGCGCAACCTGATCGGCGCCGACGAGCTGCAGGCGATGAAACGCTCGGCGCTGCTGCTCAACACCGCGCGCGGCGGCCTGGTCGACGAGGCGGCGCTGCTCGCCGCGCTGCGCCAGGGCGACATCGCCGGTGCCGGCTTCGATGTCCTCAGCGTCGAGCCGCCCACCGCCGGCAACCCGCTGCTGACGGCGGAACTGCTGGCACTGCCGAACTTCCTGCTGACGCCGCACGTCGCCTGGGCCAGCCAACCGGCGATGCAGGCACTCGCCGACCAGCTCACCACCAACCTCGAGGCTTTCGCCCGCGGCGAGCCGCAGAACCGGGTGGCATGAGGCAGGCGATGTCCGGCAACCTGCTGCGCCTTCTGCTATTTTGCCTGCTGCTGCTGTCCGGCAGCGCGGCAGCGGCCAGCGTCGCCGCCGCCGCCGACCTCAAGTTCGCCCTGAGCGAGATCGCCGCCAACTTCGAGCGCGAGCATGGCGGCCACGTCGTCCTCGCCTTCGGTTCCTCGGGCCACTTCGCGCGGCAGATCCCGCAGGGCGCGCCCTACGAACTCTTCCTCTCGGCCGACGAGGAATACATCTTCCAGCTCGCCCGCCAGCGGCTGCTGCGCGACGAGGGCAGGCTCTACGCGATCGGCCGCCTGGCGCTGCTGCTGCCGCGGGGATCGCCGGTGGCGGCCGATGGCGAGCTGCGCGGGCTGGCCGGCGCGCTCGCCACCGGCAAGCTGCAGCGGCTGGCGATCGCCAACCCGGAGCATGCGCCCTACGGCCGCGCCGCCCGCGCCGCCCTCGAACGGGCGGGTCTCTGGCAACCGTTGCAGGGCAGGCTGGTGTTCGGCGAGAACGTCGCGCAGGCGGCGCAGTTCGCGCTCAGCGGCTCGGCACAGGGCGGCATCGTCGCCTGGTCGCTGGCTCGTTCTCCGGAACTGGCCAGACGCAGCGTGGCAGCGCTCATTCCCGCCGACTGGCATCCGCCGCTGCGGCAGCGGATGGCGCTGACGCAGCGCGCCGGGGCCGAGGCACGGCGCTTCTACGACTACCTGCAGCAACCGTCGGCGCGCGCCGTCTTCGAGCGCCATGGTTTCGCGCTGCCGGACGACTGAGCGACAATGGACTGGCAGGCGCTCTCGCTGTCGCTGCAACTCGCCGCAGCCACCTCGCTGCTGCTGCTGCCGCCGGCCGCCTGGCTGGCACGCCTGCTGGCGTGGTCGGCCTGGCGCGGCCGCGCGGTGCTCGAAGCGGCGATCCTGCTGCCGCTGGTGCTGCCACCGACGGTCCTCGGCTACTACCTGCTGCTCGGCCTCGGCGGCGCCTCGCCGCTCGGCCAGGCCTACCACGCGCTGACCGGCCGCCAACTGGTCTTCAGCTTCGACGGCCTGCTCGTCGCCTCGCTGATCGTCAACCTGCCATTCGCCGTGCAACCGATGCAGCGCAGCTTCGCGGCGATTCCGCGCGAGCTGCGCGAGGCGGCGTGGGTTTCCGGCCTGTCGCGCTGGCAGACCTTCCTGCGCATCGAGCTGCCGCTCGCCTGGCCAGGAATGGCCGCCGCGCTGGCGCTGAGCTTCGCCCACACCCTCGGCGAGTTCGGCGTCGTGCTGATGGTCGGCGGCAGCCTGCCGGGCGAGACGAGGACCATCGCCATCGCCATCTACGATCAGGCGCAGGCGTTCAACGATGCGGCGGCGGCGGGGATGTCGGCACTGCTGCTGGCGCTGTCCTTCGTCGCCGTGATCGTCGTCAGCCGGCTGGGCCGGTCGGTGCTGCGGCGATGACGCTCAGCGCCCGCCTCGAGCAGACGGCGCCGATCCCGCTCGCCGCCGAAATCGCCTGCGCGAGCGGCGAACTGCTGGCGCTCGTCGGTCCCTCCGGCAGCGGCAAATCGACGATCCTGCGCTGCCTCGCCGGCCTGCACCGGCCGGCAGCCGGCCACGTCCGCTGCGCCGACGAGACCTGGTTCGACGCCGCCCGCGGCATCGACGTCCCGCCACAGCAGCGCCGCGTCGGTTTCGTCTTCCAGCATTACGCGCTCTTCCCGCACCTGAGCGCGCTCGCCAATGTCGTGCAGGCGATCGGCCATCTGCCGCCGGCACAACGTGCGGCACGCGCCCGCCACTGGCTGGCGCGCTGCAATCTCGACGGCTTCGACGACCGCCGCCCGGCCGAACTTTCCGGCGGCCAGCAGCAGCGCGTCGCCCTCGCCCGCGCGCTGGCGCGCGAGCCGCAGGTGCTGCTGCTCGACGAACCCTTTTCGGCGGTCGACCAAGTGACGCGGCGCAAGCTGCTGCGCCAGCTCATCGACCTGCGGCGCTCGCTGGCGATCCCGATCGTCCTCGTGACGCACGACCTCGAAGAGGCCAGCCTGCTCGCCGACCGCATGACGGTCCTGCACCATGGCCGCACGCTGCAGACCGCCACCCCCGAGGCGATGCTGGCGCAGCCGGCAAGCGCCCTCGTCGCCCGCCTCACCGACCAGCCGAACCTGTTCGAGGGCAAGGTGCTGCAGCATCTGCCGGCGGCCGACACGACGCGCATCGAGTGGCTCGGGCGGCCGTTGCTGGCGTCGCATCAGCCTGCTTTCGCAGTCGGCGAGACGGTCTCCTGGCTGGTCCCCGAGGCGGCAGTGATCCTCGTCCGCGAGCATCAGAGCGAACGCGAGAACACCGTCACCGCGGTCGTCAGCGAGCGCCTCGCCTGGCGCGGACACGCCACCGTCAGCGCCCGCGTCGACGGCCGCCGCGAGGCGACATTGAACTTCGCCATCGGCGCCGCCGTCGCGCAGCGGCGGGGAATCGTCCCCGGCGCCAGTGTGCCGCTGCAACTGCAGAAGTCGGCGATCCGCCTGCTGCCCGGCGATGTGGCGATTGCCGGGCAGGCGGGAACGTCCGGCAAGGGGCACTCCCCATGAGCGGTACCGTGCCCGGACAAAGCATTCCGTTACGGGGAAGAGATGTCGGAGATCCGTCGCGACGCGCCCGATGGAGGGCTCTGCAGCGTTGATCTTCTTGCCTGACCGGCCAGGGCTTGCGCTTGGCAAGCCTCAACTGGAGGCTGTCCACCGCGCACATCTTGGCGAAGGCAAATTCTTTCTGAGAAAACATCATCGAACCTACGAACAAGGACTCCAAAAGGCAACCATCCCCCCGGCAGAGCCCGGGGGGCTTTCCCGATGCGGGCAGTGTCCCTCGTCGGGATCGGCCAAGTCATCTCGATCCTCGCGAGGTTCGACATCGTCGCACCGCCGCCAGAATCCCGCGCAGGATCTCGATCGGTGGTGGTGGGCAACCGGCCACGGCGAAGTCGACCGGAATGACGTTGGCGACGCGCCCGCAGCTCGCGTAGCTCGCGCCGAAGAGCCCGCCGTCACAACCGCAATCGCCAACCGCAACCACCAGCTTGGGCGCCGGCGTGGCCTCGTAGGTTCGGCGCAGGGCCTCTTCCATGTTCCGCGAAACCGGTCCGGTGACCAGCAGCATGTCGGCGTGGCGCGGGCTGGCGACGAACTTGA
>JAGFNJ010000023.1 GCA_017592775.1 Candidatus Accumulibacter conexus | reverse complement strand
TTACTTCGACCGACTCGGCGTGCCGCGTCTCTCATAACCTCAACTACTTGAACCGCCCGGTGCGGACCCGCATGCCGGGTGGTGTGGCAGGGGAACGGTCAGGTAATCTGACCGCCCCTATGCCGATCCGCAGCCCGGCGGGCGGGATTCTTCGGGCCGTGCAGCCAGGGCTACCTGGCCTGCTCCTGCTTCATCGCATCGCGTATCGCCTTGCTGGCGGCGTCTTCCGATTCGGCTGCCGGGTCCTTGGGAGCCTCCAGTCCGGGCGGTGTCGCGGGTGTTCCGTAGTCGGAGGTCGGCATTTCGATCTGCACTGAATCCAGATCGACCTTGACGTCCTGGTCGAGGCCGAAGGTCACCAGTTGCGGGAAGAAGATGAGGATTCCGACCATGATGATCTGGATGCAGACGAAGGGGATCGCCCCCCAGTAGATGTCGGTCGTCTTGACCGCGGCCGGCGCCACCGAGCGCAGGTAGAAGAGTGCGAAGCCGAACGGCGGATGCATGAACGAAGTCTGCATGTTCACCGCCAGCAGCACGCCGAACCAGATGAGGTCGATTCCCAGCGCCTGCGCGACCGGTCCGAGCAGCGGCACGACGATGAACGAGAGTTCGAAGAAGTCGAGGAAAAAGGCGAGCAGGAAGACGAGCACGTTGACGACGATCAGGAAACCGACTTCGCCGCCGGGCAGCCCGGTCAGCAGGTGCTCCACCCAGCGGTGGCCATCGACGCCATAGAACGTCAGCGAGAACACCCGTGCGCCGACGAGGATGAAAACGACGAAGGTGGTCAGCTTGGCGGTCGTTTCCATCGCCTGCCGGAGCAGGCTCCAGCTCAGTCGCTGGCGGGCCAACGCCATGATCAGCGCGCCGGTGGCACCCATCGCGCCGCCTTCGGTCGGCGTCGCGATGCCGAGGAAGATCGTCCCGAGGACGAGGAAGATCAGGAACAGCGGTGGCAGCAGCGTCGTCAGCACGCGCATCAGCAACTTGGCGCCGTGCAGCGTCCGTGCCTCGGCTGGCAGTGCAGGTGCCCAGCGCGGCTTGAAGATGGCGACGAGGATCACGTAGCCGACGTAAAAAACCGTCAGTACCATGGCGGGCAGAAAGGCGCCCTTGTACATGTCGCCGACCGATTTGCCGAGCTGGTCGGCCATGATGATCAGCACCAGCGACGGCGGAACGATCTGTGCCAGCGTTCCGGAGGCGGCGATGACGCCGGTCGCGAGCTTGGTGTCGTAGCCGTAGCGCAGCATGATCGGCAGCGAGATCAGTCCCATCGAGATCACCGACGCGGCGACGACGCCGGTGGTCGCGGCGAGCAGCGCACCGACGAAGATCACCGCGAACGCGAGGCCGCCGCGCAGTGGCCCGAAGAGCTGGCCGATGGTGTCGAGCAGATCCTCGGCCATCCCCGATCGCTCGAGGATCAGTCCCATGAAGGTGAAGAACGGGATCGCCAGCAGCGTGTCGTTGTTCATGATGCCGAAGATGCGGTCCGGCAGGGCCTGGAACAACTGCGGTCCAAGCAGCCCGAGTTCGATGCCGATGAGGCCGAAGAAGATGCCGTTGGCGGCGAGCGCGAAGGCGACCGGGAAGCCGACGAGGAGGAAGAGGACCATCGAGGCGAAGATGATCGGCGCCATGTTGGCGATCAGGAAGTCGGTCATCAGATCTCTCCCTTCTGCGCCTTGATCGCCAGCGCCAGTTCCTCTTCAGGTGTCGGCTTGTGGCTCTTCTCGGTCGGGTCGGGGCACAATCCCTGCAGGAAGCCGAAGCGCTTGATCAGCTCTGAGATCCCCTGCAGGACCAGCAGGAAGAAGCCGATCGGCACCAACAGGCGAACCGGCCAGACGGTCAGGCCGCCGGCGTTGCTCGACTGCTCGTCGCTGTGCAGCGCGAGGAGGAAGATCGGCCACGACATGTACATGATGGCGATCGCCATTGGCAGCAGGAAGAAGAGGATGCCGAAGATGTCGATCCAGGCCTGGCCGCGACGGCTCAGGCGGCCGGCGATCAGGTCGATGCGGACATGCTCGTTGCGCATCAATGTGTAGCCGGCGCCAAGCAGGAAGATCGCCGAAAACAGATACCACTGGATCTCCAGAAAAGCGTTCGAACTGTAGTTGAACGTGTACCGCATGACGGCGTTGCCGGCGCCAATGAGGGTGACGACCAGGACGAGCCAGATCAGTGCCTTGCCGACGCGCTCGGTGAGGGCGTCGATCAGGCCGGAGAGCTTGAGCAAACCATTCACGGGTGTTCCTCCTTGAGCGAGCGAAGCTGCCTCTCCTCCTTGCCCCGATCGCTTGCGCCTTGCCTCGTGACGGGCAATTCATCGGGTACCGCTGCCGTATCCGGATGCCGCTGCGAGCCGCGGAATTCCAAGATGTCCGATTATGGCACATCTTTGCCCCATGCAAACGTGCTTGCAGTCACCACGAGGATTCCCCAGCAGCAGAACACAAAGGCAATTAAATCATGATTATGGACCTTCGGTGGCGACTTCTCGGGCAAGCGTTTCGCTGCTGCCGCGCAACCTTGTGACCAGCGCTGGCTGTTTCCGGAGCAGCCTGGGCCGGCTTGACACGGCTCCCGTCGTGCGCCGCGGGCGCGGCCCGGCGAGCACCGGGGCCGCGGCGAGCGGCCCCGGCACCGCTTCAGAAATACCGCCACCAGACGTAGACACAGGCCATCGCGACATGCACCAGCATCAGCGGGAAGGCGATCATCGTGTAGCGCGCGAACTGGAACGGAATGCCGTTGCGCTCGGCGATCCCGGCGACGGTCAGGTTGGCGCTGGCACCGATCAGCGTTCCGTTGCCACCGAGGCAGGCACCCAGCGACAGGCACCACCAGAGCGGCAGGAGCGCATCGCTGCCGCCGAAGGCGGGGCCCATCGACTTGATCAGCGGGATCATCGTCGCCACGAAGGGGATGTTGTCGACGATCGCAGACAGCACCGCCGAGGCCCAGAGCACGCTCATGCCGGTGCGGGTGAAATCGCCGCCCGTGGCGGCCAGCAGCCGGTCGGCCATGAGCTGCAGCAAGCCCGCATGCTCGACGCCGGCGATGACGATGAACAGGCCGACGAAGAAGAAGATGGTGATCCACTCGACTTCGTTGAACACCTTGACCACCGCTGCCGACTGCTCCTCGGCCGACTTGCCGAGGTTGTCGAGCATCAGCAGCAGCGCCGCACCGGCGATGCCGATGGTGCCGGAGTCGAGACCGAGCGTCCGTGCCATGACGAAGGCGGACATCACCAGTGCCAGGACGAGCGTTGCCAGTCGCAGCAGGCGTGGATCGCTGATCGCCTGCCTTTCGTCGAACTGCATGACACGCGCGCGCAACTCCGGCGAGGCCTGCATCCGCCGCCCCCAGATCAGGTGCATCGAGACGACATGCACGGCGAGGATGACGACGACGACGGGCGCCAGGTTGAGGACGAAGTCGTTGAACGACAGCCCGACCTGGCCGCCGATGAGGATGTTCGGTGGGTCGCCGATCAGCGTCGCCGTGCCGCCGATGTTCGACGCCAGGATCTGCGAGAAGAGGAAGGGGTAGGGATTGACCTTCAGCGCCTCGGTGATGATCAGCGTCACCGGGACGACCAGCAATACGGTGGTGACGTTGTCGAGCAGCGCCGAGACGACGGCGGTGACGACGGCGAGCATCGCCAGAATGCCTGCCGGGCTGGCCCGGACCAGTTTCGCCGACCAGATCGCCAGGTACTCGAAGATGCCGCACTTGCGGGTGATCGAGACGATGATCATCATGCCGACGAGCAGGCCGATGGTGTTGAAGTCGATGCCGGCCACCGCCTGCTCCTGCGTCAGCAGGCCGCACATGATCATCAGCATGGCGCCGAGCAGGGCGATGATCGAACGGTTGAGCCGCTCGCTGATGATCACGCCGTAGGTGACGATCATCAGCACGGTCGACAGCCAGAGCGGATCGAGCCCGAAAAGCACGGTCGAGGTCGTCGCATGCATCATTTGATCCTCCCGAGGCGAGCCAGAACATCCCACACGGAGACGATTCCGATGAGCTGGCGGTGCTCGACGACGGGCAGGATGTTGCGCTGCCGGTGGAGATAGAGCATGGCGTTCATCAGCGTGCTGTCGGGGCCGATCACCGGCACCTCGGGGTCGATGTGCCGGCTGACCGGATCGTCGGCGACGGCGTCGATCCGCTCCTGCAGATTGGCCAGGGTGTCCTGGATGAACCCGCCCTGCAGGCGGCTCAAGGGATGCTGTGCGTCTTCCAGCCGGAGCACGCGCGGCATGGCGAGGGCGATCAGCCGGCTGCGCGGAAGCATGCCGACGTAGCGGCCGTCGCTTTCGGCAACCGGCAGCGCCGGCACGCGGTGGTGGACCATCGCCTGCAGGGCGGAGAGCAGGGGGTCGGTGGGTTTCAGTACGATCGGCGGTTGCGACATGACCGATCGACAGAGGTTGTCGGGATCAGGTTTCATGATTCTCCTGGGGTCTGGAAAAGAGGCTGGGTGGGATTGATGCCGCGGCGCCGCGAGGGTCGGGGCGCGTCCGTCGACCGGTGCCGGGAAGCACGCCGGACGTTCGGACTGCAGCTTGAGCGAGGTCGTTTCAGGCAGTATGCCGACGCCGTCGCGAGGCTGTCAACCGCGCGCGTCGTGGTCTTGGGCGGCGGCCGGCCGGACCCGATACCACGCCGCGTAGAGTGCCGGCAGGAAAAGCAGCGTCAGCAAGGTGGCGACGATCAGCCCGCCCATGATCGCCACCGCCATCGGGCCCCAGAAGACGCTGCGCGTCAGCGGGATCATCGCCAGGATGGCGGCGGCGGCGGTCAGCATGATCGGCCGGAAGCGGCGCACGGTCGAGCCGATGATCGCTTCCCAGGGCGGCATGCCGGCCTTCCGATCCTGCTCGATCTGGTCGACCAGAATCACCGAGTTGCGCATGATCATTCCGGAGAGCGCGATGACTCCGAGGTTGGCGACGAAACCGAAGGGGACCTGGAAGAGCAGCAAAGCCGCCGCCACGCCGATCAACCCGAGCGGTGCCGTCAGCAGCACCAGCAGCATGCGGCCGACGTTCTGCAACTGGATCATCAGCAGCGTGATGACGCTGACCAGCATCAGCGGCATCACCGCCTTGATCGAATTCTCGCCTTTCGCCGACTCTTCGGTAGCGCCGCCGGCCTCGATGTGAAAACCCGGCGGCAGGCGCTCGCGCAGCGGGTCGAGCAGCGGATCGATGCGGGCCGTCGCGGCGGGCGCCTGCATGTCGTCACGGATGTCGGCGCGCACCGTCACCGTCGGCAGCCGGTTGCGGCGAGCGATCACCGGCTCTTCCAGCTCGTAGCTGATCTTCGCCAGTTGCGCCAGCGGCACGTAACGCCCGCTGCCGGTGTGGATGTTGATGTCGGCCAGTGCCGAGATGCGGGCACGCTCGTCGCCGGCGGCGCGCGCGACGACGTCGATCAACTGGTCGCCCTCGCGCATCTGCGTTACCGCGATGCCGGTCAGCATCGAGTTGAGGAAGGCGGCGAGTTCCTGTGAGCTGATTCCCAGGGCGCGCGCGCGGTCCTGGTCGATGTCGACGCGGATCGACTTGCCGAGTTCGTTCCAGTCGAAATTGACTTCCTTCAGGTGCGGGCTGCCGCGCATCACCGCGGCCACCTCGGCCGCCACCCGTCGCAATTCGCCGATATCCTCGCCGGAAACGCGGAAGACGACCGGGAAGCCGACCGGCGGGCCGTTCTCGAGGCGCAGCACGCGCGTGCGCAGGCCGCTCCAATCGCCGCCTTCGTCGGCAAGGCGCTGCTCGAGGCGGCGCCGGAGATCCTCGCGGGCCCCGATGTCGTGCGTCGTGATGACGAACTGCGCGAAACCGTCGTTGAAGAGTTGCTGGTCGAGGGGCAGGTAGAAGCGCGGGCTGCCGTTGCCGACATAGCTGGCGTAGTAGCGGATCGAACGTGCCATCTCCGGCTCGGCGAGGAGTTCCTCGACGCGCCGGGCGTAGGCCTCGGTGGCCCTCAGCGACGAGCCGTTCGGCAGCCACAGATCGACCAGGACCTCGGTCCGGCTCGAGGCGGGGAAGAACTGCTTCTGCACGCCGATGCCCAGTCCGGCCAGTGCTGCCACGAAAGCCAGCAGCGTCGCGCCGATGACCAGCCAGCGCCGTCGCAGACACCAGTCGACGCTCGCGCGCACGCGGCGATAGAACGGCGTGTCGTAGCGATCGGCGCCATGCTCCGCCGCCGCCCGCTGCAGCTTCGCGGCATCGAGCACGAGGTAGCCCAGATAGGGCGTGAACACCACCGCCACCACCCAGGACACCAGCAGGGCGATGCTGACGACGGCGAAGATGGAAAAGGTGTATTCGCCGGCACCCGACCGGGCGAGGCCCACCGGCATGAAGCCGACGGCGGTGATCAGCGTTCCGGTCAGCATCGGAAAGGCGGTCGAGGTATAGGCGAAGGTCGCGGCGCGGAAGCGATCCCAGCCCTGCTCCATCTTCACCACCATCATCTCGACGGCGATGATCGCATCGTCTACGAGCAGCCCGAGGGCGATCACCAGGGCGCCGAGGGAGATGCGCTGCAGATCGATGCCGAAGGCGTACATCAGCAGGAAGGTGATCGCCAGTACCAGCGGGATCGACAGCGCGACGACGGCGCCGGTACGCAGGCCGAGGCTGATGAACGAAACCACGAGGACGATCACCACCGCCTCGGCGAGCGACGACATGAAGAGGTTCATCGACTGGCGGACGATCTCCGGCTGGTCGGCGACGACATGCAGGTCGATGCCCAGCGGCAATTGCCGTTGCAGGCGCTCGCGCGCCGCGTGCAGCCGTTCGCCGAGCCGGATCACGTCGCCACCCCGGATCATCGCGATGCCGATGCCGATCGCATCGTGACCCTGCACACGCATGCGCGGCGTCGGCGGATCGGCAAAGCCACGCTCGACGCTGGCGATGTCGCCGAGGCGGAAGAGGCGGCCGCCGGCCTGGATGCCGATTTCGCGAATGTTTTCCACCGACTCGAAGTCGCCCGAGACGCGGATGCGGACGCGGTCGGAAGGCGTCTCGTAGAAACCCGAGGGAGTCATCGCGTTCTGCCGCTGCAGGGCATCGAAGATGGCCAGCGGATTGAGGCCGAGCGTTGCCAGCTTGGCGTGCGACACCTCGATGTAGATCTTCTCGTCCTGGACGCCGAACATCTCGATCTTCTTCACGTCCGGCACCTGCCGCAGTTCGCGGCCGATGCGGTCGGCTTCGCGGCGCAGCGCGGCGAGGTCGAAACCGCCGCCGGTGAGCGCGAAAATGGTGACGAAGGTGTCGCCGAACTCGTCGTTGAGGAAGGGGCCGACGACACCCTGCGGCAGCGTGTGCCGCATGTCACCGATCTTCTTGCGCACCTGGTACCAGGAATCCGGGACTTCCTTCTTCGGCGTGTAGTCCTTCAGCAGCACGGTGATCAGCGACTCGCCGGGTCGCGTCTGCGAGCGCAGCACGTCGACCCACGGCACTTCCTGCAGTTTCTTCTCGATGCGCTCGGTGATCTGCAACTGGACTTCCGGTGCCGTCGCTCCCGGCCACAGCGTGCGCACGACCATCGCCTTGAAGGTGAAGTCCGGATCCTCGGCGCGGCCGAGCCGGAAGTACGAGAAGATGCCGGCAAGCATCAGGACGACGATCAGGTAGGCCACCAGCGAGCGGTGGCGCAGCGCCCACTCGGAGAGATTGGGCGGCGTCATCGCCCCGCCGGGTCGCTCGCGGCGCTGGTCGGCGGTGTGCCGCGGCGGTCGGCTTGCTCGATGGCGCGAACACGTTCGCCGCTGCTCAGCTTGTGCACGCCGGCGACGACGATCCGCTCGCCGGCTGTCGCGCCGCTGGCGAGAATCGCGCTGTCCTCGCGGTAGGCGGCGATGGCGACCGGCCGCAGGCTGACGATCTGATCCGCGTCGACCACCCAGAGGGCCGGCTGTCCCGCGTGCTGGAAGATCGCCGTCAGTGGCACGCTCAGGCGGCTGCTGCCCTCCTGGCGCAGGAAGCGGACCGTCGCCGTCATGCCGAGCAGGACGCGGGCATCGGGCTGGCGGATCGTCACCCGTGCCGCATAGGTGCGCGTCACCGGGTCGGCCACCGGCGACAGCTCGCGCAGCGTTCCGGCATAGCGCGCCTGCGCGTCGGCCCAGAGGCTGACTTCGGCGGCCCCGAGCGAACGCAGCTCGGGCATGCGCGCCTCGGGGATCGAGATCGCCACCTCGAGCGTGTCGGCGCGTGCCAGGCGCATGATGGTCTGGCCGGCAGCCACCACCTGCCCGACTTCCGCCGTGATCAGGCCGATGACGCCTGCCTGGTCGGCACGCAGCACGGTGTAGGCGGACTGGTTGCGCGCCAGTTCGGCCTGCGCGCGGGCTGCCCGGTAGGCGCTTTCCTTGCCGTCGAGCGCTGCCTGGCTGACGAAGTTCTGCGCCCGCAGGTGGCGCCAGCGCTGCACGTCGGCGGCGGCGAGTTCGAGTTGCGCGTTGGCCGCTTCGACCGACAGCAGGCTGTCCGCCGGGTCGATGCGGGCGAGGATGTCACCGGCGCTGACGATGGCCCCGGCATCGACCGGCCGGGCGGTGATCTTGCCCGGAATGCGGAAGGCGAGCGGCGTCTCGTGGCGCGAGCGGACCTCGCCCGAGTAGCTCAGCATGGCCTCACCGGCGGTTTCGCCGAGGACGCGTGTCAGTACCGGCCGTGGCGGTTCGGGTGCAGCCGCTTCCCGGCCGCAGCCGGCGAGCGCAGCCAACAGCAGCAGCGCGGGCAGCAGCCGCAGGCGCAGCGGCGATGACGCGCGGCACACTCTCACGGATGGTCTCCCGCCGGCCGCAGGCCGCGCAGCAGCAACTCGAAATGCGTCTCGAGGTAGGCCTCGGGCGACACCTCGTGCCCGCACAGGCGCAGCGAGAAGCGCGAGATCGCCAGCATCAGCAGCGGCGCGATGATGACGTCGATCGCCGCTTCGACGTGCAACGGGCGAAACTCGCCACTGTCAATGCCCCGTTCGAGCGCCTGCCGCAGCAGCGCACGGCCGCGGCTGATCACCCGCTCGCGGTAGTAATCGGCGATCTCGGGGAAGTTCCTCGCTTCCGAAATGATCAGCTTGCTGACGCCGGCGAGCGCCGTGCTGCCGATCTGCTGCCACCAGCCGAGCAGCAGATCGTGCAGCAGCTCGGCAGCCGGGCCCTGGTGGGCCGCCATCCGTTCCTCGGCAGCCAGCAGCGCCGCCACCATGCCGTCCTCGATCACCGCCTTGAACAGCGCTTCCTTGCTCGGGAAGTAGAGATAGAGGGTGCCCTTCGAGACCCCGGCGCGGCGCGCGACATCGTCGAGCCGGGTGGCAGCGAAGCCCCTGTCGACAAAGAGTTCCAGTCCCGCGGCCAGGAGTTCGGAGGGGCGCGCGTCCTTCCGCCGGCGGCGAGTCGAAGCCGCGCCCGACGCAGTGGACGAAGACTCGTGATGGGCCGTGGGATGCATTGGTTCTGGTTAGTGACTGACTGGTCAGTAATATAGCGGTCATCGCCGCGGCAGTCAAATCCGGCGCCGGGATCACTGGCAGCCACTGCTCGATAGAGCGTTGCGCACGGCGCGCAGCATCGCCGTTCTCGTCGGCAGAAGTGGCTCCGGACCGTGGCAGGCAGAGCAAATGCAGGCCGCGCTCCGGGTGCCGCCCCGATCTGCATTTGTTTCCGCATCACTTGTGATGCACAATGCCATCTGTCGAGATGACGGGAGACGCCCATGAGAACGACCGTGACGATTGATGATGCCCTGTACGAGAGGGCGCTGGAAGTTGCTGATCCGGCGATGGACAAGGCCGATCTGTTTCGCGAAGCCATCAAGACCTTCGTGCGAGTTCAGGCCGCGAAACGGCTTGCCGCCTTGGGCGCCGAAATGCCGGACATGCAGGAGATTCCTCGCCGCCGCGAGGAAACGCGTTGACCGGCGTACTCGTCGATACATCAGTATGGGTCGATCACTTTCGCCAACGCAACGAAGCGCTGGCCGCTCTACTCGAGCTTGACCGGGTCATGCTGCATCCACTGATCATTGGCGAAATCGCGTGCGGAACGCCACCTCAGCGTAATCGAACACTGCTCGATCTCAACGCCTTGCAACCGACCCGGCAGGCCAGCGTCCAGGAGGTCATGGATTTCATCGAGCACGAACGGCTGTTTGGGTTGGGCTGCGGTCTGGTCGACCTGTTGCTGCTCGCCTCTACCCTGATGACGCCAGACGCCGAGCTGTGGACGCTGGACAAACGGCTTGGTGCGCTGGCAAACCGTTTTGGCGTGATGCACCGGCCCAACGAGCACTGAGGCAGTTTTGCCTGCGCAGAAGGCTTCGTTTGAGGCATTGCGGGAACGAAAGGTGGGGGCGGGCCAGGGGGTGCGGCGGGACCGGATCCCGACTTGCCGACGGGTTTTCCTGTCCCGCCCACGGGAATCAGGCCTCCGGGATGCCCTTTCGTCACGAGCCTATGCTAGATTGATCGCCGTTCCGCTTTCGATCCGTCCTTTCCGGAATTCGCCCCTCGCGCGCCGTCACTCTATGGACCCTCTGCAGGTGCAGATTGCTTGCCCGTGATCATGGAGGGAGGGTGCCCCGGGTTTTCCCCGCCGTCGCTCGCCCGGTCGAGGCCCGGCGGAAGCCCCGGCGAAACAACCGCAGGCCAAGGTTGTTTCGGCGTGCGAAAATGCCGAAGCGCGGCTGCGAATGCCAGCCATTCAAGACGCAGTTCCAGGAGATCTCGATGAGTACTTGTCTTCGGTCAATCGTCATGGGCCTGGCCCTGGCAACGCAACCGTTCGCCTGGGCCCAGGACTCGGTTCGCGCCTCCGCAAAAGCCTCCGGCGCCTCGGTGGCTGCCGTATCCGTGCTCCCGGCTTCCGTGGCCGTCCTGTCCGTCTATGCTGGCGGGGTCATGGTGGTCGAGTCCATCCGCGCCATCGGCAGTGTGGTCGAAGTGGTGTTCAAGGGGGTCGGAAGTGCCAGTCGTGCGGTCGTGACCCTGACCGCCGCGGCCGTCAGCGGCGCAGCCCTGGCGGTGGGCCAGAGCGTGAAGGTGGTCGCCGAGGGCAGCGGTTACCTGCTGGTGGCCGGAGACAAGGTACTCTGCTACGTGCCGGGCGAAGGGCAGAAGGACATGGTCCGCTCCGAGCGCAGCAAATGATGGGCCGACCTCGGAGAGGGACGGCCGTGGCCGGGAGGATCGTCCGCGGTGCGAAGTGCTTGCTCCTGGCGGTTGCGGCCCTTGTCGTCATGCCCATTGCCCACGCCGGGCGAAACTGCGATGCCGTCGCGCCCGACGCGGCGAAGACCCAGAAGGCGATCCGCCTCGCCACGCAACTGCGCGATATCGTCGACCTGAGCGGCGCCAACGTCGTGATGATCGGCCGGGTGGGTTCCGACCAGTCCAAGTACGGGGTCCGCTACACGCACGTGGGTTACCTGTTGCGCAGCCATGCGGTGGGCCCGTGGACCGTGGTGCATGCATTGAACGCCTGTGGCACCGGGGAGTCGGACATCTTCGACGAGGGGCTGGCGAACTTCTTCATGGACGATCCTTTCGATTTCGAGGCAGCCGTCGTCATTCCTTCCTCCGCCTTGCAGGAAAGACTGGCGGAGATCCTGCAGGGGCCGGCAAAAAGGGTCCTCCACGAGCGGAGCTACAGCACGATCGCCAATCCGTGGTCCACGCGCTTCCAGAACTCGAATGCCTGGGCGCTCGAAATACTTGCCGCGGCGTCGGGCAGCGGCGGGCTGGGCGGCATCGGCAACCGCCTCCAGGCGCAGCAATGGCTGAAGGCGAACGGCTACCAACCCGGCCGGGTTCACATCGGCGCGGGGGAGCGGGCCGGGTTGCGGCTGTTCACGCCCCACGTCCGTTTCGGCGACCATCCCGATCCTGCCTGGCAGACGCAGACCTACGAGGTCAGCACCGGCGACGCCGTGCTGGAGTTCCTGCGCCGCATCGATCCTGACGCCCGGCTCGTCACCCTGCGCCTCGACGGCCGGCCGGTGATCGCCCAGAAGCCGGCAGCACCGTCCCTGGCCTCCGAACCTGCCCGTTCCGTCGAGCCGGCCAAGCCCCCCGTCGGCGGCCCGCCAACGGCAGTCCCGGGCCCCATTGCCGGACCAGCCGCCGTGCCCGCGCCGGCGCCGGCTACCCGGGTGAACAACGAGACCCGCGGGCAGATCCTGCAGTCGATGCAAGGGCTGATCGTGCCCTACGCCTGCCGTCCCCAGGGCTATCTGAGTCAATGCAGGCAGTTGGAACGGACCGATTGCGAGAAACGGGTCGCCAACGCGATCCTGCGTTGCTTTGCGACGGTCTCTGACCAGCAACTCATGAGCGGGACGGAGCAGGCAGCAATGAGGCAGATGCAGGAACTGGGTTATTGCGCCGTCGAAGGCGTGGATGCCGATCTGGGGACGACCGGAAAGCGTGCGACGGCGCCGCAGGGCCAATCCTGCCAGACCGTGCGCAACTACCAATCACGGTAGGGCCGTGCCACGGACGGTCCGTATTCTGGCCTGCCCGGTCACGATGGCTCCGGCGGGTCGGCTACTTTCCTACCGATCGAGCATGCGTAAGTCAGAACGGTTGTTCTCCTCAAATCCATGAGGGCATGCCTGTGGAGTCGTGCCTGAGGTTCCGCGTCCTCATCGGAGCGTCTTCGGTGCTGGTCTCGGCCAGATGCCATTGGCCGCTCGCGTTGTTACCGCCCCCGGGGGCCGCTGGGGCTCATGGGCGCCGCCGAGTTCCGCCTTGCCGACGGCTCTGCCGAGACTGTCCGACGCCACCGGCCGCCCTGTGGTATTTCCGGGGCGAACCGATCGCTGTCAAACCGTTTTGGCGTGACGCACCGGTGCACCGGGCACTGAGGCAGTTTTGCCCGCGCAGAAGGTTCCGCTTGAGGCATTGCGGGAACGAAAGGCGGGGGCGGGCCAGACTCTCACCGCCCTCGGTTCGTACTGGAAGTGGAAATCGTGCTCCACCCTGTGTTCCCGCTGCTGCCGCAGCGGGCTGTGCTTTCCGATGGTTTCAATCCAAGCGCGCCCCGTGAGGGAGCACGTCCACTTGGCCCATTCCCTTGCCAAGGAATCTCTCGTCTCCGTGTCGCGCCCGCCGGCTCGCCGAGGCCGAATCGTTGCGCTGGCCAAATCGGTTAACATGCTGCGTCGCCAACCTTTCGAGACCCTCCGATGAGCCGACTTCCTCGTCGCCTGCAGCTCTTGCTGGGGTGCCTTGCACTGGCGGTCGGCTTCACGGTGTTCGGCGCCTGGACCCGGTACACAATCGGTCAGACCAGTATCGGCGGTCCTGCTTACAACCGCATCGTGCTCGACAAGAATCTGGTTGCCGGCATCCTGCCGCCACCGAACTACATCATCGAATCGTACCTGACCGTCCTGCACCTCGCGGACCCGGAGCGCGCGAGTCAGCGTGACGTTCTCGTCGCCAGGATGAGCCAGTTGCGCAAGGATTACGCGCAGCGCCACAAGTTCTGGCTCGAAGATGATTGGCCGCAGGGCATCAAGGCACGCTTGCTCAAGGATGCGCACCAGGCGGCGGTTGGGTTCTTCGAGCTGGCAGATCGCCAACCCCTGCCGGCCACCAGTGCTGGCGACCGCGTGGCGGCACAGGACGCGCTGCGCAAGCTCGAGCAGCGCCATCTCGGACATCGCCAGGCGATCGACGATGTGGTGGTCCTCAGCAAGCGCGAACAGCAGGGGGTCGAAGCGCCGACCTGCGCACGGAAGGAGAAGGCTACCCCGATGGACCTCCTCGGCGCGCTCACGATAGCCGGTGCCGATGACACGGCGTAGAGGGAGGAGACCGTGAACAAGATTGGCGCGACCACGCGGGACGGGGTGCGCCAGGCCACGAGCCTCTTCGCCGCCGGGCGCGGCGAGGCGTTGAAGCGCTTCCTGGCCGAAGAAGGCGCAGGACGCGAGCAGCGTTTCTGGCGCCCGGCCCAAGCGCCGTTGGCGCTCTATCCGCCCCTACCAGCGAGAAATACCGGGCGGACGGGGTGTTGCCAGGGAAGAAAAGCCGGGGACTGTGAGGCGGAGGTAACGACCATGGTGACGATGGAAACACTGAAGGCGAAGCGCGAACACATCTTGCGGCTGGCCGAGCGATGGGGCGCCCGCCACGTGCGCGTGTTCGGTTCCGTGGCGCGAGGCGATACGGGGCCGCAAAGCGATGTCGACTTTGTGGTGCACTTTGAGCCCGATCGAAGCCTGCTGGATCACGGCGGTCTGCTCATGGACCTGCAGGATCTGCTCGGCTGCGAAGTGGATGTGGTGGACGACGATGCCATGCGGCCGCGTTTCCGTGATCGAGTTTTGAAGGAGGCGGTTCCGCTATGAGGCCGGATGAGGAGCGCTTGCAGGACATCCTGGAAGCCATCGAGAACATGGAGCGTCACTTGCCTGCGACTTGGGAGGCGTTCGACGGGAACGAACTGGTCAGGGTATGGCGTCTGAGACACCTGGAAATCATCGGCGAGGCGGCGACCAAGCTTTCCCAGGATGTTCGGGACAAGGCGCCGGCCATCCCATGGAAGCCGATCGTTGGCATGCGCAACACCCTGTTCACGCCTATTTCGATGTGAACTGGCGGCGTGTCTGGGAAGTCTTGGCGCATGACAACCGGCCGCTCAAGGCTGGAGTCGAGGCTCTGCTGAAGGCAATGGAAGGGGAGGCGCCGTAAGACTCAAACCGTGGTATGACGCAGTGAAGCCGCGCGAACACTTGCGGGAGGGCAAGCAGTTCGACGCCTCTGAACAGCGAAGATTGCCCCCTTGGAGCTGGACCAAGGGTGAATCTCGGGCAGGGGCGTGTCCATTGCGCTGAGTCATTTGCCGAGGAACCTCTCGTCTCCGTGTCGCCCCCGACTGCTCGCCGAAGCTGGACTGATGCGCCCGTGTTCGTCGCCAGCATCTCGCCCGCCATCGTTGCCAACTACCTGTTCGACCGCTCGCTGCTCGCCGGCATGGTTGTAGCGGCGAGGCGTCTGGGCGATCTGGCGCGCGGCGACCTGACGTCGGCAGCGCGCGCCGTCAGCCGTCGTGACGAAGTGGGGGACCTGCTGCGGTCGACCGAGGTGGCGGGTGACAACATCGTGCAGACCGTCCGGGAGATTCGCGCTGCCGCCGAAACGCTCACTGACTCGGCGGCACGCGTCGAGGAAACCGTCGACGGTGTCGCCCAAGGCGCGCGCAGCCAGGATGCAGTTCACCGGGCGCGCACGACCATGGCAGACATCGTCGCCCTGGCGCGACTTCTGGTTGTCGACATGCGGCAGATCGCCGAGGGACTCGCCGCGCAGCGGCAAGGCAGTGGCGAAATCTCCTGTGCCGCTGTGCCGTCGACAAGATGGCGAGTGGGGCCGGCGAGAACAGCGGTGCGGCACAGCGGCTTGCCGGCACGGCCAGGGATCTGGCGGGAACGGCCGCTCAGCTGCGTCAGTCGGTCGGTGTCTTTCGCGTCTGAGGCTGCCCGGTGCATGCGGGCAGAAAAGCTCCCGCCGGCAGTACGCGGCCGGATGCCAGCCGAGTTCTCCCGGCACGCTACGCCAGCGACGAACTGAAGCGCACCCGCAACCGTTGCAGGGTCCGTTCGGCGGCGAGGATGCCGCGGTACTGTGCCTCCTCGAACAACGAGAATCCGCTGACATCGGCGTGCGCGAAGCGCAATCGCTCGCCATCGGCGGCGAACCGCGCGCGGGCGTCGCTCCAGATCAATCCGGGAACGGGCCTGACCATGGCGTGCGCATTGCGGAAGACATCGAGGCGACTGGTCACGTGCCGGATGTCGGCGTGCGGTTTCTCGAGTTCGGCGAGAATCTGCTCTGCCCAGGCCTCGCGCGGCGTCTCGCGCAGTGCCGCACGGGCGACTTCCGGAGCGAGTTCGTCGAAGCTCCGGTACCAGGTCAGGACCGTGGCACCCCGCCAGACGCGCATCTGCTGGTGCGTCGCGACGACGTAACCGAGGCCGCTGCCGCCATGGAGGACGTTGTCCCAGGCCAGCGGTGCGCCGCTGCGCTCCTCCGGCAGGCGCGAGAGCGTCAGGTTGGCGACCAGCCACGGCGCGTAGCTGAAGCTGCGCGCGGCATCCTTGAGTCGGGCATGCCCGTTGAACACCCAGGGGACGAGAAACAGCGGTGCTGCCCAGATCAACTGTTCGGCCAGCACGCGCAGCGTGCGCTGTTCGCCCGGCAGCCAGAGATCGACGGCCAGCGGGCCGTCGCCGGCAGCGCCTTCGCCACCCTCGACGCGAAAAGCCAGGGCACCGGTCAGCAGGCGATTGCCGACGCGGGCCTCGATCGAGCGCAGCATGCCGGTGGTGAGCCAGGCGTTGCCTTCCGGTGCGGTGAGGACGGTGTCGCTGGCCGCGTTCTCCGCCTCGCCGCTACGGCTGGCGAAGTAGTGAATCCCGGCCCAGGCCGAGACGGCAGCACTGGCCGTGCCGTAGTCGTCGCGGCAGGCGTGATTGACGTACCAGTGCAGGTGCGGGGAATCGAGGCCCTGGGCGAGCAGCCAGTCGCGCATGCTGCTGCGGTCGAGCCGCAAGAGATCGGCATCGCGGCTCGACAACGCCATCGGCAGCGCGAAGGCCGGCCGGCCGCTGGCGTCGCGCCGCTGCGCAAAGGACTCGATGAGGTCGGCAAAGCGCCGGTAGTGGCTGCGCTCGCCGGCACCGACTCCGGTCAGCGGCAGCAGGCCTTCCTGCCAGCGGCCGTCGCGGTAGAGACGCTCCTGCGGCGTCGCGCAGAGATGGCGTTCGTCGTATACGGGCCGCGCCGCGCGTGCATCGCCATGCAGCACACCGAGTTCGGCAAGCAGTTCGCGCACCGCGGTGGACTCGCGGGTCGGCAGCGGCAGGTAGTGCGCACCCCAGGGGTAGGCGCTGACAGCGTTGCGGCCGGCGCGCGAGTTGCCGCCGCTTTCGGCCTCGAGTTCGACGAGCAGGAAATCGCCGAAGCCCGCCTGCGCCAGTTTCCAGCCAGCCGCCAGCCCGCCGACGCCGGCGCCGACGATCAGCACCGGCACCTTGCGCGTTTCGCTGGCTGCCGGCAGCGTCTGCTCGCGCAGGCGATGGCCGATCTCGAGCGCGGTTCCGAGCAGGTCGCCGGGCGGCAGCGTGGGCGCCTGGCTGCGGCAGGCGGCGAGAGAAGCGGCGCCGGCGGCGGCGATCGAGGCGAGGAATTCGCGCCGCTGCATCGCGCTAACGGATCACCTGTCGCCACTCCTGTTCGAAGTAGCGCACCAGGACCTGGTTGTTGAGGCGGTTCACCTCGGCATCGACACGTTCCATGTCGCGCGGGAAGACGAACAGTCCGGGCGTCGTCTCGCGCGTCAGGAAGCGTGTTGCGACGTCGTAGGACTGCGGCGGCCGGTACGGCCGGCGACCGGCGAGGACGAAGCCCCACTCACCGAACGAAGGGACCAGCGCATGGTAGGGCGTCGCCAGCAGGCCGACGCTCTCCAGCGTCGTGACGATGCACCAGAATGACCGGCGGGCATAGAGCGGTGAGGTCGACTGGATGGCCGCCAGTCCACCCGCTGCCAGGTGCCGGTCGAGCAGGCGGTAGAAGGAGGCGCTGTAGAGTTTCCCGAGCGAGAAGTTCGACGGGTCGGGGAAGTCGACGACGACGAAATCGAAGGTCTCGTCGTTCTCCTCGAGCCACTGCAGTGCGTCGCCATTGATCACCCGCACCCGTGGCGAGTTCAGCGCGTCCTGGTTGAGCTTGCGCAGGGGCGGCGCGCTGGCGAACAGCCGCGTCATCGCCGGGTCGAGATCGACGAGGACGACCGTCTCGACCTGCGGGTACTTGAGGATCTCGCGCACCGCCAGACCGTCGCCGCCGCCGAGGACGAGCACGCGCCGCGCCGACGGCAGCGTCGCCAGGCCGGGGTGAACCAGCGCCTCATGGTAGCGGTACTCGTCGCGCGAGCTGAACTGCAGGTTGTTGTTCAGGTGCAGGCGGAGATCGTCCTTCCAGCGGGTGAGGACGATGCGTTGATACGGCGTGCTTTCGGCGTGCACAATCTCGTCGGCGTAGAGTTGGCTCTCGGCGAGCGACGTCAGTTCGCCGGCGGCAGCGAAGGCGGCCAACAGCGAGAGCAGCGCGACGCTGCCCTGCGCCCGCAGCCAGCCGGCGTTCTGCAACTGCTCGCGAAACAGCCACCAGGCCCAGAGCGCCACGGCGACATTCAGGAAGCCAAAGAGCAGCGCGCTGCGGATCAGTCCGAGATGCGGCACGAGCAGGATGGGGAAGAGGATCGACACTGCGAGTGCGCCGAGGTAGTCGAAGGTGAGGACCTGCGAGACGACTTCCCTGAACGCCAGGTCGCGCTTGAGGATGCGCATGACCAGCGGGATCTCGAGTCCGACGAGCACGCCGATGGCGAAGACGACGAGATAAAGGAGCAGCCTGAACGGCGCCGGCGACCAGGTGAAGGCGAAGAACAGCAGTGCCGCCGAGAAGCCGCCGAGCACGCCGACCAGCAGCTCGACCTGGATGAAGCGCAGGACCAGGTTCTGGCCGATGTAGCGCGACAGCCAGGAGCCGATTCCCATCGCGAACAGGTAGCTGCCAATGACGGTCGAGAACTGGGTCACCGAGTCGCCGAGCAGGTAGCTGGCGAGGGCGCCGGCGATCAGTTCATACGCCAGTCCGCAGGAGGCGATGATGAAGACCGAAAAGAGCAGTGCCTGCTTCATCTTCCGGCCCCGGATGAAGCGGCCTCGCAGCGGCGGCGATGGCCGGCAGCCGCGCGGCGCGGCCGTCGGCGTGTCGCCGCCGGCAGCCTGCGGCAGGCGCCCGGGGCGCGGTTCGGCTGTCGCTCGTGGTCGGTCGGTGATGGGCGCATGCCCGGCATTCTATTCGCACGCGCCACCGGCAGGCGGCAGACGATGCCATCGCCCGGCAACCGGCCTCGCCGGCTCGTCGCCGCCGGCCCGGGAGCGCTCCGTCGTTGGTGCCGGCAGCGAAGCTGCGTGGCCGACATTGCTGCGGCGACACGGGCCAGGATGCGCTGCGTGTCGGAGCGGCGGCGGCACTGCCCCAGCGCGCTGTTGTCCTGGCACGCCAGCAATCGATTCAGATGGAGGTTCTTCCTGCTGCGCCAGACATGGGCCAGGCCGAAGCGCCTGCCGCATGCTCAATACTCCGCCTTCGGCAACCTCCGGACCAGCTCGTCCCAACTGACGGAAACTCCTGGCAACACGCCGACCGCGGTTTCTCCGGTCAACTCCAGGACTTCCGGCTTGCCATACTCTCCATCGCGCAAGCGGTAGACGGTGATCATCCGGTCGATCGGATGCACCAGCCAGTATTCCCGGACCCCGGAGCGTTCGTAGACCCGCCGCTTCCAGACGTGATCGTGGCTGGCGGTGGCCGACGACAACACTTCCACCACCAGGTCCGGCGCTCCGCGCACGCCACGACGGTCGAGGCGAGACGGGTCGCAGACCACCAGTACGTCTGGCTGCAGGACCGTATCGACCTGATCGTCCGCCTCGTCGGCCTTGGGCAGGCGGACATCGACCGGCGCGACGAAGGCGCGGCACGATTTCCCTTCCAGCGCCTGCCGGATCTGGAAGTAGATTTCACCGACGACGTCCTGATGTTCCAGCGTTGGCGCAGGCGCCATCAGGTAGGCCGTGCCGTCGATCAACTCGTAACGAAGGTCTTCCGGCCACGCGAGGTAGTCGGCGTACGTGTGGTAGCGATCATCGCGAAGTGCCAGGCCCATGCGACCTCTCCTCAATGGGGACGCTGAGTGGCCGAGTATACTCCGCCTGAAACGGTCGCTGCGTGCACCGCGCAGGCGATCGCTGGTGATGCCGGTGGTGATCGGCGCACCGGCAGCGCCGCCGCCCCTGCTCAGCGAGATTCTCGGCCACCGGGCCAACCAACCCCGGCGCCGCCTCTGCAGCCGGTAGGCGGTCCGCCGCTGCCCCTGCGGGCTGACGGGTGGTCGCCGCCCGCGCCCGCACGTCGTCGATCGCTGTGCTTCGAGGCTCGTCGACCCGGAAGCAGCGGCGACGTGGGCTGGGCGGAGTTCGTCTGCTCCCGCTTCCTTGTCGCCTACGCCGAGCACCGGGATTTCCTCGACCAGGCTGTCGGCGTACGCGTCGCTGGTCAGGTGGTCGCGACAGGGGCCGAGCCAGTTCGCCGCATCGTCCATGTACAGCGAGATCCGCGGATGGACGAGGCAGAAGGCGAGCGCGTGGATCCAGACTGGCGCCAGTGGCTGCACAGATCCGCCGTCCCTCATCGCGAGGTTTGAACCACGATGGTCGTGCCGTCCGGCCTGCCCAGATCGGTCCCCGCGCCGCGCCATGTCGCCGCCGCCCGCCGCCGCCCACGGCGCTTCATCACACCGGACAGACTCGTCGCCGGCGTCCGGCTGGGTGTGGCTTGCGGTGCCGGCAGCGAACGGCTGTGGCGGACACCGCGCCGGCGAAATGGGCTACCATGCAGCCTGTGCCGGCTTGGTGGTGGCTCTGCTGCCGGGCGCTGCGCATGCGGCTGATGACGCTCAGAACCTGGATGAACGACTCATGAAATCCCCTGACAGGCGTTTCGAAATGGCCCGGCCGACCCTGGCGGTGCTCTTTCTTTGCGTGCTAATCGCCGCATCGCTGTGGATCCTGCAGCCCTTCCTGCCGGCGCTGATCTGGGCGACGATGGTCGTCGTCGCTTCCTGGCCGCTGCTGATCCGGGCGCAGCGGGCTTTCGGGAATCGCCGCCTGCCGGCGGTCATCCTGATGACCGTTCTCGTGCTGCTCGGGCTCGTCGTGCCATTGTCGGTGGCGATCGCCACCATCGTCGACAACGTTGACCAGATTGCCGATTGGGCCAGGGCGCTGAGCGCCCTGCGCGTGCAGGAGGCACCGCCGGCCTGGGTCGGCGAAGTGCCGCTCGTCGGCGCGCGACTCGAGCAGGCGTGGCGACAGATCGCCGCCACCGGCACGACCGAACTGGCGACCAAGGTCGCCCCATACGCCGGCAACCTGACGCGCTGGTTCGTCAGCGAGATCGGTAGCTTCGGGCTGGTCTTCGTACAGTTCCTGCTCACCGTCGCCCTGTCCGCCGTGCTCTACGCGTCGGGGGAGAAGGCGGCAAGGGGTGTTCGCCGCTTCGGCTATCGGCTTGCCGGCGAGCGCGGCGAGAGTGCCGTCATCCTCGCCGGCCAGGCGGCGCGTGCGGTTGCTCTCGGCGTTGGCGTGACGGCCATCGTCCAGTCCCTTCTCGGCGGGATCGGTCTCGCCATCGCCGGTGTGCCGTTCGCGCCGGTGCTGACCGCCGTGATGTTCATGTTCTGCATCGCCCAGCTCGGCCCGACGCTGGTCCTGGCGCCGGCCGTGGTCTGGCTGTACTGGGGCGACAACACCGGCTGGGGAACCTTTCTCCTGGTCTGGACGGTCTTCGTCGGCACCATGGACAACTTCCTGCGGCCGATCCTGATCCGCCAGGGCGCCGACCTGCCGCTGCTGCTGATCCTCGCCGGCGTCATCGGCGGCATGCTGGCTTTCGGACTGGTCGGTCTCTTCGTCGGCCCGGTCGTCCTGGCAGTCGCCTACACCCTGCTCGACGCCTGGATCAACGAGGTTCCGCCCGAGGTCGGCAGGGCTGCCGTGACACCGCCGCAGCGCCCGGCAGGGGCGGGCGAGCCACCACCCTGAGGTCGTCGGCCCCGGACACAGACGCCTCTGCCATCTTCACCCCTTTTTCGAGGTCCGCTGAATGTTCTCTGGAATCATCGCCGCCGTTGGTCGGATCAGCGCCATCACGCCTCGCGGTGATGGCGCGGCAACCGTTCGCCTGCGCATCGACGCCAGTCGGCTCGGGCTCGACGACGTGTCTCTCGGCGACTCGATCGCCTGCAACGGTGTCTGCCTGACCGTGGTCGACCTGGCGGACGAATCCTTCTGCGTCGACGTTTCGCCCGAAACGCTGGCCTGCACCGTCGGTCTGGCGGAAGCTGGCCCGGTCAACCTCGAGAAGGCGCTGCGGCTCGCCGACCGCCTCGGCGGCCACCTCGTCTCCGGACACGTCGACGGCGTCGGCGAGGTGCTGCGCTTCGATGCCGTCGGCGACAACCGTTGGCTCGAGATTCGCGCGCCGGCGGCGCTCGCCAGGTACATCGCGCGCAAGGGCTCGGTCACCGTCGACGGCGTCAGCCTGACGACCAACAGCGTCGATGGGGCGAGCTTCAGCATCAACCTCATTCCCCACACCCTGGCGGCGACGACGCTTGGCCGGCTGGCTGCGGGCAGTCGGGTGAATCTCGAGGTCGACCTCATCGCACGCTATTGCGAACGCCTGCTGGCAACCGGCGGCACGATCGATTAGTCGTACCTGCGCGGCTGTCACCCGGACGGCAGCCGCCTCGCGGCGAATTGGTCGTGGCCTGCCTCGCGACCGACGACCGCGGGCACTGCGCCGCGCGGCGCAGTGTCCTGTCCCGCATCAGCCCGCGGCTGGCCGCTTCAGCGCAGGGACTCCTGCACCGACCGCATGGGCCGTACCCATGGCTGGTTGACCCGCAGTTCTGCCGGCAGGGTGGCAATGGCCGCGCGTGCCTGCGCCAGCGTCGCGAAGACGCCGAAGAAGAGGTTGTAGCGTTCGCCCTCGGCGCCCTCGCTGACGGAGTAGGCGATCGAGTCGAGCGCCAGATGTGCCATGTTGCGGTCGATGAAGCGTGCCAGGTCGCCCTGGCTCGGCGATGTCACCAACTGCACCGTGTACGCTCCGGGGTTCTGCTGCCGGAGCCACTGGCTGTCATGCAACACGCCCGCGCCGGCGCCCTGGAGCCGCAGCTTGCGGACCGCGCCGCGCAGGTCGGCGAGACTCTTCTCGAGGCTGCCGAGGCGGCCGTCGACGCGATCGATGCGTGCCTGCTGTTGCGCATCGCTTGCCTGCTGGGCGGTCATCCGCGCCGCCAGTGCGGCGACCTGGGCATCGACCTCGCTGATGCGGGACTGGGTCTGCGCGACCGCCGACTCGGTGCCGGCGGGTGCGAAGGCAGGCAGCCACTTGACGAGGACGAAGCCAAGAACGGTCAGCAGGAACAGTGCAGCCATCGCCAGGTGCGTCCACTTGAAGCGTTCGCTGGTTTCGCCGCGGTGGGTCGCCAAAGCGGCTGCCAGCGTGCCGATTTCCTCGTCCAGACGCCGCGTCTCGGAGTGCAGGACGCCGACCAGCCGCCGCAGATCCTGGAATTCGGCGTAGTGCTCGCGCTGCAGCGCGCCGAGGCCGTCGATGCGTGCCTCGACGATCGCGTGTTGCCTCTCGGTCTGCTCACGCACGGCCTCGATGCGGCTCTTGTTGCCGCGCGTCGCGGTATCGAGCAACTGGCAAGCAATGCCGAACTGATCCAGGCGCGCACGCTGCTCGGTGACGATCGCCTCCTGCGCCCTGAACAGTGCCTCGAGCGAACCGATGCCGGCGTCGAGCTGCGCCAGCTCGGCCGCGATGCGTGCGTTGCTGCCCGCCAGGCGGGACTCCCAGCGCTGCTCGGAGTCGGCGAGAGCGGCATGCGCCTGACCACGGACTGCCTCGAGCCGCTGCTCGACGACGGTGGCGCGGGTCGCGAGTGACGATCCCTGCTGCTGCAGGTCGGCGCCGAGCTGATGCACGCGGCCGGACAGCGCGCCACCGGACTGGCGGATTTCGGCCAGCTCGCTGTCGATGCGGCGATTGTTGTCCGCGTACAGCGCCGTCAGTTCTTCGTAGTCGCGCAGTACGCGGTCGAGCTGGGCGTTGATCTCCTTCGCCGTCGTGGCGGCTCCGGTGGCTTGTGTCAGCTCGAGCAGCCTGGCCATTTCCGGGCGTATGACGGGCACTGGCCGGGCGGTTGCCTCGGCTGTGGGTTCGGTGACGGGCTGCGAATCGCTCGGCAGCACCAGTTTGGCAGTTTCGGTCATGTTCGGCCCCTCCAGTGGATTGACAGTCATGCGTCCAGGAAAGTGCGTGCTGGCGCACAGTGCAACGGCAGTTCAGCGATTCTCCCGGACCTCCATCGATGGCGACAGGCGTGCCGATGTGACACGCCCGCGGGAGTATAGGTTGCGCGATCGATCGGGGTCAATCGCTGCGCCGGTGTCGCAGCGGGCCGTCAGCGCTGGCCGGAATCCGCTTGCCGCTGCGCAGGGGGCGGGTCCGCAGTTCTTCCTGCGGCCAATCGGGCGCGGTCAGTCTGTTGTCCTGCGCCGATCCTGAAGTCCGCGCCTGCCTGCCACAAACCCCCGCCTGGCGCTACCGGTCCGGGTTGAGGGCGGTCGGCAGCAGTTCAGGAAAGCATGTCCGCCCAGATGTTCTGCGCCCAGCCGGCTGCGATGCGGCCTTCGAGTTCGCTGCGCACGCTCGAGACGCCACCGGCGCCGGGCACCGGCTGCAAGGCCCGGGAGGCCCGATCGTACCGGTACACCGCGGCGACGTGGATCGCGTTGCGCGAGTCCACGAAGCTGTAGCAGGTGTTCATCAGCAGCGGCGCCGGATCAGGTTGCTCGCCCGCGAGCAACCTGAGGATCGCCGCGGCGGCGAGCTTCGCCTGCTGGCTGGCAACGTCTCCCGACTTCGGCATCGTCGGCGCCGGGAAGATCGCGTCGCCGAGGACGTGCACCCCCGGCGTGCCGCTCGACTCCATCGACAACCAGTCGATCTCCGCCCAGCGCTGGTTGATCAGCTTCAGCCCCGACCTGGCGGCGATGTCGGCTGCACGTTGCGGCGGTATCACGTTCAGGACGTCGGCCCTGACCTGGTCGAAATCGAGGCGGGCAGTCTTCGTCGCCACGTCCACGTCGCGCAACTCGCTCTGCGGCCGATACTCGATGATCTCCGGATAGAGCTCGGCCCACGCCTTGGCGAAGAGTCCCTTCTTGGAGACGATCTCGTCGTTGGCATCGAGGACGACGACCTTCGACCGCGGCTTGTGTCGCTTGCAGTAGTCGGCAACCAGGCAGGCACGCTCGTACGGGCCCGGCGGGCAACGGTACGGCGCGCGCGGGATCGACAGTACGAAGACGCCGCCGTCCGGCATCGCTTCGAGCTGCCGGCGCAGCGCCAGGGTCTGCGCGCCGGCCTTCCAGGCGTGCAGGATGCTGGCCTGGGCGCCGGCGTTGTCGAGCGCGGGAATCTCGTGCCACATGAAGTCGATTCCGGGCGACAGGACGAGGCGGTCGTAGCGCAGATCGCCACCGCCGGCCAGGCGCAGGCTGCGCGCCACGGCGTCGACAGCCAGCACCTCGTCGTGCACGATGCGCACCCCCCAGTGGCTCTGCAGGCGATCATAGTCGAGCGTGATGTCGGCCATGCTGCGGTTGCCACTGATGACCAGATTGGACATCGGGCAGGAGACGAAGTGGGGCGAGCGCTCGACCAGCGTGACGTCGACGCCGCGCGCGCTCCACATGCGCAGGTACTTCGCCGCCGTGGCGCCGCCGTAGCCGCCGCCGACGACGACGACGTGGCCGCGCGGTTGTCGCAGGCCGCTGCCGGCACAGCCCGCGAGGGTGAGCACTCCGGCCAGGGCGCCGGCCTTCAGAAAAGCGCGTCGGTCGCCGTCTGCCATGTCTCTGCTCCGTGCTTCTGCGCCGCAAAGTGGGCGGCGATCAGTTCGAGCTCCTCGTCAGTGTAGCCTTTGGCGATCTGCGGCATGATCGTGCCGGGCCGCCGGCCGCTCTTGAAATGGGCCAGTTGCTGCAGGCTGAGGCGTTGGTCGATACCCGCCAAGGGGTCGATCCCGGACCCGCTGACCGGCCGGCCGTCGGTGCCATGGCAGTTGGCACAGGTGGCAGCGAGATTGCGTGCCCGTTCCGGGTCCGCTGCCTGGGCAAACAGGCTGCCGGTCAGCAGGGTCAGGGTGGCAAGAGCGGATAGCCGCTTCATCGAGAGTCCTCCGGAACGCCGACCGGCGCGGGGGGACGCCGGCCATCAGCGCTGCCTCACACGCGGACGATGCGAACGCTGTCCGTGCTGCCGGCGCGTGGCCCGGCCGAGCCGAAAACGAAGGCCAGCAAGTCGCCTTCGCGTACCAGGCCGGCGCTGCGGGCGGCGACGACGGCCAGCCGCAACTGCTCGCCAGGGTCGGAGTTCGCCGGCACCACCAGCGGCCGGACACCCCAGACCAGCGACAGATCGCCGAGCACCTGGCTGCTGGTCGAGATGCCGGCGATCGGCACCTTCGGCCGGAAGGCGGCGACGCGATGCGCCGTCTGCCCGCTGCGCGTCGGGCAGAGGATCGCCGCGACACCGAGTTCCTCGGCCGCCTGCACGGCAGCGTGGGCCACTGCCCAGGCGACGCGGTCGCCGTCGGCGCCGCTCGCCTCCGGCGCGACGCGCAGCCGCGGCCAGCCCTCGGCCGATTCCGCGACTTCGCTCATCATGCGCACGGCCTGGCTCGGGTAGAGGCCGACGGCGGTCTCCTCGGAAAGCATCAGCGCATCGGTACCGTCGAGGACAGCGTTCGCGACGTCGTTGACCTCGGCGCGGGTCGGCAGCGGCGAGCGGGTCATCGACTCGAGCATCTGCGTCGCGGTGATCACCGGTTTCCCTGCCAGGTTGCAATGGCGAATGATCTCCTTCTGCAGCAGCGGCACGCTGCGGGCCGGCATCTGGATGCCGAGATCACCGCGCGCGACCATCACCGCGTCGGCTGCCTTGACGATGCCGTCGAGGTTGTCGATGGCGGCTGCCGTCTCGATCTTCGGCACCAGCGCCGGGCGAATGCCGCGCTTCGGCAGCATGGCGCGTACCCGCTCGACGTCTTCGGCACGGCGGACGAAAGAGAGGCCGATGAAATCGACCTTGGCGGCAATCGCCATCTCGAGCGCCAGGGCGTCGCGCTCGGTGAAGGGCTCGACGTGCGCCTCGGCGCGCGGCAGGTGCATGCCCTTGCGCGAACGTAGCGTGCCGCCGCGCACGACCTCGGTGCGCACGTCGTCGCCCAGCGACTGCAGCACCCGCAGGACGATGGCGCCGTCGGCGAGGTAGATGTCGTCGCCCGGGCAGGCCCATTGCGCCAGATCGACGAGCGTGGTTGCCACATGTCGTTCATCGCCCTGGCCGTCGTCGCTGCCGCTGAGGATGAACTCCTGGCCGTTTGCCAGTTCGACTTCGCCGCCGGCGATGATGCCCGAGCGGATCTTCGGGCCGGGCAGGTCAACGAGGGTGCCGATGCTGCGCCCGAGTACCTGCGACAATTCGCGGACGCGGCGGACGTTGGCGCTGTGCGTTTCCATGTCGGCATGCGCGGCGTTCAGACGCACCACATCGACCCCTGCTTCCAGGAGCTGCCGCAGCGACTCCATGTCGGCTGTGGCGGGGCCGATGGTTGCCACGATCTTGGTTCGGCGCATCAACTACTCCTTGCTCGTCTCAAGCCCCAGGCCGCTCGGACTGACTCCTGCATTTGGCGTGACGGCCAGCCGCACGGCCGTGTTCAGGATGCTGAAACGCGACAAAAAAACAACGAAGTATATGGGCGGCCAGCGCCGGCAGTCAATGCGGACGCGGCCCGGAGGCAGAGGCAACGGGCGGCCGGTGCGCTCCAGCAACGTCACGGCAGGGGTTGCAGAAGTGGCCCCCGGCCATGCTTGCGGGCGACGTTGCCGATGTCGCGCTGGAAGCATCGCGGTGCCATTCGGTACGCCAGCCGCAGGATTGTGTCGCGCTGGCAGCCCTGCCGGTCATCGTGGCGGTAGCCGACCGATTGCAGGGTGAAGCCGGATGCCGCGACGAAGCGGCTGACCGCGGCGCACGAGTACTCGCGCACATGGCCGATGTGTCCGACGCCGCGCAGCTTGCCAAACGCGGTCAGCGGACCGGCGATGCTGCGGCCGAGAACGAAGCCGGCGACGCTCGGCAACGAGTAGACGTTCGGCGTCGTCAGCAGGAGGAAGCCACCGTGCGCCAGGACGCGGCAGATTTCCGACAGGACGAACGCCGGCCCGATGCGCAGGTGTTCGAAGGTATCGCACAGCAGCGCCCCACTGCAATGCTCATCGGCGCACCATTTCACTGCCGCCAGCGGCCGCGCGGAATCGGTGCCAGCAGTGCCGAGTGAGTCGCCCGGCACTCATAGCCGGAATCTGCCGACGACCTGGTCGAGATCGCGCGAGAGCTGTTCGAGACGGCTGGCGCCATCGGCAATCGCGCTCAGCGACAGTCGACCCTCCTCGGCCATCTGTGCGACCTGCTGCACGCTGGCAGCGATCGCCGAGCTGGTGGCGCGTTGTTCCTCGATGGCGCCGCTGACCTCGCTGACCTCGCGCGCCACGTCACCGAGTTGCTCCCGCGTCGTCGTCATCGCTGCGAACGCCCTTTGCGCCTGCGCCACGCTCTGGTTCACCGCCAGCAGGCTCTGCTGCATCCCCAGTGCGGCTTCGGTCGACCGGGCACCGATGGCTTCGATCATGGCAGAAATTTCGCGCGTGGACCCGGCGGTGCGTTCCGCCAGCTTGCGCACTTCGTCGGCGACGACGGCGAAGCCGCGCCCCTGCTCGCCGGCGCGGGCGGCCTCGATGGCGGCGTTGAGCGCCAGCAGGTTGGTCTGTTCGGCGATCTCGCGGATGGTCTCGGTGATCGCCGTGATTCGCCGCGTCTCGTCGCCGAGTGCGCCGATCAGTTCGCTCGCCAGGCGGACCGAGTCGGCCACGCGACCGATTTCCTCGCTGACTGCACGCACCTCGTCACCCCCCTGCTGCGCCAGTGTTTCCGCTTCACCGCCATGTTGGCGCACGTTGTGGGCAAAGTCCGCCGTCTGCATGACACTGTGTGCCATCTGTTCGACCGAGTTCGACATGGCAGCGGCGGCGTCGCTCTGTGCGCGCGAACCGTCGACCACATGCGCCGCCTCGCCGGCAAGTCGTGCGGCCGCGCGCAGCACTTCCTGTGAGCCACTGCGGATCGAGCGTACCGTCTCGCGCAGGCCGGTCTGCATGACGCTGATGTCGGCAAGCAGGCTCTGTCGGTCATTCGCACGCAGTTGCAGTGCCTGCGTCAGGTCGCCGGCAGCCAGCCGCGAGACGGCGTTCGCGGCAGCGGCCGGCTCGCCACCGAGGAGCCTGAGGAGCATCCTCGCCAGTCCCAGGTACGACACGATGACGCAGAGCAGCGTCAAGACGCCGACACCGACACTGCTGTAGAGCATCCGTTCGCGCGTCGCGTCGGCGCGCGCCCGCGCGCTCTCGGCTGTGGCCTCGAGTTCGCCTGCCAGGCTGGCGAGTGCGGCTGCGGCATTGGCCGCTGAGCTGTCGAAGCCGCCGTCACCCTTCATCAGCGCGTTTCCCGCCTCCCGACCCTGCCCGACGTAGGCATGCACCATGCGTTCCCCGGTCTCGTACAGGCGCCGGACGGCGTCGCCGAGTTGCCGCAGCGCGGCCTGCCGCTCGGGGACGAGGGCTGCCAGGCGGTCGATGTGGTTCAGCGCCTGCGTGCGGTGCTCGCCGGCTTCGCTGAAGCTGGCTTCGCCAACGGCGGCGGCATCGGTCAGAAACTGCTGAATCTGGACGACGTGGTAGCGGCTGTCCTTGAACAGGCGAATCGCCTGCTCGGCGCGGGCGGCATCGTCGGCGGCGACGGCCAGAGCGCTGCTGCTCCGCCAGATGACGACGTTGCCGGCGAGCAACAGGGTGCAGATGAGCAGTGCCGAGTAGAGCAGGGATTGCTTGAGCGAGAGCTGTTTCATCATGGTGAGGGCTCGAACCGGTGGGGTTCCGCAAGTGATCAGGCAGTGGATGATGGCGTTGCAGCGACAGTCTGGCAAGAAGGAAGCCACCGGTGGTCCAGGTGGCCGGGTCGACTGGGTTCCTCGTGCTGGCCTTCATCGTCAACGGCAGTCCGGCTGCGATCTTGAGTGGCCGGCGATCTGGCGCCGTGGGGCGCGCGCTGATGCACCGGACAGCCGCCGAACCGGTCTTTGCCCTGCGTGCCCGTGCGGTGGTAACCTAACCGTGATTTCACCATCAGGGAGGAGAGACGATGCAAGCGAGATCCCGTCGTTGGCTTGCCGCGATTGCTGTTGCCGCTGCCGTGCTTGGTTGTGTTGGCACGCCCGAGACTGGTGGCGACAATCCCCGTTCTTCGGCGCTGCCCGCACCGCCCGACCCGGTCGACAACCCGACGACGCCGGCGAAGGCGGCGTTGGGCAAGAAGCTGTTCTTCGATCCGCGGCTGTCCGGTGATGGCAGCATGGCCTGCCAGGGTTGCCACTACCGCCACCTCGGCTGGACGGACGGACTGCCGCTGTCGCGCAAGGTCGGCGGTGGCATGAATACCCGCCACACGCCGAGCGTCTACAACACCGGCTATTACACGTCCTGGTACTGGGATGGGCGGGCGAAGACGCTGGAGGGGCAGGTCACGGCTGCCTGGAAGGCGCAGATTGGTGCCGATCCGGTACGGGCGGCAGCCGTGATTGCGGCTGTTCCCGCGTATCAGGCCGAGTTTCAGGCGGCATTCGGCGTCGCGCCGAATGCCGAGAACACCGCGCAGGCGCTGGCGGCGTTCCTGCGCACGCTGAACAGCGGCGAGTCGCCCTGGGATCGCTACACTGCCGGCGACAGGACCGCTGTCTCGGCTGATGCGGTAGCCGGCTACGAGTTGTTCAACGGCAAGGCGGGCTGCGCCGGCTGCCACAAGCCACCGCTCTTCAGCGACGGGCAGTTCCACAACATCGGCCTCGAAGCCGGCAAGGCCAACCCGGATCCCGGCCGCTTTGCCGTGACCAAGGATCCCGCGGACCTGTCGGCGTTCAAGACGCCGTCGCTGCGCTCGGTGGCGATCTCCGGCCCCTATTTCCACGACGGCAGTGTCGGCAGCCTCGACGTCGCAGTCCGCTACATGGCTTCGGGTGGCAAGGCCGATCCGAACAAGAGTGGCCTGCTCGTGGATCGCAAGCTTGCCGACAGGGAGATCGCGCAGTTGCTCGCCTTTCTCGAGACGCTGACCAGCCACGAGCGTTTCGAGCCGCCGAAGGTGCCGTAGCCGCTGCCGATGAACGCAGCCAGGCACTGGCGGCAGAACGGGTGAAGGCCAGGGCGCAGCTTGCCGGCATCGTTTTTGGTCTCGCTGCCTATGGCATTTGGGGATTCTTCCCGCTGTTCTTCCGCCAGCTCGCGCATGTGCCGCCGATGGACATCCTGAGCCACCGCGCCGTCTGGGCTTGCGTCTTCGTCGGCGGCCTGCTGACACTGCGCCGGCAGTGGCCGAGCGTTGTTGCCGTCATGCGCAGCAGAAGCCATCTGCTGCTGCTGGGCAGTGCCGCCCTGCTGATCGGCGTCAACTGGCTGGTCTTCCTCTGGGCGGTCGGCGCGCAGCAGGTCGTCGCGTCGAGTCTCGGCTATTTCCTGACGCCGCTGGTCAACGTCGTTCTTGGACTGGCCATTCTCAAGGAGCGCCTCAATCGGCTGGAGTGGCTGGCGGTGGCGCTGGCCGTGGCGGCGATCGCCAACGAGATCCTCGCGTTCGGCAGCCTGCCCTGGGTGTCGCTGGTTCTCGCCACCACCTTCGGCACCTACGGCCTGATCCGCAAGCGCCTGCCGATCGATGTCGTCTCGGGTCTCTGGCTCGAGACGCTGGCGATGCTTCCGCTGTGTGTGCTGTATGCGATCTGGCAAGCGGAGCGGGGACACGCTGTCTGGTCCGGGCACACGCCGCTTACCGCTGCCCTGCTGGTTGCTTCCGGCGTGCTCACTGCCCTGCCGCTGCTGTCTTTCGCTGCTGCGACGCAGCGTCTGGATCTGGCGGCTGTCGGCATGCTGATGTACATCAATCCGACGCTGCAGTTCGTCACTGCCATCTGGCTCTTTGGCGAGCCGATGCAGGCGACCCGGCTGCTGAGTTTCGGGCTGATCTGGCTGGGTCTGCTGGCCTTCAGCTGGAGCGCGTGGGGGAAATACCGCCATTCCGCATGACCGGGAGCAGCGCCTGCCTGCACGACGCCGGCGATGGTCGCGGGTCGCGCGCCGGCGGTTCTGCAGAGACCAGCCAGGACTATCTGGCCGCGGTGTTTCCCTGCCGGTGACGTGCGAGCCAGTCAATCGCGATGCCGATGCCCGGCGAGGCGAGGAAGGCGACCATGACGACGATCGTGAAACCGGCGCCGAACAACGGGATGCTCTCTGACATTTTCCTTCTCCAGTTCAGCCAATGGGCTCGCCACTGGCGTGCCCTCAACCCGTTTCACCACTGCCCTCGGGCGCTGCTGATCGAGTCTCGGAGGGAAATGTATTGGCTTGGCCGTCCGCCGGCAAACGATAAAATCTCAGTCGACGGGTGAGATTTCCTCATCTGTTTTTCCCGCGCTGGCCGCGCGGTCGTTTGCCGGGCGCCTTGCGGCGCCGGGCGAACGATGGGAAACTCCCCGTTCCTCAAACACCCGGGAGAAATCCATGACGAGTCAGGACATTTCGCGTTGGCAGGAACTGGCGCTGCAATATGGTTCGGAGCTGGGAATCAAGATCCTTGCCGCGATCGCCTTCTGGGTCGTCGGGCGCTGGTTGATCGGCACGGTCGGCCATCTGGTGCAGAGCGCGCTCGAGCGACAGAAGGTGGACGCGACGGTCATGCGCTACCTCGGCACGGTCATCAACGTCACCTTGAACATTCTGCTGGTGGTCGGCATTCTGGGCTACTTCGGCATCCAGACGACCACCTTCGCGGCTCTCTTCGCTGCCGCCGGTGTCGCCATCGGGCTCGCCTGGTCAGGGCTTCTCGCAAATTTTGCCGGCGGCGTCTTCCTGATCATCCTGCGGCCGATCAAGGTCGGCGATTTCGTCACCGTCGGCGGCGTTACCGGGACGGTGAAGGAAGTCGGCCTCTTCACTTCGGCAATCAACACGCCCGACAACGTGCTGACGCTGGTCGGCAACAGCAAAATCTTCGGCGACACGATCCAGAACTACTCGGCCAATCCCTTTCGCCGCGTTGACCTGAAGGCACAGTTGTCCGGCGCCGCCGACCACACCGCGGCGATGGCGCTGCTGCGGGAAAAGGTCGCGGCGATCCCCAACGTGATCGAGAGCCCGGCAGTCGATGTCGAGATCCTGGAATTGAATCTGGTCGGACCGGTTCTGGCGGTGCGCCCGTACTGCCACACCGATCACTACTGGCAGGTCTATTTCGATACCAACCGGACGATTCGCGAGTCGCTTGGCGCTGCCGGTTTCCCGGCGCCGATGCCAGCGCAGGTGGTTTTCGTCAATCAGCAGTAGCCTGGGGGGCGAGTGCCGCCGGCCGCCGTGCGCGTCCGGCGTGCTCTGATCGGGGCCAGGGGTGGCGCCAGAGTTCCTGTCCGGCAACTGCCTGCGGCTGCTCAACAGCGGCGCCGAATATTTCCCGGCGCTGCTGGCGGCGATCGGCGAGGCCGAACGCGAGGTGCACCTCGAGAGCTACATCTTCGAGGATGACGAGACCGGGCGCGCCGTTGCCGCTGCCTTGGCGGCGGCAGCGCGCCGCGGTGTCGTCGTGCGCGTCCTGGTCGACGGCTTCGGCGCGCCGGGCTTTGCCCAGCAGCACCAGCCGGGACTGCTTGCTGCCGGGGTGCAGGCGCTGGTCTACCGGCCCGAGATTGCCCGCTTCCGCTTGCGACGACATCGGCTGCGGCGACTGCATCGCAAGCTCGCCCTGATCGATGGCCGGGTTGCTTTCGTTGGCGGCATCAACGTCATCGACGACTTCAACTCGCCGCATCGGTCATCGCCACGCTACGACTACGCGGTGCGTGTCGAAGGCCCGTTGCTGGTGCCAATACAGAAGGCGCTGCGCCGCCTCTGGGAAGTCGTCCTCTGGGCCCGGCTCAATCGCCGCTACCGCCTGACGCGGCTGGTCGAAGCGAGCGGCGCCGCGCGCGGCGAGCAGACGGCAGCGTTCCTGGTGCGCGACAACCTGCGCCACCGGCGCGACATCGAGCGGGCCTACCTCGACGCGATCGGCGCGGCGCGCGAGGAGATCGTTCTCGCCAATGCCTACTTCCTGCCCGGTCGGCGGTTCCGGCGAGCGCTGCGGGTCGCTGCCGGCAGGGGCGTGCGGGTGACCATCCTGCTGCAGGGACTGGTCGAGTACCGCCTGCTCCATTACGCGACGCAGGCGCTGTATGGCAACCTGCTTGCTGCCGGGATCCGGATCTTCGAGTATCAGCGCAGCTTCCTGCATGCCAAGGTGGCGGTGATCGACCGCCACTGGGCGACGGTCGGCTCGTCGAACATCGATCCCTTCAGTCTGCTCCTGGCGAGGGAAGCGAACGTCGTCGTCCTCGATCGGCGCTTTGCCGAAGAACTGGAACAGAGCCTCGCGGCAGCGATGCGCGACGGTGCGCGGGAACTGCCGGCCGACAGTTGGCAGCGCCAGCCGTGGTACTCGCGCCTGCTGCGTCGAGCCAGCTACAGCCTGCTGCGGATCTTCGTCGGCATCAGTGGTTATGGCGGCAAGCGCTGACCGACGACGGCGCTGCGCCGAGCCGGTACGCGCGTGATCGACCAGTTGGCGATGGCCCAGCGCCAGAACTCGGGCGGTGGCGAATGGCGAACGTCGGTTGGCACGGCATGGCCGAGAAACTCAAGTGCCGCTGCCAGCAGTGGGCTGCCGGTGGCGGCGTCGATTGCCCTGGCGCGGGTCTGCTTCGACAGCTTCTCGCCAGCCGTGTTGCTCACCAGCGGCAGGTGCGCGTAAGCGGGGACGGGCAGCCGCAGGCGCTGTGCGAGCCAGATCTGGCGTGGCGTCGAGTCCAGCAGGTCGGCGCCGCGGACGACCGAGGTGATTCCCTGCGCCGCGTCGTCGACCACCACGGCGAGCTGGTAGGCGAACTGCCCGTCGGCTCGCAGCAGGACAAAATCGCCGACGACGGCGGCCAGATCCTGCCGCTGCATTCCCTGCACGCGATCGTCGAAGGAGATCTCCTGTGCCGGTGCCAGCATTCGCCAGGAGCGCGCGCTGCGCCCCGGCGGCAGGCCGGAGCGGCAGGTGCCGGGGTAGACCAGACCACCATCGACTCCCAATGCCGGCGCGCGGGCGGCGATTTCGCGGCGTGAGCAGGCACAGGGGTAGACGTCGCCGCTGTCGCGGAGCTGGTTCAACGCGGCGCGATAGACGTCCAGGCGTCGGCTCTGGTAGAGAACCTCGCCATCCCATTCGAAGGCCAACCCGGCCAGCGCGCGCAGGATGGCGTCGGCAGCACCGGGGACGGTCCGTTGCTGGTCGATGTCCTCGATGCGCAGCAACCACCTGCCGCCGCTGGCGCGTGCATCGAGAAAGCTGCCAACGGCCGCCACCAGCGAGCCGAAGTGCAGCCATCCCGTGGGCGATGGGGCAAAGCGACCGCAGCAGGCCGCCGGCCGCTCGCCCGTCGCTGCACGGTTGCTGGTCATGGCAGGTTGTCTGTCCGCGCCGCCGCGCGTCCGGCCCACTGTTGCGGCGCAGCCATCGCTGCGGCGCGCCTTGGTGTTTGCTGCCGGCCCGGGTAGAATCTTCTGGTCATCATAAGGATTGCCGTCATGCGTGACCGTTCGCTCACTCCTGCCGACGAAGCCGCCATTCTCGCTGAGGCACTGCCCTACATCAAACGCTTTCACGGCCGGACGATCGTCGTCAAGTACGGCGGCAACGCGATGACCGACGAGCATCTCAAGCAGTGCTTTGCCCGTGACGTGGTGCTGCTGAAGCTGGTGGGGATGCATGTCGTCGTCGTCCACGGCGGCGGGCCGCAGATCGAGACCCTGCTCAAGCGCGTCGGCAAGAAGGGCCGCTTCGTGCAGGGAATGCGCGTCACTGATTCGGAGACGATGGAAATCGTCGAGATGGTGCTCGGTGGCCAGGTCAACAAGGACGTCGTCAATCTCATCAACCAGGCGGGAGGCAAGGCAGTTGGCCTGACTGGCAAGGACGGCAGCTTCATCCGCGCGAAGAAGCTGTTGCTGGCGGATCGGGACAACAGTGAAGACCTGATCGACGTCGGCCAGGTTGGCGACATCACCCAGGTCGACCCGTCGCTGATCGGTCACCTCGAGGCCGGAGGCTTCATCCCGGTGGTCGCGCCGATCGGTGTCGGCAAGAATGGCGAGACGTACAACATCAACGCCGATGTCGTCGCCGGCAAGATCGCCGAGATCCTCAAGGCCGAGAAGCTGGTCCTGCTGACCAACACGCCGGGCGTACTCGACGAAAGCGGCGGCCTGATCACCGGCATGACGCCGAAGCAGATCGACGACATGGTTGCCGATGGCACCCTGTCCGGCGGCATGCTGCCGAAGATCGCTTCGGCGCTCGATGCCGCGCGCAATGGTGTCAAGAGCGTGCATATCATCGATGGCCGCGTCGAGCACGCCCTGCTGCTGGAAATCCTGACCGACCACGGCGTCGGCACGATGATCAAGTCGCATTGAGCGGGAGATCGCGCTGAACGCGGCGTCACCAGTGTGGCTGTTCGACCTCGACAACACGCTGCACGATGCCACGCCGCACATCTTTCCCCACATCAATCGCGCGATGGCGACCTACATTCGCCATCACCTCGGTGTTGATGACGACGAGGCGACACGCCTTCGGCTCGACTACTGGCAGCGCTATGGCGCGACGTTGCTCGGCCTGATGCGTCATCATGGCACCGACCCGCAGCATTTCCTCCGCCACACGCACGATTTCCCCGACCTCAAGCAGATGCTGGTCTTCGAGCGCGGGCTGAACGCGATGCTGCGCCGTCTGCCCGGGCGCAAGATCGTCTTCTCGAACGCGCCGCTGGCCTACAGCGAAGCGGTTCTCGAACTGGTCGGGGTGCGCGACCGGTTCGCAGCGCTGTACTCGGTCGAGCGGCTCCGCTTCCAGCCGAAGCCGGCACTCGGCGCTTTCCGCCATCTGCTGCGCCGCGAGCGACTGTCGCCACAGCGCTGCATCATGGTCGAGGATTCGCTCGCCAACCTGAAGACGGCGAAACATCTGGGGATGAAAACTGTCTGGATCAGTTGCGGCACCCGCCAGCCGCCGTGGCTGGACCTGCGCCTGCGGTCGGTGCTCGAGTTGCCGCGGCACTGGCAGCGCCTGCAGTTGCCGCAGTCCGGCTGGCGGTCGTTGCCCCGGGCACGCAAGCTGTTCGCTGGTGGCAGGGGCGGAGCGCCATGAGAGAGTCGGACTCACTCGCACAGCAGTTGCTGGAATACCGCGCCATCCTCGACCATTCGGGGATCGCCGTGGTGTGCATGCGCAACCGTCGGGTCTACCGCTGCAACCCGCGCGCCGAGGAACTTTTCGGCTGGCAGCCGGGGACTCTGGTGGGGCAGCCGGATCTCGTCTTCTATCCCGACAGCGCGGCCTGCGACGCCCTGCGAACGCGAGCGCGCTCACCCTTGCGCGTCGGCCAGGTGGTCGACCTGGCGACCGAGATGACGCGCCGTGATCGCAGCATCTTCGTCGCGCACGTCGTGGCGCGGGCAATCGACCCCGCAGCACCGGCAAACGGTACGGTCTGGATCGTGCGCGACATCTCTGACGAGGTGCGCGCCCGCGCAGCGAACGATTGTTTGTTGCGCGAGCAGACCCTGATCTTCGAACGGGCGCCAATCGGCATTGCCTTCCTGCGCGACCGGATCATCCAGCGCTGCAATCCGAGCTTCGAGAAGATGTTCGGCTACCCGCCCGGGACCCTGCCGGGCCAGTCCACCCGCATCTGTTTTGCCAGCGAGGCAGCGTGGCTGGAGGCCGGCGAGCGCGCGCATGCGGTGATCGATGCGAGCGGGCGTTACTGCGGCGAACTGGAGTATCGCAAGGCGGATGGCACGCCGATCTGGTGCCAGGTGACGGGCAGTCGCTTCAACCCGGATAACCCGGACGAGGGCCTGGTCTGGCTGTTTGAAGACGTGACGGCACGCCGCGCTGCCGAAGAGGCTCTGGTCGACAGCCTGTGGGAGCAGCAACTGATCTTCGACAACGCGATGATCGGCATCTCCTACCAGCGGCAGCGGACCATTCTGCGCTGCAATCGTCGCTGTGAGGAGATCTTCGGCTATCCGCCAGGGGGCCTGACCGGGCAGTCGGCGCGCGTCCTTTTTGCCAGCGACGAGGCATGGGAAGAGGGTGGGCGGCTGGTCTATGAGCATCACCCGGGAAGGGAAACCTTTGCCGGCGAGTTCGTCTACTGCCGGCGCGATGGTCAGCCAATCCGGGTACGGGTGATCGGCCGCACCATCGGCGAGCATGAGAAGGCCGACACCTGGATCTGGACCTACGAGGATGTCACGGCGCAGCGGGCGGCCGAGGAGAAACTGCGGCAGAGCCATCTCGAACTCGAGCAGCGGGTCGGCGAACGCACCCGCGAACTGTCGCAGCAACTCCATTTCATGCGTCAATTGATCGAGGCGATTCCCGGTCCGGTTTTCTACAAGGATCGTGCGGGGCGTTACCTGGGCTGCAATCGGGCGTTCCTGGGGATGATCGGCAAACCGCGCAGCGAAGTGGTGGGCGCCACTGTCCACGACGTCGCGCCGCATGATCTCGCCGATCGCTATCAGGCTGCCGACGACGAGCTTTTCGCGCGTGGCGGTTCGCAGGTTTACGAGGCGAAGGTCCGCCACGCCGACGGCGGCTACCGCGACGTCATCTTTCACAAGGCGACCTACGGTAACGCCGACGAGCCGGGCGCTGGTCTCGTCGGCGTGATGCTCGACATCACCGAGCGCAAGCGGATGGAGGCGCGGCTGCAACAGGCGGCCACCGTCTTTGACAGCAGCGCCGAGGGGATCACGATCACCGCCCCCGACGGTCGCATCATTGCGGTGAACCGGGCATTCACGGAGATCACCGGCTACAGCGAGGAGGAGGTGATCGGGCGCAACCCGCGCATCCTGCAGTCGGGTCGTCAGGATCGGGATCTCTATGTCGGGATGTGGCAGGAACTGACGACCACCGGGCGCTGGCAGGGCGAGCTCTGGAACCGGCGCAAGGACGGCCAGACCTTTCTCGAATCCCTGACGATCAGTGCGGTGAATGACAGCGAGGGCCGCGTCACCCACTACGTCGGCGTGTTCTCGGATATCACCGAGTTGCGCCGGGCGCACGATCAGCTCGACCATCAGGCGCACCACGACCCGCTCACCGGTCTGCCGAACCGACTGCTGCTGGGCGACCGGTTGCACAAGGCAATGCAGCGGGCGCACCGCGATGAAACCGAACTGGCGGTCCTGTTCATCGATCTCGACCGCTTCAAGATCATCAATGACACGCTCGGCCATCAGGCCGGCGATCGTGTCCTCTGCGAGGTGGCGCGGCGCCTGCGTCGGTTGATGCGGGAATCGGACACCGTCGGCCGTCTGGGTGGCGACGAGTTCCTGATCATCGTCGAGCGGATTGCCGATGCGGGCGCCGCCTCGCATGTCGCGGAGAAGATCCTCACCGTTCTGCAGGATGCTCCGGTGACGGTCGAGCAGGAGTTCTTTGTCGGCGCAAGTATCGGCATCAGCGTTTTCCCCCAGGATGGGAACGATGTCGAGACACTGATGAAGCATGCCGATGTGGCGATGTACCGGGCAAAGGAACGCGGTCGGAACACCTACGACTTCTTCACCAAGGCCCTGACCCGATCATCGCTCGAACGTCTGCAGATGGAGACCGACCTGCGGCGCGCCATCGAACGCGACGAGTTGCGGGTCTACCTGCAACCGCAGTTTTCGCTGCGCGATGGCCGCTTGCTGGGTGCCGAGGCGCTGGTGCGCTGGTGGCGGCCGGAGCACGGGCTGGTGATGCCGGGGGAGTTCATCAGGCTGGCCGAGGAGTCGGGGCTGATCGTGGCGATCGGCGAGTGGGTCCTGCTGACGGCGGCAAGCCACTGGGCGGCCTGGCTTGCCGCCGGTCTGGCTCCCGGTGTGCTGTCGGTCAACGTTTCCGGCGTCGAGTTCAGCCGCGGCGGCATCGAGCAAGCGGCGCGCAAGGCCATGGCATCTTCCGGGCTGGCAGCGCGTTGCATCGAGCTGGAAATCACCGAAAGTGCCATCATGAGCCATGCCGAGGGCAGCGTGCAGGTACTCGACAATCTGCGGGCGATGGGCATCAGCCTCGTCATCGACGATTTCGGTACCGGCTATTCCTCGCTCGCCTATCTCAAGCGCCTGCCGATCAACAAACTGAAAATAGATCAAAGCTTCGTGCGCGGCTTGCCGGCCGGCGTCGAGGACTGCGCGATCACCCGGGCCGTGATCGCGCTGGCGCACAGCCTGCAACTGACGGTCATTGCCGAGGGTGTCGAGTCGCCGCTGCAGCGTGACTTCCTGGCCAGTGAAGGGTGCGACGAGATGCAGGGCTACCTTTGCGGACGGCCGCTGCCGATCGACGAGTACCGGCAACGTTTCCTTGATCATTGAACCGACAGACTTCCGAATGCCCTCGCGATTGCCTTTCATAGACGCGCTCAAGGCGCTCGCCGCGCAGCTGATCGTCCTGCATCATCTCGCCTTCTACGGGCCGATGTCCGACCACGCGCACGCACTGGCGCCGGATCTGATCTCCTGGCTGAGCCAGGATGCGCGTTACGCGGTCCAGGTGTTTCTCGTGCTCGGGGGCTTCCTGGCGGTTCACAGTCTGGCACCGGAGGGTCGCCTGCGCACCACGGCGCCGCTCGGGCTGCTCTGGAAGCGCTATTGCAAGCTGGTGGGCCCTTACTTGGTTGCTCTGCTGCTTGCCTTGCTGAGTGCGGCCATCGGCCGTATGCTGATGGAGCACGACTCATTGCCGGGGCGCCCCAGCCTGTCGCAGGTGCTGGCGCATGTGTTCCTCCTGCAGAGCATTCTCGGCCACGATGGCCTCTCGGCGGGCGTCTGGTACATCGCCATAGACTTCCAGTTGTTCGCGCTGCTGCTCGGCCTGTTGTGGTTGGCACGCCGAGCCGCTGCCACGTCTGCCGGCGAGGCGGCCATGATGGCTGCCGGCCTCGTCGCCACGCTGGCCGTGGCGTCGCTCTACCACTTCAATCGCGACGCCGAGTGGGATAGCTGGGGTGTCTACTTCTTCGGCTCCTACGCCCTCGGTGTGGCCAGCTACTGGGCGACCGGCTGCCAGCCACGACGTGCCGCCGGGTGGCTCCTGGCGGTGGCAGCCGTGGTTGCAGTCGCCCTGCTGCTCGACTACCGGCCACGCATCGCGGTTGCCCTCGTGGTGGCGCTGGCGCTCGCCCTCGCCCGTTGCTCTGGTGTTCTCGAACGCTGGCCGAAGTCGCGGCTGATCGGCTATCTCGGACGGACCTCCTATTCCCTGTTTCTGGTCCATTTTCCGGTCTGCCTGCTGGTGAACGCCCTCTTTTCGCGCTTCGCGCAGGACGACCCGTGGCTCAACCTCGCCGGTCTCATCGTTGCCTGGCTGGCGAGCATGGCCGCTGCGGCCTTGTTCCACCGGTTCGTCGAAGCCGCGCTGCAGGGCTCTCGCCGCCCGCACACCGCGCCCACGGCTGTCAGGGAGAGTTCCTGAGCCAGGCGGCGGCGCTGAGCGCGAAGTAACTCAGGATGCCGTCGGCGCCAGCACGTTTGCACGCCAGCAGGCTTTCCAGAACACAGGCTTCCTCGTCGAGCCAGCCGTTCTGCGCCGCCGCCTTGAGCATCGCGTATTCGCCGCTCACCTGATAGACGTAGGTCGGCACCCGGAACTCGTTCTTGACGCGGCGGACGATGTCGAGGTACGGCATTCCCGGTTTGACCATCACCATGTCGGCCCCTTCGGCGATGTCGAGAGCCACTTCGCGCAACGCCTCGTCACTGTTCGCGGGGTCCATCTGGTAGCTGTACTTGTTGCCCTTGCCGAGGTTGCCCGCCGAGCCGACCGCATCGCGGAAGGGGCCGTAGAAGCTCGAGGCATACTTGGCCGCGTAGGCCAGGATGCGGGTGTGAATCTCGCCGGCGTCGTCGAGTTCGCGGCGAATGCGGGCGACGCGGCCGTCCATCATGTCGGATGGCGCGACGATGTCGGCACCCGCCTGCGCGTGCACCAGCGCCTGCCGGGCGAGCACCTCGATCGTCTGATCGTTGAGGACGTAGGCGCGCGGGTCGTCGGCGTCGATCAGGCCGTCCTGTCCGTGGCTGGTGTACGGATCGAGTGCGACGTCGGTGATGACGCCGAGTTCGGGGAGTTCCTTCTTCAGCGCCGCCACCACTCGCGGTACCAGTCCGTCCGGGTTCAGCGCCTCTTCAGCCGCCGCTGTCTTGCGGCTCGCGTCGATCACCGGGAAGAGCGCGATGGCAGGGATTCCCAGAGACAGGGCATGCTCGGCCGTCCGCAACAGCCGATCAAGGCTCTGACGCTCGACCCCGGGCATCGAGGGAACGGGCTCCACGCGTCCGGCACCTTCGACGACGAAGACCGGGTAGATCAGGTCGTCGGCGCGCAGGTGGTTTTCGCGCATCAGGCGACGGGAAAAGTCATCACGTCGCATGCGGCGCATGCGTGTGGCAGGGAAGTGGACGTCGTTGGGCATGGGCGGTGCTTGTCTTCCGGTGTGGATAAACACAATGAATCGAATTCTCAGCATGCCGAGGGAACTGTTCGGGCGCTGCAGCACTCCATTGCAGCAGATGGCGCTGCCGTCTCCCGCTTCACCTCCCTGAGCGGGTGCCTTATTCCCTTAAGGCATGTCTTGCCCCCGGCTCCCCCCCTTTGCCGGGGGTTTTTTTTGTTGCTTGCCGGCGCTTGCAGTGCTGCGCGCGCTCCAGCCGATCGCCGCACGTTTCGCGCGCGCGCGCGCCGCACCCGGCGAGTTGGCGGGCGGAACTGCCGCTTCCTTCACGCTCAAGCCGACCCAGCCGGCGAGCACGGCCTCGGCCTGCGCGATTCCCCACTTCTTGAGGCTCGAGAAGAGCTGCCATGTGCAGCGGCCGCCGGTGGCCGCCAGCACGCTGGCGACCTCGCGCGATGCGAGGTCCTGCTGCTGGCGGGTCAGCTTGTCCGCCTTCGACAACAACACATGAATCGGCTTCCCCGTCGGGGCAAACCAGCCGAGCATCTGCAGGTCGAGTTCGGTCAGCGGGTGGCGGCTGTCCATGATCAGGACAAGGCCGCAGAGCGCTTCGCGGTAGCGCAGATAGGGTGCCAGCAGGCCTTCCCATTGCGAGCGGATTTCTTCCGGTGCCTTGGCGTAGCCATAGCCGGGGAGGTCGACAAGATATTTTCCGGGTTCTATCCGGAAGTAGTTGAGGTGCTGGGTTCGTCCGGGCGTTCGCGAGACAAAGGCGAGGCGGGTGTGGTTGGCGAGCGCGTTGATCGCCGACGACTTGCCGGAATTCGAACGACCGGCAAAAGCGATTTCGGCTTGCGAATCGTCCGGCAGATCCTGCAGCCGGGCCACCGTCGTCTGGAAGACCGCCTTCTGAAAGAGGGGCATGGAGGAACCCGAGGGGAGGTGGAAAGTGGAAACGGGGAGGCGCGCCAGGGTGCCAAACTGATATAGAATACCAGCTTTGTTGCCCGGCTTCGCAGGCCTCAGATCAGTCATCGTTGTCAATGGGAGTGTGGACATGATTCGTACCACGGTACTAGCGGTTCTCCTGGCCGCCAGTTTCCCCGTCTTCGCAGCAGAACAGGCGAAAGCAAAACCCGATCTGGCCAAGGCCAGGGAAATCGCCGAGGGCGTCTGCGTGGCCTGCCATGGTGCCGACGGGAACAGTCCGGCTGCGGCCAATCCAATCATCGCCGGTCAGCTCCCCGAGTATCTGTACAAGCAACTGAGCAACTTCAAGTCTGTCGATGGCAAGCCGCCGGTGCGCAACAATGCGATCATGGGCGGCATGGTTGCGGCACTTTCGGACGAAGACATGCGCGGACTCGCGCTGTACTTCGCGCAACAGAAGATCAAGCCATCCGTGGCCAAGGAGGAGAAGCTCCTGGCCGAGGGCAAGTCCCTGTGGCGCATGGGAGATTTCGCCAAGGGGGTGCCAGCGTGTGCCGGTTGCCACGGCCCTGCCGGCGCCGGTTTGCCGAGCCAGTATCCGCGGCTCGCGGGCCAGTACGCCGAGTATACTGCTGCTCAGTTGAAGAGCTTCCGAAGTCACGAGCGGGCGAATGATTCGGAGAAGATGATGCGTGTCATCGCCGGCAAACTCTCCGACCACCAGATCAACGCGGTTGCCGAGTACGCTGCGGGTCTGCGCTAGACCCCCGGCGAACGGCTGGTGCCGGCGGTTGCCCGTCAGTGCGCAATCGCCAGCCGTTTTCGCACCCCTTGGCAGAGCAAGCGTCGGACGCTCCAGAACGGGTGCTTCCCTGACCAGAAAGGACGCTTCATGAAGACACTCAGGCAAATCCTCGCTGCCAAGAGCGCAGACCTGGCAGTTGTCTCGCCCGAGGATCCGGTTTTCCACGCTCTGCAGGTGATGTCGGACGCCAACGTCGGTGCGGTCCTCGTGCTTGACGGCGACAGGCTCGTCGGTATCTTTTCCGAGCGTGACTATGCGCGCAAGGTGATCCTCCACGGCAAGGCTTCCAAGGAAACCCGCGTCGGCGCGATCATGTCCGACAAGGTGCTCTACGTGACGCCGGAGCAGACGGTCGACGAGTGCATGGCAATCATGACCGAGAAGCACTTCCGCCACCTGCCGGTGCTCGCGGAAGGCAAGGTCATCGGTATCGTTTCGATCGGGGACGTGGTCAAGGAAACGATCTGCGAGCAGAAGTTCATCATCGAGCAGATGGAGAAGTACATCACCGGCTGATTCAGTCAGCGGTCGTCCGGGAAACGGGCCGGGCGCCGCCTGCGTGTCGGGCATGCGCTGTGCCGGCACGGCGAGGGCTGCCCGGCAGCGGCTGGCACCCGCGGGTGGTGGGCTCGCCGGCGCTGCCGCCCGTGCGGCGAGGGCAGTGCCCTGATTAGGGCAGTTCGTCGAGTCCGAAGCCGGCCAAGTGGCCGGTCTGGCCCCAGCTCTCCAGGGTCCATGTTTCGCCGCGGACGCGCAGCCAGTTGATGCCGGCGTTCGGGATCAGGAAATCGCGCGGCGCCGACAGCGGATTGCCGCGTACCAGTCGGTTGACGATGTCGAGGACGCCGCCGTGGGTGACGACGATGATCGTCTCGCCCGCGTGTTCGGCGGCCAGTTCGCGCAAGCCGCCGCTGACGCGTGCATGCAGTTGTTGCAGGCTCTCGCCGCCGAACGGAATCACGAAGTTGGGCTCGCGGGTCTCGAAGGCGTGGTAATCCGCCGGATACCGGGCGCGTGATTCGTCGTAAGTCAGCCCTTCGAAAAAGCCATAGCGTCGTTCGCGAAATTCGGGCCGGAAAGCGGGCAGGAGTTGCATCCTGTGCGCGATGCGCTCGGCGGTCTGGCGCGCGCGCAGAAGGTCGCTGCTGTAGAGCGCTGCCACCGCTTCCGCAGCGAGCCACTCCGCCGCCGCCTGCGCCTGCGCCAGGCCGGCGGCATTGAGTCCGATATCGATCTGTCCCTGAATGCGTTTCTCGGCGTTCCAGGTGGTCTCGCCATGGCGGACGAGGCAGATTCGGGTGGTCTTGATCTTGGTCATCGCGATGTTCACATCGAGCAGCCGCCGGGTACCGCATCGCCGCGGGCAACATCCGGGCCGAGGCTTCGGGCGCTGGCGCGAAGGGCCTCCGGCGGCATTCGCGAGCGACCTTGCGCACGTTGCGGCAGGCCGCGGGCGGGCGGCAAAGAGCCGAATTCTAAGCCATTCGCCGCCCGCCGCCGGACTTTGTGCCGGTTGGCCGCCGGTGACTGGTTGGCGCGCGCGCGGGATACCGGATTTGCCGTCGCAGCCGCTCGTGCCACTGCTCGCGGCGAGAATTGCTGCAACGCAACTTTCATCGACCTTTTCTTTTGCCTATAGTGATTCATCGACCGCAGAAGACGCGACGTCGGGCAGCAGGATCATCGATCACCCAGAGGAGGAGACGCCATGCAGAAGTCCTTGCACATCGATCCGGGCAAGTGTACCGGGTGCCTGCAGTGTGAAATGGCCTGTTCGTATGAGAATACGGGAATGTTCAACCCATCGCGGTCACGCATCAAGGTCTTCGATTTTCACCATGAGGGTCGCAAGGTTCCCTATACCTGTACGCAATGCACCGAGGCCTGGTGTCTCAACGCCTGCCCGGTCGAAGCGATCAAGCTCGATCAAGCTACCGGTGCGAAAGTGGTGCTGGAGGCGGTCTGTGTCGGTTGCAAGGTGTGCACGATCGCCTGTCCGTTCGGCACGATCAACTACAGCCGTGATTCCGGCAAGGTCCAGAAGTGTGATCTCTGTGGTGGCGATCCGGCGTGCGCGACGGCTTGCCCGACCGGGGCGATCACCTACGTCGATGCCGACTGGACTGGCCTCGAGCGCATGCGCCAGTGGGCGCAGAAGACCGACGCCGCCGCACACCTTTGAGGAGGAACGACCATGGCCTGGACACGCAAGATCCTTCGCGTCAACCTTACCCAGGGCAGCTGCGTCAGCGAGCCGCTGAACATGGCCTGGGCTGCCCAGTACCTCGGTCAGCGGGGGCTGGCAAGCAAGTACCTGGTCAGCGAGATCGATCCCGGGGTCGACCCGCTGGCTCCGGAGAACAAGCTCATCTATGCTACCGGACCGCTGACCGGCACCATGGCCTCGACGGGTGGCCGCTATTCGGTCGTCACCAAGGGGCCGCTGACGGGGGTCATCGCCTGCTCGAACTCGGGAGGCTATTTTGGCGCCGAGTTGAAGTTCGCCGGGTGGGACATGATCATCATCGAGGGCCGGTCGCCACAGCCGGTGTACCTGCACATCGAGAACGAGCACGCCGAGCTGCTGCCGGCCGGCGAACTCTGGGGCCGGACCGTCTGGGAAACCGAGGCGATGCTCCGCCAGCGCCATCAGGATCCGTTGTTGCGGGTATCGAGCATCGGTCGTGCGGGCGAGAACCTGGTTCTTTTCGCCGCCATCGTCAATGACCTGCATCGGGCGGCTGGACGATCGGGTGTCGGCGCGGTGATGGGATCGAAGAATCTCAAGGCGGTGGCGGTTCGCGGTACCCGCGGGGTCGGCAATGTCGCCGACCCGAAAGCCTTCATGGCGGCGGTGACCGCCGGCAAGAAGGTCCTGGCAGAGAACGCGGTGACCGGGCAGGGATTGCCCACCTACGGCACACAGGTGTTGATGAACGTGATCAACGAGATGGGCGCCTCGCCGACGCGCAATCACCGCGACGTCCAGTTCGAGGGGGCGCGTCGCATCTCGGCCGAGGCGATGCACGAAAAGCGCGCCACCGATGGCCGCACGCATCTGGTGACCAACCAGGCGTGCTTCGGCTGCACGATCGCCTGCGGCCGCATTTCGCGCATCGACGAAAGCCATTTCTCCGTCGACAACAAGCCGCAGTACTGGGGGGCCAACGGCGGTCTCGAGTACGAGGCGGCGTGGGCGCTGGGCAATGCCAATGGGGTCGACGACCTCGAGGCCCTGCAGTATGCCAACCTCCTGTGCAACGAGGACGGGATGGATCCGATTTCCTTCGGTGCGACCGTCGGCGCCGTCATGGAGCTGTACGAACTCGGCGTGCTGAGCAAGGAAGAGATTGGCCTCGAGGCGCCGTTCGGTTCGGCTGCGGCGCTCTGCCGCTTGGCCGAGATGACGGCGCGCGGTGAAGGCTTCGGCACGATCATTGGCCAGGGTTCGAAGCGGTTGTGTGCGCGCTACGGCCGGCCGGAGTTGTCGATGACCGTCAAGGGGCAGGAGTTCCCGGCCTACGATGGCCGTGCGCTGCAGGGGATGGGACTCGCCTATGCGACCTCGAACCGCGGCGCCTGCCATCTGCGTGGCTACATGGTGTCGTCCGAGGTGTTCGGCATCCCCGTGAAGACCGATCCGCGCGAGACAGCGGGCAAGCCCGAGCTTCTGAAGGCCTTCCAGGACGCGACGGCAGCGGTCGACTCGAGCGGTCTGTGCGTGTTTACTACCTTTGCGTGGACGATGAACGACATCCAGCCGCAGATCCAGGCTGCCTGCGGTGGCGACTGGTCGCTGGAATCGCTGTTGCAGACCGGCGAGCGCATCTGGAACCTCGAGCGCGACTTCAACCTGGCGGCCGGCATCACGGCCCGAGATGACACGCTGCCGCCGCGGCTGCTCAACGAGCCGTGCAAGACGGGCGCTTCGCAAGGGATGGTGGCTGAACTCGGCAAGATGCTTCCCGAGTACTACAGCCTGCGTGGCTGGAGCCCGGACGGAGTTCCCACCGCTGACACGCGCGCGCGGCTGGGTCTCTGAGGTGCTGCGACATGTGATCATCGGCAACGGCCCGGCGGGGGTCGTTGCCGCCGAGACCTTGCGGCACGCAGATGCGCAAGCCGACATCACCCTGATCGGCGACGAGCCGGAGCCGCCGTATTCGCGGATGGCCATTCCCTATCTGCTGATGGGTCGGATTGATGAAGCGGGCACCTACCTGCGCAAGAAGGCCGGCCATTTCGAGGGCCTGCAGATCCGCATGCTGCGGGGCCGCGTCGAAGCCATCGACAGCGCCAGGCGCGAGGTTCGCCTGGCCGACGGCAGCCTGCTGCCCTATGACCGGCTGCTTGTCGCCACCGGCTCGAAGCCGCAGCAGCCAGCGATTCCCGGAATCACGTCGGCGGGGGTCCTGGCATGCTGGACGCTGGCCGACGCACGCGCCATTGCCGCCCGCGTCGCGGCCGGCGCGCGTGTTCTGCAGATGGGGGCGGGCTTCATCGGCTGCATCATCATGGAGGCGCTCGCCGAACGCGGGGCAAGGCTGACCGTCGTCGAGATGGGGAACCGGATGGTTCCGCGCATGCTGGACGAGGTGGCTGGCGACCTGATCCGTCGCTGGTGCCTGGAGAAGGGGGTCGAGGTCCTTGCCGGGCGCCGGGTCGAGGCGATCGAGCCGTCCGCGCAGGCGCTCCTGGTCCGGCTTGACGACGGCCGGACGCTGCCGGTCGATGCCCTGATCAATGCCACCGGCGTGCGACCGAACGTCGACTTCCTCGTCGGCAGCGGCATCGCGGTTGCCACCGGCGTGCTGGTCGACGAATCGATGCAGACCAGCGTTGCCGGCATCTACGCCGCCGGTGATGTTGCCGAAGCCGTCGAGTTTGGCAGTGGCCGCCGCGTGGTCAATGCCATTCAGCCCGACGCCGTCGAGCAGGCACGCATTGCCGCACTCAACATGGCCGGACGAAAGGCGAGCCTGCCGGGGACTTTCGTCTTCAACGTCCTCGACACCCTCGGTCTGGTTTCGGCTTCCTTCGGTCAGTGGGAGAGTGGCCCGGGCCGTGAGACGGCACAGTTGCTCGATGCCGCAGAGTACCGCTACCTGCGCCTGGTGTTTGCCGACGATCGGCTGGTCGGCGCCAACACTATCGGTCACACCGAGCACCTTGGCGTCCTGCGCGGATTGATCCAGGGACGGGTGCGCCTCGGCGAATGGAAGGCACGGCTGCTCGCCAACCCGATGCTGCTCAGCGAAGCCTACCTGGCACGCGGCTTGGCGGCCGTGCGCTGATGGAAATCACGCTCAAGCTGTTTGCCTCGCTCTCCGACCATCTGCCCCCTGCCGCGCGTCGGAGCAACGCCCTGGCACTCGAGGTGGCCGATGACGCATCCGTGGCGTCGGTCATCGAGTCGTGGGCTCTGCCGCCGCGCCTCGTGCACCTGGTCCTGGTCAACGGCGAGTTCGTCGCGCCGGAGTCCCGTTCCGCGCGTCGGCTGAAACCCGGCGATGCGCTGGCGATCTGGCCGCCGATCGCCGGCGGCTGACGCAGTGCCGCGTTTTGTCATGAGCCTGACGCCGAGCGAGTTCGAGCGCCAGTTGCAGCCGCTGCTTGCTGGCTGGGTGGTGGATCGACTGCCGGCGGGCTGGCGGCTTTCTCGTCCGGGGCAGGCAGTGAGCCTTTCCTGCCTCGGCCTGCCCGTCGTCCGTGCCGGCCTGCTCGAGCTGCCGCGCAGCGAAGTGGTGATTTCCTTCGCCGATGAGCTGCCGGCGAGCGAGGCAGCCTTTGTCGCCGACTTCCTGCGGCATTTCGGGCGTGGCGGTGGTTGATGTGATAGCATCTGTCTCGGCGGGTCTCCCCGCATCGCAGGATGGTGAACCTGGTCAGGTCCGGAAGGAAGCAGCCACAGCCGTCTCATGTGAGTGCCGGGGGTAAGGCTCGCCATTTTCGTTTCTGCCCGGGGTCCATGCGGACCATCGCCAAGCGGCAAGGCGCAGGCGCTGCGGCGGGATCGGCGGCAAGCAAACTGTGACGGGACCCGTGGCACCATCTGCTAGAATCCGCGCATGAGTTACCAGGTCCTGGCACGCAAATGGCGCCCGCGCACGTTCGCCAGCCTTGTCGGGCAGGAGCACGTCGTGCGCGCGCTCGAACATGCGCTGACGGCACAGCGGCTGCACCATGCCTACCTGTTCACCGGTACGCGGGGGGTCGGCAAGACGACGCTGGCGCGTATCCTGGCCAAGGCTCTGAACTGCGAGACCGGCGTCACCGCGGCGCCCTGCGGGGTCTGTTCCGCCTGCCAGGAAATCGATGCCGGGCGCTTCGTCGACCTGCTCGAGGTCGATGCAGCGACCAATACCCGGGTCGACGAGATGCGGCAGCTCCTCGAGAACGCGGTCTATGCGCCGACACGAGGCCGCTTCAAGGTGTACGTCATCGACGAGGTGCACATGCTCTCCAACTCCGCCTTCAACGCCATGTTGAAGACCCTTGAGGAGCCGCCGGAGCACGTGAAGTTCATTCTCGCGACGACCGACCCGCAGAAGATCCCGGTCACCGTCCTCTCGCGCTGCCTGCAGTTCAATCTCAAGCAGATGACGCAGCCGCTGATCGCCAACCACTTGCGGCAGATTCTCGAAGTCGAGGCGATCAGCGCCGAAGCGGGTGCGTTGCAGCTGCTGGCGCGCTCGGCGTCCGGCAGCATGCGCGACGCGCTGTCGCTGCTCGACCAGGCGATTGCGCATGGGTCGGGGCGGGTCGAGGAGGCGCTGGTGCGGCAGATGCTGGGCGCCGTCGATCTCGATCACCTGTTTTCGATTCTCGATGCCCTGCTGGCCGGCAACGCCGCAGCGATGCTGCAGGTGGTCGACGACATGGCGGCACGCAGCCTGTCGTTCGATGCCGCCCTGCAGGAACTGGCAGCCTTGTTCACTCGGGTGCAGATCGCGCAGCTCGCGCCGCAGGCGATCGCCGATGATCTCCCCGAGCGTCTGCAACTGCTCGACATCGCTGCCCGACTCGATGTCGAGTACGTGCAGCTGGCGTATCAGATTGCCGTGCATGGTCGTCAGGAGTTACCGCTGGCGCCTGACGAGCAGGCCGGTTTCGTGATGACGCTGTTGCGACTGCATGCCTTCCGTCCGGAGCAGGAGCAGGGTGCCGGTGGGCGGGCACTGGCAGCCGCCAGCAGCGCCAGCCGGCCGTCGACGAAATCACTGCCGCTCGTCGGTGCGACGAAAGCGCCGCCGCCTGCTCGTGCCGAGGCCTCGCCTGCTGCGCCGCGACCGGCGCCAGCACCATCGCCGACGCCCGCAGGGCCGTCATCGCCAGCCACCGACTGGCACGAGATGCTCGCCGTCCTCAAGCTGAGCGGCATGGCGCGCGAACTGGCGCAGCACTGCGAGTTGCGTGCGCTGGCAGCCGGCCGGATTGTCCTGCAGCTGGCGCCCAGGCATCGACATCTGCTGATGAAGGCGGCGCAGGACAAGCTGCAGCAAAGCCTGGCCGAGCATTTCGCGATGCCGATGCAGGTGAGCATCGCGGTCGAGGAGGGCTCTGGTGATACTCCGGCGGCGGCGGCACAACGCGACCGCCAGGAGCGCATGGACCGCGCGATCGCATCGGTCGAGCGGGATGGCTTCGTGCGCGAGATAATCGAGATGTTCGACGCAACCCTGATCGAATCGTCAATCAAACCCGTTTAAGTTCCGATTGAGGCAAGAGAAATGATGAAAGGTGGAATCGCCGGCCTGATGAAACAGGCCCAGCAGATGCAGGAAAACATGAAGAAGGCCCAGGAGCAACTGGCGGAGCTGGAAGTCGAGGGGCAGGCGGGCGCCGGCATGGTCAAGGTGCTGATGACTTGTGCGCACAGTGTGCGGCGGGTGACGATCGACCCGTCGGTGATGGACGACCGCGAGATGCTCGAGGACCTCGTGGCGGCGGCGCTGAACGATGCGATGCGCCGTGCCGAGCAGGCTTCCCAGGAGCGGATGGCGGGCTTCTCGGCAGGGCTCAACCTGCCGCCCGGGTTCAAGATGCCGTTCTGATGACGACGCCGTCGAGCCTCGAGTCGCTGATCGAGGCTTTGCGCTGCCTGCCGGGCGTTGGCCCGAAGTCGGCGCAGCGGATGGCCTACCACCTGATGCAGCACGACCGGACAGGCGCGAGACGTCTGGCCGAATCGCTGCAGGTGGCGCTGACGGCGCTGCACCACTGTCAGCGCTGCAATACCTTCAGCGAAGCGGAAATCTGTTCCCTCTGCCTGTCCGGGAAACGGGATGCCGGCCTGCTGTGTGTCGTCGAGACGCCGGTCGACATGAACATGCTCGAACAGACGCATGCCTACTCCGGGCTTTACTACGTGCTGATGGGCCGTGTGTCGCCGCTGGACGGTATCGGGCCCGCCGAACTGCACCTGGAGCGACTGCTGGCGCGAGCGTGTGACGGGCTGGTGCGGGAAGTGATCATCGCCACCAACTACACGAACGAGGGGGAAGCGACGGCGCACTACCTGTGCGAGATGTTGCGCAGCCGTGGCGTCAGCGTGTCGCGAATCGCGCGCGGCGTGCCGGTCGGCGGCGAACTCGAATACGTCGATGCCGGAACCCTGGCGCAGGCCCTGCGCGAACGCCGACCGCTTGCCGGATAAGGACTTGCGGCCCCGGGCGGTTCCTCCTGATTCAAAACCGGATGGAGATTGGCGTATAATGTTGCGGTTTGGTTTGAACCAACTTTTCACTACGTCCTAGGGATCAGCGCTATGAGCAATGAGTGCAAGGTGGACGGCGGAAGGCGGCGACTGATCGTCGCCACCGCTGCGGTTGGCGGGGCGGGGGCGATAGCTGCGCTCGTGCCTTTCGTCTCCAGCATGCTGCCGTCCGAACGGGCCAAGGCGGCCGGCGCACCGGTCGAAGTCGATATCGGCAGCCTTGAGCCCGGTCAGATGATCACTGTCGAGTGGCGGGGGCGGCCGGTGTGGATCATCAACCGCACGACGCACATGCTCGAAACGCTGCCCAAGCTCGACGGCGAAATGGCCGACCCGAAGTCCGAAAAGAACATGCAGCCCGAGTACTGCCAGAACGAAACCCGTTCGATCAAGCCCGAGATCATGGTCGTCGTCGGTATCTGTACGCACCTGGGGTGCTCGCCCTCGGCGAAGTTCAAGAGCGGCACCGAAGAGGGAATGGAGGGTGGCTGGCTGGGGGGCTTCCTCTGCCCATGCCATGGCTCGACCTTCGACTTCGCCGGCCGTGTCTACAAGAGCAAGCCCGCACCGGACAACCTCGAGGTGCCGAAGCACATGTACCTGTCCGATAAGCGAATCCTTATCGGTGAAGACAAGAAGGGGGCTTAAGTCATGGCGTCGAACACCAATTTCGAGAAGTACAAGTCTGATGGCTCGCTGCAGGGCAACCTGCTGGAGTGGTTCGATGCCCGCTTCCCGGCAACCTCGATGTGGCGCGGACACCTCTCCGAATACTACGCACCGAAGAACTTCAACTTCTGGTACTTTTTCGGTTCGCTGGCGATGCTGGTGCTGGTCATCCAGATCGTCACCGGCATCTTCCTCGTCATGCACTACAAGCCGGACGCCTCGCTCAACGAGAACGGCATCCCGGTTGCCTTTGCCAGCGTCGAATACATCATGCGCGACGTCAATTGGGGCTGGCTGATCCGCTACATGCATTCGACGGGTGCGTCGGCGTTCTTCGTCGTCGTTTACCTGCACATGTTCCGTGGTCTGCTGTACGGCTCGTACCGGCAGCCGCGCGAGCTGATCTGGGTGTTCGGCACGCTCATCTTTCTCTGCCTGATGGCCGAAGCGTTCATGGGCTATCTGTTGCCCTGGGGGCAGATGTCGTTCTGGGGGGCGCAGGTCATCGTCAACCTGTTCTCGGCCATTCCGCTGATCGGTGAGCCGCTGTCGATCTGGATTCGCGGCGACTTCGTCGTCGGCGACGCGACGCTGAACCGCTTCTTCTCCTTCCACGTCATCGCCGTGCCGCTCGTCCTGCTCGGACTGATTGCGGCGCACATCCTGGCGCTGCACGAAGTGGGCTCGAACAATCCGGATGGAGTCGAGATCAAGAAGCGCAAGGATATCCACGGCAATCCGCTTGATGGCATCCCCTTCCACCCGTATTACACGGTCAAGGATATCGTCGGCGTCGTCGTCTTCCTGATGGTCTTTTCGATCATCGTCTTCTTCGCGCCCGAGGGCGGCGGCTACTTCCTCGAGTACAACAACTTCCTGCCGGCGGATCCCCTGAAGACGCCGGCGCACATCGCTCCGGTCTGGTACTTCACGCCCTACTACTCGCTGCTGCGGGCCATGGTCTGGCCGTTGTTCGGCATCGATGCCAAGTTCTGGGGTGTCGTGCTGATGGGCGGCGGCGTCGTGATTCTCGCCTTTCTGCCGTGGCTCGACCGCAGCCCGGTGAAGTCGATCCGCTACCGTGGTCCGATCTTCAAGACGCTGCTCACGCTGTTCGTCATTTCCTTCATCCTGCTCGGCTTCCTGGGTACGCAGGCGCCGTCGTACGCCTTCTTCGGTGTCATCCCGGGTGCCCCTGTTGCGCAGCTCCTCACTGCCTACTACTTCCTGTTCTTCCTGACCATGCCGTGGTGGTCGAAGATAGACAAGTACAAGCCGGAACCTGATCGCGTGACGATGTAAAGGAATGGACAACATGAAAAGACTGCTTGCCGCGCTGCTCTTCGCACCGGCCCTCGCCCTGGCCAGCGGTGCTGCCGTCCACCTGGACAAGGCCCCTGACGTACAAGGCGACAAGGCCGCCTTGCAGAGCGGTGCCCGCACCTTCGTCAACTACTGCCTGAATTGCCACGGAGCCAGTTTCGTCCGTTACGCGCGGCTGACCGAGCTTGGTCTCAGCGAGCAGCAGGTGCGCGACAAACTGATGTTTACCGCCGAGAAGATCGGTGAGCCGATGCGCGTGGCCGCGCGTCCCGCCGAACAGAAAGTGTGGTTCGGCGCCGCGCCGCCGGACCTGACGCTGATTGCCCGCGCCCGCTCGTCGGCAGACGGCAGCGGTGCGGACTGGCTGTATACCTACCTGCGGTCCTTCTACGTCGACGAGAAGCGGCCGACCGGCTGGAACAACGTCGTCTTCGAGAATGTCGGCATGCCGCATGCCCTCTGGCAGCTGCAGGGGATGCAGATGCTGAACAAGGATCACAAGCTCGAGCTGGCGGTTCCGGGCAGCCTGTCTGCGGCCGAGTACGACAAGGTCGTCGGCGATCTGGTCGGTTTCATGGTCTGGCTTGCCGAACCGGATGCCGGTTTTCGCAAGAATCTGGGTATTGGCGTCCTCGCTTTCCTCGTGGTGCTCTTCGGTTTTGCCTATGCGCTGAAGAAAGCCTACTGGAAAGACGTAAAGTAAGCCAGGCAGCAGAGCCGGGTTGTCAGGCCGCGGCATCGCCGGCGAGGGCGCAAGAGGAGCCCACCGCCGCTGCGATGCCGATTCGTTTTTGAGGTATTGATCATGATGAATCTCTATTCCGGGACCACCTGCCCGTTCAGCCACCGCTGCCGCATCGTACTCTACGAGAAGGGCATGGATTTCCAGGTGATCGATGTCGACCTGTTCGCCAAACCGGAGGACATCGCCATCATCAATCCCTACGGGCGCGTCCCCGTGCTGGTCGAACGGGATCTGATCCTGTACGAGCCGAACATCATCAACGAGTACATCGACGAACGCTTCCCGCACCCGCAGCTGATGCCGGCCGACCCGATCATGCGCGCGCGCGCGCGCCAGTTGCTGATCACCATGGAGCGCGAGGTCTTCTCGTACATCGAAGCGCTGGAAAAGAACAGCAAGGCAGCCGATCGCTCCCGCGTCCAGATTCGTGATCGACTCACCGAAATGGCTCCGGTCTTCGTCAAGCAGAAACACATGCTTGGCGAGGAGTTCTCGATGCTCGATGTCGCCATCGCCCCGCTCCTCTGGCGGCTCGACCATTACGGGATCGAACTCGTGAAGGCCGCGGCACCGCTGATGAAGTATGGTGAGCGCATTTTCAGCCGGCAGGGCTTCATCGATGCGCTGACGCCATCGGAAAAGGCCATGCGTCGCTAGCGCTGTTGCCGGCGCCGGTGGTGCTCATGCGCGCCGGCTGCCCTGCTCACGTTGACTGAGGTCCCCGGAACATGAACGCCAAGCTGCCGTCGACCAAACCCTACCTCGTGCGCGCCATTCACCAGTGGTGCTGCCACAACGGCTTCACGCCGTACCTTGCCGTCGTGGCGGACGCCCGCACGCGCGTCCCGCGCGAGCATGTTCGCGATGGCCAGATCGTGCTCAATGTCGACTACGAGGCGACGGCACAGCTCGAGATCGCCAATGAAGGCATCAGCTTTCAGGCGCGGTTCGCTGGCGTTGCACGCGATATCTGGATCCCCATGGGCAACGTCTCGGCGATCTATGCGCGCGAGAACGGCGCCGGCATGGCCTTCGAGCCAGAGACCGCAGAAGCCGCTGGCGCTGCCGCGGAGCCGGAGGAGGAACCCGGTCAACCACCGGAGCCGCCGCCGTCGGGTGGTCGCGCGCGGCTGCAACGGGTCAAGTAATGCCTGCGGCGGCAAGCCAGCGGCCAGCCGCGGCGCTTCGCCGGAAAGAAGTGGTGCCGTCGCTTCCGTAATGGCACTTGCCAAGCCATGCTGCCAGTCCGGTGGCATATTCGCAGGCTGCGTCGTGCGCCACGCTGCCTGCGACCGTGCGGTCGCTGCGGGCACGGCGCCGCCGGGTCATCGGGCGCGGGCGCGCTGCCGGGCCCTCTGCAGCGGCGCAATCTGGACGATGATGATGCAGGCGAGAATCAGCATGCAGCCGGCGATTCCGCCTGCATGCAGGCGATCGCCCATCAGCAGGTAGCCGAAGAGGGCGGCGAAGACGGTCTCGGCGGAGAGGATGATCGCCGCATCGGCCGCCTGCGCGTAGCGCTGCCCGATCACCTGTGCGGTGAAGCCGATGGCAACCGAGACGATCCCGGCATAGCCGATGGGGAGCATGGCCTGGCGAATCCCGGCCAGGGTGATGGTCTCGCTCAACGTACCCCAGAGCAGGCTGCCCAGACCGCAGACCAGGAATTGTCCGCCGGCAACGAGAAACGGCGCCGCGATGCGTTCGGCAATGCGGCCGACGAAGAGGACGTGCAGCGCCCAGAAAAGGCTGCTCGCGATGACCCAGAGATCGCCGGCAGCCGGGGCCAGTCCCTGCGTACCGGACAGCAGCCAGCTGCCCCCGAGGCAGCCGAGCGAAGTCGGCCAGACCGACCAGTGTGGCCGCGTCCGCAGAAGGAGCCAGGCCAGCAACGGCACCAGCGGCACGTACAGTGCCGTCAGGAAGCCGGCGTTGGTCACCGTCGTGCCGGTGATGCCGATCTGTTGCAGGGCGGCGCCGAGCATCAGCAGCACACCAAGGGCGCCGACCCAGAGCACGTCCCCGGTGCTGGCGCGCAGGCAGTGCGATGATCGCTGCTGCCATTCGCGCCGGGCCAGTGGCAGAACGATCGCCGCCCCAAGCAGGAAGCGGATGCCGGTAAAGGTCAGCGGTCCCACTCCTGCCATTCCTTCCGCCTGGGCAACGAAGGCCGAGCCCCAGATCAGGGCCACGGTGAGCAAGACGAGGTTTGCCTGCGTGCGAGTCAAGGTCGGCTGTTTCCAAGAAGGATGGATCCCGGCGTCGCCGGTCGTGTGGCTGCCCGGCGGCGGCAAGCCCCGTTCACGGCTGCCTGTTGCGCAGCTAGAGTCCGAGCGTCGTCGAGCTCAGCGGATCTCCCCCTTCGCCAAGGACCTCGGCGAAGCGCTGGATGTAAGGGGCGCACTCGCCGGCGTCATCGACGATCAGCCGGGCACGCGGCTGATCGCGATGAAAGCGGACGAGTGCGTGCCTGCCGTCGGCGATCATCAGGCAGTCGCCAAGCCTGTCGAGATGGGGTGGCGCATGGATGATCGTCAATAGCGGCGCGTAAAGGGTCAGCAGGTTCATCAGGTGCGGGCTGTACTGGCAGGCGAAGTCGCGTTTGCGAACAACGATGCGCAACTGCCTGTCGTGACTGGGTGCAGCGAGCAGCGCGCGCAGGGCAGCAAGCCGCGGCGCAGCTTCAAGCCTGAGGGCTGACAGGTCCTCATCGAAGATGTCCAGTCTGGTTGGGGAAAGATCAAGAAGTTCCTGCACCGCGCTGTCGTACTCGCTCCAGGTCGTGATCAGCCTGCTGCCCATCGCTCGCGCTCCCTTTCATCATGCTCGCGGACCCGATGGCGAAGGCTGAAACAAAAGCTGCCGTGAGTCAAGCAGAACGCCTGGCGCGCGCGGCGTATGCGTGCCGGCCGATCGCGCCCTTCGCCACGGGCCGGCCGTTGCTCGGCGAACCCTGAACGCGTCGCGCAGTGATCGCCGGCTGCCTGCGCCTCAAGGCTGCCCGGGGCTTCGCGGCGCGGCGGTTCGCGATAGAATCGCACACCCCCTTGCTGCGGAAGTGTCGGATGCCAACCGGAATCATCGAATCGCTCGACCATGAGGCGCGCGGCGTGACGCGACTCGAGGGCAGGACGGTCTTCGTCGAGGGCGCACTGCCCGGCGAACTCGTCGAGTACGCCAGCTATCGCCGGAAACCCGGCTACGAGATGGCGCGCGCCGTGCAGGTGCTGCAAGCGTCGGTCGACCGTGTGGCGCCGCGGTGTCCGCACTTCGGTGTCTGCGGCGGCTGCAGCATGCAGCACCTCGACCCGGCGGCACAGGTGGCGGCGAAGCAGCGGTTGCTCGAAGACAACCTGTGGCACATCGGCAGGGTCAGGGCCGAAGAGCTTTATGCACCGATCCACGGTGAGCCATGGGGCTATCGTTATCGTGCGCGGTTGTCGGTCCGTTTCGTCGCCAAGAAGGGCGGCATCCTGGTCGGTTTTCACGAGAGAAAGAGCAGCTACGTGGCCGACATGCGGCAATGCGCGATCCTGCCAGCGCATCTGTCGGCGCTCCTGCTGCCACTGCGCGAGCTTATTGGCGGCTTGTCGATCCGCGAGCGCCTGCCGCAGATCGAAGTGGCGGTGGGGGAGCGGATCACCGCTCTGGTCCTGCGCGTCCTCGAGCCGCCGACGCCTGCCGACGAAGAGCGGCTGCGTCAATTCGCCGATCGGCATCAGGTCGTCTTCTACCTGCAACCGCAGGGTCCGGCGACAGCCTGGCGCTTTCATCCGCTCGTCGGCGAGCCGTTGTCGTACGTACTTCCCGACTTTGCCGTCGAGCATACGTTCTCGCCCACCGAATTCACCCAGGTCAATCACGCCATCAACCGCGTTCTGGTGCGGCGCGCCCTCGCACTCCTTGCGCCGCAGTCCGGTGAGCGGATTGCCGACATGTTCTGCGGTCTGGGCAACTTCAGCCTGCCGATCGCACGCTCCGGCGCGTCCGTCGTCGGTGTCGAAGGAAGCCCGGATCTGGTGCGCCGGGCCGCCGACAACGCCGCCGCAAATGGCCTCGTCGCTCTGGCCGAGTACCGCGTCGCCAATCTGTTCGAGATCACGCCGCAGTCGCTGGCGGCACTCGGGCATTTTGACCGGATGCTGATCGATCCTCCACGCGAAGGGGCCGTCGAGCTGGTCAAGTCACTTCCTGCCGACGGGCCGCGGCGCATCGTTTACGTTTCCTGCAGTCCGGCGACCCTGGCTCGCGACGCCGCGATCCTCGTCACGCAGAAGAATTACCGTCTGCGTGGAGCAGGCGTGGTCAACATGTTCCCGCACACGTCGCATGTCGAGTCGATCGCTCTCTTCGAGCGCCATCGGGGAGACTGAGCGATCGCCGCCTGCTGTCGTGCCGGCGGCACTACCAGGCGCGCACGCGGCCGGTATCGATGTGCACGAAACCCGAGCTGGCGTAGTAACCGACTCCGCCACGATTCTGCGCCATCGCGACGTCACGCAGGTCGCTCAACGGTACGCCGGCGAGGCGGATGTCGATCGCCTTGCCATCCATGTGCAGACTCTGTTTGGCGACCCCGCCGCCGCGGCCCTTGCGCAGTCTGCTGTTGGTCTCCGGGCAGCGGTAGCCCGAAATCACCTGGAAGGCCGTCTCGCAGGCGAGTTCCTGCTTGATTCCGTACAGCAGGTCGAACAGCTGCGGGTCGATGTTGCCCACCTCACCCGAATAATGGTCACGGAGAAAGAAGTTCAGGCGTCTGAGTGACTCGGGGAGGTAGCTGTCGCCGTGCGAGAACACCAGCGAGAGGCGCTCGCCGGTATGGGTGTGCTCGAAAGCGAGCTGGCGTGCATTCGGCAGCGATGCCAGGGCTGGCCTGGCCAGCGGCAGCACGACACCGGCCGCGAGCAGGTGGGCCGCATGGCCGAGAAAGCGCCGTCGCGAGTGGTGCAGCTTCGACATATCTTCTCCAAGTCAACGAGAAGGCCGTGATTCTGCAGGAATTTCAGTCTCATGGGAAGCCTGGAGCGCGCGTGGGCGTTTCTGCAGCGCCTCTTCGAGCCGCGCGTCGAGACCGTAGAGGTCCGGCAGGAAATGCAGACGGCCGTCGCGGACGACCGTCGTCCAGTAGGCAATGATCACCGGCAGCGGTTCGTCCAGGCGCAGGGTCGTCGACCTGCCGCGGCGCATTGCCTCGTCGATGCGCGTCTCGGTCCATCCCGGCGCATCCGCGAGAACGAACTTCGCCAACTGCAGCGGCTCCTCGACGCGGATGCAGCCGTGGCTGTAGTCCCGCCGTGGCCGTTTGAAGAGTTGCGGCGTCGGCGTGTGGTGGAGGTAGATGTTGTCCTGGTTCGGAAAGACGAACTTGATGCTGCCCAGCGCGTTGCTTGCTCCCGGTCGCTGGCGAATGCGCATCTGGCCCGCCTGGACGGCCGCGATCCCAGCCTCCGAGAGGCTGCCGACGACGCGGCCGTCGCTGCCGACCAGTTCGAATCCCTGGCGGTCGAAATAACCCGGATCGCGACGCAGCCTGGGCAGGGTCTCGCCGCGGGCGATCGACGGCGGAACGTTCCAGTAGGGGCTGAACTCGATGAAGCGCATCTCGGCATCGAAGAGGGGTGTTTGGGTCTTGCGCGCCGTGCCGACGATGACCTTCATCGCCAGCCGCGTCTCGCTCTTGCCGGCATGCATCTCGTAGCCATGCAGCATGAACTCCGGAACGTTGACGACGATCGCTCGTGGCGCGAGCGGCAGTGGCGTCCACCGCAGCCGCTCCATTGCCAGCCCGATCTGGCTGACCCGGGCTGCCGGGCCGATGTTGAGTTGCTCGAAGCTATCCCTGCCGATGACGCCGTCGGGAGTGACACCGTGCCGCGCCTGAAACGATTTCACCGCATCGACCAGGGTGCCCTGGTAGCGTTCCGGCACCCTGTTGGTGGTTGGCTCCAGGTCACCCAGCAACAGCAGCCGTTGCTGCAGCAGAGCGAGTCCGGCGTACTGCTGCCCGGGGCTCAGACTGCCGCCGGGGATTGGTGGCAGGTTCTTCTGCCAGGCGGGATCGTCCACCAGGCGCCGGTAGCGGGCGAGCGTCTGCCGCAACGCATCGTACTGTGGCCAGGCCGGGGCGGCGCTGCGCATGGCTTCGGCGAGGCGCTCGTCGGCGAGGGCTGCCAGCAGCAGCGCGTCGGCGTCGAAATCGCTGCGGTGAGCCGGGTCGTAGCGCATGCCGAGCTGTTGCGGATCGAGTCGTCCCGTGTGCAGGTCGCTGAGGTAAAGCCGCACGGCGCGATGCAGACGGCGGCTGGCCAGGCTCGCCGGCCCCGGGTCTGCTGCCGGCGAGCCGGCGCTGACCGCCTCGCGTAGCCAGTCGACGTCATAGTCCCGTGGATCGAGCCCTTCTGTGGCGGCCTGCTGCAGGAGTTCCGCCGCCTGCTGGGCAGCTGGCGTCGGGCCGGCGAAGGAAAACCAGGCGCTTTCCGCCGCCACCGCTGCGCCGCCACCGCCGCAGATGAAGACGATGCCGAGGCAGAGTGCCGCTCTGCGGCGACCAAGGTCGCAGCGGCGATGCCAGTTGTCGATTCTGCTCATCACCGGAAACCTGGGTGCCGAAGCGCGGCCCGAATCACTGCCGATGCCGGGTGTCATCGGCGGGGAAAGCTCCGTGGCGCAGGAAATCGTCGAACTCCATCGGTCGCAGAGGTCGACTGAAGAGGTGGCCCTGCATGTCGTCGCAGCCGAGTTCGCCCAGCAGCCGCCGCTGCGCCTCGCTCTCGACTCCCTCGGCCAGGATCCGCAGGCCGAAGCTGCGCGCGATGCAGCAGAGGGCATGAATGATCGCGGTCGCGTTCTGGTTGTGCGGGCTGAGGTCACGGACGAAAGACTGGTCGATCTTGATGCTGTCGACCGGAAAGCGCCGCAGGTGGTTTAGCGACGAGTGACGGGTACCGAAATCATCGATCGAGACGCGGCAACCCAGGTTGCGCAGGCGCTTCACCAGATCGATGTGCCGTTCGGCATCCTGTAGCAGCAGGCTCTCGCTGATGTCGAGATCGAGCAGGTCAGCGACGACGGCGTGCTGCGCCAGATCCTGCGCGAGCCGTTCCGGCAGGTCGTGCGCATCGCACTCCTTCGGCGACAGGTTGATCGACAGCCGCAGGCTGTCGAGGCCGCGCCGGCGCCACTCGGCGAGTTGCCGCAGGGCAGCTTTCCTGACCCAGTCGCCGAGTGCGGCGATCATGCCGCTTTCTTCCGCCAGCGGTATGAACGCGTCCGGTGCCATCAGTCCGAACTGCGGGTGCTGCCAGCGGATGAGCGCCTCGACGGCAATCGTCCGCCGCTCGCTGCATCTGATCCGCGGCTGGTAATGCAGCTCGAACTGGTCGCCCGTTGCCAGTGCGGCACGCAGGTCGCCCTCCAGCGTCAGCCGCCGGCCGTGGCCATCCTGCATTTTCGGGTTGTACTGCAGGTAGCCGTTCTTGCCGTGTCCCTTGATCTGGTACATCGCGATGTCCGCGTTGCGGAGCAGTGTCTCCGGCGTTTCGCCGTTGTCCGGGTAGAGCGCGATGCCGATGCTGACGGTGGCGAGAAAGTCGATGCCGGCAATCTTGAACGGCCGCCTGAGTTCCGCCAGCATCTTGGCGGCGATCAGGGCGGCATCATCGCCGCTGCCCAGTTCCGGCAGCATGACGGTGAACTCGTCACCGCCCTGGCGCGCCAGCGTATCTCCCGAGCGCAGGCAACTTGCGGCGCGCTGGGCGAAGGACTTCAGCAGCTCATCTCCTTCCTGATGACCATAGGTGTCGTTGACCAGCTTGAAGCGATCGATGTCGATGAACATGACACCCACTCGCCGGTCCTTTCTGCGCGCCTGCTTGAGTGCGACGCCAAGGCGGTCCTTGAACAGGATGCGGTTGGGCAGCCCGGTCAGGATGTCGTGAAAGGCCTGGAAGCTGATCGTCTCCTCGGCCTTCTTGCGCTCGGTGATATCGCGCGCAACGCCGGAAGTACCCATGAAGTGGAGGTTCGCCGGACCGTCGGCAGCGGCGTAGAGGCCCTGCGAGCTGAGGATGGCGACGATCGTCCGGTTCTCGAAGTGACGAACCCCTTGCGTCTTGCTCTGCAGGCGAATCTCGACGTTGGTGCTGGCACGGTCGCCGATGCGCCGTTCGTTGAAGGCAAAGCGGGCATGTTCGAGGTCATCCGGGTGCACGATCAGCGAGTAGTGCTGGCCAAGAAGCTCCTCCCGCGAATAGCCGAGCAGCGCCTGGACGCGGCCATTGACGAAGATGAAGCAACCATTTCGGTCGAGCGTGTAGATGAAGTCCGGCGAGTGGTCGACCAGGAATCGGTGCAGGCGCTCGGAGTGCTCGAGCCGCACCGTCATCAGCGCGTGTTCCCTCTCTATCCGGCGTCGGTGCAGGACACGGTTGACGGTATCGATCAGTTCCTGCGGGTCACCATGCTTGCGGATGAACTCGCAGGCACCGTGACGCAGGGCACGAATTGCCGAGTCGATCGACTCGTCGCCGCTGAAGACCACGACCGCAGTCGGGATGTGCTGCTGCACCATCCACTGCATGACTTCGAGGCCGCTGATGTCGGGCAGATTGAGATCAAGGATGAGGACGTCGACGTCGCGTCGTTCGAGACGGCGTTGCGCCTCGCTGCCGGTGCCGCAATCGTCGATCAGGCGTCCCGCGGCGGCCAGCAGGTGGCGGTAGGCAGTCCGGATCCGATCCTCGTCGTCGACGATGAGAATCCGGTTGCTGCCTTCCGCGGGTTGGGGAATCTGTGGCGAGAAATCGACGTTGGGTATGGCTTTCATCCTTACTCCTGGCGCCTGTCGGGCGAGGCCTGCTTCTGCTGAGGCGCCTTGCCTTGCTGGCCGCGCACAGTATCGGACCGATTCTCGCTTGGCAAGAGGAAGGAAATCACTGTTCCGCTCCCTGGCTGGCTGCGGCAGGTGACGGGGATCCCCTGCCGCCGCGCCAGTGCGCCGACGATCGACAGACCGATTCCGCGCGGTTCGCCGAGGCGTGCCTCGAGTGGGCGATGGATCGCCTGCATCGCCACTTCGCTCATTCCTGGCCCGTTGTCTTCGACACGCAGTTCGACGTGGCGGCGTCCCTGGTGCAGGACGTCGCCGGTCAGCGAAATCCTGATCCCCTGCCCGCTCGCCAGGGCCTCCGATGCATTCTTCCAGACGTTGAGCACGATCTGCTTGACACTGTCCCGATCACAGACGATGTCCATCGCCTGCGCCGGCAGCAGCGCCTGCACCGCGATGCCGCGCGCATCGAACAGCGGCTGCCGGTAGAGCAGGAGCAGTTCGCGCAGCAGATCGCCGATGTCGAAGGCTGCGTCGCTGGCCGGCGGCGTGCGGATTTCGCTCATGCGCCGCACGATGCTCGAAACGCGCTCGATTTCCTCCGTCAGAACGCCCAGTTCACGGTGGACCTCGGCCCCTGGCGGCAGCTTGCCATCGAGGATCCGCAAGTATCCCTTGATGATGGTCAGCGGGTTGCCGGCCTCATGAACCATCCGTCGTGTTTGCTGCAGGAGGCGCGCAGCCGTCTCCTCCTCGGCCTGCGCGCGAACAGCTCTCGCTCGCCGCCAGGTCTCGAGACTGTTGCCGGCAATTCGCCCGAAGTTGAGCAGGCACGGTAGACGGCGCGCAAGCGCGGCGTACTGGTCGCGGCTCAGGCCGGCGAGAATCACCCCCGTCGTCCTGCCGTGAGCAGTCATCGGGATGCACAACAGGCCACTTCCGTGCAGGGCACGGGCGAACTGCACGTCGAGCAGCGAGGCCGGCGCCGGCAACCGGTCCGCGTGGGAACAGCGGACCTGATTGCTGGCTGCGGCGGCAGCGGCGAGGCTGCGGTGGGGCTCGCAGAGGAGGCTCGTCTGACGGAAGATCGCCGCCTGTCCGCTGACCTTCTGGCCATTCAGCCTGCCGTCGGCGGTATCGTGGAGCAGGAATGCCAGATCGCTGAGGTCGAAGAGAATGCGTGCCGCTTCGCGCAGTGCGAGGAACACCTCGGCATCGGTGTCGAGGCCCAGAAGGTCATCCTGCAGGGGCTGCAGCAGAGCCTTGTTGCCGATCAGTCTGACGATCTCACTCTGTGCATCGGCCGTCTGGCGCTTCCTGTTGCCGGACACGCGCGGCAGACCGCGGGCAGCGTCGCGCTCCCGGGCAGCCGGCGCAGCCATGCCGATGGCGTCGGCTACCATCGACATGCGCTGCGTCGCCTCGGCACAGATCGCCGCCAGCTGGCTGTCGTCGAGGTCGTCGAACATCAGCCGGGCGTGTTCGCCGACGGCGTCCGGGACTTCGTCACAGTCGGCCAGCACATGTGCCAGCCAGACCACCTGGACGAGCTGCGTGGCGCCGACAATCCGTGCCGCTGGCTGATGGTGGAACAGGATGCCATCGGCGAAGGAAGAATCGAGATGCCACTGATCAGCCAGCCAGGTGCCGATCTCGCCGTGATGGGTGCCGAGCAGTTCGACCTCCATCGCCGATAGCGAGGACTCGCCGGGGCAGTCCGAAAGCAGCTGCGCGTACGGTTCGCCAACGGCGGAGAGCATGATGAGTTCGCCGACGTCGTGCAGCAGTCCGGCCAGGTAGGCCTCATCCGCTCGTGGGTAACGCGTCGCGACGGCCAGTCCGCGCGAGATTTCGGCGACCAGCAGCGAGTGGGTCCAGAAATCGCAGAGATCGACTTCCGGTCCGGATCCACGTTCTTCGAAAAGACTGCGGACCGACAGGCAGGTGGCAATCGAACGTACCAGGCGCGTACCAAGAGCCATCAGGCAGCTCTCGATGTTCTGCAGTTCCTTGCCGCGACGGACGGCCGACGAGTTCGCTGCCGTCAGAACACGGGTACACAGGCCGGGATCCTGTTCGACCAGCCTGGCGAGTTGGGTCATCGTCGTGCAGTCATCGTCGACCAGTTGCAGCAGTCGCAGCAGAATCTGCGGCGGCGAGGGTACCCGCCCCGATTGCATCGCGTGTCGGATCGACTCCGGCAGGCTATGCATCGGTCGACAGATGCGCGCTGTCGTCAGCAGCGAGGTCGGTGAGGGAAGTCCGCGGCACGCGCGTCGTCCCTGGCGCGACGCCAAGCGGATGGTGGTTCGCGCGTACCGCGCTCGCGCCGGCAGCCTGGATGCCCTGGCAAAGCTCGTGCGAGATGAGCTCAAAAAGCGCGCGCAGCGGCGCGCCCATGCCGTCGATCACCTGCGCCACCACGAGCAGCGAGGGAATGCGAGTGCCCCGGTGGTCGACCGGCTGGCCAATCTGCCGCAGATTGACGCCGAGCCGTGCCAGGTTGATCGCCAGCCTGTGCTCCGTCAGAACCAGCAGGATGCTGACGCCGTATTGTCGGGCGAGGGCGATCAGACTCAGGTAGACCGCCAGCGCGAGATACGGCTGCCGCGGCCGGTCGCTGGTGCCGAAGTCCGCTTCCGAAAGCGAAATCGGTCTGTCCTGCTCGCCCTGCCGGCGGCGGTAGCTGCCGATGACTGCCAGGCGCGATATCTCGGCGATCTGGCTGCGCTCGCCAGCCAGGGCGGCGACGAGTGAACGGTCGATCGTCGCCGCGCAGGCGATCTCCAGGGGCAGCAGCCCTTCGGGTTCCTCCGGGTCGAGCAGTATCAGGCGGGCGCAACCAACATCCTGTCCACTTGCCGCTGATTGCACGAGGCAGTGCAGCGAGCGGGCGTCGAACTCGTCGCATTCGAGATCATCAGGACGGACTGGCTCGAAGCCCAGTTCGCGGCAGTAAACCTGATGCCGCAGGCGGTAGTTCCGCGTCCGCAGATCGCCCGTCAGCGCGGGAACGACCGTGAAGTAACGGCGGTAGCCCTCGCTCACTGCCAGTTCAGTCAGGCTCGGAAGGAACATCTGCCTCTCATGGATCACGCATCTGCCGGGGGAGCAGCACAAGATGCAGCATACTACTACGAAGACGGAGTCCGGACTGCATCCCGGTCGTCGCCTCTGCCGCCGCTCTTGCCGGCGTGCGCCGGTGCGACCCGAGAGGCAGGTGCTCGGCGGTCAGCCTGGCAGGCGGTCTGACGGTGGTTACTCGAGTTTCTTGAGATAGTCCTTGGTGAACACCTTGTCGGGCAGATCGCGCGACTTCATCCCGGTGTAGTCGAGGACCGACTGCTCGCCCCCACGCAAGGCATCTTCCATCACCAGTCGCGCTGGTCGCCTCTTTCCTTCCATGGTCTTGTAGTTCTCGTAGCGACAGGTCTTGAGGAGCCGGTTGGAGAGCGAATAGAACTCCGCCTTGTGCGGCGCGTAGTCCTTGGCACGGACCCAGTAAATGACTTTCTGGTAGGTCACGCTGCGGTCGATGCCCGTCAGTTCAAGCACGTAGTGATCATCACCGTCCACCTTCTCGCTGCGCAGCAGCTTCGGGTTGTAGTCGCCGGTGAAATTCGCGCGAGCCAGGTCGCCGTTGGCCACCTGCCCGGTCAAGCGCTGCGACAGCGCCAGCCGGATGGGCTGCGACACCTCGGGCATGAACACCCAGAGGTCGCGGCCTTTCATCAGCATGATCTGGCCACGGTCGGAAGCGGGCTCGACGACCATCACGACGCTGTTCGTATTGCCCTTGGCGAGGACCCGGTATTTGCGGATCTCGGCCTTCTGCTCCTTGTCCACGGTGGTGACCGTCACGTCCACCTGAAAGCCATCGGCCGGGAAGCGCACGTGGTCCGCCTTCTCGATGATCATCCGGGCTTCGCTGTCGTCGCTCGCAGCCGGTGCCGCCGTCTCGGATGCCGGCACCGGGACGGCGGTGACGAACAGCGCGACGGCGAGAAGAATCCCTGCGTTCTTGACAGCGCATTGACGGATGGTCATGATTTCCATAGTTTTCACCCCTGTGAGCTGACCGTCAACCCGGTTGGCCGAAAGCGCCACCGCATGAAGGTTGTCCGCATCGAACACGTATGCAAGGATTATCAGCTCGGCGAGCAGAAAGTCCAAGCCCTGAAGGACATCACCCTGTCGTTCGACCCGGGCGTCTTCCTCGCCATTGCCGGGCCGTCCGGCAGCGGCAAGACGACGCTGCTGAACCTGATCGGCTGCATCGACACGCCGACGAGCGGCAAGATCTACATCAACGATCAGGACGTCAGTGGCCGGACTCCGGATCAGCTCGCCGACCTGCGCGCACGTACCATCGGTTTCATCTTTCAGACCTTCAATCTCCTGCCGGTTCTGTCGGCGGCGGAAAACGTCGAATATCCGCTGTTGCAGCGCAAGGATCTGTCGCGCGAAGAACGGCAGCGGCGCGTCGCGCACTTCCTGGAGATCGTCGGTCTGTCGAAGTATGCCAGCCATCGGCCGAACCAGTTGAGTGGCGGCCAGCGCCAGCGCGTCGCCATCGCCAGGGCGCTGGCGATCCGGCCGGCGATCGTTCTTGCCGATGAACCGACGGCCAACCTCGATCACAAGACGGGAGAGGAGATCCTGCTGCTGATGAAGCGGATCAACCGCAAGCTGAAGACCACCTTCATCTTCTCCACCCATGACAAGAGAGTGATTGCCAAGGCCGACCGTCTGGTGCGCGTCGAGGATGGCGAGATTTCCCTGCTCGGGATGCGCAGGGACGCCAAGTGGTCGTTCGCGCGTCATCGTGCCACCGAGGAGGGGACTGGCAGCAATGGCGACGGTCGGACGGCGGCGCAATCGACTTCGGCGGGAGAACGGGCAGATGCAGATCAGAACTAGTCTTCGCATCATTGGTCTGGCAGTCCTGCTGGCGAGCCTGTCGCTGCCGGCTGCCCGTGCCGCGGAGGCGTTGCCGAAAAGCCGCGCGGCGCTGTTCGACGACGACGAACCCGCCGCGACGCCGGCCGAAGCGGGGGTCGCGAAGCGCTTTTTGGCGATGATCTGCCCGCCCGCCCGTCGGCTGCCGAACCACCGCGCAGCCGCGACTCCCTGTTTGGTGGCGACGACCTGCAGTCATCGGCGGTGGCTGCGGCAGGTACTCCCGCCATTGCGTCGCCGCCCGCGGTCAAGGGTTTCGTCCAGAACCGGATGGCCTATACCTGGCCGAAGGCGTCACACTGGTCGGAGATGATGAACCATTTCGACCTCAGCGCGCAGGGTAGCCTGAGCAGCAACGTCAAGTGGAAGCTTGGTGCGCGTGTGGACTACGACGCTGTCTATTCCCTGACGGATTTCTACCCGCAGTCGGTGGAGAACGATCAGCGCTTCAACTTCCTGTTGCGCGAGAACTATCTGGACATCAGTGCCGACAACTGGGATTTCCGTCTCGGCCGCCAGCAGATCGTCTGGGGCGAGATGGTTGGTCTCTTTTTTGGCGATGTCGTTTCCGCCAAGGACGTGCGTCACTTCGTGCTGCCCGAATTCGAGATTCTCCGCATTCCGCAGTGGGCGGCGCGCGCCGAATACTTCAAGGACGATTTCCACGCCGAGTTCCTCTGGATCCCGCTTGCCAGCTACGACAACATCGGCAAGCCGGGTGGCGAGTTCTTTGCCTACACGCCGCCGCCGCCGCCCGGCTTCCAGACGTTCTTTCTCAACGAGCGCTTTCCGTCGAGCAGCCTGTCCAACACCAACTATGGCCTGCGGCTGTCAATCCTGCGCGACGGCTGGGACGTCGCCGCCTTTGCCTACAGCAGCATGAGCGCAGCGCCGACCTTCTACCGCCAGGTCATCAACAGTCCCCAGCCGACGGTGGTGTATGAGGCGAGACACAAGCGCATCGACCAGTTTGGCGGCACCCTGGCCAAGGATTTCGGCTCGGTCGTGCTGAAGGCCGAAGCCGTGTATACCCGTGGCCGCGGCTTCGAGCTCAGCAATTTCGGCAATCTGAACGATACCGACGGCGTCGTCGAGCAGGACGTTCTCGGCTGGGTGGTCGGCATCGACTACAACGAGATCGCCGACACACGGATCAATGTTCAACTGTTCCAGCAGCACATCTTCGACCGCAACCCGGACATCATTCCGGAGAGCAACGAGAACGGCTACAGCCTGCTCGTCAACCACAAGTTTGGCGACAAGGTCGAGGCGCAGGCGCTGTGGATATCCAGCCTCAATCGCAGCGACTGGATGCTGCGGCCGCGTGTCAGCTGGAACTTCGAGAAGAACTGGCGCGCGGCGCTCGGTGTCGACATCTTCCACGGGCCGCCCCTCGGCTACTTCGGTCGCTATGACGACAGGGACAGGGTGTACACCGAACTGCGCTACAGCTTCTGACCGGCAACCTCAGTCAGGCTGATTGACGAGAACGGCGGCGCCACGCAGGCGGCCGCTGCGCAGACGTTCGAGAGCCTCGTTCGCGGCAGCCAGGGGGAAGCTCTCGACTTCGGTGCGCACGCCGGCGCGCGGCGCGATGGCCAGGAACTCCTCGCCGTCGCGCCGCGTCAGGTTGGCGATCGAACGTACGCAGCGCTCGCCCCAGAGGATGTCGTAGGGGAATTCGGGTATGTTGCTCATGTGGATGCCGGCACAGACGACGGTGCCACCCTTGCGCAGCCGGCGGAGCGCCTGCGGCACCAGCTCACCGGCTGGTGCGAAGAGGATCGCTGCGTCCATCGCCTGTGGTGGTGCTTCGTCGGCACCGCCTGCCCAGACGGCGCCCAATGATCGCGCAAACAGCTGTCCGGCCAGATCCCCGGGTTTGGTGAAGGCGAAAACCTCGCGTCCCTGCCAGCGGGCGACCTGCGCGATGATGTGCGCGGCGGCGCCAAAGCCGTAGATCCCAAGGCAGTGGGCGTCGCCTGCCGCCACCAGCGAGCGGTAGCCGATCAGCCCGGCGCAGAGCAGTGGCGCCGCTTCGGCGTCCGAGTATTCGCCGGGCAGCGCAAAGCAGTAGCGCTGGTCGGCGAGCGTGAATTCGGCGTAGCCGCCGTCGAGCGTGTAACCGGTGAACTCGGCCGCGTCGCAGAGATTCTCGCTGCCGCCCGTGCAGTAGGCGCAGTGGCCGCAGGTGCGCCCGAGCCACGGCACGCCAACCCGCTGGCCAATGGCGAAGCGCTCGACAGCGGCGCCTTTCTCCACCACCACCCCGACGATTTCATGGCCAAGGATCAGCGGCAGGCGGGGGTGTCGCAGATCTCCGTCGAGGACGTGCAGATCGGTGCGGCAGACGCCGCAGGCGCGCACCGCGAGCAGGAGCTGATCGGCTCCGGGGCTTGGTCGAGGCACTTCGCGCAGGCGCAACGGTGCGCCCTGGGCATCGAGAAGCATCGCTTGCATGGGTCCCTCCCGCGGCTGTGATCGGTCGGGCGGCGCCCCGCTGGCGGCGGGGGAACTGACGCCGCACGGCTTGGATGCCGCTGCGCCGATTCTATTCCCGGCGTGGGGCAGAGGGCAAATCGCGGGTTTCGACTAGCCGGATGGCGCTGTCTTGCTGCTCGACGGCCAGCCACTGGACGGCATCGCGCCCGAGAAGCGACCGCTGCATACGGGTGTGCGGGCGTCGGTGCCGGCGGCACGCTGCGCTGCGGTTGCCGATCTAGCCTGGTTCGTTCTCGATGTGCTCGATCATCAACTGCGGCGTCTCGACGCCGTTGTACTCGTTGATCGCCAGCCGATAGGCGGCGCGGATGTGGCGGCCGGGTGCCTGGCCGAAGTTGAACTGGATTGCGTCGACCATCTGCATGCCCTTGCGCAGACGGAGCTTGAGGTGCTTCTCCTTGAGGATGCGTTGGCTCTCGACGAGGAACTCGTCCTCGAACAAGGGTGCCGGAAAGCCCTGCCCCCAGACCTCTGCGGCCAGCAGGCGCGCCGTCGCCAGCGAGAAATGCGCCGCTTCGAGGCCGCCGTCGGTTTCCAGCGTGTGCGTGCGGTCGGCCGGCGCGAGCAACTCGTCGGCGACCCGGGCAAAGGACTCGCTGAAGAGCGCGAAGTCGCTTTCGCGCAGGCTGACGCCCGCGGCCATCGCGTGGCCGCCAAAACGCAGCAGCAGGCCGGGCGATCGCTTGCTCACGAGGTCGAGGGCGTCACGCAGATGCAGGCCGGGGATCGAACGGCCCGAGCCCCGGATCTCGCCGTCGCTGGCGCGGGCAAAGGCGAACGCCGGCCGGTGCAGCCTCTCCTTGATGCGGGCGGCGAGAATGCCGACGACGCCCTGGTGCCACGCGGCGTCGAACAGGGACACCGCTGCCGCCTCGCTGGCCATCTCGGCGCCCCACTCGGCGAGTTGCTGCGACGCCTGCTCCTGCATTCCCGACTCGATTTCGCGCCGTTCGCGGTTGAGTGCGTCGAGCTGTTGCGCAATGTTCATCGCTCGCCCTGCATCATCGGTGAGCAGGCATTCGATGCCGAGCGACATGTCGGCCAGGCGGCCGGCGGCGTTCAGCCGCGGGCCGATCATGAAGCCGAGGTCGACGCTCGAAGCCTGTGCCGGATTCCGTCCGGCGGCGCGAAACAGCGCCCGCACGCCGGCCGTCAGCCTGCCCTCGCGGATGCGTCGCAGCCCCTGGCTGACGAGCACGCGGTTGTTGTGGTCGAGGCTGACGACGTCGGCGACGGTGCCCAGGGCCACCAGATCGAGCAGCGCGGCCAGGTTGGGCTCGCTGCGTCCGCCCGCTTCGGCAAACCAGCCGCGGCGGCGCAGTTCCGCGCGCAGCGCCAGCATGACGTAGAAGATGACGCCAACGCCTGCCAGCGCCTTGCTGGCAAAGTCGCAGCCGGCAAGGCTCGGATTGACGATGCAATCGGCCGCCGGCAGCTCGTCGCCCGGCAGGTGGTGGTCGGTGATCAGGGTCGCCATGCCCAACTGGCGGGCGCGGTTGACGCCGTCGACGCTGGCGATGCCGTTATCGACGGTGAGCAACAGGTCCGGCGCTGCACCTGCCGCCAGCTCGACGATGTCCGGCGACAGGCCGTAGCCGTAGGTGAAGCGGTTCGGCACCAGATAGTCCACGCGCGCGCCGAAGGCACGCAGGGCGCGGATGCCGACCGCGCAGGCGGTGGCGCCATCGCAATCGTAGTCGGCAACGATGAGGATCTTTCGCTGCCTGGCGATGTGGTCGGCCAGCAGCACCGCCGCCGCGGCGGCGTTGGTCAGCCCGTCCGGAGGCAGGAGCGAGCCAAAATCGTAGTCGAGTTCGCTGCTCGTGCAGATGCCGCGGCCGGCGTAGATGCGCGCCAGCAGCGGATGCAGCCCCTGTTGCTCGAGCTGCCACTGGTGGCGCGGGCTGACCGGTCGTCGGCGCAGCCGCGTCATGGTGTGGCGGCTGCCAGGTCGCGGGCGGTCGCCGCCAGCGTCTGCCCACGGCGCCACAGCCGCCACTGCGCGCGTGCGTCGCTTTCCCACGACAGCATGCCGTAGGCCGTTGGCGCCTGCAGGCACAGCCGGCGTATCCGGCCGCTGGCCAGCGCCTGCTGCAACGGCGCAAACCAGCGTTCCTCGAGCGCGAGCAGGGTGGCGCGATAGGCCGCGCCATCCTCGTACTGCACGCAAGACTGCAGCCCATCGAGAACGACCAGATGCTCGCCGCCCCGGGTTGCCTGCGCCAGGGGGGCTGTGGCGCCGTCGGGCAGCGAACGGACCTGGCTGCCCGCGGCGCGCCCGCAGCCGCGTGCCAGGGCGAGATCGCTCCAGACGTCGGTGAACGGCCCCGCGCCTGCGGTCGGCAGGCGGCCCGCACCCCACAGCCAGAGACTGTTGATGGTTGCCCGGCCGGTGTCGTCGCGTTGTCGGTTGACCGGATGCTCGTGCAGTACCATCTGCGCCTCGTTGAGCAGGCGGCGAAGCCAGCGCGCCTCGGCAGTTTCGGGCAGTTGCCGGACGACGCTGCGGCCGGCCACCGTCGACAGCGGGGGCACCTCGAAGCGCCCGAGTTCGCGGCCGGCAGCCAGTTCCAGGTACCAGCGGTCGCTGCTGGCGAAGTGGAAGCGGCCGGCATCGGGGAAATGCCGATTGAGCGCGTCGACGATGGCCTGTGCCTCGTTCACGTCGATCTCGAGAGTCGCCGCATCGGCCAGGATCAGGCGCTCCTGATGCAGGCGCAGATGGACCGGGTCGGCGCAGAGCCAGAGCGCGCAGCCTGCCGCGGGGCCGCTCTCTTCGCCGTGCACCCGACAGGCGGCAAGGGCCGCAGGCTCGCCGTAACCGAAGGCGTCGCCGACGGCCGCCTCGAGTGATTGCGCCGGGCTGCGATGCATGCGGCTGCGCGCAAGCAGGGTGGCGAGGCCGGGCACAGCCAGTTCGGCGAGTGTTTCGTGGTCATCCGGTTCGGGCCAGACGATTTCGGGAACGACGAGGGTGATCTGCATGCGCCGGGGCTGAAGCTGCGGTGAACGAAACGGGAACGGGTTGAGGGGGGGTCGGAACGGCGGTGCTGGCGCATGCCGTGCGTCCGCAGCAGTTCTCATTTTAGATTCCATGGTAGCGGGTGGTGAGGGTAGAGACTGTTGGAAGGGGTAAATCAGCCGGTGTCTGGGGCGTTGGGAGCGAGGCGCTGCTGCATGAAGCGCATGAGGTGATCCCAGTCATCGAACGGCAGGTACTGTAGCAAGGCGCGCAGGTGTTCGAAGAAGGTACGGCGGGAGG
>JAGFNJ010000022.1 GCA_017592775.1 Candidatus Accumulibacter conexus | reverse complement strand
ATCTCGACGCCAAGGATTTGCCGGAAGAAAGCCGGTTTCGCCGGCTGAGCACCCACAGCAAGCAATTGCTCGACACGCTCAAGATGATCGCCTACCGTGCCGAAACGGCGATGGCCAACGTCCTGGCGCCGCTTCTTGCCCGCCCGGACGAGGCCCGGAGCTTGCTACGCGCGATCTACACGACCGAAGCCGACTTGCTGCCCGACCCGCAGGCCGGCACCCTGACCGTTCGCCTCCACCATCTGGCCAATGGCGTCTCGGACCGCGCCGTCCGCACACTCTGTGACGAGTTGAACGCGACCGAGACCGTCTTCCCACGCTCCAACCTCCGCTTGATCCTGCAACTCGGTACTTCGCAAAATCCGTGAGATCAGGTTGTCTGGGGCTACCGCTGCGGCGGCTGCGGGCAGCCTCGCGCTCGTGCGCCTGGTCAAAGCCGCGGCGATTCAGCGCGCCGGTCAGCGTATCGGTAACCGCCGCTGCCTGTGCCCTGCGCAATGCGTTCTCGAGATCGGCGATGCGTGCTTCGGCTGCCAGCAACTCGAGCATCGCCACCTGCGGTGCCGCCACCCTGTTGCGACGCATTCGCCTGTGTCGGGCCCCGTCGCCTGCGACGGCGCTCAAGGCATGGGCGGGGGCCGTTTGATGATCGGCGGGGAGGGCCGGGCGGCGGTGCAGTCGACGCGATGCCTGGCGGGATGAATACAGTTGAGATAAGTGGTCGTGCTTGAACATCACTTGCTCCGTCGCAGATGCTTGACCGTGTGGATCATATCCCTGCCAACGGACGCATTTCGCAGATCTTGAGACTTTTTTCACAAAAAACGTCGATAGCGTTGTTTTAAAGAAGAAAAAAGTAATTTCCGGTGCTCACTCGCGGTGTGCCCAGAGGGCCTGCAGCAGAATGCCCAGAAAATGCAGCAGCCCCAGCAAAGCTGGCCACAAGCCGGCGCCGACGCCGCTGCCGAGCAACGCTCCAGCGGCAAGAAACAGCAACGCCCGCTGTGCGCCACCGCGGCGCAGCGCGACGTGCAGCCGGTCCCGTCGCGGCGTCCGCTTGCCGCGCAGCAACCACACCGGGAGCAGGTGTGTCAGGGCACCGGTGACCAGGGGCAGGAGAAAGCCGACGATGAAGGCGACGATGCTGTCGCGGCCATCGAGCGCTCCGACGGCGTGTCCGGATCCCAGGCCAAGCAGCAGCAGAAACCCGGCCAGCGCGCCATACAGGGCGGCCGCCGCACCATCGTCGAAGAGCCGGCGCCAGCCATGGCGAAGCAGGCTGGCGTAGCCCAGGCTGAGGACGACACCGCCCAGCAGCAGGGTGCCCACCAGCGCCAGGGGCAGCCAGACGGCAGCGCCGACAGCGATCATCAGGACGGCGCCGACAGCGACCGGCAGGTTTCTCCGCAAGCGTGGAGCGGCGGTGGCGTCGGCGCTGTTCAGTACCGTCGGCAGCAGGACCGGCAGCGTGCCGAGAGCGGTCAGGCCGACAAAGCCGAGCACATTGAGGTGCAGGTGGAGCAGGCGCAGGGCGTTGTGCGCCTGCGGCCAGCAGGCCATCGCCGGCACCAGCAGCAACGCGACGCAGAACAGGCTGATCGCTGCCAGGTACCAGCGCCAGCAAGGATGCGGTGTGCCGAGTGCGCGCCGCGCGCGCAGGCTCATCCAGCCGGCGAGGGCGGCCGCCAGCGGCAGCGTGCCGCTGGCGGCGGCAGCGAGGCCTGCTGCCGGAGCTTCGCCAATGAAGGCGAGAAAGGTGACGCCACCGGCAAGCTGCAACAGGATCGGCGCCAGCAGCAGGCTTCGGGGCGCGGCGCCGCTGCGCGTCAGGACGGGCACGAAATGGGTGATGACGCCGAAGATCAGCGGCATGATGCCGACGGTCAGCAGCAGGTGCGCGACTGCCGGCAGCGATGGCTGGCCGAGAGGCAGCAACAGCAGCGCGGTGACGAAGGTCGCCAGGGCCGAGAGGCCGAGGTAAATCAGCAATCGCTCATCCTGCGACCCTGGGTGACGGGGCCGGGCTCGAGCCCGCTGCTTTCACTGCCTGCGGGTGCGGCCAGCGGGTAGCCAGGCACTGCCAGGCTGATGACCGGTGTGCTCAGGCTGTGCGCACGAAGTCGATGACGATCGCCCCGGGTTCACGCTGCACGTAGCTGATCTGCAGCGCATCGCCATAGCGGATCTGGAGTTGCGCGAGCAGCGGCAGGGGGTCGTGGTCGTTGCAGAAGCGCATGGTTTCTCCCGGCACCAGTACATCGAGAGCACCGAAGATCGCCGCATGGCGAAAGCGCTTCGCGACCCCGCGAGCGTCGAAGGGGTGGATGGCATCGATACGGGGCTGATCGCAGGCGTGCATGGTGTTCTCCAGCGGTGGTGGGGAATGGTGGGGAATGGCATGCGATTCTGCGCGCGGAGCGCGGTCCTGTCTTTGATCTGGGCCGGCAAACGGGTTCGCCGGGGCTGCCGCCGGCAGTCGCCGCCGGTCACTTCGCATCCGTCCAGCGTGCCATCGCAGGGTACAGCCTGCGATAATGCCGGGCATGCGCCGTTTGCTGAGAAAGTACCTTCCCGACCACGAGTCGATCCGCAACAATCGTTGGCTGCGTCCCTTCGAGTCGTGGCTGCTGCATCCGCGGCTGTGGCACCTCAACCGTCACTCGGCGGCCGGGGCGGTTGCCGTCGGCATGTTCTGCGGGCTGATTCCCGGTCCGCTGCAGATGATCGGGGCAGCGGTCGGCGCCCTGCTCCTGCGCGTCAACCTGCCGCTCGCACTGGTCGTGACGCTGTACACCAACCCGTTCACCATCGTGCCACTGTACCTTGCGGCCTACCAGTTCGGTCGCCTGCTGATCGGCGACAGTAGCGGTTTCGTCGCCCCCCCCGCGTTCAGTGTCGGCGCCTTCACTGGCTGGGCGGCGGCGATGCAGGTTTGGATGCTGGCCGTTGCCAAGCCGTTGGCAGTCGGTCTGATCGCGCTCGCCAGCAGCCTCTCGGCGCTGGGCTTCCTGGTTACCAGCGCCGTCTGGCGTCTGTATCTGATCCGGGCATGGCGGCGGCGTCAGCGTGCTTCCTGATCCTGGCGAGCGAGCAGCGCCACCAGGCCGCATTCCTTGTGCGCGGCCGTTGCTGCGCGCTGCCCGCGACGCCTGCGTACGCGGCGACGTCTCAGGGGTGAGCCTGCGAGATCTGCAGGGCAAAGGTCTTGATGCCACGCAGGATCATCTCGATCGCCATTGCCACCAGCACCAGACCCATCAGCCGTTCCAGCGCGATCACGATGCGATCACCGGCAATGCGCTGAATGCGCTCGGCGAGCACGAGGATGATGGCACTGACCGCCATCGTGATGCACAGGGCGCCGATCCATTCCAGCCGGCGATCGGGTGCCTGCGACACCAGCAGCAGAACGGTCGCCAGCGCCGACGGTCCGGCGATGGCGGGAACGGCGAGCGGCACGATCAGCGGTTCCCCTGCGGGGTCAATGGCATCGGTTCCAGGCGACGGAAAGATCATCCGCAGCGCGATCAGGAAGAGGATCACGCCGCCGCCGATCTGCAGCGACAGTTCGCTGAGGTTCATCAGGCGCAGGAAAGCCTCGCCGACGAACATGAAGAGCAGCAGGAGGACGAAAGCGATGAGGACCTCGCGCAGGATCACCCACGGCCGCCGAGCCGGCGCCACGTGCCGCAGCGCGTTGGCGAAGATGGGAATGTTGCCGATCGGGTCGGTGATGAGGATCAGCAGGATGGTGGCAGAGGCAAAGGTATAACTCATTCGATCTCACTCTGGCTGGTGGTTGGCGCCACTTGCTGGCGCCATTCGGCTGGAGCGGCCAGTCATGTCGGGCGGCCTGCCCCTCGCCGCTGCCGGCGAATGCTGACGCCGGCAACGGCTGGCGGTCAGTCCGCGTCGCCGCGGCAGGCGGCGGGCCGAGCGCGGGCCGGGAAGGGTGACGCAAGGACGCAGGATAGCAGGCATCCGGCCGTTCACCCATCGTTGACGGGACGCCCGCCGGCCCGCCGCAATCGCAGTCGGTACACGGCGGTGCAGGTGCCTGCCGCCGGCGTCGTTGTCGACCGCAGGAAGCGACGCCGCGAGGCCCCCGGAACTCCAGCATGCGGGCATCGTGGCCCGCGCGTCTTCGCGCCGTGGCGGCCGTCATGCCGGAGCCACCAGTCGCTGCGCGTGCAAGGGGAAGAACGATGACGACGCCGGCAGCGCCGCTGCAGCAATTGCCGTCGACGATCCGCGTTGGCGGGACGAGTGATGAACGCGTCGCCGCTTCGGGGCGATGCGGGATGTCGGCAATGGACTACTGCGTCGAGGCGCACCTGGCAAGCGACATTGGTCGCGTCCGCTGCAGCAATCAGGATTCGCTCGCCTTCTTCTCGCCTGCCGAGGCGCAGCAGTGGCACCATCGCGGCGTGCTGGCGGTGCTGGCTGATGGCATGGGGGGGCACAATGCCGGCGAAGTCGCAAGCGCCATGGCTGTCGAAGCCCTCGGCCGGAGCTATTTCGCGAGCGGCGCGGTTGACCCCGGCAACGCGCTCACGACCGCCATGGGCGACGCAAACCAGGCGATCGTCCAGGCCGCCGCTGCGGATTCCGCGCTTGCCGGCATGGGGACGACTGCCACGGCGCTGGTCGTGGTGGGCAGTCGCGTCCTCTTCGCACATGTCGGTGACAGCCGCCTCTATCGCTGCCGTGACGGCCGCTGCCGGCAACTCACCGTCGACCACACGGTCGCCGCCGAGATGGCACGCAACGGGTTGTTGAGCGCGACGCAGGCACGCCATCATCCGGCGCGCAATGTCCTGCTCCTGTCGCTTGGCAGTGAGCGGACACTGCGCGTGGTGACCCAGGCCGACGTGCCGCCGGTCATCGGCGAGTCCTTTGTGCTGTGTTCCGACGGTCTCTGGGAAAGTGTCGACGCCACCGAGATCGGCCGCGTCGTTGCCAGGATCGACGCTGCTGCCGCCTGCCGGCGACTGCTCGAGCTGGCGCTGACGCGCGACGGCAACGACAACATTTCGCTGGGCATCGTCAGTATCCGGCCGCCAGTCGGGTCGTAAAGCGCTCGTCGCCCGCAAGTCGGGAGATCGTGCGCAGGAGATCGCGGCGAGGCTGCCCGGCAGGCCCTCTGTGGCAGACTAGTTGTCGCCTCGATAGGATCTGAGACGAGGGGGCGAAACGGAGAAGATGCGGATGGCGAGCTACGGACAAGCGATGAAGGATCGCGTGCTGGGGAGGCCGCTGCCGCCGGACAGCGCGGTCTGGCGATCCTCCTGGCGGATCATTCGTCCGCGGCCCCGTGGAAGATCGCCGGGAGCCTTGTTGAGAGGGCCAGCAAGGCAGCTGTTTCCGCCAGAGTCTTCTCCTTGCGCTTCAGTTCCCGTTCCAGCTCCTTGATGCGATGCTTGTCGGCGCGCGTTTCGGCCGGCCGTGCGCGGGCCTCGCCACCCCATGTCGCAGTTCGTCGAATACACCATGTACCAGATCGCGCAGCCCTTCCTGCTGCTGGTCTTGGCACTCGTCGTGTGCCTCTTCCGTTACGCCTTCTGGATCCTCGGCGAGTTCGCCATGCTCACGCTGAGCCACCACGGAGGCGGCAGGCCGCTCGTTTCCTCCACGCAACTGTCAGCCGACCAACTCGAGGTGCTGGCGCACGAGGCGCTTGAGCTGCCGCGGATCGCCAGCCGGGTGACGCCGATGCTCGGCCTGGTGGCGACGATGATCCCGGTGCGGCCGGCCCTGCGCCCGCTGTCCGACGGCCGGCTGGACGAGGTTTCGAGCAACCTCACCGTTGCCTTTTCGGCCGTCATCCTGGCGCTGAACGCCGCGTCGATCACCTACTGGGTGACCAACGTCCGCCGCCGCTGGCTGGCCGAGGAACTGCTCGAGATCGACGCCATGCGGCGGCTGGAGGCACGGACATGAGACTGTTGCACGAGTCGGAGAGTGAGGATCCGATCCTGTCGGTCGTGAACCTGATCGACATCTTCCTCGTCGTCATCGCGGCATTGCTGATTGCCATCGCACAGAACCCGCTGGTCAACCCGTTCGGCCAGCGCGACGTCACGGTCATCACCGATCCCGGCAAACCGGCGACGGAGGCGACGCTCCGGAAGGGAGAGAAGATCGAGAAATACAGGGCCAACGGGAGCATTGGCAGCGGTGACGGCGAGAAGGCGGGCGTCGCCTACCGCATGCGCGATGGGTCGATGATCTATGTCCCCGAGGCTGGAAAGTGAGTCGTCTGTACCCCTCGCAGCGTGTGAGGCAGCGCGATTCGCTGGACAGCGGGCAGCGGCATGCCGTACGCTCGCCCCTTTTTGTCCCCTGGGGCTGGCCCCGTCGCGCAGTCGGGAGCGTTGCCGGAGGTGAACCGGGTCACGGTGTGCCGGGCGCCGCCGCCCGGGCTGCTGGCGTGCTTCGCCCGCATGCCGACAGGGCTGCGGTTGCGTGCTGCGGCATCGGCTGGTCGCAGCGGCGGCGCCGCGGGTGTCTGTGGAGAGAGCGAACTGATGCGCATGCGCGACCTGTGCGACCTGGTCCTGCTGGCCGCTCTCTGGGGCGGCTCCTTCCTGTTCATGCGCTACGCGGCGCCGGCCTTTGGCCCGCTGCCGCTGATCTGGCTGCGTGTTGCGGTGGCAGCGGCCTGCCTGGTGCCCTTGCTGATGCTGCGGCGGCAGGTCGGGGCGCTGCGCGCGCACGCGGTCGGCATCGTCGTCGTCGGCGTCTTCAGTTCGGCGCTGCCCTTTGCGCTGATTGCCTGGGCGATGCTGTCGATCACCGCCGGTCTGGCGTCGATTCTCAATGCGACGGTACCGATCTTCACCGCGCTGATCGGCGCCGTGTGGTTGCGCGAACGCCTCGGCGCGGCACGTTCTGCCGGTCTGGTCGTCGGTTTCGTCGGTGTTCTCGTGCTCGCCGCCGGTCAGGCGGACTTCAAGCCCGGCGGCAGCGGCTGGGCGATCCTCGCCATGCTGCTGGCCACACTGTCGTACGGCTTTGCCGCCCATCTGACGCGACGGCTTCTCAGCGATGTGCCGGCGCTGGTCAGCGCCGCCGGTTCGCAGATCGCCGCCGCGATCGTCCTGACGCCCCTCGCGCTCTGGTTCTGGCCGGCCGAAACGCCCGGCCGCTTGGCGTGGGCGGCGGCAATCGCGCTGGGTGTTGGCTGTACCGCTTTCGCCTTTCTCATCTTCTTCCGCCTGATCGCCAACGTTGGTGCCGCGCGTGCAGTGACCGTGACCTTCCTCATCCCGCTCTTCGGCATCGTCTGGGGCAGCATCTTTCTCGGTGAGCGCCTCGACGCCGGGATGCTGGTCGGTGGCGCCATCGTCGTGCTCGGGACGGCGCTGGCCACCGGGGTGCTGCGCTGGCCGTCGCATCGCCGGGCATGAGACCGCTGCGTGCCATGGTCACGGCGGACGATGTCGACGCCGGACTCGCCGGCAGGTATCGATGGGCGCCGCTGGCATGACAAACGCGACCGGCAGAGGCTGTGCTTGCTCCTGGGTGCTGCTGCGGGGCGGCCGACGGCCCGCCCGCGGGCAGTCTCCTACTTCGCGCTCATCGTCGCCGGTGCCTGCGGGCGCTGCGGCTCCGCGACGATTCTCGCGCCGACGTCGCGCAGCAGGCGCTGGAATTCCGGCGAGTCCATGATGATTCGTCCGGCCGCTGCACGCAGGCGATCGACGGCTTCGTCGGGCAGCACGAACGAAGTCGGCTGGGCGTTGAGATAGGCCAGTTCCTCCTTGTCCCGCAGTTCGGCAAAGGACACGTCGATGGCATAGATCTCGGCATCCGGAACGCGCAGCGCTGCGGCCACCGCGGGATCATTGTTGGCGGCCATTGCCGACGACTGGCCGATCAGGCGCAGGGTCTTCCAGCGCGCCGCCATGTCCCGCAGCAGTTCGACCGCTTCATAGGAGTAGCGGTCGATCGGCACTCCGGCCGACTTCAGCAGGATGGCGACGGTGCCCGGCGGGCTCTCGGATTCGTCCCAGTCGGTCGGTGGCGAGGAGAGCGAGTTCACGATGAAGACGATGACGCGGCGGATGCCGTCGAGCGGCGTCGGCGCGCCCGCCTCGTGCAGCGCCTGCGAGATCTCGAGCGTGTCGAGGACCGAGCGCATGCCGACGTTGTCCGAGACGCCGCCGTCGACGAGATGCAGGTAGGGTCGATGGACACCGTCGCCGAAGGCCTGCAGGTCGCGCAGCGAGCGGATCGCCCGCGCCGCCGGTCGCGGCGGTTCGGCGGCGTCGGTGAACAGCTTCACCCAGGGCGGCAGGCGTGTGTGACAGGTGCCGGCGTAGTTGTTGATCGTCACCGGCGAGAGGACGACCGGTACGGCCGACGATGCGGCGGCGGCGCGCGACAAGGGCACGGCATTGAGGTCGGAGCAGAGGACGTCAAAGGTGTTCTGGTTGAAGACGAAACGGGCTCCGGTCGAGATGTCGGTCGCTGACGCCAGGATCAACGGCCCGCGGCCGCGGTCGAGATCGCCGAAGGTGGCGCCATGGAACAGGATCTCGTCGTAGAGTTCGGCCGCCAGCTCGGAACGACCCCAGCCCAGCGACCAGAGGTTGCCCCAGTTCCTCGGGCTGAAGGTGCGGGCGATGATCTCGCCCTGCACGTCGCGCTTCAGGAAGCGTTGTTCGTATTCGGCGAACAGCCTGTCGCCGTAGAGGCCGTAGGCGAGCGCCGTGAAACTGCCGCCCGAGACGCCGGTGATGACGTCGACGCCATCGAGCAGGCGGAAGGGCTGGCCCTGCTGTCCCGTCACTTCGGTACGGCGAAGGAACTCGAGGACGCCGTAGGAAAACGCCGCAGCGCGCGTGCCGCCGCCAGAGAAGGCGAGAATGACCAGGTTTTCCTTTCCCTTGGCGTGCTGCGCGTGCCGCACCTGGAAACGGTAGCCGGTGTTCGGGTCCGCCTCGGCAATCGGCGGATTCACCGGGCGGCTGGCGCAACCGCCGAGCACGAGAAGCATGAAGAGCAGGACAAGGGATCGCATGGGTGACGGAGTCATCGGCTCGGCCCGGCTGTTGGCAGAAAAACGGCAGTCTAACCTGTTCCGTAGCCGCCGCAATGCCATTTTCGGGCAGCCGATGCGTGCCGTGGTTGCCGGCCCGGCGAGCGGCCTGGGCCGGCAGCGGGATGCCAGCGGCGAGAGGCTGCAGCCAACCGTCGTCAGCCGCCGAGGTCAGCCTGCCTGAGCGTGGCCATCCGCTGACGCAGCCTTCCTGGCTGGGGTATCACCTGCCGGTCGTGCCGATTGTGTATGATGTGACGATCCGAACCCCCCTCACCGTGGAGATGGCAATGAACTCGCCGATCAGTCGCTTCCCCGTTCCCGCGCTCGATGAAATGCCCGCGGATGTGCGCAGCCGCATTCTGGAGGTCCAGGAGAAGGCCGGTTTCGTCCCCAACGTCTTTCTCACACTGGCGCATCGCCCCGATGAGTTCCGCGCCTTCTTTGCCTACCACGATGCGCTGATGGAAAAGGAGAGCGGGCTCAGCAAGGCCGAGCGCGAGATGATCGTCGTCACCACCAGCGGTGCCAATCAGTGCCAGTATTGTGTGGTCGCGCATGGCGCGATCCTGCGGGTGCGCGCGCGGAATCCGTTGCTGGCCGACCAGGTGGCGGTGAACTATCGCAAGGCGGACATCACGCCGCGACAGCGGGCGATGCTCGATTTTGCGCTGAAGGTGGCGTTGCACTCGGCCGAAATCGGCGATGCCGACTTCGCGGCGCTGCGCGAGAACGGTTTTTCCGACCCGGACATCTGGGATATCGGTGCCGTCGCCGCTTTTTTCGCGATGTCCAATCGGTTGGCCAACATGAGTTCGATGCGGCCGAACGAGGAGTTCTTCCTCATGGGCCGGCTGCCCAAAGGCTAGCCGGGTTCAGCCGCGCGGTGCCGTCCTGCCGGCACCGGCGATCGCCGTCCGCGTCGCGGCCAGGGTTTTCAGCCCGAGCAACGCCAGGCTGCCGCCGCAGATGCCGACGAGGGCGTCGAGCAGGGCCGATGTCAGCAGTTGGAGCAAGCCGCCGGCCAGCGCGACTTCGCCCGCCAGTGCCGCCGCATGCTCGATGGCGTGGTGCAGCGGCGCGATGCCGTGCGTCAGGATGCCGCCGCCGACGAGGAACATCGCCGCCGTGCCGATCACCGTCAGTGCGCGCATCAGCCGCGGCGCCGCCAGCAGCAGGCCCTTGCCGACCATCTGCGCCAGCACGCCCGGTCGCTTGAGCAGGTGCACGCCGATGTCGTCCAGTTTGACGATGCCGGCGACGATGCCATAGACACCGACGGTCATCAGCAGCCCGATCCCCGAGAGCACGGCCACCTGCGTCGCGAACGGCTGCTCGGCGACGGTGCCGAGGGCGATGACGACGATCTCGGCGGACAGGACGAAATCCGTTCGTATGGCGCCCTTGATCTTGTCGGCCTCGATGACCTGCAGGTCGGCCTCGCCGTCGGCGAGCGCCGCCAGTTCGGCGGCCTGGGCATCGTCCTCCGGTGCCTTGTGCAACCACTTGTGCGCCAGTTTCTCGACTCCTTCGAGACACAGGTACAGACCGCCCAGCATGAGCAGCGGTGTCACCGCCCACGGCATGAAGCGGCTGATCGCCAGTGCCGCCGGCACCAGGATCAACTTGTTCTTCAGCGAGCCGACGGCAACGGCCCAGACGACCGGTAGTTCGCGCTCGGCGCGCACGCCGGATACCTGCTGCGCGTTCAGTGCCAGGTCGTCGCCGAGAACCCCGGCTGTCTTCTTCGCAGCCACCTTCGTCATCAGGGCGACATCGTCGAGGACACTGGCAATGTCATCGATCAGGGCGAGCAGGCTGGCTCCGGCCATGGGCGTTTCCGGTGTGGTTGGCGCGGTCGTTGCGCTGGCGGCAGCGACGATGGGCGATGGGCGAATTCTAGAGGATTTGCGCTTGCCCGGGGTGCCGGCGGGCGCCGACTAGCGCCGGGGACGGACTTGGCGTTATGCTCGCGCTCCTTCGTCAGCCGCAATCCACAAACCCAACCAGAGAACTGGAGACAATCGTGCCCGCACTGCTGCCCCAACCCGATCCAGAGGGTCTGCTCGAATACTCGGTGGTCTACACTGACCGCTCCCTCAACCACATGTCGCAGCGTTTCCAGGGGGTCATGCGCGATATCGCGCGCATCCTGAAGACGGTCTACAACGGCACGACGGCGGTCGTCGTGCCCGGCAGCGGCACCTTCGGCATGGAAGCCGTCGCGCGGCAGTTCGCCACCGGTCGCAAGTGCCTGATCATCCGCAATGGCTGGTTCAGCTTCCGCTGGACGCAGATCCTCGACATCGGCCAGATTCCCTCGGCGAGCATCGTTCTCAAGGCACGGCGCGTCGGCGAAGAGAAGCACGCGCCGTTCGTTCCGCCGCCGATCGACGAGGTCGTCGCCTGCATTCTGGCGGAGAAGCCGGACATCGTCTTCGCGCCGCATGTCGAAACCGCCTCGGGAATGATCCTTCCGGGCGACTACCTGCGCGCGGTCGGCGAGGCGGTGCGCGCCGTCGATGGGCTGTTCGTGCTCGATTGCGTGGCTTCCGGGGCGATCTGGGTGGACATGGTCGCGCACCACGTCGACATCCTGATCAGCGCGCCGCAAAAGGGCTGGAGCGGGATTCCCTGCTGCGCCCTGGTTGTCCTCGGCGAGCGTGCACGCGCCCGCATCGACGCCACCAGCAGCAGCAGCTTCGCCTGCGACCTGAAGAAGTGGATGCAGATCATGGAGACCTACGAGAATGGTGGCCATGCCTATCATGCGACCATGCCGACCGACGCCCTGGCGGCGCTGCGCGACGTCATGCGCGAGACCGAGAACTACGGTTTCGAGCGCGTCCGCCAGGAGCAACAGGAGGTCGGCCTGCGTGTCCGCGCGCTGCTTGCCGGCAAGGGCTTCGCGAGCGTTGCCGCCGAGGGCTTCCAGGCGCCAGGTGTCGTCGTCAGCTATGCCGATGATCCCGAGATCCAGTCGGGCCGCCGCTTCGTCGCCATCGGGCTGCAGACCGCCGCCGGCGTGCCGCTGCAGTGCGACGAGCCGGCCGATTTCAGCAGTTTCCGCATCGGTCTCTTCGGGCTCGAGAAGCTGCACAACCCCGACCGCACGGTACGCAACCTTGCCGATGCCCTCGAACTGCTGACTCGTCCGGAACCGACAGAGGTAGCCTGAGGGGGGCGCCCGGCACGCTGCTGCCGCCGGTCGCATCCGCCTGCCGCCGTCCGCCCTCAGCGTGCAGCGAGCGGTAGCTTGATGCGCTGCAGTCCGTGGCGCACTCGTTCTGCCAGGCGGATCGCTTCCGGATCATCGTACGGCTTCTGTGCCGTCCATTCGCAGAAGGATGCCATCAGTGCCGCGCGTTCGGCAGAGAATCGCGATGCCTCAAGGCCTTCCTCGATGATCGGGATGAGCGCGGCCGCGGCACGCAGCCGGTTGATTTCAGGTGTGGCGGGCGGGATCTGTCTGGACATGCAGCGATTCTAGCGACGGCTTGCCGGCGCGGCGAAGGACATATTCCACGTTCTCCACATTCCCTTCACCGGCGGCCTCGGCGTGGCACCGGTTGCGGGGGCGGTTGGTCGCCGTCCAGGCTGGCCAGTCGCGGCCGAGGTCCGTACAATGGTGCCGGAGTGGTCGAGCAGCAGGCGGAATGGGATGAGCGGGCAGCACGGAATCGATTCGCAGCCTGGGCAGCGGGGCCGGCGATGAACGTTGCGCGGGAAACGCCGGGCGGGGCGGCTGGCACGGGGCCTGCGGCCGGGGGCGCGCCGGCCACGGATGGTGTCGTCAATCCCTATCCGGGTCTGGCCGCCTTCAGGCCTGACGGGCACCGTTTCTTCTTTGGTCGCGAGCGCGAGACCGAGCGCGTGCTCGAGCGACTGACCGCGAGTCGCCTGGTCAGTATCGTCGGCCGATCCGGTACCGGCAAGTCCTCGCTGGTCGCCGCTGGTGTCGTCGCCAGGCTCGCCGAGCGGCCAGGTGGTCTCGCTTACTTGCCATGTGAGCCGCAGTCGAGCCCGTTCCGGCAGTTGGCGGAACTGCTCTTGCGGTCTGGGCCCGTGGCGGCACGTGTCGCGCTGCGGGCAGCGCTGCTCGAGAACGAACGGTCGGTCGCCAGCGAGGAGCACCTGGCCCAGGCGATCACGGTGGCGTTGCGGCAGATACCGCAGCCGGCGCTGTTGCTGCTCGACCAGTTCGAGGAACTGTTCATCTGCACGCCGCCGGCGACTGCACGTGGTTTTCGCGCCCTGCTCGATCCGCTGCTGGCCATTGACACCCTCCACATCGTGCTGACCCTGCGCAGCGAGTTCACGGCGCGTCTGCTGGAATGGCTCGGCGAGGATCTTCTGCGTGCCTCGTTGCTCGTCCTCGGCCCGATCACCAGCGAGGCGGCGCTGCGGGCGATCATCACCGGCCCGGCGGCCGCGCTGGGCGTGCCGGTGCAGCCGGAGCTGCTGGCAGCACTGCTGCCGGCGGCGATCGCTGCCCGGGGAGCTCTGCCACTGATCTCGCTGACCCTCGAGCGGCTCTACGAGCAGCGCCACCCCGAGCAGGGATTGACGCTCGAGGCCTATCAGAGAATCGGCGGCTTGGCGAGCGCGATCGAAAGTGTCGCCGCCGACATCGAGAGACTGATCGAGGAGGATGGCGAGCTGGACGCGGCCTGCCCGCGGCTGTTCGCCGAGCTGGCGACGGTGATCGACCAGTTGCCGACCCGCCGCATCTTCGACGTCGCGGCGCTGCGCGGCGATCCGCCGCTGGCGCGCCTGGTGGACCTGCTGCGCCGGCAGGGCTTCCTCGTCGATGGCGATGACCGCCACATCGAGCTGGCGCACGAAACGCTGCTCAGCCACTGGCCGCGCCTGCGCCAGTGGTGCGCGCGCCATCGCGACAGCCTCGCGCTGCGGCGGCAGGTCAAGCAGGCAGCACGCGAATGGCGCCGGCTGGCCGAGCAGAGCGATCGCGAGCCAGTTGCCGGCGGCTACCTCGAGGGAAGCGCCGGGCGTTGGCGCTGGGAACAGCAGCGACCAGCACTGCTGGCTCTGCACGAACTCGCCCACCATCCGCTGCCGCCAGCCGGCGGCGACTTCGGCGACGCCGGCATCGCCGCTTGGCACGGACTCGCCGCCGGCATGGAGAAGTACGTGCACAGCTTCCTGTGTCCGGAACCGCTGGCGCTACTCGACGAACTGGCGGTCGACGGCACGGCGCACGAGCGGCGTGAGGAAATCGGCCTGCGCCTCAATCAGATGGGTGATCCGCGGCGCGGTGTCGGCCTTGCCGCCGACGGCCTGCCGGACATCACCTGGGTCGATATCGCTGCCGGCGAGGTCGAGATCGAAGGGCTGGGTCAGCACCGCTTTGCCGTCGAACGCCTGCGTGTGGCGCGCTACCCGGTCACTTGGCAGCAGTACGGCGCCTTCGTCACGGCCGTCGATGGTTACCGTGACCGGCGCTGGTGGCGCCGGCTGGTGCAGCGCAAGCAGCCCGGCGAGGCGCGCTGGGCGGGCAACAACTACCCGGCGATCAACGTCTGCTGGGCCGATGCGATCGCTTTCTGCCGCTGGCTCAGCGCGCGCTGGTGCCTGGGAGGGACGCAGGTGGTGCGTCTGCCGACCGACTGGGAGTGGCAGTGGATTGCCCAGGGTGGTGCCAGTCAGCGCCGCTACCCTTGGGGTGACGACTGGCAGTCGGCGCGCGCCAACAGCCACGAGAGCGGTATCGGCCGCACCATTGCCGTCGGCATGTATCCGCTCGGGGCCGCGGCCGGCGGCGTCGAAGATCTTGCCGGCAACGTCTGGGAATGGTGTCTCAACGAGTATGACGTGCCGGGCAACACGCGGGTCGGCGGCGATCGGCCGCGCGCCCTGCGGGGCGGATCGTGGCTCGATTTCCCCGGCGATCTGCGCTGCGGCAGGCGAGAGGCCTTCCCGCCCGACGAACGCGACGGCGACATCGGCTTCCGGGTCGTGCTCGCGCAACCGTTCGAGCCCGCATAGCGCCGACACCGGCGCCCTCGCGGCGGTCGCCGGCCATTCGCCGGTAGTGGCAGGGGCCTGTCAGGCGTCCGGCCGGTCCTGGCCGACCCAGATCAGACTAGTGTGCCGACACGTCGCTCAGTCCGCTTTCGAACGAATGGTCGAGGCGGGCGATCTCGTACCACTTGCCGAGGTAGCGATCGAGCTGGAAGTCGCGCACCGGCGTGACGCCGTCCGGGACGCCGGTGCAGCCGCCGAGCAGCAGCGCACGGCAGAGAAGCAGGAGACGCAGAGGGTGCATGATGTCGAGCGCGAAAGCTGGCCGAAGCGAGACAGTCGCCGCCGGTGATGGTTCGGGTGGGTTTTCTGCCGGCGGCGCCCGCCGGCTGGGGTCGGCCGTGGGTGACGGCGGTTCTGGGCGGGCGGCGTGCTAGAATTCGCCTCCTATGGAACTTCTGATCAACGGCGAAAGCCGCCGCTTTCCCTCGTCGCTGACGGTCGCCGAACTCGTCGTTGCACTCGAGCACGTCGGCAAGCGGATCGCCGTCGAACGCAACGGCGAGATCGTTCCGCGTGGCTTGCATGCCGAAACCGCGCTCGCCGATGGCGACCGGGTCGAGATCGTGGTGGCCGTCGGCGGCGGTTGAGCCTCATCAACGAGCGAAAGACCCATGCACCCTTCACCCCATAGCCTGACGGTCGCGGGCCGGACCTACCGCTCGCGTCTGCTCGTCGGCACCGGCAAGTACAAGGATTTTTCCGAGACGCGGGCAGCGATCGATGCTGCCGGTGCCGAGATCATCACCGTCGCCATCCGCCGCACCAACATCGGCCAGAACGCCGGTGAGCCGAACCTGCTCGACGTGTTGCCGCCGTCGCAGTTCACCATCCTGCCGAATACCGCCGGCTGCTACACGGCGGCGGATGCGGTGCGGACCCTGCGCCTCGCGCGCGAACTGCTCGATGGACACGCGCTGTGCAAGCTCGAGGTCCTCGGTGATCCGGCGAGTCTCTTTCCGAACATGCCGGAAACGCTGCAGGCCGCACGGACGCTCGTCAGCGAGGGCTTCGAGGTGATGGTGTACTGCGCCGACGATCCGATCCAGGCGCGCATGCTCGAGGACATCGGCTGCGTCGCAGTGATGCCACTGGCGTCGTTGATCGGGTCCGGCATGGGGATCGTCAATCCCTGGAACCTGCGCCTGATCATCGACAATGCGCAGGTGCCCGTGCTCGTCGATGCCGGCGTCGGTACCGCATCGGATGCGGCGATCGCCATGGAACTCGGCTGTGACGGCGTGCTGATGAACACCGCCATCGCGCATGCGCGTGACCCGGTGCTGATGGCGAGTGCCATGAAGAAGGCGGTCGAGGCCGGGCGGGAGGCCTTCCTTGCCGGACGCATGGCACGCAAGTATTACTCGGCGGACCCCTCGTCACCGACGACCGGACTGATCGGCTCCTAGCCATGGCTGGTGGTGAGACGGTGGGTCGCGCCGGCCGTGCGGCGCACATCCGCAGTTTCGTGCGGCGGCAGGGACGCTTGTCGAATGCCCAGCAGCGCTACCATGAGCAGATGATGACGCGCATCGGCGTTCCCTATCGCGCGACGGCGGTCGACCTCGACCTGCTGTTCGGGCGCCAGGCCGCCCGCATCCTCGAGATCGGCTTCGGCATGGGCGAAACCTCGGCGGCGATCGCCGCCGCCCATCCGCAGACCGACTACCTCGGCGTCGAAGTGCATACGCCGGGAGTCGGCAGCCTGTGCAAGCTGGTCGCCGAGATGGGGCTGACGAACCTGCGCATCGTCCAGCACGACGCGGTCGAGGTGCTGCGCGACATGCTTCTGCCGGCGTCGCTCGACGGGGCGCACATCTTTTTCCCCGATCCCTGGCCGAAGACGCGTCACCACAAGCGGCGCCTGCTGCAGCCGGCGTTCGTGGCGCTGCTCGTCAGTCGCCTGCGTCCCGGCGCCTACATCCACTGCGCCACCGACTGGGAGGAGTACGCGCAGCAGATGCTGGCCGTCCTGTCGGCCGAGAGCCTGCTGGAGAATACCGCTGCCGGTTTTGCGCCGCGTCCCGCCTATCGTCAGCCGACCCGTTTCGAGGAGCGCGGCCGGCGTCTTGGGCATGGCGTGTGGGATCTGCTCTTCCGCCGCCGGCCGCCTTCACTGCAGGCGGAAGATCACCGGCAGGATCAACTCGCGTGACTGCGCCCAGTTTGCCCGACCCATGGCGTACGCCGCTTTCACCGCCGCCTGGTCGAGGATGGCGTGGCCACTGCTGGCAGCGAGCTGGACGTCGATGATGCTGCCATCGTCGGCCAGCCGCAGGAGCAGGCGGACCTCGCCCTCGATGCCACGAGCGACGGCTTCGGGTGGATAGTAGAGGTGTTGCGAGAGTTTGCGTTGCGCTGCCTCGATCTGGCGTCGGGCCACTGCCCGCGTCGTCGCCGCTGCCGTGGCGGTGGCCGGCCGCGGTGGCGGTGTGGCGGCCGCCGGCGAGGGGTCGCTCGACAGCGTGTTCTTCAGCAGCGGCTCGTCGCTGGCGGGCACCGGCCGGTCGGGCGGCTGCAGCGAAGCCTGCAGCCGCGGTGTCGGCGGTGGCCTGAATTCGATGACGTTCCACCACAGCACGGCGACGTGCAGGAGGAGCGAGATGGCAAGGGCGGCAGGCAGCTGAAACGGCATGAGCCCGACATTGTGAACCAAAACTGCCGGCGGCGACACCGCGCGACGCGGCCGGCAGCCGTGATCGAAACCGGGTGGAGAAAACGACCGTGAGTGACCTCATCGGCAGGCTGGGCGCCTGCCTGCTTCTGATTTCCTGCCTGCTGCTCCCGCCGGCGTTGGCGCAGGTGCCGACACCCGATCCGGTCCGCTTCGAGTTTGCGGTCGAGCGCGGCGACCTGCGAATGGTCCGGCGCTGGCTCGAGCAGGGTCTGCATCCGGAATACGAGGCGGCGCACATCGGCACCGGCCTGATGGTTGCCGCCTGGTATGGCAACATCGAGATGATGGCGCTGTTCGTCGAGCATGGCGCCGATGTGCGGCGCGTCAATCGCCATGGCGAGCAGCCGCTGCAACTGGCGGCCTGGGGCGGCCATCTCGAGGCGGTGCAGTGGCTGCTCGAACGTGGCGCCCCACTCGACCGGCAGGGGAACCAGTGGAGTGCGCTGCACTATGCGGTGTTCAACGGCCATGGCAAGGTGGCCCGGGACCTCATGTCGCGGGGAGCGAACATCAACGCGCGGGCGCCGAACGGGGCCACGCCGCTGATGATGGCGGCGCGCGAAGGTCACCTGGAACTGGCGCGGGACCTGCTCGAAGCAGGGGCCAACGCGAGCCTGCAGAGCGACTGGGGCGACAACGCGCTGACGATGGCGATGCGCTACAACCATCTGCGGCTGGCGAAGATGATTGCCTCGCCGGAGGAGTTCGCCGTGGCGGTCAAGGCGCCACCCGCGAGCTTTGGCGAAGCCAGCCGTTCGGCCGCGCTGCCACCGACGGTGGACGCGATCATGCGCGAGATCAGGGCGGCCGAAGCCGAGGGGCGGCCGAGCGAGGAACTGCACGCGCGGTTGCGGGCCGCGGTGAACGAGCTGCGACGGCCAAGCCCGCAGCCGCTGGCACAGCGGCCGGTGCCACGCCCCTACCAGCCGCGCTCGATGGTCATCACCGCGCGGCGTTCGCAACCGGCGGCTGAACGTGTCCAGGTAGTGGTCGATGGTGCGCCGGCCGCCGCGGCGAGCGCTTCGGCCGCGGTCGGCGGGAAGCCGGCAGGCGGCGCGGCGGCGGCGCGCGAACGCAGCCTGGCGGCGACGCGGGCTGCCGATCTGTCGCGGCAGATACGCCTGCGCGACGCACAGGGATTGCCGGCCGAAGAGCTTCACCAGCAACTGCAGCAGGCGGTCGAGGCGATGAAACCGTAGCCAATCCGGTTTTTCGCTGCACCGGCGGGTGGCGGCGATCAATCCCGGTCGACGAGGAAACGTTCGAGCAGCCGATTGAGAAAGCGTCGACCGCGGTCGGTCGGAGCGATTCGCTGCCCGTGGCGCTCGAGCAGTCCCTCGCGTTCGGCCTGCAGCAGTTGCGGCTGGATGTGGCGCAGCGGCAGCGCGCAGCGCGACTCGAACAGTGTCGTGTCGAAGCCTTCGACCAGGCGTAGCGCATTGAGCATGAACTCGAAGGGCAGCTCGGCGGCGGCGACGGCGGACTCGTGCTGCACCGGCGTGCCGGCAGCGACCTGCGCCAGATACTGCTCCGGTCGCTTCCAGCGCATCTGTCGTAGGATTCGGTCGTGCAGGGTCAGCTTGCCGTGCGCGCCGGCGCCGATGCCCAGGTAGTCGCCGAAGTGCCAGTAGTTGAGGTTGTGCTGGCACTGGCGGCCGGGTTGCGCAAAGGCCGAGGTCTCGTAATGCTGGTAACCGGCTGCCGCCAGCCTGGCTTCGATCGCATCCTGCATGTCGGCGCAGAGATCGTCCGCCGGCAGCACCGGCGGGCTGGCGGCGAAGGCCGTATTGGCTTCGATGCTCAGTTGATAACAGGAAAGGTGGGCGGGTGCGAACGACAACGCCGTCTCGATGTCCGCCAGCGCCTGCTCGAGATCCTGCCCGGGCAGGCCGTACATCAGGTCGAGGTTGAGATTGTCGAAGTGGCGGGCCGCCTCGTCGATCGCCTGCCGCGCCTGGCGCTCGTCGTGGATGCGGCCGAGCGCCTGCAGATGCCGCCGATTGAAACTCTGGATGCCGAGCGAAAGACGGTTGACCCCGGCGTCCCTGAAGGCCGCGAACTTGCCGCTTTCGATCGTTCCGGGATTCGCCTCGAGCGTGATCTCGGCACCGGGCAGCAGCGGCAGGCGACTGCGCACGGCTGCCAGCAGCTCGTCGAGCGCCTCGCCCGAGAACAGGCTGGGCGTGCCGCCGCCGATGAAGATGCTGTCGACGCGGCGACCCCAGACCAGCGGCAGAGCCGACTCGAGATCGGCGATCAGGGCTGCCAGATAGTCGCCCTGAGGCAGTGTCGGGGACGCAGCCGCCGTCGTGCCCGCAGCCGACAGCGCATGCGAATTGAAATCGCAGTACGGGCACTTCTGCACGCACCACGGAATGTGGACGTACAGCGACAGTGGCGGCTGGCGGCGAAACTCGGGCTGGCCGCGACCAGCGGCGAGCAGGGGAATGACGGTGCGCTCGCGCCTGGCGGGCATCAGTGCCGGTTCTGCAGGCGCTCGACGAGGCGGGCCAGCGCCTGGCCCCGGTGCGACCGGCGGTTCTTCTCGGCCGCGTCGAGTTCGGCGGCGGTCCGCTCGAGTTCGCGCAGGTAGAACACCGGGTCATAGCCGAAACCATCGTCGCCGCGTGCCTGTGGCAGAATCTCGCCCGCCCACTCGCCCTCGGCAATGATCGGCTGCGGGTCGTCGGCGTGGCGAACGAAGACGATCACCGAGACGAAGCGGGCGCTGCGCTGAGCGTTGTTGCCGAGTTCAGCGAGGAGCTTCTGGTTGTTGCGTGCATCCGATCTCGGCTCGCCGGCAAAGCGCGCGGAGTGCACACCGGGGGCGCCGCCAAAGGCGTCCACACACAGTCCGGAGTCGTCGGCGAGCGCCGGCAGGCCGGTCATCCGCGCGGCATGGCGGGCCTTGGCGAGGGCATTCTCGACGAAGGTGCAGTGTGGCTCCTCGGCTTCGGCAACGCCAAGCTGCCCCTGTGGCACCAGTTCCCAGCCCAGCGGCGCGAGGATCGCGTCGAGTTCCGCGAGTTTCTTGCTGTTGTTCGACGCGAGGACAAGCTTCATGGCAGTTGCCGCTGCCCGAGAGCAGCCTTCTGCTGGGCAACAAGCGCGACGATGCCCGTTTCGGCGAGGTCGAGCAACTGGTTCAGTTCGTCGCGCGAGAAGGGGTTGCCCTCGGCAGTGCCCTGCACCTCGACCAGACCTCGCCTGCCGGTCATCACGACGTTCATGTCGGTCTCGCAGTTGGCGTCTTCGGCGTAGTCGAGATCGAGCACCGGTACGCCGCGGTAGATCCCGACCGATACGGCGGCGACGTGATCAAGCAGCGGATTGACGGCGATCCGGCCGCGGCCGAGCAATTGCGCACAGGCATCGTTGAGTGCCAGCCAGGCGCCGGTGATCGCTGCGCAGCGGGTGCCGCCGTCGGCCTGCAGGACGTCGCAATCGAGGGTGATCTGGCGTTCGCCGAGCGCCCGCAGATCGGTCACGGCGCGCAGCGCGCGGCCGACCAGTCGCTGGATCTCCTGCGTGCGGCCACTCTGTTTGCCCTTCGCCGCCTCGCGCCCGGTACGGGTGTGGGTCGAACGCGGCAGCATCCCGTATTCGGCCGTTACCCAGCCCTGTCCACTGCCGCGCAGGAATGGCGGGACACTGTCCTCGACGCTGGCGGTGCACAGCACGCGCGTCGCGCCGATCTCGATCAGCACCGACCCCTCGGCGTGACAGGTGAAACTGCGGGCAATTCGCACCGGACGGAGTTGTGACGGCTGTCGCTGGCTGGGGCGCATGCAGACTCCTATTTCGAATACTTCTGGATGGTCGAACGGATCTCTTCGATGGCGCGCTCGATCTCCTCATCGCTGAGGTCGGACTTGCGGTTCGGGTGGCGCCCGAATTCGTCGAGTCGGGTGGTCACCGTATCGCGCGGCATCGTCTTGGTCGATACCAGGCCACTGCTGCCGAGGCCGCTGTCTTCGTTGTACGTGTCGCCCCAACGTACGGCAATGATCGAGAGATTGTCGGCCGTCGGGCCGCCACGCGTCTCGGCCTGGTTGAGCAGCGTCGGTACCGTCCGCATCAGGTCGGCGGACTTCAGGGCAACCGCCAGCATGTCGCCCGGGAAAGCGCTCCAGACGCCGTCGGTGCACAGGACCAGCACGTCACCGGCCTCGAGGGTGGCCTTGCGCGAGTATTCGATCTCCGGCGTCTGCCTGCCCCCCAGGCAGCCATAAATCTTGTTGCGTTCGGGATGGGCGATCATTTCCGTTTCGCTGATGACTCCCTGGTCGACCAGCATGCGCACCCGCGAGTGGTCCTTCGTTTGCGCCAGCACCTTGCCATTGCGGATCAGGTAGAGCCGCGAATCTCCCGAGTGTGCCCAATAGGCGACGTTGTTCTGGACGATGCAGGCGACGCAGGTGGTGCGCGGTGAGTCGAGCAGGTGGTGCTTGCCGGCAAAGTCAAGAATCGCGTGATGGGCATTCTGCATGCCCTTCTGGAGAAACATGAAGGGGTCGCGGGCGCGCGGCCTGAACTCACCGGGAAAGGCCTCGGTCATCGTCTGGACGGCGATCTGCGCCGCCACCTCGCCGTAATAGTGGCCGCCCATGCCGTCGGCGACGACCATCAGCAGGGCTTCGCGCGAATAGCAGTAGGCCAGTCGATCCTCGTTGTTGGCACGCTTGCCGGTCCGCGAGTCCTGGTAGATGCTGAATTTCATTGGTCCCTTGTCTTCCTCAGCTTGCCCACGACCTGCCGCAGGAGGCTGTCCTTCTGTTGCACTGAACTCGGTTCGGGCGCGACGACCGGTTCAGTGAGGGCTTTCTGCAGAGCGAAAACGCTTTGCGGACGGTAGCCGTGGTTGAGGCTCAGGCACCAGTCGATCGTCTCGAGCAACTGATCCGAAAAGACTCCCTGCCAGCGAACCATGGCCGGGACGAGGCGGTCCTTCTCCATGCGCTCGTCGGCCGGCTGCGGCGTATTGCCCGAGATGCAGGCATACATCGATGCGCCGACGCTGTAGATGTCACTCCACGGACCGAGCAACTCGCGGCGGTTGTAGTGCTCGGGCGAGGCGAAGCCGGGTGTGTACATGGGCTTCAGCATCGGCGTGTCGGAGGCGAGGGTCTGTCTGGCGGCGCCGAAGTCGATCAGCACCGGGGTATGGCTGTTGCGCATGTAGATGTTCGACGGCTTCAGGTCGAGGTGCAGCAGGCGGTGTGCGTGCACCTCGCGCAGGCCGTTGAGCATCTTGGTGAACACGTTGCGCATGAAGTTTTCCGTCACCACTGCCCGGTTCTTCTGGATCAGGTCCTGCAGTGTGCGCCCATGCTCGTACTCCATGACCATGTAGACGGTATCATTGGCGCGGAAGAAATTGAGCACCCTGATGACGTTGGGGTGAGAAAGGCCGGCCAGCGCCCTTCCTTCCTCGAAGAAACACTTCATGCCGTAGCGGAAGGCGGGCAGGTGCTCTTCCGAAATGATCGGTGCCGTTTGTCCCTCGCTGCGCAGGGCAAGGGTGTTCGGCAGGTACTCCTTGATCGCGACGCGCTTCTGTTCACGGTCGGCGGCGACGTACACGATCGAAAAGCCGCCCATCGAGAGCTGGTGTTCGATGCTGTATTCGTCGATCCTGAAACCGGCGGGAAGAGGGTGGTTCGCTTGTTGCGCCATCCGTGTCGGGGCTATCATTGGAGTTTCCGGCCATTTTCCGGGTTTTCGGGGTGCGCTGTAAAGCTGCCCACCGATTGATCACCTTCTGTATGCCAGGATTCACATGATCTACAGCATGACCGGCTACGCCGCCAGGACCAGATCCGTCAAGGGGGGCACGCTGCACTTCGAGCTGAAGAGCGTCAACTCGCGCTACCTGGACGTCATCTTTCGCGTCAGCGACGAGTTGCGTGTCGCCGAGGCGGCATTGCGCGAGTTGTTCGCCAACCGCATCAGCCGTGGCAAGATCGAGTGCCGTGTCAGCTTCGTCTCGGCTGCCGGTGGTGGTCAGCAGGTCGGGCTCAACAACGACGTCCTCGAACGGCTCCGGTCCTTTGACGAGCAGGTGCGCCGGAGCCTGCCGCTGGCCGCACCGCTGAGCGTGAGCGATGTCCTGCGCTGGCCCGGGATATTCGGCGAAGACATGATCGATCTGGCGACCCTGATGCCGTCGTGCCTGGCGCTGGCGGCCGAGTCGCTTGACGATTTCGCGGCCAGCCGGGCGCGCGAGGGGGAGAAACTGGCGGCGGTGATCCGCGAGCGGCTTGCCCGCATGCGCCTGCTGGTGCACGAGGTGGCCCCACGCATCCCGGCTGCGCAGGCAGCGTTCAACGACAAGCTGCGACAGCGTCTGCTCGACGCCGTGCAGGTGGTCGACGACGAACGAATCCGGCAGGAAGTCGCCGTCTTTGCCGCCCGCATCGACGTTGCCGAGGAACTCGCGCGACTGGCGACCCACCTCGACGAAGTCGAACGCGTCCTCGCGGCCGGTGGAGCGACCGGCAAGCGCCTCGATTTCCTGATGCAGGAACTCAACCGCGAGGCGAATACCCTCGGTTCGAAGTCGCTGGTGGCCGAGGTGTCGCAGACGGCCATCGAGTTCAAGCTGCTGATCGAGCAGATGCGGGAGCAGGTGCAGAATCTGGAGTAGGGGTGCCAGCGGGTCTCTTGCCACTCCAGGCGACGGAAAGCCCAGCCTTGGCGGCCTTGTTCAGCGTCGACATCCAGCTCTTCGAGCACCGGAGGCATCGACGCTGGAACTGACACCGGCCGCCGCCGCTGCATCAGCGCGGTACAGGAATGCTGGGCTTGATCGCTACCGCGTTCACCAGGGTTTCCACTCTCATTGTCGGCACTGGCCGGCCTATCCATTCCAGAAATCCGAGATCTGGCCGACTCCACCAAAGGTATGGTGTTGAGATGCGGTTCTCAGCGAGATCGAAGCCAGCACCACGAATGATGGCGCAGTACTCCTCAGCCGTTTTCTGAACGTCCATCGGATGCCGAAAAAGAAGCTTGATCGGCAGAGATTGGATGTAGCGACGCGTCGATTCAGCAAACAACAGGCAACCGCCTGGCTTCAAGACCCTGAAGAACTCAGCCATGGCGGACTCCTGCTCGACGACGTGGTGAAACGTTTGATGGCAGAAGACCATGTCGAATTCGTTGTCAGGCAGGTGCATTTTCGCCGCGCTGTCGGCTTGGAGAGTGACGGCACAGGCGGCTCGCTGCGCAGCATCCGAGGCTCGGGAATGCAGGTCTGGATCGGCATCGATACCAACGATCAGATCAGGTGCGAATCGCTCAGCCAGAGCGTTGAACGAATGCCCAAAGCCGCACCCAACATCGAGTATCGTTGAAAAGGATTTCGTTTCAGTCGGAACCAGACGCTGCAGGTCGACCAAAGCCCTGGCCAGGACGTGGATTTGCCATATGTCGGTACGCAAGAACCAGTCGCCAAAACGCGTTTCCTTGACGAAAGCGAGTCTTCGGCCGTCATGCGGCAGTCCGGAACCTGTGATCGATCGATGTGACATATGTTGTGGATCAGGGCATGGACTACACGTTCCTGAAGATCAGCACCGCGTTGGTGCCGCCGAAACCAATGCTGGCCGAGAGGGCGGTGTCGACGGGCTGCACAGTGGTCTGGCGGACAATGGGCCATGCTTCGTATCCTTCGTCGGGAGTCTCCAGATTGGCCGAGGCGGCGACGAAACCATCGCGCATCATCAAGAGGCAGAAAATTGCTTCCTGCGCGCTGATGGCAGCGATCGAGTGGCCGGTCAGACCCTTGGTGGCCGAAACCGCCGGGATGCTCTCGCCGAATACGGTGCGAATCGAATCAAGTTCAGCGGCATCACCGCTCTGGGTCGAGGTGGCGTGCGGATTGATGTAGTCAACGGCGGGCTGACCGGCTTCAGCGAGTGCTGCGCGCATGGCGCGGGCGACGCCGTCGGCGTTCGGTTGCACCATGTCGGTGCTGTCGCTGGCAGCGCCGTAGCCAGCGATCTCGCCGTAGATTCGAGCGCCGCGCCGGCGCGCTACGTCTTCCCCTTCAAGCAACAGCACCGCCGCGCCGCCGGCGATGACGAAGCCGTCGCGATCACGGTCGAACGGGCGCGAGGCCGTTTTCGGGTCGTCGTTGCGCCGCGTCGAGAGCGCGCCCATGGCGTCGAAGAGTACGGTCGACGTCCAGCACACTTCCTCGGCGCCACCGACGAAAGCACGGTCGACGATGCCGTGGCGGATCATCTGGTAACCGTTGCCGATGCAATGCGCCGACGAGGCACAGGCGGCGGTTATCGAGTAGCTCGGCCCGCCGACCCCGAAGGCCTGCACCAGATTGCCCGAGGTCGTGCTGCCCATCACTTGGGGCACGTAATAGGGCAGCAACTTCTCCAGCCCCCACTGGCGGAAGATGGTGAGCGCCTCGTCATGCCGGAACGGCGAGCCGACGCCGGAGCCGACGATCAGCGCGGTGCGGGGATCGCGAATCTCTGCCGGGGAAATTCCGGCGTCGTCGATCGCCTTGCGCATGGCATGCCAGGCATAGACTCCGGCGTCGGCCATGAACCGTCTCAGCTTGCGCGGTATGGCGGGCTCGCCGCCGAGATCCGGGATCCCCGCGACCTGGCTGGCCAGACCCAGTTCAGCATACTCCGGCACGTGCCGGATGCCGCTGCACGAGTCGCGCAGGGCATCGGCGACGGCGTCGAGCCCGTTGCCGATGCAGGAGACGATGCCGAGGCCGGTGACGACGACGCGACGCTTCATTTCGTTACCGTCCCCGTCAAAGCCCAGCAGCGATTTCCGGGGGGCTGAGCAGTTGTCCGAGTACATGCTTCAGTGCCGGGCGCTGGTCGAGGAGGGCGCAGATGCGAGAACTTTCGAAAAATCGCGGGCCAATGCTCTGCCGGAAGCGGTATTGACGTCAAGCGGATTGCCGAAGCCCGCGCACGAAAACACGACAAAGGATTCCGGCTCCTTGCCGGAAACAGCGCTTCGACGCCGGGCCACCGTCGAAGCGACGAAAGAGTCAAGCGTTTCGCCGCTGCGCGCAGTGGGTGTGGCGGCTTCCAGTTGATGCGTGACGCCGACGGCGCAGCCAGTCCGTGGCAGAACGAACGGAACAAGTGCGGGCAGTGTGCGTGTGTGCATGATGTGGCTTTCACGGCATTGCGAAGATCAGCGAGGTATTGATGCCGCCGAAGGCGAAGTTGTTGCTCATCACGTGCTGCGTTTCGAGCATCAGTCCGCTGCCGATCACGTACGTCAGCGGCGCGCAGGCCGGGTCGGGGATGTCGAGGTTCAGCGTCGGCGCGAACCAGCGCCGGTTCATCATCTCGATCGCCCACCAGGCTTCGATGGCGCCGCAGGCACCGAGTGTGTGGCCGAGGTAGCTCTTCATCGAACTGATCGGCACGGCGCCGCCGAGCACCTCGTTCGTCGCGTGGCTCTCGGCGATGTCGCCGCGGTCGGTGGCAGTGCCGTGGGCGCTGATGTAACCGATGGCCGAGGCCGGCAGGCCCGCGTCGTCAAGTGCGAGACGCATCGCCATCGCCATGGTCTCGGCTTCGGGCTGGGTGACGTGTGCGCCGTCTGAATTGGTGCCGAAGCCGACGATCTCGGCGATGATGTGCGCGCCGCGGGCGCGGGCATGCTCGTATTCCTCGAGTACCAGCGTCGCCGCACCCTCGCCGACAACGAGGCCGTCGCGATCCCTGTCGAAGGGGCGCGGGGTCAGGGAGGGTGCGTCGTTCTTCGTGCTGGTGGCGAACAGCAGGTCGAAGACCGCAGCCGAGGCGGCCGAGAGTTCCTCGGCGCCGCCGGCGAGCATCACCGTCTGCTTGCCGAAGTGGATGGCCTCGTAGGCGTAACCGATCGACTGGCTGCCCGAGGTGCACGCGCTCGAGGTGGGGATGACGCGCCCTTTCAGGCCGAAGTGCAGCGCCGCATTGACCGCCGTCGTGTGCGGCATCATCTGGATGTAGGAGGTGGCGTTGAGATCGGCCATGCTGTGCTGGTCGAGCATCTTGCCAAAGGCGCGTACCGGCTCGACGCTGCCGAACGACGAACCGTAGGCGATACCCGTGGCGCCGCCGGAAACGACGGGGTCGCCGAGCAAACCGGCGTGTGCCAGCGCCATTTCGGTCGCGCGCACGGCCAGCAGCGAGACACGCCCCATCGAGCGGATCGCCTTGCGCGGGTAGTGCGCCGGCGGCACGAACTCGACCGGGGCGCCGAGGTGCGTGTTCAGCCCGTCGATCGCTGCCCATTCAGGAATGCGGCGCACGGCGTTGCGGCCGGCCTGCAGGTTGGCTGCGATCGTCTGCCAGTCGTCGCCCAGGCCGGTGATGCCGGCCATGCCGGTGACGACGACACGTTTCAGCCCGCCGTTCATGCCAGGCCTCCATTGACGCCGATCACCTGCCGCGTGATGTAGGCCGCGCCTTCCGACATCAGGAAGTCCACCGTTGCGGCGATCTCCTCCGGCTGGCCGACGCGCCCGAGCGGGATCAGCTTCAACAGTTCACCCGTCGACAGGCCGGCCAGCATCTCGGTGTCGATGAGACCCGGCGCGACGCAGTTGACGGTGATGCGCCGACTGGCGAGTTCGAGTGCCAACGCCTTCGAGGCGGCGATCAGCCCACCCTTCGCAGCGCTGTAATTGACCTGGCCGCGGTTGCCGATGACGCCGGAGACCGAGGCCAGCGTGACGATTCGCCCGCCCCGCTTCGCGCGCACCATTGGCATCACGAGTGGCTGCACGACGTTGTAGAAACCGTTCAGGCCGGTGTCGATGACGACGTCCCAGTCCTCGTCGCTGAGCGCGGGAAACGCGTTGTCGCGCGTCACGCCGGCATTGACGACAATGCCCCAGGAGGCGCCGTTCGTGGCGAGATCGGCTGCCAGCGCGGCACGCGTCGCTTCGCGGTCGCAAACGTCGAACTGCAGCACGCAGGCGCTTCCGCCTCGAACGCGGATCGACTCGGCGACCGCTTCGGCCTCGTCGCGCCGGTTGCGGCAATGCACGCCGATGGCGAAACCGGAGGCCGCGAGTCGCTGCGCGATCGCCTTGCCGATGCCCCGGCTGGAACCGGTGACCAGAACGCGTCGCTGGTTCATCACTGTGCTTCTCCGTGCGTTTGTCCGTCGATGAATTGCGCGAAGTTCTCGGGTTCGAAGACCGTGATCGCCGCCGTGGCGAGCACCGTGCCGTTGCTGTCGGCCAGCGTGCAGTCGTAGGCGCCGAGACCGGTAGCGTCGCGGTGGGCGAGGCGAGCAGTGACCTGCAGCGGCTGCCCGGCGGGAAAGCGGTCGACCTCGGCCCGGTAGGCACGCGTACCAAGCAGCACGCCCGGTCGCGGTGGCTTGCCGGCACGGCGCGCGATCAGCGCGACGTGCGCGGCGATCGTCTGCGCCATCAGTTCGATGCCGATCCACGACGGCATCGTGTCATCGGTGTCGGCGTACCACGCCTCGGCATCGGGTACAGCCTCGCAGGTCGCAATCTCGTCGTCGGCGGCCAGCATGCGCGCCAGCAACAGCATGTTGCCGCGGTGCGGCAGCAGATCCGCGATGGGCGCGAAAGCGCTCATCCGGCGACGCCCAGAATCAGGCTCAGGTTGTTGCCGCCGAAGGCGAACGAGTTGCTCATCGCGATGCGGCGCCCCAGCGCGAAACAGCGCCCGTGGACGACCGTATCGAGGCGTGGCAGATCGGGGTCGGGCTCGCCATCCCAGACATGTGGCGGCAGGCGGCCCGCCGGGTCGGTCAGCGCCAGCCAGCAGAAAGCGGCCTCCAGCGCGCCGGCGGCACCGAGCGCGTGGCCGGTCATTGGCTTGGTGCCGCTCACGGGCACGCCCTCTGGAAAGACGCGCGCGACGGTGAGACTTTCCATCGCGTCGTTCTTCGGTGTCGCCGTGGCGTGCAGGTTCAGGTAGCCGATGTCTGTCGGCGCCAGACCGGCGTCGGCCAGCGCTGCGCGCATCGCCGCCTCGGCACCGCGGCCTTCCGGTTCGGGCGCCGAAATGTGGTGGGCATCGCTCGACTCGCCGACACCCAGCAGGGCGACCGGGCCGGTGCCAGCGGTCATCACGAACAGCGCCGCGCCTTCGCCGATGTTGATGCCGCGCCGGTTCCGTGACAACGGCTGGCAGATCTCAGGGCTGGTCGATTCGAGCGCCGCGAAACCGCCGACGGTCAACCGGCACAGGCTGTCGACACCGCCGGTGACGACGGCGTCACAGAACCCGGCTTCGATCAGCAAGCGCGCCGACACGAGCGCCTTGCCGCCCGAGGTGCAGGCCGTCGACACGGTGTAGGCCGGGCCGCCGATGCCGAGATGTCGGGCAAGGAAAACGGCCGGGTCGCCGATCTCCATCTGCTCGTACGCAAAGCGGTCAGGCAAACAGCCGTCGCGGGTGTGGGCGGCGATGGCCGCTTCGCCCTCGGCTACGCCCGAGGTGCTCGTGCCGAGTACGACGCCGATGCGGTCGGCGCCGAAGCACTTGAGCATGATGCGGAAATCATCTTCGATCTGGGCGAAGGCCGCGAGCAGCAACTGGTTGTTGCGGCTGGCGTGCCGACGGTGCCAGTCGTCATCGGGTAGCGGCGACAGTGCGCCGTTGAACCTGCCGACGCGCGCGGCCGCGGCGCCGCGCAGCCAGCCGGCCTCCGCGATCATGCCCGAGGTATCGCCGGCAAACAGGCGCTCGCGCGTGGTCTCGGCACCGGCACCCAGTGCGCTGACGAGACCGGGGCGCGAAAGGGTCAACCGACTGCTCATTGCCGGGCCTCCAGCAAGCGACTATCGATAGTCAGATTCAGTGAAGGCGCTTCGAAGCGCAGCCGTTGATACGGCAATTGATTCCCCTCCCAGGAAACGATCAGTACGTCGCCGTCGTTGTCGCGGACGACCCGGCGACCCGGTTGTTCCAGCAGTTCGAGGCCGCCCGACAGGCCCTCCCGGACACGTTCCGCCGGCCAGGTGGCGATTTGCAGCAGGACTGGCAACAGCACCGGATCGAGACTGCCTTCGAGGGCCGTCGGCAGTTCCGCATGCAAGGCTGAATTTTCCCACGAAATCTGGAACAGGGTCTGTCCGAGTGGGCTCAGTCCCGCGAAGCGCACGCCGGACTCGCCCGATGAGATGCGCGCAATCATGCGCAGCGTCTTGTCCCTCAGCGTCACGGTGCTTTCCTGTTCCGTCGCGTATTCCGGCCAAGGGCCGGCGACCAAGCAATAGCGGCCGCTGCCGGGAAGGCGTGTGCAGGGTGCGCTCGACGGGGCGCACGCGACGGCCAGCAGCGCGGCGCAGAGCGTGTAGAGGGCAGCGCGGCTCATCGACGTGTCCCGCCGAGCGTCAGTGCCATCGGGGCGAGCAGAACGGCGATGCTGATGCCGAGCAGCAGCAGGACACCAAACTGATGGAGTGCCGGCATGCTGGAGAGCGCCAGCAGGCCGAATGCAAGCAGCGTCGTCGCCGCCGATACCAGCACGCCGGCAAAGGAGGCGGGGGCGCGCGCGCCCGCCTCGATGATGAAGATCGCGTAGTTGACGCCGGACCCGAGGATCAACACCAGGGCCAGCATGGAAAAGAGGGTCAGCGACACCCCGGCGACGCCATAGAGGCCGAGGGCAATGCCCATCGCTGCCAAGGTCGGCAGCATGATCGCCGCGCCCTGACGAAAGCCGTAGCGCCCGGCCAGAACTGCGAAAACAATCAACCCTGCGAGGGGCAACCAGAGCGTGGCGAGGCGGCGATATTCAGCGAGGAGGGCGGAAACACTGGCTGTCTTGTCGATCGCACTGACGCCGGGCAGATCGGCGGCGAGCGACCCTGGATCGAGGCCGGGATCGTCGCCGCTCAGCGTGACGATCAGCGCTGTTCCGCTCGCGGTGGGGAGAATCTGATGTTTGAACGGTTGCGCCAGCGGCGTTTCGAGCCATGCCCGCAGCGTCAGCGTCGTTTCATCGGCCAGCATGTCGTGCCAGGCCTCGGCGGCGGTGTTCCGCAGTCCCGCCTCGTCCAGCAGTGGCGCCACCTTGTCCAAAGGCAAAGCGCGCTGCAGCAGTGCCCGCTGCGCGGCCTGTGTGGCAGCCGAGGGGACGAAGCCGGATATGGCCGTGTAGCCGGCCAGCCCCTGGCCGACATGTGCGCGCAGGCGCTCGGTCAACGCTTCCTCTCGGCGCAGTGCTTCCTCGTCGTTCGCGCCTTCGATGAGGAAGAAGCGGCTGCCACCGGCAGTGCCGACGAGCACGCGAATGCGTGCTTCCTGGTCGACCAGTGTCGCTGGCCGGGCGACGAGCTGGCGCACGTCGTCGTCGGTGGTGAGATGCAGCCAGCCGGGTATCGATACAGCCAGCAGCACGGCGACGAGTGCGATGACGCCGCGCGGTGTAGCGCGATCCTGCCAGGCGCACAGCAGGCGCTGCGGCAGGCGAACGTCGTTGCCGTCATGCGGCCCCGGGGCCCGTGCCAGCAGTGGCAGCAGAAGAACCACCGACAGCCAGGCGGTGGCGAGACCGGTAAAGGCGAACAGTGCGATCTGGCTGATCGCCGGGAAGGGCGTCAACGCCAGCGCGCCGTAGCCGATCAGGCTGGTCGCCAGCGCCATGGCCAGCCCGGGCAAGAGGCGGACGAGGCCCTGGTCGGCTTGCCAGAGCGGGCCGGCATCGAGGCGCGCGGCAAAGAACTGGATGGCGTAGTCGACGGCTTCGCCGATCAGGCTGGCGCCGAAAACGAGGGTGATCAGATGAATCCGGTCGTGCGTGGCCAGTACGGCGGCGGTGGCGCAGACGATGCCGCAGGCGACGGTGACGAGGCTCAGCGCCAATGGCCGCAGTGAGCGGAAGAGCAGCCACATCATGAGCAGGATGCCGATGAGCGAGCCGCCACCGATCATGTCGACCTCGCGCTCGGCACTCGTGCGCGCCGCATCGCCATAGAAGACGGCGCCGGTACGCAGCAGCAATGCCGAGGCGGCTCCGTCGCCAAGCGCTGACTCGGCGTTGGCGACGGCCGCGATGACCCGCGCCTGCGTATCGGCGGCGAAGGTGCTGCCGAGCGGTTCGGCCAGGACGAGTACCCAGGTCGTCTGCGCATCGCGTACCGTGAGCATGCCGTCGCTGGGCGTCAGGTGCGTTTGCGCGAAGGGCAACTGCGCCAGCCAGCGTTGCAGGAAACCGAACGGATCGTACGTCGGATCGGTGGCAAGGCCGGTCTGGAAAGGTTGGTGCATGCGGCGCAGCAGCGTGTTCTCGGCGGCAAAGGTGGAGCCGGCAAGCGCGTCGCGATCGCCCGGAGCGAGGAGTCCGGCCCGGTGCGGCAGGTAGAGGCTGGTCAGGGTTCGCGGGTCGAGCTGCGGCGCGGCGGCGATCACCCGCTTGAACGCGCCCGAGGCTTCCAGTCCGGCGGCAAAGCCGCGCGCGGCGCGGCGCGCCTCTTCGGGGTCGGCATGGCCGACGAGGAACAGTGCGCGATTGCCAAGCTGCTCGCTCAAGGCTCTGACCGCTGCTTCGGCGGTAGCGCTCTTCTCGGTTGGTGGCAGCAGGGCGAGCAGGTCGGTTGCGAGCGGTGTCGTGGTGACGAAACGCTGCGCGACATGAACGGCGGCCATCAGCACCAGCGCCAGCCAGACGATCGCCGCGAATTGTCGCGTGTGCATCAGCGCAGCCCGAAACGTTCGCGCTCGGCCGGCAGGAGCGCGCGATCCTCACGGAAGTTGCGGAAATTCAGGGTGATGCTGTCGCCGTTGGCTTCCTCGATGTAGATGCGCTCGACGTGACGGCTCCCGTTCATGCGGACTTCGCGCATTGCCTGCGCGAGGAGGCCCGGTTTGGGGGTGAGCGTCAGGAACCAGGCGTCGAGCGTTCCCGCCGGCGTGACGGTGAACAGCTCGGCCAGCGTGTCGGTCTGTGCGCCGAGCAGCGCGCGGAGCAGCGCGCCAACCTGTGCCAGACCGGGAATGTCGCGCGCCGTGCGGACTTGTGCCGCGCCGTCCTCGCCGATCTCGACGATGCGATCCTCGCCGAGCACGTAGGCTACCTTGAGCGGCGCTTCGATCTGCCAGATCACCCCCTGGCCGCTTGCGAACGTGAACTGGCCGCGTGTCTGCAGCGGCTTCCGGAAAGCCGCCATCTGCTTTTCCTGCGTGAAGTCGGCGCGCAGTACCGGCGCCTGTTCGATCCGTTGCGCCATGCGTGCCGCCAGTTGGGCGGTAGTCGGCCCGGCCACCGCGGCGAGCGGCAGGATCAACAGGAAGACGGCACACGAAGCGATCACGCGGTGCATGTCTTCTCCACGCGTGCAATGAGGCAGTCGGGTGAGACGAACTGCAGTTCGCCGCTGGTGATGTCCACGGCGACCTGCACCGTGTATCCTTTTGTCAGCCGCTCGCCGCTGGCAGCATCGCGAATTTCGTAGTCGAAGCGCAGGCGGTTCTCGTATTCGCGCAATACGGCGTGGACCGTGAGGCGCTGGTGGTAGCGGGCCGGGCGGACGTATTTCAGGTAGCACTCGACCACCGGCCAAGCGTAGCCAGAGTCACGCATCTGCGGATAGTCGTAACCGATCTTCCGCAGTGCGGCGCAGCGGGCCAGTTCGAAATACTTGACGAAGTGCCCGTGCCACGCGACCTCCATGACGTCGATGTCATGGAACGGCACCTCGATCGTCACGTCTGCGGTGAGTTCAGGCATCGAGGTTCCAGTGGCGGCTGCGGATCAGTTCGATTGTGCGCCGCAGGTCGCCCTCGAGCGGGCGATCCTCGTCGAGGAATTCGCTGTACGCGCGCACAGTGGCGGCGAATCCCGCGCAGGCTGCCGTCAGCGCCGGCGCCTCGCCTCGGAAGCGCAGTTCCGCCGCTTGTACGGTGGCCAGCACCAGCGCGGCGGCGACCTGCTCGGTCAGTTCGAGGATGCGCAGGCAGTCGCGTGCAGCGATGGTGCCGAGGCTGACCTTGTCCTGGTTGTGGCACTCGGTCGAACGCGAGAAGACCGAGGCCGGCATGGTCAGCTTCAGCGCCTCCGCCGTCCACGCTGAAGTGCCGATCTGCACGGCCTTGAAGCCGTGGTTGATCGGCGCGCGCGGGCCGACGGTGCCGGAGAGATTCTGCGGTAGGCCGTGGTTGTAACGGCTGTCGACCAGCAGCGCGAGTTGGCGGTCCATCAGGTCGGCGAGGTTGGCGACAGCGGTCTTGAGACCGTCCATCGCGAAGGCGATATGACCGCCGTAGAAGTGGCCTCCGTGCAGCACCCAACCTGCCTCGCCGTCGATGATCGGGTTGTCGTTGGCGCTGTTCAGCTCGTTCTCGACATCGCGACGTATCCACGACAGCGCATCGCGGGCGACGCCGATTACATGCGGCGCGCAGCGGATCGAATAGCGGTCCTGCAGGCGCACGCCTTCGCTATCGCTGGTGGTGGAGGTGCCGCCGAGATCTTCCCAGATCCAGCGCGCGGCCTCGATCTGGCCGGCGTGCGGCTTGACGGCAAAAAGGCGCGGATCGAAGTGCTCCGGGTTGCCGCGCATCGCCACCGAAGCGAGGGCCGTGATGCGGCAGCAGAGGCGGGTGAGGTATTCGGCGCGGGCGACCGCGAGGCAGGCCAGGCCGGTCATGACCGAGGTGCCGTTCATGATCGCCAGCCCCTCCTTGGGCGCCAGCGTCAGCGGAGCGATGCCGAGCGCCTTCCAGGCGTCGGCGGCCATCGTCAGTTCGCCGCGGAACAGAGCTTCGCGTTCGCCGACCAGTGTGGCCGCCACGTACGAGAGCGGTGTCAGGTCACCGCTCGCGCCAACCGAGCCTTCGCACGGGATGCGCGGCAGCAGGTCGTGGTTGAGCAGGTCGACGAGCCGTTCGAGCAGGACGCGGCGGACGCCCGAGGCGCCCTGCGCGAGCGAGACCAGGCGCGCGACGAGCACGGCGCGCACCGCTTCCGGCGGAAGGTGCTCGCCGAGGCCGCAGCCGTGATAGCGCGTGAGATGCAGCGGCAGTTCGGCGACCAGTTCCGAGGGAACGGCGACCGTACAGGAATCGCCATAGCCGGTGGTGACGCCGTAAATGGTGCCGCCGTCGGCGAGCAGACGTTCGAGGTATTCGGCGCCGGCATCGATGCGGCGCGTGAAGCGGTCATTTTCGGAAAGGGCGACGGTGGAACGACCGGCCGCGATATCAACCACGTCGCGCACGGAAAGGGTGTCGCTGCCGATGATGCGGCAGGATTTTGCCGACGTGTTCTGGCCTGTCTTCATGTGCGGGGCGGATCGATCAATCAATAGGTTCATGGTATCGACGCCCCACATTGCCGTCGGCTCCGATGACGAAGTGTCACCCGTCGTCGCCCTGCATCAGCTTCCCGGGTCGCGCGCGACACCCAGCCCGATACGGCCCGACCGGTCGACGAACTCCGGCTCGTAACGGCCGCGAATGGCACAGCGGACGTAGTTGACCTTCTGGTTCCACGAGCCGCCACGGATGACGCGCTTGTCTTCGCCGCCTGCTTCGATTCGCGGATTCTTCGTCGGCGAGGCCGGATAGGGCGAGACGAACTTATCTTGGACCCATTCCCAGACGTTGCCGGCCATGTCGTGGATGCCAAGTCCGTTCGGCTTCTTGGTGCCGACGGGATGCGTCCGGTCGCCGGCGCTTGCCTTGTTGAACCAGGCGACGTCGAAAACCTGCTCCGCCGATACGCCGCCCGGCCACGTTTCCCGCTTGCCGCCGCTCCTGCAGGCGTATTCCCACTCTGCCTCGGTCGGCAGGCGAAATCCGCCGCCGCCCTGGACGTTGAGCTTTCTGACGAATTCCTGCGCCTGCAGCCACGATACCTGATCGACCGGGCAGGTGTCGCCGCAGGTGTCGAACTTCGATGCGTTCGTCCCCATGACGGCCTTCCACTGCGCTTGGGTGATCTCGTACTTGCCGATATCGAAACTGTCGACACATACCTCGTGGACGGGAAGCTCGTGTTTTTCATAACCCGCGCTGCCCATCGGATAACAGCCTCCCGGCACGCGAACCATCTCGATGCCTGCCGCGACATCGCTGCCGTGGGCAGCCGGCAGGCCGCCAACGATGGCGAATGCCACCGCGACGAATACTGGATTTCTTCGAGTCATGACATTCTCTCCTGTAAGTAGTAAACGACGCCAGCCCGATCAGGGCAGCTTGACGACCGTACCCTTGAACGCCACGCCGGCCATCAGCCCGCCGGCGCCGCAGGTGTATTCCGTCTCGCTGCTCCGCTCATGGTTCTTGTAGTTGCTGCGAATGTTGACGACGGCGTTGCCGCCCTCGGCACGGGAGCGCTCCTGCAGTTCGAGCACGGCGCTGAGGAACACCCATTCGCAGGCCTCCTTGTCCGATTTGTTGAAAGCGTTGGTCTTCTTGTTGGTCTTCCACTCGCCCATCGACTGCACCGGTCTGGAATGCGCCTGCTTGCCGAAGAAGAGCCTGACGTTCCGGTCCAGTTTCGATTGCGCGGCGGAGGTTTCGAGCGCGTCCTTGATCGGGAACTGGATGTGGTCGTCTCGGGCATGCGCGACGGTGCCGGCGAGCAGGGTGGCAAATACGACGGGGGCGAGGCGGAATGGCATGCATGGTCTCCGGGTCAATGCACTGGGCCGGACTTCGCGTCGGCCCAGAAATCGAAAAAATTGAACCACTGGAACGGCGTTCGTCGGCACAACTCGGCGAGACGGTCGGCATAGCGCTGCGCGTGCGTGGCGATCGCGGCCTCGCGTTCGCCGCGCGGCAGGTTGATACGTTCGGCGAAGGGCTCGAAGTGAACGCGGTAGCCGTCGGCCTCGCGGACGCAGACGAACAGGAATACGGGGCATTCGAGCAGGGCAGCGAGGATGAACGGTCCCTGCGGGAAGCGCGCCGGCGTGCCGAGAAACTCGACGCTGACGACCCGTCCGTTCTCGGCCGGCGGCGTGCGGTCGCCGACGATGACCAGCAGTTCGCCACGGTCGATCTTCTCGTGCAACAGGATGGCCGTCTCCGGCCCGAGGCGGCTGATCTGCAGAAGGTTGAGCTCGAAACCGGGGGCCGCCGAGGCCAGTGTCGCATTGAAGCGGCGGGCATGGTCGGTGTAGACGACGGCGTTGACCCGGGCGATGCCGTCGAGATGGGCCAGCGCGCGCATCATCTCGAGATTGCCGAAATGAGCACCGAGCAGCACCGCTCCACGCCCAGAGGCGAGCAATGTCTCGAAGGCCTGCTGGTTGTCGAAGGCGATGCCACCGTGCGCGACATGTCCGGTCCAGGCCGCCAGCTTGTCGAGGTTGGCGTCGGCAAATGCCAGCATGTGGCGGTAGGCGTTGCGCCAGGTCGGCGTGGGGGTATCGGAACGGGTCATCTGCAGACGGCGCAGATAATCGAGCGAAGCCTTGCGTGCCGCTTTGCCGCTCAGGAAGAACCAGCCGACAATGGGGCGCAGCAGCGCCCGCGCGAACCGGTCGCCGAGCAGGCGGTAGCTGACGACAGTAAGGCGCAAGCCGAGTGAACTGCCGCGCTCGCGTTGCCGCGACCAATGGAGTGCGCTGAAGTGGGGAGGGAAGCACTTGCGCCAGAGCAGCAGGGGCAACCGCGCCAGCATGCCGGCAGTGAGCCGGGTGTGCATCCACGAGATGCACAGATTGTCGCGCCACATGCGGAAGTGCGACAGGCCGCCGGGCGGGTAGATGACGCGCGTCGGCAGGTTGACGACCGGTAGTCCCATCCAGAAAAGACGGACGATGATCTCGGTGTCGAAAGCCATGCGCGCCGGCAGTCGACGGCGGTCGGTCAGCGCAACGCTCGCTGCGAGCGGGTAGAGGCGAAAACCGCACATCGAGTCGCCGATGGCGAAGGAGAGTGTCTCCACCCACACCCAGAAATGGGTTACGTAGCGACCGTAGCGCCGGCTGGCGGGTGCCGAAGCGTCGTAGCGTGGGCAGCCGGCAACGACGGCGTCGGGCTGGTTGCGACCCTGTTCGAAAAAGCGTGGCACGTCGGCGAGATCGTGCTGGCCATCGGCATCCACCTGCAACGCGTGTGTGCAGCCGGCGCGAAAGGCTTCGCGCAGACCGTGCACGACTGCGGCACCCTTGCCGCCGTTTTGCGGCAGGCGCGCGAGGCGTACGCGCGGTTCGCTGGTGGCGACAGCGGCGAGAGTCTTCTGTGTCGCCTCGTCCGAGCCATCATCGACGATGAATATCGGCACACCATGGTCCGACAGTCGGGCGACCACTGTGGCGATCGTTTCCCTGTGGTTGTAGATCGGAATGACGATGGCAGGGACGAAGCTCATGCCGCGGCTCGCATGGCGAAAACGATCTGCCCGGACGACATCGGGCGCTGCCTTGCGCGATAGGCGAAATCGAGGCGCTGCTTTTCTGGCAGCCAATCGATCTGCAGCGACAGCTTCGTTGCAGGCAGGATGGGTGCCGAGAACTTCAGCACGTGCAGTGCCGAGAAACCGGCGCAGGGAATGCCCAGATGCTCGCGCGCGAGCCGAATCACCCAGTCGACCTGCACGATGCCGGGCAGGATCGCCAAGCCCGGAAAGTGGCCGGGGAAATAGTCGAGTGAGGGCACCGCCGTCAATTGCAGCGTCGCCGATGTGCCGTCAATCCGCACGTGCTGGATATCGGGCATCAGGCACACGGCGCGGCCTGCAACAATCTGGCGACGTCGTTCAGCGCGAGTTTGCCTCGCTCGTCGTAGGGCAGCGCGTCGACGAAGCGCCATCGCCTGGGCAGCAGCACCGGGTCGAAGCGCTGCACCAGGTGCTGGCGGAGGGCTTCGATCAGCGCCCTGCGCCGCGGTGCGGTGGCCGTCGTGACCACGACCGCGCCGACGAGCGTGCGGCCGGAAAGCGTCAGCGGGGCCACGGCGGCGGCGCTGACGCCCGGATGCCCGGCGAGCCACGCTTCCATCTCGGGCAGCGACAACCGCGTCTCCTCGATCTTGACAATCCGGTCGAGCCGGCCGCGCAACAGGAAAGTACCGTCTGCCGCAAGATCGGCGGTGTCCGGCATGCGCAGCGGCGCGTCGTCGGCGAGGAAGGGGGAACGGACGAGCAGGGCGCCGTCAGTATCCAGCGCGACCCGCACTGCCGGCAGCGGCGCCCAGTGCGGGCCGTGATCCTGCCGGCGCCAGGCGATGCCGCCACTTTCGGTGCTGCCATAGACCTCGGTCGGCGCAGCCCCCCAGGCGCGCCGGTAGCAGTCGGCTGCTGCGGCGCTGAGGGGCCCGCCAGAGGAGAACACCAGTACTGGCTTGTGCGGCAGAGCGGTGAGATCGAGCAGTTGGTGCAGCCGCGACAGTTGCGCTGGCGATGAGACCAGAAGGGCAGCCTCTGTCGCGCTCAGCCGTTCGGCGAAAGCAGTCGGCTCGGCAATCGTCGCATTGTCGAAGGGGCGGCCGGAGAGCAGCGGCCAGAGCAAGCGAAAAAGCAGGCCATAAATATGGTGGTGCGGCGTCGTTGCAACGACGGTCGTGTTGGCGGTCAGTTTGCCCCAGCAGCTTTCCAGCGCGCGGCACTCGGCTTCGAGCTGGCGCACCGCCTTCTGCACGCACTTCGGTTCGCCGCTGCTGCCCGACGTGTACAGCTCGATCGTCTGCGGCGGCACATCGATGGGCGGCGGCAACTCGTTCAGGGCGGCCAGCGTCTGCGGTTGGAAGTTCGGCGGGATGACCGCGACGTGGTCGTCGGCCAGCGCTGCGAGCAACTCGGCCGCGAAATCGATCGGGGACGCGCGCCGCAACAGCACGCGGCGCCGCCCGGAGGCCACGCCCTGCGCGCTTCGCTGTGCGGCGATGGCAGCGCGCAGTTCGCCCCAGGTGACGCGGCGCGCGCCGTCAATGGCAACGATCCCGCTGTCCAACGGATCAAGGGCATGCAGCGAGAAGTCCATCTCTCCTCAGGCCGCCCGGCGGCGGACGCGAAGGCGCACCAGCCATTCACCGGCAAAGAGCGCCCCCATCAGCAGATAGGCGAGAAAACCGTTGTAAAGCAGCCAGGCTTCGCGCGAGGCGAACACGGTGACCATCGAAACGGCGGCGTTGACGACGAAAAAGCCACACCACGCCTGTGTGACCTGGCGGGTATGGATCACGCCCGCCGGCGGCAGGTCTGGTTCCGAGAGGCGGGCAATGCGCTCGATCACCGGTGGCGGATGCAGGAGGCTGCGGCCGAAAACAAAGAGCAGCGAAAGACTGACGAAGGCTGGGTAGAGCAGGAGCAGAGTTTCGCTGTTGCTGGCGACAATTGCCAGCGTGTAGGCGCCCAGCGCCGCGGCGGAGAAACGTTCGCACGTCGTCAGGCTGGCAGCGAAGCTGCGCGCGGATTGCCATTTCCGCAGCAGCAGCATGGCGCCGAGCAGGGCACCGAAGACCCTCGGTTCGAAATGCTGCAGGCCGATATAGACAGCCACGGGGTAGGCGAACGTGACGCCCAGCGCCGACGCATTCAGCACTTTTCGCAGCACCGCCCGACTCCGTCTGCTCAGGCCGCCATCAGGCGGTGTACGGCAGCAATCACGTCCGCGACCGAGCGGATGTCCTTGAAGTCCTGCGGCTGGATGCGCTTGCTGGTGAGCTTCTGCAACTGGATGGCGAGGTCGACAGCGTCGATGCTGTCGAGATCCAGGTCGGCAAACAGCTGTGTCTCCGGCGTGACACGGGTCGGTTCGATCTCGAAGGTGTCCTGCAGAATGGTGCGCAGTTTCTCGAGGACTTCCTGGTCGTTCATGGCGTTTCTCTTCAGGGTGTGGTTCAGGCTGCCTTGCCTTGGCTGCGCACGAGCGCGGCCAGCGACAGGACGCTGCGGAAGTGCTCGCGGGTGCGGCTGTCGCCGGCTCCGAGTTCTATGCCGTACTTTTTCTTCAGTGCGATGCCGAGTTCCAGCGCATCGATCGAATCGAGGCCAAGGCCTTCGCCGAACAACGGAATGTCGCTGGCGATATCTTCCTGGCTCATGTGCTCGAGATTCAGAGCCTCGATGATGAGGGTCTTGATCTCCTGTTCAAGCGTATTCATGGCGTCTCAATTCACGGGAAAAATAATCCTCGAGGGTGGTGCTCAAGTGCCGCGCAGCGATGGCGGCGGTCTCGGCTGGCGCTGTGCCATTTCCCGTCATTGGCAACTGCTCGCAAACGTCCACGCGGAAGGTAAACGGGCGTTCCGGGGCGAGCCACCAAGGGGAATTCTTGGTCAGTATCGGCGGATCGCAGCGGATCAGAACTGGCGTCACGGCGGCGCCGGTCCTGAGGGCCACATGGGCGGCACCGCGTTGGAAGCGAAGCGCCTGGCCTGGCGTGGTGCGTGTGCCTTCGGGAAAGAGCAGCAGCGTCTCGCCCTGTCGCAGCGCCTCGGCACAGGCGTCGATCACGCTCTCGGGTGATGTGTTGTTGATGTAACCGGCGGCACGCACGATGCCCCAGTAGAATGGGTTGCGCCAGAGTGCGCTCTTGACCACGCAGTTGGCCTGCGGCATGAGCGAGATGAGCACGACGACGTCGACGTAGCTTGGGTGGTTGGCCAGAACCAGACTGCCGTGCGCCCGGGCGAGGCGACTGGGCTCCTGGGTCTCCAGGCGCATGCAGCCGCTACGGACGAGCGTTCGTACCAATAGCCGGAAGCAGAATCCGATCACGCTGCGCGCCCGTGCGCGGCTCGCAGCCGCCGGGCCGGGCAGGAGCATCAACAGCGCCATCAGCACGGCGGAGATCAGCATGCCGCCGACACTGAAGACGACGAAGCAGAGTGTGATGACGACGCTGCGCCAGAGGCGTCCGATCCCCTTCATTGCCGAATCCAGTGCCAGTGGCGCCGACCGCCTGCCCAGTCAGCTGAGCCTCGTTCCAGCGCCTGCAGGCAGGCGTGGGCCTGCGGAGTCGAAGGTGTTGCGGCCGCGTCGCCCGGGCCGATTCCGGTATGCAGGCGGATGGTGCCGTTGCCGTGGATCAGCAGGCCGAGGGCAAAGACCGCTTCCGGATCACCAGGCTGCCGGCCGAGCGGGTCGGGCGCGGGGGCATCGGCATACACGTAGACAAGCGGTTGCGTGGGGTCTTGCCGGGCACGCAAGTGCGCTTCCAGGAGGCCGTAGCCGAAGCTCTCGGCGCCGGCAGCAATGGCCGTTGCCGGCGCTTGGTCGCGGCGGGCGATGGAGAAGATGCCGGCTGCCGCATTCAGTACCGAAAGGCTGAACAAGGTTGGCGACAGTTCCTCGTCCTGCGCCAAGTTGCGCAGCAACTCGACGGTTCGCTGCAGTTCGCCGTGGCGAGAGGCGAAGACGAAGCGTGCCGATGGGCAGCCTTGCGCGCAGGCATTGGCCACGTGCAGAGCGCCGCGTGCCAGCGGCGACAGCCGCCGGCGCAGCAGCGGCTCTATGAAGCCGAGTTCGGGCGCGCCGTTCCCCGGCCATTGGACCCAGCGTGCGACGGGTACGTCCCAAGAGGCTAAGGCTGCCATGTGCGTACTACTGACTCAATGTGGCCGAGAACCTACAGCCTGTCCAGCTCCATCCGGATCGCTTCGCGCAGCTCCGAAACCCAGCGGTTGTAGAAGGGGTGGATGACGCGTGCTTTCGTGTCCGGATCATTCGAATACTTCATGTTCGTGCTGTCATGATAGGTGATCGAATACGCCTGTGCCGAAAAGCTGATGTTGACGACAACGGTGTGCTTGCCGCGCACATTGAGCACGGCCTGCAGGCCATCGCCGCTCGGCGAACGGGATGTCTGCCAGCTGTGCGACCGTGCTGCAGCGGTGATCGCCTCCCTGACCTGCTCGACCGTCAGCGCTTTGCCGCTACGGGTCGACACCGTGTTGCTGGGGTAGTCGATGATCGGGACGGGTTGACGTGCCTCAGCGGCCAAGGAAACGACCAGCAACGCGACGATGGCAAGAAGCCGCGCAATTGTCGTTTTCATTTTGCTATCCCCCTGATGTTACGGAAAACTCCCCACCGGATATTCTACTGCGCCGCAAGCGGATTCGCACTACGATCAAGCAGCACTGACGCATGACCCTGCCGAATCGGAGCCGTTTGCCGGAAACCCCCGCTTCCGCCGCTGGGGCGGTCAGATCGCGGGCGGCTGGCGGCAGTGAGCGGTCGATGCGCGGGTGGCGTGGGGTCCGTGAAGAGATCTGGTTGATCAGGCGGAAGAACGCGATGACCTGCTCGGGTTTCAGGTTGAGGTAGCCGAGTTCGTCGATGGCGATCAGCGGCCAGCGGGCGACTGCCCGTCGCGCTGGCGTCAGCCACACTTGCTGCAATGGGCTCGGCGGCAGCACAATGCGTGGTGTGACACGACCCACCGTTCGCCGGGGCGGGCGGTGGCTGCTGGGCCCGCCTGGGGTTCGTGCCCGCCGCGGGCCACTCCGGTGGCTTTCGACACCGCTCCTTCGTCTCCGGACATGCGGCCGTGCGGAGTGGTCTGTCCCCTGATCTGGAGAGTCGAGTGCAATCCATGCTGCCCGGAAGCGAACCCTTTGCGCTGCCTCTGCAGCAGAGGCTGGCGCACGCCCTGGCCGGCCTCGACCCGGATCGTGCGCCGCGCACGCATCACCGCGACGAGCAGGGCCGGCCGCGCTTCAGCAACCGGCTGCTGCTGGAGAGCAGCCCCTACCTGCTGCAGCATGCGCACAATCCGGTGAACTGGTTTCCCTGGGGCGACGAGGCCTTTGCCGAAGCGGCGCGGCTCGGTCGCCCGGTATTCCTGTCGATCGGCTATTCGACCTGTCACTGGTGCCACGTCATGGAGAGCGGGTCCTTCGAGGACGAAGAAATCGCGGGCTTCCTGAACAGCCATTATGTCGCGGTCAAGGTCGATCGCGAAGAGCGGCCGGACATCGACGCGGTGTACATGAGCGCCGTGCAGCAACTCACCGGTGCCGGCGGTTGGCCGATGAGCGTCTGGCTGAGCGCCGCGCGCGAGCCCTTCTACGGTGGCACCTACTTCCCGCCGCGCAATGGCGAGCGCGGCGCGCGGCTCGGGTTCCTGTCACTCCTGCAGGCCTTGTCCGACATCTTCCAGCGCGACCCCGAGCGCGTGCGCCAGGCGTGCACCGCCATGGTGCAGGCGATTCGTCTCGACCTGCACGGCAGTCCCGTCTCGCCGGCAGTGGCCGGGGAGCAGCCGTTGCCGGGCCGCGATCGGGTCGACGCGACGGTTGAGCATTTCCGCCCGCTCTTCGACGAGGTACACGGTGGTCTGCGCCGGCTGCCGAAGTTTCCTTCCCACCTCCCGTTGCGGCTCCTCCTGCGGCACCACCGGCGCAGCGGCGACGCCGCATCGCTGCGCATGGCCGTGCTCACCCTGGAGAGGATGGCGGCGGGTGGACTCTACGATCAGCTCGCCGGTGGCTTTCACCGCTATTCGACCGATGGCGAGTGGCTGCTGCCGCACTTCGAGAAGATGCTGTACGACAATGCCCTGCTCGTCGTCGCCTACGCCGAGGCCTTCCAGCTTACGGGTCGCGCGGATTTCGCCCGCGTCGTGCGGGAAACCTGCGACTACGTGCTGCGCGAGATGAGCGATGCCGGCGGCGGCTTCCACAGCGCAACCGACGCCGATTCGGAAGGCGTCGAGGGGCGTTTTTTCGTCTGGAGCGAGAGCGAGATCCGGCACGAACTCGCTTCCCTGGGCGAGGCGACGACCGGGCGGTTCCTCGCGCATTACGGTGTCCGTCGTGGCGGCAACTGGGAGGGGAGCAACATCCTGCACGTTCCGCAGCCCGACGAGCAGGGCTGGGCAGCGCTGGCCGGCGCCCGTGCGCGGCTGCGCGAGGTACGCGCCAGGCGCGTTCAGCCGCTGCGTGACGAGAAGATCCTGGCTTCGTGGAACGGCCTGATGATCTCGGCGCTGGCGCTGGCGGGACGGGTTCTCGACCACGAGCCCTACGTGCTTGCTGCCGCACGGGCGGCGGATTTCGCGCTGACCCGGCTGCGCGGCCCTGGTGGGCGACTGCAGCGCTGCTACAAGGACGGGCAGGCGCGACAGGATGCCTTTCTCGACGACCATGCCTTTCTCGTCGCCGGCCTCATCGACCTGTACGAGGCGGGCTTCGACCCGCGCTACCTGCGTCAGGCGCTGTTGCTTGCCGACGCCACCGAGGTCCTGTTCGCCGATCCGGCCGGTGGCTGGTTCATGACCAGCGACGAGCACGAGACCCTGATCGCGCGCGAGAAACCTGCCTACGATGGCGCCGAGCCATCAGGTACATCGGTTGCCCTGATGAATGTGCTGCGACTGGCCGTCTTCACCGGCGCCGATCACTGGCGGCAGCTCGCCGAACGTGCCCTGCGGACCCATGCGGCGGTGCTCACGGAGCGGCCGTCCATCATGGGCGAGGCGCTGCTCGCCGTCGAGTTCCACGCCGCGACGCCGCTCGAGATCGTGGTCGTCTGGCCGGATGGGGAGGCCGCGACGGCGGCTCCGCTGCTCGACGTCCTGCGGCGGACGTTCATTCCGGCGCATGCGCTTGCCGGTTGCGCCGAGTCGGCGATCGATTCGCTCGCCGACAGTATCCCCTTCGTTCGCGGCAAGCATGCCCAGGCGGGTCGTGCGACGGCGTACGTCTGCCATCATGGCCGCTGCGATCTGCCGCTGACCGATCCGGCAGCCCTGGCAGCGCTGCTGCGACGGGTTGTCTGAGCGGGTCATGCCGGTACCGGCGCAGGAGGGGTCGCCAGCGAGTCACGCGCCGGGTTCGACCGCGCCAGCGTCGCGCGCCAGCCGGATGGCCGAGAACTGCCAGCATGTCGCGGCCGGGAAGAAATTGCGGTAGGTTGCGCGCAGATGGCCTTCGGGCGTGACACAGGATCCACCCCTGAGCACATACTGATTGACCATGAACTTGCCGTTGTACTCACCGACGGCGCCGGCACCCGGCCGGAAGCCGGGATAGGGTGCGTAGCTCGAGCAGGTCCACTCCCAGGCGTCGCCAAACAACTGCTGCAGACCGCCGGCCGTTGCGGCCGACGGGTGGTACTGCCGGCGACCAGCGAAATGGCCGGCGACGGGGAGGTCGGCGGCGGCGTTCTCCCATTCCGCTTCCGTTGGCAGCCGCGCCCCGGCCCAACGGGCATAGGCATCGGCCTCGTAGTACGAGACATGGAGCAGCGGCCGCTGCTGGTCGAGGGGAACCAGGCCGCCGAGGGTGAATTCCTGCCACTCCTGTCCGCGCCGCCAGTAGAGGGGCTGCCGGCGATCGTTCGCCAGCCGCCAGTCCCAGCCCTCGGCAAGCCAGTGCGTCGGGTCCGCATAGCCACCCGCTTCGATGAACTGCAGGAACTCGCCGTTGCTGACCAGCCGCGATGCCAGCTCGTAAGGCTCGAGGAAGACGCGGTGCCGCGGCGTCTCGTTGTCGAAAGCGAAGCCGCCGCCGGCATGGCCGATGGCGACGACGCCACCGGCAAAGGCGTGCCAGTCGAGCGTGGCTGCCGTCGCGGCCGCAGGTGGCGGCGGTCCGTAGGCGGGCGCCAGCGGATTGAGCGAGAAGAGGTGCTTGAGGTCGGTGAGGATCAGTTCCTGGTGCTGCTGCTCATGCTGCAGTCCCAGGGCAAGGAGTGCCAGCAGCTCGGCGCCGCCGGCGCCGGCGAGCAGCAGCGTCGCCATGCGGCGATCGACATCGGCGCGGTAGGCAAGGACGGTAGCCAGCGTCGGCCGGGTCAGGAGGCCGCGCTGCGGTCGCGGATGCCTGTCGCCGACGGCGTTGTAGTAGGAGTTGTAGAGGACGCGAAAGGCTTCGTGAAACGGCCGGAAGCCGCTCTCCCAACGTTCCAGGATGAAGGTCTCGAAGAACCAGGTGGTGTGGGCGAGGTGCCATTTCACCGGGCTGGCGTCGGGCATCGACTGCACGCAACAGTCCTCGGCCGACAGCGGAGCACTCAGCTCGACGCTGCCGTTTCGCACCAGCCGGAAATGGGCGGAGATTTCGTCAGGCGTCATCGGGCAGTTCTCCGGGGATTGGCTTCAGGGCTCGGCGAGAAAGACGGCGAACCATTGCTGCGCGTCGGTCCAGCAAACGTGCCGGCCGAAGCCGGCGCGCCTGAGCAGCCCGGCGAAATCGGCGACGCGGTACTTGTAGCTGTTCTCGGTGTGGATGCGCTCGGCGCGGCGAAAGTTGCGGCAGCCGGTTGGCCACGATACCTGTGTCGCACAGCGGGCTTCGAGATGCATCTCGATGCGCGACTGCTCTTCGTTGAAGAAGGAACGGTGGCGCCAGTGCGCGAGATCGAAGTCGGCAGTCAGCAAGCGGTTGATGTGCCGCAGCACGTTCAGGTTGAAAGCGGCCGTCACGCCGGCGGCGTCATCATAGGCTGCTTCGAGGATGGCCTTGCTCTTGACCAGGTCGACGCCGATCAGCAGCGCGCCGTCGGCATCCGTGAGACGGCGCAGGCGCTGCAGCAGGCCGAGCGCCGCTTCCGGAGCGAAATTCCCGATCGATGATCCAGGATAGAACACGAGCCGTCGCCCGGATGGCAGGTCGGCCGGCAGAACGATCTCGTCCAGCAGGTCGGCGACGACCGAGCGGACGTCGAGCGATGGAAATTCGCGGCGCAGACCGGCGACGGCCTGCTGCAGGAAAGCGGCCGCAATGTCGACGCCGACGAAGCAGCGCGGGCGGATCGTCGCACACAGGGTGCGCGCCTTCTCGCAGTTGCCGGCACCGGCCTCGATCACTGTCGCACCGGGACCAATCCGCAGCGCGAGGGCGTCGGCGTGGGTCGCCATGATGGCGCGCTCGGTGCGGGTGAGGTAGTACTCGGGAAGCTGCGTGATCTGCTCGAAGAGCGCCGAACCCGCGGTATCGTAGAAGTATTTCGGCGCAATGCTGGCCTGCGCGGCACAAAGCCCGGCGACGATTTCGCGCGCGGTCGCGGTCGCGGTCGCGGTCGGATCGGGCGGCACCGGCGGCGTCTCCGGTCAGATCCCGGGATCAGCCAGGCAATCAGGAAACCCGGCGGCGAGCCATCCCGCGTCGGGACGGGTCCCGCGGCGGCGATGTGGCGAGCTGGGTCGCAGGTTGCTCACGGTCGACGATCCGGTCTGAGGATCAGCACGGCCAGGGGCGGCAGCGTGATCTCGATCGAATACGGCTGCGATTGCCAGCGCAGGTCGCTGGCTGGCAGCGGGCCCGGGTTGTGCAGGTCGCTGCCGTGGTACCTCGCAGCGTCGCTGTTCAACACTTCGCGGTAGGTCGTCAGAGCCGGCACGCCGAGGCGATAGCACTGGCGCACGAGTGGCGTGAAGTTGGCGACGACGAGCAGACAGTCATCGCGATTCCTGGCACGCCGGATGTACGAGAGGACGCTGTGTTCCCAGTCCTGGGCATCGATCCACTCGAAGCCCTGGCGCTCGCAATCCAGTTCGTGCAGGGCCGGTTCGCTGGTGTAGAGCCGGTTGAGGTCGGCAACCCAGTCCTGCAGTCGCAGATGCGGCTCGCGGTCGTGCTGCGCGCCGCCGGCTTCCGTCAGGTGCCAGTCGAGGCTGCGATCCTCGCTCCATTCGCGCCATTGTCCGAAGTCCTGACCCATGAAGAGCAGTTTCTTGCCCGGGTGCGTCCACATGAAGCCGTAGTACAGGCGCAGGTTGGCGAACTTCTGCCATGGGTCGCCGGGCATCTTGGCGAGCATCGCCTTCTTCAGGTGGACGACTTCATCGTGCGAGATCGGCAGGATGAAGTTCTCGTTGAACGCGTACATCAGGCCGAAGGTCAGCTTCTGGTGGTGATACTTGCGGTGGACGGGATCCTGGGCGATGTAGTCGAGCGTATCGTGCATCCAGCCCATGTTCCACTTGAAAGTGAAGCCGAGTCCGCCGAGGTAGGTTGGGCGGCTGACCATCGGGAAGGCCGTGGATTCCTCGGCGATGGTGACGACGCCGGGGTGCAGCTCGTACACCTTTTCGTTCAGGCGGCGAAGGAAGTCGATCGCCTCCAGGTTCTCGCGGCCGCCGTGCTCGTTGGGTAGCCAGTCCTGGCGCTCGTAATCGCGATAGAGCATGGCCGAGACCGCATCGACCCGCAGGCCGTCGATGTGGTAGCGGTCGAGCCAGAAGAGCGCGCTGTTGATCAGAAACTGCACCACCTGTTTGCGCCTGTAGTTGAAGACCTTGGTGCCCCACGTCCGGTGCTCGCCGATCCGGTCGTCAGCGTACTCGTACAGGGCGGTGCCATCGAACCTGATCAGGCCGCAGTCGTTCTTGGGAAAGTGTGCCGGCACCCAGTCGACGATGACGCCGATGCCGTTGCGATGCATGTGGTCCACGAAGTACTGGAAATCGTCGGGAGTCCCGAAGCGGCTGGTGGGCGCGAACATGCCGCTGACCTGGTAGCCCCATGAGGCGTCCAGGTGATGTTCGGTGATCGGCATCAGTTCGATGTGGGTGTAGCCTTGCCGCTGCAGGTACGCAACGAGCGGGCCAGCGAGATCGCGATAGCTCAGGTAGCCGTTGCTGCCGGGAACGCGCGCCCACGATCCGAGATGCACCTCGTGGATCGCCATCGGCCGCTGCAGCGGATTGCTCCGGCCGCGACCGGCCATCCATTCGCCGTCGCCCCACAGCCCGCGGGCGCCGAAGCCGGTGTCCCAGACGATCGAGGCGGTCTGCGGACGTTTCTCGGCGTAAAAGCCCTGCGGATCGGTCTTCTGCGTCAGGGCACCGGTTGCCGTGCGGATCTCGTACTTGTAGACGGTCCCCTGGCCCTGTCCGGCGATGAACAGCTCCCAGATACCCGACTTGCCGCGTGCACGCATCGGATGGCGGCGCCCATCCCACTGGTTGAAGTCGCCGACGACGCTGACCCCGCGCGCGTTCGGCGCCCACACCGCGAAGCGGACACCGTGCTCGTCGCCGCGGCGCACGATGTGGGCGCCGAGCTGCTCGTAGGTCCGGTAGTGCCGCCCTTCCCCGAACAGGTGCACATCGATCGGCCCAAGGGCCGAAGCAAGGTCCGCCGCGTTGCCGTCGAGGCTCTCCGTGCCCCACCAGGTGGTCATGTCGCAACCCCCGGCTGGTGGCGGCACGATGCCCGCTGCGCGCGCGCCCAGGGCGGCAGCGCCTGCCGTGGCGCGTCGACTCGCGGTACGGCTTCGACGGCCGTCCAGGCTGCCTTCATCGGTTGCCTTCCTCCTTGGCGCAGCAGTCACTCTGACGCTGAATCATACGCGCCATTTCAGCAGCCGGAGATCTTGCTGCGAGGTGGCGGGTGTGGCGGGCAGTCGCGGAAGTCGACGATTCGTTTCGCCGTCAGTTTTCCATCCTTGCGCTTGCGAATCTCCCCTCGCCTGCTCGTGGAAGAGGGGTCGGGGGAGAGGAACGCGGTCAGTGCTGTCATCATCCGGGATGTCGCACAAAGCCATGGCCGTGGCCGTCAAGTACGTGTTCAAGATGGTCGATCAGCGCGTCCAGCCGTGCCAAGTGATAGGCATTGCTGCACCGGTTGCAGTGATAGGACAACTCACCAATGACCTCCGAAAAGACATCGCGCCTGAATCTGATCCATTTCTTGCGGCGGTTCCTGAGGTCCGCCTGTGTCGTTGCATCGGTCACCCATAAACCGGCGAGATCCAGGATGAGCTTCTTCTCATCGGCGTGCAAATCGATTTCGATGAACTCGCTGTTGCTGTTCATGGATATCCCTTCGCTGTCCGCGGGAAACCCCCTCGCGTGGCGCTGGCGCCTATCGTCTACTGGACGAGTGGCCAGACGTTCTGACATCGCTACCGTTCGCTGCCAGCAGCACCGAAACGGTCTGCACCGGCGGCCACCGTGGAATCAGCGCAGACCCAGGCCGACACGACGAGGCCGCGACTCATTGGCGGCTATTGTGCGCGAAAAAGCGCCCGCGCGACGCGGCAATCCGCCTCGCGGCCGGGGAGGGCGAAGACGACGATGCCGGTGCGACTGCGGCGGGGCAGCCAGCCAGGCCGTGTGTCGTCGGTGACGGTAGAGGTGATGGTGCTGCCGGGCCGGCGGAAACGCCATGAAGACGCCCTTTCTGCGGTAGAATCGCCTGTGCCCGGCAGAAAGCGGGGCGACGGTCCGTCACGGTTGAGCGAGTCTGGAGAAAGCGATGCAACTGCAACCATTCGATCTGAATGACATCATCCACGAACCCTCCGACGAGCAGCTCGACGACCTGATGGAAGCGGTTGCCGCGGCGGCGCGCCGGCACGCCGACGCCGCGCGGGCGCAACTGATGCTGCGTCTGCAGGCCGAGATCTCGGCGATCAATCTCCCTTTCCGCCGCGAGGCATGACCCCCGGGGCGAGACCCCGGTTGATCATCGTCGCCGGGCCCAACGGTTCGGGCAAGACCTCGATCACGCAGCAACTCCTGATGCACGAGTGGATGGGCGGCTGCGTCTACGTCAACCCGGATTTCATTGCGCGCGACGAGTTCGGTGACTGGAACTCGCCGACAGCGGTCATCCAGGCGGCGCAGCGGGCGACCGAGATTCGCGAGCAGTGCCTCGAGCGGGGCGTCAGCCTGGCTTTCGAAACGGTCCTCTCGGCAGCCGACAAGCTGGACTACATCCGCCGTGCGCGCGATGCCGGTTTCTTCATCCGCCTTTTCTTCGTCGGCACCGACGACCCGTCGATCAACGCCAAGCGGGTCGCGATGCGCGTCATGGAGGGCGGGCACGACGTGCCGATTCCGAAGATCATCGCCCGCTACACCCGATCGCTGGCCTACTGCTATTTCGTTGCCTGGCTGGCCGACCGGACCTACCTTTACGACAACTCGATCGACAATGCGCGGGCGCGGCTGCTGTTTCGCGCCTCGGAGGGCCGCATCGTCAAGACCTACGGCGAGATCAACCCGTGGGCGCGGGAAATCGCGCAAAGGCTCCTGCCGGGCGTGTCGGACGACCCGCCGGCGCCGTCCGCCACCGTCATCCCCGCGGCCTGACAGCGGGGACACTGCGGCCGTCGATCGGCAGCGGCAGGGGGGCTGGCGTGCGTCGATTTGCCACATTCCTGTGGCGGGCGACGCTGCCTAGAATGCCGCCTGTCGTCCATCAGGGGGAGAGCACGTCGTGCGGTTGAGCAGCAAGTCCGTAGCGCTGTCCAGCGTCATGGCCATGGCCGACATCGGGCGAGTCTTCGCCCACCGCCTCCGACCCACTTCCTGGCCGGTGAGCCAGCCGTGAAGCCGGAACAGCCGCTGCCACGGACGGGCGATGATGCGCGCCGCGTGCGGCCACGGACGGCCGGCACTGGCCACTGCCGGGCCTGCTTCGCGCGCGGCGAGCGCATCCATTCGGGTGGCGGCCGGGGTGGCGCCTGGCGGGTGCTGAGCGGATCGGTTCGTCTCGACCGCGAGGAACCCACCGGCGAGCAGAGTTTTGCCGGTCTCGCCGTCCAGGGTGACATCATCGGCGCCGAATCGCTGCTGTTCGATCGCTACAGCTTCAGCGCCACCGCCCTCGCCGACTGCGTCCTCGTTCCCTGGCCGGAAACACGTTCCGCGGCGGTGGGCGACTCACTGCTGCGCACGCTGGCGAAGGCCGAGCGGCGGGCGGCGGAGGTCATCGCCCTGCGTTGCGGTCAGGCTGCCGAGCGCGTGCGTCGTCTCGTGCTGATGCTCGCGCAGGCGCCGGAAGACGCCGAAGCCGGCCCGCGAGAGTTGCAGGTCGTCCTGCCTTCACGGCAGGACATGGCGGAGATCACGGCGCTGACGCTGGAGACCGTGTCGCGCATGGTCAGCCAGTTGCGCCAGGCCGGGATGCTGGCGCCGCAGCGCTTCGGCAGACACTTCTCGCAGCGCCGGTTCAGCGTCCGCACGCCGGCGGACGAAGCCTGCTGAGAGTCGGTGCGCGGCGAGTGGCGGTGCTTGCCCGCCGCCCGCCGCCGTGGGCTTCAGATGCGCTCCGCGCGCACCTTGGTTGCCGTGCGCGCGTCGGCTTCGATCACCGTATAGCGGTAGGTCTGTTCAACCACCGTATCGCCGACCTGCGGGATGCGCCGCAGGCGGTTGATCAGGAAGCCGGCGATGGTATGCGCGTCGCCGACCGGCAGGCCGAGCTTGAGCGAATCGTTGAGTTCGGAGATCGGCGCGCGACCGCTGATCAGGTGGGCATCGTCGCTGATCGCCTCGATGCTGATGCGGCGACTCTTCATGCCGTCGAAGTCGAAGCCGGAATCGACCGGGCCGACGACCTCCTCGAAGATGTCTTCCATCGTCAGGATGCCGATCGCCGAACCGAACTCATCGACGACGACCGCCATGTGGTCACTGCGCGAGCGCAGCAGCGGCAGGACCTGGTCCAGGCTCTGCCGCGGCGAGAGATAGAGCGCCGGCTTGACGAAATCGCCGACGGGTCGCTGCTCGATGTCGGGCAGCAGCAGATCCCAGGTGCTCAGCGTCATGACGCCGGTGACGTTGGTGATGTTGCCGCGGAACACCGGCAGGCGGTTGAAGCCGGAAGACCAGACGCGGCGCACCGCTTCCGCCATTTCGCGTGTCTCGTTGAAGCCGATGACCTCGGCCAGCGGCGTCATCACCTCGCCGACGGTCGTGTCGGCGAAGCGGAAGATGCGCCGAATCCGCTGCTTGCTGGTCGCGGCGCTGTCCGATGCGGTCTCCGAGAGGTCGATCAGGACACGCAGTTCGTCCTTGCTGATGAAGCCGCTCGACGCCGAACTGGCGCCACCGAAGAGGCGGGCGGCAAAGCGGGCGACACGGCTGAAGACGACGATCACCGGGTAGAAAACGTAGGAGAAGAAGCGCAGGCCGTAGATGATGCGGGTGACGATCGTGTCGGCCTTCTGCTGGAAGATGCTCTTCGGCACGATCTCGCCGAAGATCAGCAGGAAGGGCGTGAACACGAGCACCGAGATCAGGTCGCCGGCGTCGCCGAAGAGCCGGACGAAGATCAGCGTGCCGAGGGTGGTGATCGTCACCGTCGCGATGTTGGTGCCGACCAGCGTCGTCCCGAGCATGACGTCGGGCGTGCGGAAGAGGTTGAGCACCAGTTTCGCACCGGCGTTCCCCATCCGCGCCTCGTGGCGCAGGTGGATCTTGTCCGAATTGACCATCGCCAGCTCGGAGCCCGAGAAGAAACCCTTGAGAACCAGGAAGACCAGGATCACGAGCAGTTGCAGAATCAGGTCCATCGTCTTCTCCCTTCCTAAGCCGTGGTCCGCGGCGCGTCGTCCGGCGCCGCGTTGCCCGCGCCCTCGCCGGCGCCCTCGCCGGTGGTCGCTCCGGCCGGCGGCTGTTCTTCCTCCGGCTCCGCTTCCTCGGGCGGCGTCTCGTGCAGCAGATCCGCCTCCTCGTATTCCTCCTGCGCCTGCTGTTGCTGATCCTCGACCGAAACGTCGGGCAGCGGCGCGGCGATGCTTTCGATTTCCTCCGGTTCCTCCGGCGTCTCCTCCGGCTCGTCGGGTGTGCGGCCGCGCGTCACGCGCACCTTGGTGATCCGCATGCCGACCACCTCGCGCACCGTGATCTCGTAGTCGGCGTAGAACACCTTCTCGCCGACCCGCGGCAGGCGCCCGAAGAGGACCAGCGTGACACCGCCGATGGTGTTCATCAGCGGGTCGTCGATGTCGAAGTTGGTCAGCGTGCGCAGGTCGGCCAGGCGCATGTAGCCGGGGACCGTGTAGCTGTCGTTGTCTTCTTCCTGGAAGTGCTCCTGGCCGCGCAGCTTGCCCGAGATCTCGCCGAAGATGAAACTGAGCACGTCCTTCATGGTGACGATGCCGAGCACCTCGCCGTACTCGCCGATGACCACCGCGGCACGCGTGTTGAAGCGCTGGAAGTACTCGAGCATTTCGTCGACCTTCTTCGTCGGCGGAACGAAATGCGCCGGCCGCAGGATGTCGCGCAGCTCGATCCGCGCTGAGCCGCCGCTGCGCACGCGGCGCAGCAGATCCTCGGCCTGCAGGAAGCCGATGACGTTGTCCCAATGGCCGCGGTAGACCGGAACGCGCGGGTGGCGGTAGCTGCGGAAGCGCTCGATCAACTCGTCGACCGGCAGGTCGCCGTCGAGGAAGCGGATGCGCGGCCCGGGCGTCATGATGCGCGCGACGTCGGTTTCCGCCGCCTCGAGCACCTTGTCGATCAGCACCCGTTCCGATGCCTCGATGACGCCGGTTTCCTCGCTGTCGGCCATCAGCGTCCGCAGTTCGTCGGCTTTCAGGATGTTCTCGCGGCTGACGTGTTCGCCGACGACGAAGGTGGTGACGCGGTCGGCAACAAGCCGCACGACGTTGCGCAACGGCGTGACGATGAGAATCCACTTCGGCAGGAAACGCGCCGAGAGCAGCGTGGCGAACTTCACCGGGAAGTTCACCGCGATCGTCTTCGGCGTCACTTCGCCGAAGAGCAGCAGCAGCGGCACCATGACGACGACGTTGATCCAGCCGGCGTCCGCTTCTCCGAAGGCGCTGATCAGGATCATCGTCATGTTCGCCGCCGCGGCGATGTTCACCAGTTCGTTGCCGCAGAGCAGCGAGACAATCAGGCGGCGCGGCTCGTCGAGCATCGCGTGGATGCTTTCGGAATGAGGATTGCGCGAATTCCGCAGTTTCTGCAGATCGATCCGGCTGAGCGAGAAGAGGGCGGTTTCCGATCCCGAGAAGAAGGCCGACATCGAGAACAGGCAGCACTGCACCAGAATGCGGATCACCAGTTCCCAGTCCACCGAAGCCAGGCTGCCCAGGACGCCGGACATGCTCAATCCTTCCATCCACCTCCCCCCTTCAGGAAATCGCGTTGATGTTTGCGGACCTCGCTGCTCGCTGCGGATCGTGTCCGACGTTGCTGCGGGCATCTCGCCGCTCGCCCGCGGGCACCGCACGCAGCCGTGAAGGATAGGCGCATTGCCGCGCCGAAACAAGCACTTTCGGCCGCTTTCTGCTGTTTTTCCGCGGCATTTCCGCTGCTGCCCGCTGGCCAGGAAAACCTTGATGCGCGCGGAATTTATTGTATCTTTGTCGGCTGAGCCTGCGGCTTCCGCCAGGAATCGGCAATTTGCGCACCCGATCCCGGGTGTGGCAGGGCGCCGGTGCGGTTGTCGGGGCGCTTTCGCCGTGGCGACTGCCAGCCTGGGCAAGTGGCCGCGGGCGCGTGGTCGAACAAATCCTTTCGGAGGAGTACCTGCAGATGGCTGAAAACAAGCAAGGTGAATCCCGGGCTTCAGGCCACGGGCGCGGGCCGATTCTCGTCGCGGTCGATTTCTCGGCGCATTCGGAGGCAGCCCTGCTGCTCGCCAGCGACCTCGCCGACGGTCTCGGTGTGCGCCTGGTGGTGCTGCACGTCGTCCACGATCCGCTGAACATGCCGGGTTACTACGCGCGCATGGCGCGCAAGAAGACGCTGACGCGCATGGAGGACATCGCCGGCGAGATGCTCGACGCCTTCCTCGCCGAAGCGAAGAAGAAGCACCCGCAGCGGCAGGCGCTGCAGAAACCCGAATTGCTGCTGGTCAAGGGCATTCCGGTGACGCGCATCCTTCAGGTCGCGCAGAAGCAGAAGGCGGGCCTGCTCGTCCTCGGCAGCAAGGGAATGACCGGGCTGCGTCACCTGCTGCTCGGTTCGGTGGCCGAGCAGGTCGTCAGCCTGGCGCAGCTGCCGGTCACCATCGTCAAGGATCTGGGCAAGGATTGATTTGCAACCACAGGAGGAGACACAAGAATGAATCTCGAACAGTTCCACCGCCGGCAGCCGGTCGTCTTGCCGCTCGCGGTCTGTGTTTTCGCGCTGCTGTCGGCGCTGCTCGCGCGCTCGGCGCTGGCGGCGGAAGCCTCCGGCAGTAGCCCCGATTGGCTGATGATGAGCGTCGAACTGCTCGGCGGCCTGGCGATCTTCCTCTTCGGCATGATGCAGATGGAGGATGGACTGAAGGCGGTTGCCGGCGAGCGGATGAAAAAGCTCCTCGCAACGCTGACGGTCAACCGCTTCGCCGGGGCCGGCACCGGCGCGCTGGTCACCGCGGTCATCCAGTCGTCGTCGGTCACCACCGTGCTCGTCGTCGGCTTCATTTCCGCCGGCCTGATGTCGCTGTCGCAGTCGATCGGGGTGATTATCGGCGCCAAGATCGGCACGACGATCACCGGGCAGATCGTCGCCTTCAAGATCACCAAGGCGGCTCTGGGAATGATCGCCGTCGGCTTCGCGATGCTGTTCATCGCCAAGGACGACAAGGTCAAGCACTACGGCGTAATGCTCATGGGCCTTGGCATGGTCTTCTTCGGCATGCACGTGATGGGCGAGGCGATGCACCCGCTGCGCAGCTTCCAGCCCTTCCTGGATCTGATGACGACGATGGACAACCCCGTTCTGGCCGTACTGATTTCCGCGGCCTTCACCGCGATCATCCAGTCGTCGTCAGCGACCACCGGCATCGTCATCGTCATGGCTGCGCAGGGTTTCATCAGCCTGCATGCGGGGATCGCGCTGGCCATGGGCGCGAACATCGGCACCTGCGCGACGGCCCTGCTGGCGGCGATCGGCAAGCCACGTGAGGCAGTTCGCGCCTCTGTAGTCCACATCATGCTTGCGTGTACTGGCGTGGCGATCTGGCTGCCCTTCATCGGCTTCATCGCCAACCTAGTCACCGCCATCTCGCCGTCGTATCCGGATCTCTCCGGTTCCGCCCGGCTGGCGGCCGAGACGCCGCGCCAGATCGCCAACGCGCACACCTTCTTCAACGTCGCCAACGGCATGATCTTCATCTGGTTCACGACGCAGATCGCGCGCCTGGTCGAATGGCTGGTGCCCGACAAGGCGCTCGAGGAGGAGGCGCTGATCGTGCGCACCAGGTTCCTGCAGGAGGAACTGTTGGGAACGCCGTCGCTGGCACTCGACCAGGTGCGGATGGAGGTGATGCACATGGGCGAGACGGTCAATACCATGCTGCAACGGATCATGCCGGCGATCATCAAGGGCGACCGCGAGGCGCTCGAGGAGATCCGGCAGATGGACGACACCGTCGACATCCTGCACGCCGGGATCATCGATTACCTTGGCCGCATCAGCAAGCAGCCGCTCAACGATGAGCAGACGCGCGAGCTGCTGCAGTTGATGGAGGCGGTGAGCAACCTCGAGAACATCGGCGACATCGTCGAAACGAACCTGGTGGTGCTCGGCTATGACCGCATCAAGGACCGCATCGAGATCAGCGAGGCGACGCAGGGGGTGCTCAACGGCTTCCAGCAGGCGATCACGCGCGCGGTGACGGCTGCCGTGCAGGCGGTTGCCCAGCGCAACCAGCGGGCGGCGCAGGTGGTCACCGGAATGAAGGAGGAGATCAACCAGATCGCCGATTCGGCGGCGCTGCACGAGGCGCGCCGCCTCGTCGCCGAGGAGCCGAACCGGATTCCGGCATACACGATGGAGATCGACCTGATCGAGAAGCAGAAGCGGATCTACTACTTCGCCAAGCGGATGGCGCGGACGGTGCTGCCGGCGGCGATCCTGCAGCGCGAGTGAGCGGCAGCCGGCCGACAGCGGGGGCGCGCTGCCGGCCGGCCGCGAACAGGCGGCAAACGGCCAACCGGCAGCCGGCGTGGTGGAGCGCTGCGCCGGCGCGCTACGCGGGCGACGGACTGTCGTCGTCTTCGCCGCTGCCGGCTGCCCTGCCGGCAGCGGCGGTGGTCGTCGCCGACGGGCGCCTGATGCGCACCTCGTGGATGCGGCGCCGCGAAGCACGCTCGATCTTCACCTCCAGCCCCTCGATCTGGAAGCTCTCGCCGGGGTTCGGAATCCGTTCCAGGCTGCGGATGATCCAGAGGTTCACCGAGTCGTAGGGTTTGCCGGCGAAGTCCTGCTCGAAATGCGCTTCCATGATGCGCAGTTCGGTCGTCCCGTCGACCACCAGTTCGCTGCCGTCGGGCTGCATCAGCAGGACCTGCTCGCCCGGCGGTGCTTCCTGGTCGTCGTAGATCTCGCCGACGAGTTCCTCCAGGATGTCCTCGAGCGTGAAGATGCCGAGCAGACCGCCGAACTCGTTGACGACGACGATCAACTGATCCTTGTTCGCCCGCAGCACGTCGAGCAGCCGGTCGACCGGCTGGTTCGGCGGCACGAAGATCGGTTCGCTGCCCGTTTCGGCGAGCGTCCTGTCGAGGTTGCCCCGCGCGACTTCCCGGAGGATCTCGGGCAGCGTCACGACGCGGCTGATTTCTTCCGGATTGCCGGCGAAGAGCGGAATCCGGTAGTGCGACTGGCCGGCGATCTCGGCCAGCGCATCGCCGATCGTCCGCTGCCCGTCGAGCGAGAAGATCTGGTGACGGTGGACCATGATGTCGCCGGCGCGCAGCGTGCTGAAGTCGAAGATGCGCCGGATCATCTGGTGCTCGCCGGCCTCGATCGATCCTTCCTGGGTGCCGTGCTCGGCCAGCGCGATCAGTTCGCTTTCGGTCACCGTCGGATCCTTCGGCGGGCTGGTCATGCCGTGCATCCAGTCGATGAAGCGCTCGAGCGCCCACACCAGCGGCAGCAGCAGGCGGCCGAGGAGTTCGATCGGGCCGGCCGCGAGCAGGGCGACGGCGATCGCGTAGCGCGAGCCGAAGGTCTTCGGCGTGATCTCGCCGAACATCAGAAGCAGCAGGGTGATGACGCCGACCGCCAGACCGGGGCCGAGGTGCCCGAAATGCTCGGTGGCGACGACGGTGGCCAGGGTGGCGGCGCCGGTGTTGACCAGGTTGTTGCCGATCAGGATGATCACCAGCGTGCGATTGAGGTTGCCCTTCATCCGATGCAGCGCGCGTGCTCCGAAACGGCGCTCGGCCAGCAGCGCCTCGACCCGCGCCCGCGAGAGCGAGGTGATCGCCGTCTCGGAGCCGGAGAAGAAGGCCGAGAACAGCAGCAGGATGAACAGCAGGAAGGCTTCGAACATCTGGCGGCGGTTTTTGCACGCGGACGACCGGTAAGGCCGCCCCGTGCAGCATGATGGATGACAGAACGGTTATTTACACGAGATCGTGCGCTTGGGCAACCTGCCGTACCGGCTTGCGCAGCCGGCGACGAATCCACGCAACCCGGCAGCGCGCCGTGACCAGTCGTTCGTCATGAGAGCGGCAACGGATCTGCGGGCGCAGGGGCGGCTGCGGCGGCGGTGGCGGCGAATCGGCGAGGCCGCAGCGCCCGCTTGCCAGGGACGTCGCCGGGGGGTTGCGGCGACTGCGCGGGCAAAGCTGGTGCCGTGCCGCCCTTGACTCTGGCATCAAGCTGGCGCAGAATCCGCGTCCATGTCGTTCACGGGCTGATTCCCCATTTTACCTCGCCCATCTCGCGGCAGCACGGCTGCCGGCGACTTGCGTCCCCTCTCCGTCCCGCTGCCGGAAACCCGCTTCGGGGCAGGAAGATCCGATCATTGCTCGGGCTTTCGCCACTTCCGAGCCTCCCTGCAAGCCTGTCGTGACTGTCAACGCCGGAAGTTCGCCGTCGACGAGCCGTCTGCTTGGCCGCCGCGGCAGCGCGGCTGTCGCGGCCCCGCGTGCAATCCTGTCGCCGCCATCCGCGGCTGTCGTGCCATGTCCCTTTTCTGGAGGAAGGTGTGAACCATGGATCCTGCCCTATGGATCGAACTCATCGTCTTTGTCGTCCTGCTCGGTTTCTCGGGTTTCTTCTCGAGCACTGAAACCTCGCTGTTCTCGCTCAGCCAGTTCCAGCTCGACCAGATGCGCGCGGCGAAGAGTCCGCGCATCGAACTCATCGAGCGCCTGCGCGCCGAGCCGCGGCGGCTGATCGTCACCATCCTGATCGGCAACGAGTTCGTCAATGTGTCGGCGTCGGTGATCTCGGCGGCGATGATCATCCACCTCTTCGGTGCCGAGAACGAGATGATCAACCTGCTGGTGATGGTGCCGATCCTGCTGCTCTTCGGCGAGATCACACCAAAGGTGCTGGCGATCCGCAACAACGTCGCCTTTGCCAATGCCGAGTGTCGACCGATCGCGCTGTTCGCGCGCTTGATCACGCCGTTGCGCGAGGTCATCCGCCACGTTGCCGAGTTCTTCATCACGCTGATCGTCGGCAAGCAGCGCTCGCAGGGCAACCTGGTCACCGAGGACATGATCCGGACGCTGGTGCATGACGCCGTCGGCGAGGGCGCGCTCGACAGCAAGGAAGCGCAGTACATCGAGAAGATCTTCGATTTCGGCAACAAGTCGCTGAGCGACATCATGCGGCCGCGCTCGGACATCCAGTTCCTCTCGGCCGACCTGCCGGTGAGCGAACTGCTGGCGCAGATCCGGGCGACGCGGCAGTCGCGCTATCCGGTGTTCAAGGGGCATCGCGACACCATCCTCGGCATCCTTTACACGCGCGACCTGCTCGGCGTCGATCTCGCCCGGCTGGAGCGCGATCCGCAGGGAATCCGCAAGCTGCTGCGGCAGCCGAGTTTCTTCCCGGAATCGAAGCCGGCCGTCGAGCTGTTCCACACCTTCCGCCAGCGCAAGCTGTCGTTCGCGCTGATCGTCGACGAGTACGGTGGCGTCACCGGCCTGGTGACGATGGAGGATCTGCTCGAATGCGTTTTCGGCGAGATCGCCAGTCCGTCGGACAGCGAGGTCGTGCCGCGGCACCTGATGAGCGACCTCGCCGACGGTCGCCGCCTGATCGACACCAGCATGTCGCTCGACGACTTCAACCAGGAGTTCGGCGTCCGCATCGAGAGCGAGGAAGTCGAGACCCTCGCCGGCGCGTTGCTGCAGGCTTTTGGCGAACTGCCGGCGAGCGGTGCGGCGATCGAGCGCTACGGGCTGCGCTTCACCGTCGAGGCGCTCGAGCACAACCGGATCACGCGCGTCCTCGTCGAACGGCTGCCGCCGCCGGCCGAAGCCGCCGCGGATGCCGGCGAGGCGGCGGCGAGCGAGGAAACGACCGAAGAGAAGAAGGGGGACGCATAAATGCCTGATATCCTGCTCACGGTCCTGCTGATGGTCGTCTGCCTGATCGCCGAGGGCTTCTTCTCGGGCTCGGAACTCGGCATCGTCAGCGCCGACCGCATGAAACTGCGCCACGACGCGGCCAAGGGATCGCGCGGCGCGCGGATGGCGCTCGAAATGCTCGAGAAGCGGCCCGAGTGGCTGCTGTCGACGACGCTCGTCGGCACCAACATCGCCGTCGTCGCCAACTCGACGATCGCCACCGCGCTGATGATCCAGCTTTTCGGCGATGCCGGCAGCTGGCTGGCGGTCATCCTCGTCGCGCCGCTGATCTGGGTCTTCGGCGAGATCGTCCCGAAGAGCGTCTTCCAGCAGCGCGCCGACGTGATCACGCCCTACGTCATCTACATCCTACGCTTCTTCTCGATCCTGTTCGCGCCGATCCTGGTCGTCTTCGTCACGCTGTCGAAGTTCCTTTCGCGCCTCGCCGGCGCACGCGACGAACACAACCCCTTCACCCTGCGCGAACAGATCCAGAGCATGGTGCAGATGCCGCCGCAGGAAGGGGGCGACATCCAGCAGATCGAGAAGACGATGATCCGGCGCATGTTCAACTTTTCCGAGACCACCGTGTACAAGGTGATGGTGCCGCTGATCGACGTCACGGCGATCGACAGGCGGTGCACGGTCGGCGAGGCGGTGCGCCTGGCGGTCGACAGTGCGCATGTCCGCCTGCCGGTGTACGACGGCCGCATCGACCGCGTCATCGGCGTGCTCAACACGATGGACCTGCTCGGCGTCGATGCCACGACGCCGATCGAGGGATTCATCGGCCCGACCCGCTATGTGCCGGCGAGCAAGAGCGCCGAGTCGATGCTCGTCGAGTTGCGCAAGGACGGCGACGCGATGGCGGTGGTGATGGACGAGTTCGGCGGCGCCGAGGGCATCGTCACGATCGAGGACATCATCGAGGAAGTGGTCGAGGACATCGAGGACGAGTACGACCGTCAGGAGAAACCGGCCGAATGGTATCGCAAGCTCGGACATCACGACTACGTCGTCAGCGCCCGCGCCAACCCGCTGCTGCTGGTCGAGAAACTCGGCCTGAAGCTGCCCGGCGAGGGCAGCCACGATACGCTTTCCGGTTTCCTGCTTGAGTTCGCGCGCGAAATCCCCAAGCCGGGAACGACGATCGAGGTCGAAGGAATCCGCTTCACCATCCAGCGGGCGACGCCGCAGGTGATCCAGGAAGTGCAGATTCGCTGGTAGGGGGCAGGGGGCCGTGCTGGTGCTGCTATCGCCGCCAGAAGGCGGGCATCAGCAGCACCAGCAGCGTGAAGATCTCGAGGCGGCCGAGCAGCATGGCCCACGTACAGATCCACGTCTGGAAGTCGCTGAGCACGGCGTAGGTCGTCGCCGGTCCGACGAGGTTGAGGCCGGGGCCGGTGTTGTTGATGCAGGCGACGACGGCGGAAAAGGCGGTGATCACGTCGAGCCGCGTCGCGACCATCAGCAGCGTCAGCGAGACGATCGACACGACGTAGATGAAGAGGAAGCCGAGGATCGAGTGCAGCACGTGGTCGGGAACGATGCTCGTCCCGAAGCGCACGCTCTGCAGGCCGTGTGGGTGCATCGCCCGCATCAGCTCGCGGAACACCTGTTTGTAGAGGATCACCGCGCGCATCATCTTGATGCCGCCACCGGCCGAACCCGAGCAGGCGACGAAACTGCCGAGGAAGAGGATCCACAACTGCGCGAACAGCGGCCACTGCGCATAATCGGTGGTGGCGAAGCCGAGCGAGGTGGCGAGCGACACCGAGTGGAAGGCGACGTAGCGGAAGGTCGTCAGGAAATCGTCGTAGATTCCGTCGGGCATCAGGTAGAGGGTCAGCGCGAGGCTGCTCAGCGCGAGGAAGCCGAGGAAGTAGTGCGCCTCGACGTCGAAGCGGTAGACGCGCAGCGATCGCTTCGACAGCGCGAGAAAGTGCGTGCTGTAGTTGATGCCGGCGAGCAGGGCGAAGAACGTGACGACGATCTCGATCTCGAGGCTGTCGAAATGGCCGAGGCTGGCGTCCTTGGTCGAGAAGCCGCCCAGGCCCATGACCGAGAAGGCGTGCATCATCGCATCCCAGGCAGGCATTCCGGCGTGGTGGAGGCTGATGCCGCAGGCCGTCGTCAGGATCACATACACCACCCACAGGCCCTTGGCCGTTTCGGTCAGGCGCGGGGTGATCTTGCTGTCCTTCATCGGCCCCGGCGTCTCCGCCTTGAGCATGCTGCGACCGCCGAAGCCGAGCAGCGGCAGGATCGCCACCGCCAGGACGACGACGCCGAGACCGCCGACCCAGTGCATGAAGGTGCGCCAGAAATTGATCGACAGCGGCAGGTGGTCGAGTCCCGAAAGCACCGTCGCCCCGGTCGCCGTCAGTCCCGAAACGGCCTCGAAATAGGCGTCGGTCCACGACAGCCCGTCGATGTGCAGGTAGAGCGGCAGCGCGCCGAAGGCCGGCAGCAGCGACCAGATCAGCGCCACCAGCAGGAAGCTCTCGCGCACGCGCATGTCACGCTTGTGGTGGCGCACGGAGAACGTCAGCGCGGCGCCGACGGCGACGGTGATCAGGACGGCTTCGTCGTAGGCGCTGTGCGCGCCGTCGGCGGTCAGCCAGGAGAGGCTGAGCGGTACCAGCATCAGCCCGCCGAAGCCAACGATCAGGATGCCGAGAATGTAGATTACGGGTGCGAAGCGGTCGATCATGCGGGCCTTGCCTGCGGCGAAAAACCGGTCCGGGTGCGGGGCGTGGGATCGGCGGCGTGGCGACCGGACCTGGGCGCGCGGCCGCCCGCGGCACGTCGCGCCGTGCCGCCGCGTGGCGCTCGTTGCCGCAGGTCCCCGGCGCCCTGGCCCGGTCGATGATGCGGACATGAGTATCGCCTTTCCTGGGCGCAGCCGTCAATCACGATTACCGCTGCCGACGCGCTGCAGTGGCCCTCGGCCACTCGGGCCGGCGGCGCACGGCCATGCCAGGGTGATTTGACCTGCAAGTCTTGCCGCCGCCGGCGATCTCGGGCATGATTCCGGCCCATGGTGAAGACGACTGATCCCGACCCGTTTCCTGCAGCCGATGTTCACCGTCGCCGGTTCGCCGCTTGCTTGGTTCGCCGCCGCTCGCTGACGGCCGTGCCGGCCTAGGATGCGTCTCGGCTCGCTCATCCGCGTCATCCGCGAGCTGCTGCACGAAGCAGCCCGCGATCTCGCGCCGACGCTGATCGTCGTCCTCATCTTCCAGGTTTTCTTCATCCAGCGCATGCCCGACAGCCCGGCGGCGCTGGTCGGTGGTTTTGCCGTCGTCCTGCTTGGCCTGGCGCTGTTCGTCAAAGGGCTGGACGCGGCGATCTTTCCCGCCGGCGAGACGATGGCCTTCGATTTTGCGCGGCGCGGATCCTTCCTCTGGCTGATGTTCTTCGCCTTCTGCGTCAGCTTCGCCTCGGTCGCCGCCGAGCCGGCGCTGATGGCGGTCGCCTACAAGGCCGAGGCGGTGTCCGGCGGCAGCATGGGCGCGCTGACGCTGCGCATGGTGGCGGCGCTCGGCGTCGGCCTGGCGGTCGTCGTCGGCGTCTGGCGCATCGTCCTCGGTCACTCGATCGGCAACTACCTGATTCCCGGCTATCTGGTGGTCATCGTGTTGACGGCCTTCTCGCCGCCGCAACTGGTCGGTCTGGCTTTCGATTCCGGCGGGGTCGTCGCCTCGACCGTCACCGCGCCGCTGCTGACCGCTCTCGGCGTCGGCCTGGCGACCAGCATCCGCGGTCGCAACCCGATGCTCGACGGTTTCGGCCTGATCGCCTTCGGCGCGCTGGCGCCGATGATCATCATCCAGCTCTACGGCATCGTCTTCTTCGTCCCCGCCGCGGCGGGCAGCGCGGTGCTGCTGCTGCCGAGCGACGACCAGCACCAGTACGCCGCGCTCGAGATGCTGCTCGACTTCCTGATCATGGTCCGTAACCTGCTGCCGATCATCGCCGTCGTCCTGTTCTCGAGCTTCGTCATCCTGCGCCGGCCGCTGGCCGATCCGCGGGGGCTGGCGGTGGGCATGGTGCTGGTGGCGGTCGGCCTGTTCATGTTCGACGAGGGTCTGCAGGTCGGGCTCTTCCCGCTCGGCGACGAGATGACCAACGGCCTGATGCGCGACGGGGTGGCGATGTGGGTGCTCTACCTCTACGGCTTCCTGATCGGTTTTGCAACGACGATGGCCGAACCGGCGCTGATCGCGCTGTCGATCAAGGCCGACGAGGTCAGTCTCGGACAGTTGAAGGGCTTCTGGTTGCGCACCCTGGTGTCGATCGGCGTCGGTATCGGCATCGTCATTGGCTGCGCGCGCATCGTCGATGGCACCAACATTGCCTACTGGCTGATTCCCGGCTACCTCCTCGTGCTGCTGATGACGCGCTTCGCACCCAAGTTCATCATCCCGATCGCCTACGACTGCGGCGGCGTGACGACCTCGACGGTGACCGTGCCGCTGGTCACCGCACTCGGCGTCGGGCTGGCCGAGCGCACGCCGGGGCGCGACCCGATGATCGACGGCTTCGGGCTGATCGCCTTTGCCTCGCTGCTGCCGATGATCATCGTCATGTCTTACGGCATGCTCGCCGGCTGGCTGCAGCGTGCCGCGAAACCTGCCAAGGAGTAAACACGATGAAGTTTTCCGCCGTCGTACTGATCGTTCCCGACGAAGACGAGAACCGCGCGGTCGATATCCTCAAGGAAGCCGGCGCCACCGGCATCACCATCCTCAAGGGCAAGGGGCTGCGGCACAACGAGCGCAAGACCTTCCTCGGCCTCGGGCTCGAGCGCAAGGAGTCGCTGCTGCTGTGCGTCGTCGAGAAGCAGCTCGCGATGCGCATCCTGCGCGCCGTCAAGATGCAGATGAAGCTGGACCTGCCGGGCGGCGGACTGGCTTTCTCGCTGCCGCTGGGCAGCGTCGTCGGCATCGGCCTGGCGCAGATGCAGGCTTTCCGGCGCGAAGTCGAGGAGGGTCTGTGAGCGGCGGAAGCCGGTCCGTTTGTTCCCTGCCTGCCCGATCATTGACTGAAGGAGTCCCTGCCATGCTGGTTGCCGGAATCATGAAGAAGAAGGTCGTCACCATCAGCCCGATGGCGACCGTCCGCGACGCGCTGATGATGATGAAGGAGCGCGGCGTCAAGTCGCTGGTCGTCGAGAAGCGCCACTCGGGCGATGCCTACGGGCTGATCTCCTATCGTGACGTGGCGCGGGCGGTGATCGCCGAAGACGGCGACATCGACCTGCTCAACGTTTACGATATCGCCCAGAAGCCGGCGCTGCAGGTGTCGCAGCACCTCGATGTGCGCTATCTGGCGCGCCTGATGATCCAGTATTCGGTGAAGAGCGTGCTGGTGATCGACAACAACGAACTCGAGGGTTTCGTCTCCGATACCGACGTCGTCAGCAGCCTGATCGACCGCGCGGTCGGCGGGCGCTAGTCGCGCGAGGCATCATGGAGAAGCTCGTCCACCGCTACTCGGCCTTCTTCCCACGCTGGTGCCAGGCCTTCGGTGACCACGCTCCGGATCCGTTTGGCGAGGCGCGCGCCGTCGAGTGGCTGGTGGGCGCCGACAGCGTCGGCGTCATCGTCCTGCCCGAGGTGCGGCACTGGTTGATGCGTGAGCTGCTCGCCGAGAAGCGTCCGGAGGTCGAGTTCAGGCCACGTTCGATCCGTCTCAACCAGCGCAGTTACGACGAGGGCTGGGTGCTGGCGACCAGCGGTTATTCGGCGCTGCGCGAACTGCTGCTCGGCTGCGACGAGGCGCACATGTTCCTCACCTACCACCTGATCTACCCGCCGGGAACGCGGATCATCACCGTCTCCAGCAAGCCGCCGCTGGGGCTGCTGTATCGCGAGATGGAGCCGCTGACGGTGGTCGTCAGCGCGTAGGACGGGGAACGCCGCCGGCCGGGCGGAATCCGCGACTTCCTGCTGCTGTTCGAAGACCGGATCAAGGACTTGGCGGTCGGGCTTCATGGCCACCGTAGCGTCATCGGCCGCCGTCCGCGGCGTCGCAGAGAGCTTGCTTTCCAGCTCGGTTGCCAACACACTCATGCACCTGAGCGGGCCACCCTTGGCGAGGGTGCCCTGAATCACGCCTGGCCGGCCTATCAGACCGCGGCGGAGTGGTTCGGAAGATGGGGTTTCTGGGGAAAGGTGCACGGAGTGTTGGCTGAATTTGCGCTTGCGCTGCTGATGGCTGCCGCCGCGGGGGCGATGTCGTTGTGGCTGCGCCAGGCGGTGCTGATCGCCTGCATCGTCATCGGCCTCGTCGCCTGCCGTGCTCGGTGTCGTCACGGCGCATGACCAGATCGACCTGCTCGCCCAAGTTGGCGTGGCAGTGCTGCTGTTCGTCTTCGGTCTCAAGCTCGACCTGCAACATGTTCGCCATGTCGGTCCGGTCGCGCTGGCCACCGGTCTCGGGCAACTGGCCTTCACCATCGTCATCGGCTTCCTCATCATCCTGGCGCTCGGGAGGGGTTGGGCCGGCGGTCGTGCTGTCGTTGTTCGTCCTGATCGGCAACCCGCTGATCGTCATGGCCATCACGGGGTACATGGGGTATCGCAGGCGTACCGCGTTTCTCTGTGGTCTGACGGTCGCCCAGGTCAGCGAGTTTTCGATCATCTTCGTCGCCATGGGGACCTCGCTCGGTCACGCCGACAGTGGTACGCTGTGGCTGACGACGCTCGTCGGGCTGATCACCATCGCATTGTCAACCTACATGATCCTCTACTCCGAACCGCTCTACGTGAAGCTGGGTCCCCGGCTCGTTGCCTTCGAGCGCAAGCGTCCTCACCGGAAACTGGCCGTGGCGGCGGAGCGTCACGATCTGCGGGAGGCCGACGTCATCGTGGTCGGCCTCGGGCGTTGTGGCAGCCGCTTGGCTCTTGGCCTCAAGGAAGCCGAGCTCACGGTGCTCGGCGTCGAGTTCGATCCCAAAGTGGCGCACGCCCTGCGACGACAGGGTCTGCCGGTGCGCTACGGTGACGGCATTGCCGCCGAGTTCCTCGAAAGCCTGCCGCTCAAGGACACGCGCTGGGTAGTCAGCACGCTGCCGGACATGGCCTCGAACCGGGATCTGCTGCGCGGACTGAGGGAGCTTCATTTCACCGGCGAAGTGGCGGTTGTCGCTCGCGAGGATTTCGACGGCGCTGTCTTGAAGGGGATGGGCGCGCCGACCATCCTGTATCCGATGCGCAACGCCGTCGACCATGCGGTCGAGGCGCTGACCGCCATCATCCGGTACGACGGGGCGGCCAGGTGATGTACGACCGACACCTCGCATCGCGGCCAGGAAAAGCGGCCAGCGGGTGGGCCAGATGGATCATCTGATTCAGATCGTTCTCCTCCTGGGTGTTACCGTGGCGATCATGGTCACCTTTCAGCGGCTGCATGTTCCCTCCAGCCTTGGCTACCTGCTGGTCGGGCTGATCCTCGGGCCGCATACGGCCGGCCCAACGGTGCATGTCCCGGAATTCAAGGTACTGGCCGAGTTTGGCGTGGTCTTCCTGCTGTTCTCGATCGGACTCAACTATTCGCTGCCGCAACTGCATGCCATGCGTCATCAGATCCTGGGCCTCGGTACCGCGCAGGTTGCATTGACCACGGCGGCCGTAGCCACGTTGCTGTGGCTGGCTGGCCTGAGCCCGGCGGTGGCCTTCGTCATCGGCGCCGTATTCGCGCAGTCCTCGTCCACCATCATCGGCCGGCAACTGGCCGAACAGGGCGAAGACACTTCGCGGCACGGGCGGCTCGGACTGGCGATTTCGGTCTTCCAGGACGTCACCGCCGTGCCGTTCCTGATCCTGATTCCCGTTCTCGGCGCCGCCACCGGCATGAACGCGCTCGCCGGGGAAGTTGGCTTGGCCATCGCGAAGGCCGTGCTGGCGTTCGGCCTGGTCTTCTATGCCGTGCGCTGGGCCTTGCGCCCACTCTTCCACATGGTTGCCGAGCGGCGCTCCGCCGAGCTGTTCACCCTTACGGTATTGCTGGTGGTGCTGGCGGCTGCCTGGACGACCAGCAGTCTCGGGCTGTCGCTCGCCTTTGGCGCCTTTCTCGCGGGCATGATGCTTGGCGAGACCGAGTTCCGCCACCAGGTGGAATCCAGCATTCGTCCGTTTCGCGATGTGCTGCTCGGCCTGTTCTTCGTGGGCATCGGCATGCTGTTCGATCCGGCTACGCTGCCCCGGATCTGGCATTGGGCGCTGCTGGGCGCCTTTCTGCTGCTGTTGAGCAAGATCGTCGTTGTCGCCGTGATCGTGCGCCGCAGCGGCATGGATGCGCTCGTCGCCTGGCGAACCGCCCTGCTGCTGGCGGTCGGGGGCGAGTTTGGCTTCGCGCTGCTCGCCATTGCGCTCGATGCCGGCGTGATCGATCAGGAGATCGGCCAGATCGTGCTGACCGCCGTCCTCTTCTCGATGATCGCGGGTGTCCTCCTGATCCGCTACAACGAGGCGATTGCCGTCCGCCTGGTCAGGCCAGCCGCCGAGGCTCCCCCGCTGGCGGAGCGGCTTGCCGGTCTGCCAGCGCCTCAGGTGCTGATCGGCGGCTACGGCCGGGTTGGCCACACCATCGCCGTACTACTGAAGTCGAGCGGCGTCGATTTCGTGGCCTTCGACACCGATCCAAAGCGGGTACAGCAAGGGCAGGCCGACGGGCATGTGGTGCTTTATGGCGACATTGCCGATCCGGATCTGCTCGCAGCGGCCAGGGCCGAGCGCGCCGCGCTGGCCATCGTCACCGTCGACTCGCACGCCATCGCGTTGCGCGCCATTGCTGCCCTGTGCCAGCATTGTCCGCAGGTGCCGGTGATCGCGCGTGCCCGTGACCTGGAAGCCAGTTCGGCCTTGGTCAACGCCGGCGCGATCCATGCCTATCCCGAGGCGATCGAATCCAGCCTGCGTCTTGGCGCGACCGCCTTGCGGATGTTGCGGATTCCCACCGTCGATATCGACCTGATGCTGCAGGACATACGTGACTGGGACTACCAGCCCGTGATTGAAACCCCAGTGGAGGAGGATGCCGAATGACAAGCGCCCAGACGATTCTCGTCGCCACCGATCTTTCCGCGCCGGCCCGGCATGCCGTCGAGCGCGCCTTTCAGCTGGCTGCCAGCACCGGCAGTGAGCTTTACATTCTGCACGCAATGGAGCTGGAGGCCCTCGACAGCCTGCGCGAGATGTTGGGGGACGATGTGTTCGCGGTGCGGGCAGCCGTGAACAGCGACGCCCGCACGCGCCTCGACGAGCTGACCAGCGATGCAGCGATCCGTCGTGGCATCGCTGCGCGCACGTGCATCGCCGAGGGGAACCCGATCGCCACGATCGTTGCCGAGGCTGACGCGCTGGATGCGTGTCTGGTGGTGCTCGGGGCACGCGGCGAGTCTCTCCTGCGCCGCGCTTTACTCGGACCGACGGCAGCCCGCCTGCTGCGCAAGTCGTCGCGGCGGCCGGTACTGGTCGTGAAGATGGAACCGCACGAGGCATATCGCTGCGTCCTGGTTACCGTGGATTTTTCGCCGGTGTCGCTCAAGGCGGTCCGCCTGGCAAGGATCTGGGCGCCAAGAGCCGATCTGGTCTTGTTGCACGCGTTCGAATTACCTTACGAGGGCAAGCTGCGGCTCGCAGGTGTCGACGAGCAAGAGATCCGTCGGTATGTCACAAGCAGCAGCGAGAACCGCCGCGAACGCTTGCACGATCTGGCGGCTACCGCTGGATTGGCGCCGACGGAATACTTGGTCCGGGTCATTCATGGCGATCCTGCGCAGCAGATCGTCGCCATGGAGCAGGAGCTTGCCACCGACTTGGTCGTCGTCGGCAAGCACGGGTCGCACGTCGTCGAGGAATTGCTGCTCGGTAGCGTGACCAAGCATGTGCTGGCGGAATCGCAATGCGATGTGCTGGTCATTTGCGACCCGCGCGAGGCGCCTGACGAATCGCCATGACCGATCTGGCACTCATCCTCGGGGCCGTGCTGTTGGCAGCAGCGGGCGGCGAAGCGTTCCTCAGGTCCATCCTCGGCGCGGCACTCCATCTGCGCGTACCGAAGGTGGTCGTGGCCACGACACTGGCGGCCTTCGCCACCTCCAGCCCGGAGCTTACCGTGTCTACCGTCGCCGCGCTCGCCGGCCAGCCGGAGATCGGATTGGGCGATGCGCTGGGGAGCAACGTCGTCAATATCGCGCTGATCTTCGGTCTCGCCTTGCTCTATGGTGCCGTGCAGACCTCTCGGCAGGATTTCGGCCGCGACTTCTACCTTGCCCTTGCCGTCCCGGCGCTGAGCTTCTTCCTGATCTTGGACGGGCGGATCGAACGTGCCGAGGCGTTGCTGCTCTTGGCGGTATTCCTCGCTTGGCTGGTCTGGACCGTGCGCAGTGCTCTGCGCCAGCGAGCAGTGGCGGTAGATGTTGAGGCCAGCGAACTGTCTGCCGGCAAGAGCCTCCTGCTCGGTGCGCTCGGTCTCGGCGCGCTGATCGCTGCCGGTCGCCTGTTCGTCAGCGGAGCCACGGGTCTCGCGGCCGCCTTTGCCGTCGACACGTACGTGATCGGGGCGATCCTGGTGGCAATCGGCACATCCCTGCCCGAACTGGTGACGGTGATCCTGTCACGCCTGCGTGGCCACGACGATGTCGGCGTCGGCACGTTGATCGGCAGCAACCTGTTCAACGGACTGGCCATCGTTGGCGTAGCGGGCACGTTGCATCCGATCGCAGCGCCAATGAGCGAGGTGGCGCTGACGCTCGCCTGCGGCATCGTCGCACTGCTGCTCCTGCTGCCCAACCGCAGCGGCCTGATCGTGCGTCGCCGCGGTTTCCTCTTGTTGCTGCTCTATGTCGGCTTTGTCTGGGCGACGCTCACTTCCTGATCTCGGTCGTCATGTCTCTTGATCGGGATCCTGCTCGATGCCGCAGTCCTGGCTGGCGCCACAGGCGGCGATCGCATCGATGTCGGCGTGTGTACCCATGGCAATGTTGCGCATAGGAGCCTTGCCAGCCCACCCGTCTGTCGGCCTTTCTTACACGGTGCTCCCGGTCGAAAGCAGGCGGTCCTGCTTTAATGATTGTTTTCAGTTTGGCACGAATCGTGCTTTATAGTCACTGAAGCTGTTTGCCGCTCGCAGTCGGTGTCTCGGCCCCTTGCGGGATCGGGCCGCCAGCCAAGGCTGCGGGTGCGGCCCGGCCAGGCGATTCCCGCTGGGACCGTCGGCAGCCGGTGCCGCCACGGGCGAATGCAGCAAGCGAAGGCGGGCCTTTCGGCGGCCATCGACAGCGAGCCCCCCCCGCTTGTCGAAGCGGTTTGCCGGAAGGCCGCCTCCTCGCGTGCCTTGCCGGGCTATTGCTTGATCGCCTTGATGTCGCCGGGCGCTCGCAGCCCAAGCGTGTAGCCCAGCGAAACATGATGGAAACGCCAGACCGTCCGGTCGGTGTGAACGGCGACGCCGAAGGGGATCGTCTGCCCGGGAGTGAGCGTCAGGTCGCCCTCGCCACCGCTCAGCCGGCGTGTGAACGTGACGGTGTAGATGCCATCGCGGAGTTCGCCTTCGGCCTTGGTCAGTGCCTTGCCTCCCTTGTTGACGCGTTCGCCAGCGACATGGCCGTCGACCTGCGTCGCGCCCTTGCCCGTCTCGCCGCTTTTCCACTGGATGTAGTCGTAGAAGACGCCGCCGGGAAGGTCGCCGTGCTCGACGTATTTCTTCTTCTTCGGGTCGGCACCCGGCATCGAGCGCACGTCCGCATGGCAAGCCAGCCAGCAGCCGTGCTGCGTTGCGTGTTCGATCTGCGGGCTGGCGAACATGATCGCTGCCTTGACCTCGTGTTTTGGCGCTGCTTCCTCGCGCTGGGCAGCGACCGCTTCATCGGCCGGTGCCTTGAAAGTCAGGCGCAGGTAGAGGTTTTCGTCGTCGAACGCGGCCTGGACGGAAACCGGAAAGATCATCGTTTTCGGTGCGCCCACGGGTTCGAGTTCCGTGCTCGCCAGTCGCTTGAGGTCGAGATCGAGACCGTTCCTGGTTTCGTGGCAGGCGACGCAGCTTTCCCCCTTGGTCAGGCCGGTGCGTCCGCTATGGCTGGAGCGGAAGAGCGTCGGCTGCGCGCCCTCGCCGCCGCTGCCATCCGATCTTCAGGATGCAAGCCAGCAGCATCCTGGCGTTCCCCGCCGGTCAGGCGGCAGCAGATGGCTTGGACGGACGAATCAGGCTCTCGGCAGGAATGCTGAATCTGTCGTGCAGCCGCCAGATCATGTTGAGCGTCAAAGGACGCTTGCGGGCGAGGATTTCATAGACCCGGTTCAAGCGACCAATGGCTCAGACAACCTGATCTCACGGATTTTGCGAAGTACCGAGTTGCAGGATCAAGCGGAGGTTGGAGCGTGGGAAGACGGTCTCGGTTGCGTTCAACTCGTCACAGAGTGTGCGGACGGCGCGGTCCGAGACGCCATTGGCCAGATGGTGGAGGCGAACGGTCAGGGTGCCGGCCTGCGGGTCGGGCAGCAAGTCGGCTTCGGTCGTGTAGATCGCGCGTAGCAAGCTCCGGGCCTCGTCCGGGCGGGCAAGAAGCGGTGCCAGGACGTTGGCCATCGCCGTTTCGGCACGGTAGGCGATCATCTTGAGCGTGTCGAGCAATTGCTTGCTGTGGGTGCTCAGCCGGCGAAACCGGCTTTCTTCCGGCAAATCCTTGGCGTCGAGAT
>JAGFNJ010000021.1 GCA_017592775.1 Candidatus Accumulibacter conexus | reverse complement strand
TACGAAGAACAACAGCGCCAACGAAATATCGCCGCACTCAAGCGCCGCGCCGCCGCGCTCGGCTTCCAGATTAACCCGTTGCAGGCAGCCGCATGAAAACGGTCGCCTTCAGTTCTGTTTCTTGAGAACGCATGGAGACAGCATGAGCACCGTCAGCTACGAAGTCAGCGACCACGTCGCCATCCTCACCCTCAACCGGCCGCAAGCGCTCAACGCGCTCGACCTGGCGATGATCGAAGACCTGCGCGAGGCGACCGCGCGCGCCGCCTTCGCGCCCGAGGTGCGTGCGGTCCTGCTGCGCGCCGCCGGCGATCATTTCATGGCCGGTGGTGACCTCAGGTGGTTCCGCGAGCAGGTGGCGCAGCCTGCCGAGCAGAGGCAGCTGCGCTTCGAGCGGGTGATCGCCGACGTGCACTTCGCGATACTCAATCTCAAGAACATGCCGAAGCCGGTCGTCGCTGCCGTGCAGGGTGCGGTCGCCGGCTTCGGCATGTCGCTGATGATGGCCTGCGATCTCGTCGTGGCGGCGGACGACGCCTATTTCACACTCGCCTACAGCAACATCGCACTCTCTCCCGACGGCGGTGCCACTTGGTCGCTGCCGCGGCAGGTGGGTCTCAAGCAGGCGATGGAGATTGCCCTCCTGGGCGAACGTTTCGACGCCGGGCGCGCGCGCGAACTGGGTCTGCTCAACCGGGTGGTGCCGCTGCCGCAGCTGTCGTCGGTGGCGCTGGAGTTGGCGCAGCGGCTGGCGAGCGGCCCGACCGGCGCCCTGGCACGCACCAAGGCGCTGCTCAACCAGTCGCTGGCCACATCGCTGGCAGCGCAGTTGCAGGCCGAGCAGCAGGCCTTTGCCGCCTGTGCCGCCGAGGCGGACTTTGGCGAAGGACTGGCCGCCTTCTTCGAACGTCGGCCGGCTGCCTACGCCCGTTCGTAGCGGCCGGTGGTGCTGATCGACACCCACTGCCACCTCGCCGCCGGCGACTTCGCTGCCGATCGTGCGGCGGTGGCAGCGGCGGCGCGTGCCGCCGGGGTGTGGGCGATCGTCGTGCCGGCGGTGGACCTGGCAAGTCTTGCCGCCGTCAGCGAATGTTGCGCGTCCATTCCGGGTTGCGCTGCCGCTTACGGCATCCATCCGCTGTACGTGCCGCAGGCGGCGGAGGGCGACCTGCGGCAGCTGCGCGAATGGCTCGAGCAGGCGGTGTCGGCGCCGCGACCGGTGGTCGCGCTGGGTGAGATCGGCCTCGACCTCCATGTCGCCGATGCCGATGTCGAGCGGCAGGAGCGCTTCTTCGTCGAACAGTTGCGAATGGCGCGCGACTTCGGCCTGCCGGTGCTGCTGCATGTCCGCCGTGCGGTGGATCGGGTGCTCAAGTACCTGCGGCGCGTGCCGGTGCCGGGCGGCATTGCGCATGCCTTCAATGGCAGCCGGCAGCAGGCGGACGAGTTCATCGCGCTCGGCTTCCGGCTCGGCTTCGGTGGCACGCTGAGCTTCGAGCGTGCGCGACACATCCGGCAACTGGCGGCGACGCTGCCGTTGTCGTCGATCGTCCTCGAGACCGATGCGCCGGACATGCCGCCAGCCTGGCTCGACCGAGGACGCAACTCGCCCGGCGAACTGCCGCGGATCGCCGCCCTGCTGGCCGGACTGCGTGACATCGATGGCGACGAACTGGCGCGGGTGACCAGCGGCAACGCGCGTGCCGTGCTGCCTCGGTTGCTTTCGGACGATTGATCGGGTAGGGTACGGCCTGACGGCGTCGGGCTGCTCACCGTGTGCCTGTCCGGGTTGCCGGGCACGGAACGATCTGGTGGCACGGGCAGCATTCCGGGATCGGCACAGTGCTTGCCATGGCGGTGCCGGCGGCGGTCTTGACGATCTCGAGGGACTCCTCTGCGAGCGCAAACGTTGGCACTCTCCATCATGAAAAACAGCTTCGATCGACCAGCCGCCACGAGCGTGGCGCTGAAGAAGGTTCTGCCTGCGATCCCGCAGTACCTGCAGGCCCACTACTGGTGGGCCTACGTCCATCCGCGCGCCGTCCACGTCTTCGAGCGGCAGTGGCTGGTGAACCTGATTCTCTGGGGCAATTACAGGCGTCTGTGCAATGCGCTGCTGCAGGAGTACGGGCACCATCTGCCCGGGCGCACGCTGCAGATCGCCTGTGCCTACGGCGATCTGACGCCGCGCCTGGCGGCATGCGTGGCGCCCGGCGGCATGCTCGAGATCGTCGATATCCTGCCGATCCAGCTCGAAAACCTCTCCGGCAAGCTGGCGGCGGCGGCGCCGGTGCGCATGCATTGCATGGATTCGGCGGCGCTGGGCTTTGCCGACGGTGCTTTTGACCGCGCACTGCTGTTCTTTCTCCTGCACGAGCAACCGCTGGCCGTGCGCGAGAAGACTCTGGCCGAGGCGCTGCGGGTGGTTCGACCGGGTGGCACGCTGACCATCGTCGACTATGCGCCGCCGAGCCGCCTGAATCCGCTGCGCTACTTCTGGAAGCCGGTTCTCGATCGCCTCGAGCCGTTCGCGCGCGATCTCTTCAGCGAGGAGGTGGCCACTTGGCTGCCGCGCGATGGCCGCTCCGTGATGGTCAGCAAGCAACGTTTCTTTGGTGGCATGTACCAGATGTTGACGCTCCAGGTTGTCGCGGGTGCAGGCGAGTAGCAGCGGGCAGCCGGACGCGTAATCGACTGGCCGCGGCGCAGTTCGTGCCGCCGCGGCTTTCCGCAGGATGATCGTCACCGGACTCGGTCCGGTGCGAGAAAGGATCAAGCATGGAGATATACAAGGCAGATGTGGTGATCGTGGGTGGCGGCGGGGCAGGCCTGCGGGCGGCGATCGCCGTTGCCGAGGCAGACCCCTCGTTGCGGATTGCGCTGGTGTCGAAGGTCTATCCGATGCGCAGCCACACCGTCGCCGCCGAAGGCGGTTCGGCGGGGGTGAAGCAGGCAAGCGACAGCCTCGAGTACCACTTCAACGATACCGTGCACGGCGGTGACTGGCTCTGCGAGCAGGATGTGGTCGAGTATTTCGTCGCCCATTGCACCGAGGAGTTGACGCAGCTCGAGCACTGGGGTTGCCCGTGGAGCCGGACGCCGGACGGGCATGTGAACGTGCGCGCCTTCGGCGGCATGAAGATCGAGCGGACGTGGTTCGCGGCCGACAAGACCGGTTTCCACATGCTGCATACGCTGTTCCAGACGTCGATCAAGTATCCCTCGATCAAGCGTTTCGACGAGCATTTCTGTGTCGACCTGATCGTCGAGGACGGGCGTGTCCAGGGTATCGTCGCGATCGAGATCGCTTCCGGCGAATTCACGCTGGTCGAGGCGCGCTCGGTGGTGATTGCCACTGGTGGTGCCGGCCGCGTGTTCCGCGAGAACACCAACGGCGGCGTCGTCACCGGCGACGGCATGGCGCTGGCCTATCGGCACGGCGTGCCGCTGCGCGACATGGAGTTCGTCCAGTACCATCCGACCTGCATGCCGGGAACCGGCCTGCTGTTCACCGAGGCCTGTCGTGGCGAGGGCGGCTTCCTGGTCAACAAGGATGGCTATCGCTATCTGCAGGACTATGGGCTGGGACCGGCCGAACCGACGCCGCGCAACAAGGCGATGGAACTCGGGCCACGTGACCGCCTGAGCCAGGCGTTCTGGTACGAGCAGCAGAAGGGGCGGACGATCGAGGGGCCGCACGGCTCGGTGGTGCACCTCGACCTGCGCCACCTCGGTGAGCAGAAGCTGCGCGAACGGCTGCCGCAGATCTACGAACTGGCAGAACAGTTCATGGGCGTCGATCCGGCGCATGCGCCGATCCCGGTGCGCCCGGCGGTGCACTACACGATGGGCGGCATCCTCGTCGACGGCCGCTGCGCGGCGCCGCTGCCGGGGCTCTATGCCGCCGGTGAATGTTCCAGCGTCGGCATCCACGGCGCCAACCGGCTGGGTTCCAACTCGCTGTCCGAACTGCTCGTCTTCGGCAAGGTCGCCGGCGTCGAAGCCGCGCGGCATGCACGCTCGGTGCCGGCTGGCGATTCCGCCCGGCTGCTGAAACAGGCGCAGGCGGTCGAACAGCGCGTCCAGGGCCTGAAGACGAAGAGCGGTGGCAGCGAGCGCATCGCCACGCTGCGCAAGGAAATGGCGCAGACGATGGAGGACGGCTGCGGCATCTACCGCCTCGCCGACACCATGCAGCAGACCTGCGACAAGCTGGACGAACTCAAGGATCGCTTCCGCAACGTCAACCTCGAAGACAAGTCGAGCGTCTGGAACACCGAATGGCTGCTCGCCATCGAACTCGAGTACCAGCTCGACGTCGCGCAGTCGATGGCCTGTTCAGCGATCAACCGGCGCGAGTCGCGTGGCGCCCACCAGCGCCTCGACGGTTTCGAGCAGCGCGATGATGTCAACTTCCTGGCGCACTCGCAGGCGCACTACGTCGCCGGTGGTCCGCCACGGATCGATTACGGACCGGTCAAGATCACCAAGTCGCAGCCGGGCACGCGGGCTTATGGGGCCGCAGGAGAAAAGGCCGAGCAGGAAAGGAAGGCGTCCAATGTCTGAGATGCAGAAGACGATCGAAATCGAGGTCCTTCGCTACCACCCGGAAAAGGACAAGGAGCCGCACCGGCAGGTATTCGAGGTGCCGTTCACCGACGACATGTCGGTATTGCAGGGCGTGCAGTACATCAAGGATTACCTCGATGGCTCGCTGAGCTTTCGCTGGTCGTGCCGGATGGCCATCTGCGGCAGTTGCGGCATGATGATCAACGGCGTTCCGAACCTGTCGTGCCAGACCTTCCTGCGCGATTACTACCCGGCGCGCGTGCGCGTCGAAGCGCTCGCCCACTTCCCGATCGAGCGTGATCTGGTGATCAACATGGAAGGCTTCATCGAGAAACTCGAGAGCATCCAGCCCTACATCATCCCGAAGGAGGAACGCACGCTGGCGCAGGGCGAGTATCTGCAGACACCCGAGCAGCTCAATGCCTATGAGCAGTTCAGTTCGTGCATCAACTGTCTGCTGTGCTATGCCGCCTGCCCGCAGTTTGGTCTCAATTCGAGCTTCATCGGGCCGGCGGCGACGGCACTGCTGCATCGCTACAACGTCGATTCACGCGATGGCGGCAAGGCGGAACGGATGGAACTGATCAATTCCGAGGAAGGCGTGTTCAACTGCACCGCCGTCGGTTACTGCTCGGAGGTCTGTCCGAAGCATGTGGACCCGGCGAACGCGGTCAACCAGAACAAGACCAACAGCGCAGCCGATTATTTCCTGCGTTTCCTCGCTCCGAAAGGAGGTGCCAAGTGAGCAAGCGTCGTCCCTATGTGCGCTCGATGGACGGATGGTGGCGCAAGAACCCGTTCTTCGTCGAGTACATGATCCACGAAGGTACCGCCCTCTTCGTCGCTGCCTACGCCGGTGTCCTGCTCACCGGGCTGTATCGCCTGTCGCAGGGCGAGGCCGCCTGGAATGGCTGGCTGGCTGCCCTGAAGAACCCCTGGTACATTGCCTTTCACTTGGCGGCGCTGCTGGCGCTCACCTACCACACCTACACCTGGTTCAAGATCATGCCGCGTACCATGCCGCCGGTGGTCGTCGGTGGTGAGCGCCTGCCGGGCTGGGTGATCACCGCCGGTGGTCTCGCGGCCGCGGCTGCCGCCTGTCTCGGTCTGCTCGCTCTGGTATGGGGGATGGCACGATGAAAGCTCCGTTGAAACGTTCCAACGCGCCGATCTTCTGGGCCCTCTTCGGCGCCGGCGGCATGCTCTCGGCGCTCATCGGGCCGATGCTGGTCTTCATCACCGGTCTCGCGCTGCCGCTTGGCCTGCTGCTGCCGGCAGACACGATGAGCTATCCGAAGATGCTCGCCTTCGCCCAGAACTTCATTGGCAAGGGCTTCATCTTCGCGGTCATCGCGCTCTTCCTGTGGCATGCGGCGCACCGCATCTTTCACAGCCTGCACGATATCGGCATTCACGCCGGTACCGGCGCCAAACTGCTGTGTTACGGAAGTGCTCTGCTCGGGACGCTGATCGCCGCCTACGCACTGCTGGCCATCGGCTTCTAGCAGCGGCACCAGCAGTGGGCGGGTGGCCGGGCGTTGAGCCCAGCCACCCGCCCACTGCCTTCTTCTTCAGGCCATGCCGCTCAGTCTGGCCTTGCGTTCACGCTCGATGCGCGTGATGTAGCGCTGCAGCATGTTCATCCGCGCGCCCGTGAGGCCAATGAACTCGCAGCCGATGCGGAAGTAGCGGGCGCCGCCGCGCGTTGCTTCCTCCCCCTTGTTGCAGACCAGCAGGTTGGCGATCAGCAGACCTTCGTCGGGCAGGCTGATCCTGCCGTCGCCGAGACGCTGGCCGCGCGGCAGCAGCGCGGCAAGGCTGGGTGTCGCCATCAGGCCGACTCCGCCGCCGCTGATGTCGAGGACCGAGGTGTCCACCGGCAGGGCACTGCCGTCGGCGCGCCTGAGCGTCGCGACCAGGCGCACGGGTTTGGTCACCGGCGTCGTCAGGCGGAAGTACTCGCGTCGCTGCAGTCGCAGGAGCTGCTCGGGCAGCGCCGCCGTGAATGCCGGCAGGCCCCCGCTGCGCGTTTCCGACAGTCTTCCGAGACTGAACTGGATCTTCACCTTGTCCAGCGTGCTGACGAGAAACAGTTGCCCGGCGAGCAGCACCGCGCGGTTGATCGCTTCGTCGCGACCGCTGTCGATGACGATCCGGCCGGCATCCGCATCCACCCCGACGACCGATGTCAGGAAGAACGAGCGGCCCTCGTCGAAGTAGGCGCTGACCAGCGCCCGGCGTTGCACCAGACTGCGCAGGACGGCGACGATCTCGACCTTCGATCGCAGGAGAAAGCGGGCGTGCTCCTCAGGCCGCTCGATCTCGAGGCGAACGGGCTGCTCATCGGTCAGCATCCGGGAATCCGTTTCTTCCATGGCCATTCCTGGGGTCATCTGCAGCCGGCAGTTTAACGCAGAAAGAGCTGCCGAGCCGGGGCAGGCGCCCACGCGCCGTCGCCGGCGTGCTGCGAGGGGCGTCCTGTTGGTTGCGCCGATCAGGGTGTGCCATCGCCTGCCGCCGGCAAGGCGCTGAACAACGGTGCAGGCGACACCGACTGGCCACTCTCGAGCTGATAGAGCCAGGCCAGCAACTCGGCGACCGCGACGTAGAGGTGTGGCGGGATATGCTGGTCGAGATCGACCTGCATCAGCAGCGACACCAGTTCCGCCGATTCATGGACATAGACGCCGTGTTCATGGGCACGGGCGATGATCTGCTCGGCGACCAGGCCCCGCCCCTTGGCGAGCAGCCGCGGTGCCGCATCGGCCTGGTTGTAGGCGAGAGCGACGGCGGTCTTGCGCGGATCATCGGCTGGCAGGGGCATGCTTGCTCGCTTTCGTCCTGTGCCTCGCGGCAGGTCGCGCCGATCCGGGCGAGACTCGTCGGCGGCGTGTGCAGGTGCGCATGATCTTAGCCGTCGGCCGTCAGCAGCGCAAGGATTCGCCACCTTGCGCGGTCGTCCAGGTTGCAGCCGCGAGCGCGCGGTTGCCGCTAGTCCACTGCCATTCGGTGCCGCAGCGCAGCGACTGGGGCATAATGACGGCCACCACCTGCCGCCCACCATCCCTGGATCCCATGGAAGACAAACGGACCTTCCTCACCCGGCCGTATCTGCCCCCGCTGGAGGAGTTCCTTCCCTATCTGTCCCAGATTTGGCAAAGCCGTCAACTGACCAACGGCGGGCCGTTCCACGAGCAGTTCGAGGAGAAGCTCCGGGATCATCTCGGCGTCGGGCATGTCTCGCTGTTTGCCAACGGCACGCTGGCGCTGATGACGGCTTTGCAGGCGCTGCGCATCACCGGTGAAGTGATCACCACCCCGTACACCTTTGCCGCCACCACCCATGCGCTGCTGTGGAATGGCATCAAGCCGGTATTCGTCGATATCCGGCGCGATACCTGCAACCTGGACGAGGAACTCGTCGAGGCGGCGATCACGCCGAGAACGACCGCCATCCTGCCGGTCCATTGCTACGGACAGCCCTGCGCTGGCGGGCGCCTGCAGCAGATCGCCGATACCTACGGGCTGAAGCTGATCTACGATGCGGCGCACGCGTTCGGTGTCACCGTCGACGGGACCTCTCTCCTGGCGCAGGGCGACCTGGCGATGCTGAGTTTCCATGCCACCAAGGTCTTCAACACCTTCGAAGGCGGCGCCATCGTCTGCCACGATCCGAAGCTCAAGCAGCGAATCGACTACCTGAAGAACTTCGGCTTCGCCGACGAAGTCACCGTCGTCGCGCCGGGGATCAATGGCAAGATGAACGAATTCCAGGCGGCACTTGGATTGCTGCAACTCGAGCACGTGGATCAGGCGATCGCCGCGCGGATGGCCATCGATCGGCGCTATCGACGGGCGCTGGCCGGGGTTGCCGGAGTCGAGTGCCTGCCGGCGATCGATGGCGTGCGGCGCAACGGCGGCTACTTCCCGGTGCTGATCGGTGGCGACTACCCGCTGTCGCGTGACCAGCTCTACGACCGGCTGCGGCAGCGGCGGATCCATGTGCGTCGTTACTTTTTCCCGTTGATCAGCGATCTGCCGATGTACCGCGGAATCGCCTCGGCGGCGCCAGCCAACCTGCCGGTGGCGACCAGCATCGCGCGGCAGATCCTGTGCCTGCCGATCTATCCCGATCTCGACCCGCCGACGGTCGATCGGATCATCGACCTCATTTCCTCGCCGTCGTGAACAACGTTCCCAGGGACACGCATGACTGAACTCTTCGCGCTGATTGCGGCAGCGCTCAAGCTGCCGCCGACCGCCATCGAACCGGGTACGTCGATGAAGAACACGCCGGCGTGGGATTCGCTGGCGCACATGGAGCTGATCATCGGCATCGAGGACCGCTATCGGGTGGTTCTCGATGCCGACGAGATCGCCGACATGACTTCGGTTGCCAGCATCATCGGGCAACTCGCCAAACGGGGCCTGGTCGACGATGCGGCTTGAGGGAGCGGTGGCGATCGTCACCGGGGCGGCGCAGAACATCGGCCGCTGCATTGCCATTGCCCTGGCGGAAGCTGGCTGCCGGGTGGCGGCAATCGACCTCGATCGCGAAGGGCTCGAGACGCTGGCGGACGAACGAATCGACATCCTTGTCTGTGACGCTGCCGACCCCGAGCAGGCGGTGCGCATCGTCGACACCGTCAACGGCAAGCACGGCCGGATCGACATCCTGGTCAACGCAGCCGGCTGGATCTGCAGTGCGCCACTCTACAACCTGCTCGATCGCGCCGCCGGTCGTCACGACATCGGCCTGTGGGAGAAAGCCCTGCGCATGAACCTGACGACGACGCTGGTGATGGGTTCCTGCGTCGCCGAAAAGATGCTGCGTCAGCGCACGCGCGGCGTGATCATCAACATCAGTTCGGTCGCCGCACGCGGCAACGCCGGCCAGAGTGCGTACGCCGCCGCCAAGGCGGGCGTCAACGCGCTCGCCCTGTCGTGGGCGAAGGAACTCGGCGGGCTGGGAATTCGCGCCCTGGCGATTGCACCGGGTTTCATCGACACCTCATCGACGCATGCCGCGATGAGCGAGGAACGCCTGCGCGAATGGGTTGGCAGGGTCCCGCTGCGCCGGCTCGGAACGGCCGAGCATGTAGCGCAGACCGTGCTCTTCGCCGTTGCCAACGATTACCTGACGGGAACGGTGATCGAACTCGACGGCGGCCTGAAACTCTGAAGCCCGGCGTGCGTCAGCTTCCGCTCAGGCGCTGCTGCAGTTGCTTGCGGTCGAGCTTGCCGTTGGCGTTCTTCGGCAGTTCGGCCAGGACCTCGATCTGCGACGGGATCATGTAGGCCGGCAGGCGTTCGCGCAGCGCCTGCCGCAGGGTCGCCTCGTCGACCGGTGAGCGGGAGCTGACGAAAGCAACGATCCGTCCGTGCTGCTGGCGCAGCCGGTGATACACACTGATCGCCTGGCGGATCTGCGGCAGCGACTCGAGAGCCGCCTCGATCTCCTCGAGCTCGATGCGATACCCGAGGTGCTTGATCTGATTGTCGCTGCGCCCGACGAACCACAACAGGCCGTTCTCGTCCTGCCGCACCAGGTCGCCGGTCCGGTAGAAGCGTTCGGCGAAGCCGCTGCAGTGCGGATTGCAGCCGAAGCGCTGCCGGGTATTGTCGGGGTCACGGTAGTAGCCGAGTGCCAGTTGCGGACCGAGCAGACACAATTCGCCGACCTCTCCGTCGCCGACTGGCCGTTCTTCGTCATCGAGGACCAGCAACGAGAAGTTCGGCGCCAGCCTGCCCAGCGGCGGCAGGCCATGCAGCTGCGCGAAGTCGGCCTCCGACAGCGTGTACGCAGAGCAGATGCAGGTGCATTCGGTTGGCCCGTAGACGTTGACCAGACGCGCCCGCGGGTGGAAGATGTCGAACAGTCTCTTCAGCTCGGTTTTCGGGTAACCCTCGCCGCCAAAGACGAGGCAGCGCATCGTCGGCCAGCTGGTGGCGTCCAGTTGGCGCATGGTCATCAGATAGATCAGCAGCGACGGCACCGAGAACCACAGCGTGCAGCCGCGTTCGCCGACCTGCCGCACGAGGTCGGCCGGCGAGCCGACGATCTCGCGTCCGAGCGGCGCCAGCGCTGCACCAGTGAACAGCGATGCGTAGAAGTCGAAGACGGAATTGTCGAAGTGCAGCGGATTCGCCCCGCTCAGCCGGTCGCCGACGCCGATGCCGAATTCCGCGCGCGCCCAGTGGACGAAGTTGAGGACGCTGGCGTGGGCGATGGCAACGCCCTTGGGTGTTCCCGTGGAGCCGGAGGTGAACATCAGGTACGCCGGGTCGCCGCCGGTGACCAGGTCGGTTGCCGCCAGGCGCGCAGCGGGCAGCCGATCGACGACGGCGGCTTCCGGGAGCAGCAGCAGCGGAACACTTTCCGACTGGCAGCAGCGGAGAATCGCTTCGGGCAGCGGGTGATCGCTGACCGCCAGTCGCGGCTGGCAGGTGGCGAGAATCATCGCCAGACGCTGCGGCGGGTTCTGGTCGTCGAGGTTGACGTAAGCCGCGCCGATCTTGAGAGCGGCGAGCATCAGGGCGTGGCCCTCGACCGACTTCGCGTTGAACAGCGCCAGAACATCGCGGCGGCCGAGTCCGAGCGAGTTGAGCCAGTGGGCGAGCTGGTTCGTCAACCGGTCGAGATCGGCGAAGGAAACCGAGCGTCCACCGGCAAGGATCAGTGCCGGTCTCTCGGGGTGGCTCGCCGCGACGCCTTCGAAGGCCAGGCCAAGGTTGTAACGGTAGCGCATCGGCAAGGGTCAGCGCAGTCGCGACATGCGCAGGAAACGGTCGCTGTCGAGCCGGAACAGTTCGGTATCCTTTTCGACCAGGACGCTCTTGTCGGCAACCGATTTCGTCAGCAGCGTGCGTGCACCGAGAATGCAGTCGGCGCCGACGACGACTTCGTTGCCGATGGTCGCGTTGAGCGCCACGAAGCAGCGATCGCCGATGATCGTCCCGCCGCCGATCGCCGTTCCGGCAGCGATCCAGCAGTGGTTGCCGATTTGCGCGTGGTGGCCGACGACGACGTTGCTCCAGAGCGCGACGTTGTCGCCGACTCGCGCACCGGCCTCGAGCGAGACACCGTCGGCGACGAAGCAGTTCTCGCCGACGACCGCGTCGGGCCCTGGCCACGAACGCGAACTGACGTAGCTGGCGAGGCGATAACCGCTGCCTCTGGCCGCGAGAAACAGTCTTTCCCGCAGACGATTGAGTTCGTGGTAACCGACGGCGATGTGCAGTTCGTGGTGTGCAGGAGGAAACAGGCGCGTCGCCTCATCGAAGGGGAGCAGTGGCAGGTTGCGGTACGAGTCGCCGCTGGCAAACGACGGGTCACAGGTGTAGGCGACGATCTCGTAGTCGCTGTCGCGGTTGAAGTAATCGGACAACACGTCGGCAATCTTGCCGGCACCAAAGAGCAGCAGCTTCTTCATCGTTTCTCCATCCTTGTGCAGGGCTCAGGCGAAAAGCTCCGCCCAGCCGAACCCATCGCGGCCGAATTCGTTGCCGCAGTACAGCATCAGCGTCCGGCCGTCGAGGTCGAAGACGTGCGGATAGCAGATCATCTGCGAGTCCCAGCCGGCTGCCGAGGGGGCGATTCCGGCTGCATCGTCGTTGCGCTGCCAGTGCAGCAGGTCGTCCGACACGGCATGACCGATGCGGTAGCCGCGTTCGGAGTTGCGGAAGTCCAGGCCATGCCGGTAGGAGAACAGCATTCGCTGGCGGCCTTGCCAGGCAAAGGTCGAGGCGCTGGTCTGGCATTCGAAGTCGACCCGTGCCGGGATGACGGGTTGCGCGTCGCGAGTCCAATGGACGCCGTCCGACGAACTGGCGTGCATGATCACGTACACCGACTCCGCGTGCTCCGCCACCTGCAGCCACGTGGTCCCGGAGAGATACCACATGTGCCAGTCATCCTCGCCAAGCCGGCGGACGATCGGGCACGCCTGCAGGTACGGCTCATCGAGCGCCGGGCCGACGATCGGCCCGCGGCCACGGCGGCTGAAGCTGCGGCCGCCATCGCGACTGACGGCCAGCCCGATGGCCCAGTCGTAGGGGACGGCGACCCGGCGTGACCAGCCGCAGTAGTAGAGCCAGAACTCGTCGCCAACCGCGACGACGCTTCCCGCCATGACGCCGAACTGGTCGAAACAGCCCGCGCCGCCCAGCCCGAGTACCGGTTCCGGCGACACCTCGAGCACGGTCTGCGGGTCGTTGCGGTCGAGATCGACAAAGCCGCTGTAGCTCAGGCATGAGCCGTCGGCTGCACGCTGCGGTCGGCAACTGAAATAGACGCGCAGGCGGTCGGGCAGCAACAGGGTCGTCGGTACCTGCGCGAATTCGTGCATCCATGGCAGGCGGCCGGCCGGCCGAAACAGCATTCCCAGCTTGCGCCACAGCAACATGCGGTGGAACCTCCCCTATGGTTTGACGAAATAGGCGTTGGGGTAAATCGAGAAGGCAAACTTCCGCATTCTCGGCACGGGCTGGCCGATCTCGGCGAAGTAGCTTTCTATTGCCTGGCCCTCACCCTCCCAGGGCGGCGAACCGTAGGCATTGAAGGCGACGACGCCACCGCTGAGGACCAGCGGATAGAGGTGGCGCAGGCCGGCGAGTGTCGGCGCGAAGAGATTGACATCGAAGTAGAGGAGGCTCAGGCGGGTGCCGAGCGCGTTGCGGGCGAACTCCTCGACGGTGGCGCAGATGTCGCCCTTGATCAGCTTGCAGCGCTCGACGCCGCGCAGGAAATTGTCGTTGTTGTGCAGGGCGACCATCCGCTGCAGGTATTCCTCGCCTGGTTGCATGCTGCCGATCAGGCGGTCGACCCACGGACGGCAGGCACCATCCTGCGGTGCGAAGGACTCGTAGCCGGCACAGCTCTCGAAGCCATAGACCTTGCGTCCGCGATCACCGGGGTTGAAGGTCTCGAGGAGCTTGCTCCAGGTGAAGAAGCCGGTGCCGAGGTACACCCCGAGTTCGGCGATCGATCCGGGCATCTCGGCGATCAGCCTGAACAGCTCGTAGTGGGCGAGCAGGCGCGCCATTTCCCGCCGGCGGATGAAAGCGGGTGCATGCAGCATGACCTCCTGCAGACTCAGGTTGGCGAGGCTGACGCAGTGCTGCAGTTCCTGCCAGTGTTCGCGCTCGTACGCTTCGTAGCGCGCGCGGCAGTCCTCGTCGATTTCCGGTCGGGCGTTGATCTCCTTCACCACTCATTTTCCTTCCAGGTCATGCGCTGCCGCCTGCCGGACTGCCTCGTCCAGCCAGCGGTGCAGGCTCTTGCCACTGCGCGCGCAGGCGGCCTGCGCCATCGACTTCGCCTCCGCGGTGACGCCTTCCAGCAGGCCATGGTAGCGCGTGCGATGGGTGCCACCGCGGATACCCGGAATCTCGAAATCGAGGTCGGCGAAGGGCTCGCCCTCGCCGACGCGATACTCGATGACGTAGAAGACGCCGCCGATGATCCACTCGAGCTTCACTTCCCGGCACGAGACGGGCAGGTGTTGCAGCGGCAGTTCGTAGCGGTAGAGGGGATTCGAGTTCATCAGCACGCGGCCAAACTCACTGTTGCGCAGCCAGACGGGCATGCTCTCGTCGCCAGCAACGACCTTGCCGCCGACCTTGGTCACGCGGTTGATCTCGCTGAAGAAGGCGCCGATGTCCGAGAAGGTGTTCAGACCACCGAAATGGAAGACCGCGTCGAAAACGCCATCGGCAAACGGTAGATGGCAGGCGTTGCCGACGTGGAACTCGGTCGGCACCTGCTTTGTCGCCATCTTCGGCAAGCTGTGGCGCAGGATGGCGAGCGACAGATCCTGCAGGTAGAGACGGCCTGCTGCCCCCAGGCGGTCGGCGATCACGACCGAATCGCGTCCCGAGCCGGCACCGAGTTCGAGGACCCGCTGCGTCGGCAGCAGTTCCAGCCGGTCGACCAGTCGGCTTCGCACCCGCTGCTCGTCTTCGCGGAAGGTGTCGAAGGTCAGATGCAGATTCTCGTCGTAGACGTCGGCATTGGCGTCGTACCAGAGCTTCGCCTCGAGATCACTGGCGGCGAGCTGACGCGGAAAGACGAGATCGGGAATTCCGTCGGCAATCGGGAACTCTGCGCCGCAGGGACATGCCAGCATCCCTTCGAGCACTTCGTCGCCCCGCTGTTGCACGATCCGCAACTGCAGCCGTTGCTTGCAGGCGGGGCAGACATACACTTCAGCTTCGCCAAGCCTCATCAGCTCATTCCTCCCTGGCTGGTTCGGCACCCAGCCTGATGAACATCGCCTTGCCGCAGACGAACGCGCGCTCGATCCGCTGGCTGCAGGTCTCGAGCAACTCGTCGCCGACGCGCCGCGGGCCGTCGCCATGCGCCCACTGATAGTCGTCGAGGATCAGCCAGCCGCCCGGCAGCAGGCGGCTCAGCCAGAGCGCGCAGTCCTCTTTGACGGCCGCGTGATCATGGTTGCCGTCGACGTGCAGAATGGCGATCCGGCGCGCAAAGGGCACGACGACCGATGCGCGCGTCGCGATCGGCAACCCTGCCGAGTACACGGCGAACGCCTGGTCGGACGGCAGGCGCAAATGCGCGTGATCGGCGCCCGACCAGGGCGCCAGGTTGACGAAAAAGGCTTCGGCAAGAAGCTCGTAGTCCCACTCGTCGACCAGCCGGCCGATGTTCGCCGGCGAGTCATGATGGATGGCGTGCGCTGCCTGCCAAGGATCGACGGTCAGCAACGGGCCGATGTGGTAGCGCCGCGCGAGGTACAGCAGCACCAGGGCCGTCCGCCCCATCAGTGCGCCGATCTCGACCAGGTCGCCGGCTGGAGCGCTGGCGGCAATGGCGATCATGGCGGCCAGCTTTTCGTCGCTCGATTCACCATGGACCAGTCCCGCCTGCCGCAGCAGGCCGGCGACTTCGATCTCCGGCAGGACCTCGGCGTCGGTGGCGCAGGTCGACATCCAGGATCGCAGGCAGCGGGCTTGCGCCATCAGTTCGCGGTGCTGGTCGACCTGCCGGCGAATGGGCGAATCGCCCAGCAGCTCGACGCCCTGGCCGTGCTCGGGAAGCCAGGTCTGCAGATGGCTGTAGACACTGGCCACCGGGCAGAAGATGCGGCCGATCGCGTGTTTCTCGATCAGGTCGCGGAAGCCGCTGTCGAAGCCGGCTTCATGAATCATCGGCAGACGCAGTACCGTCTGGCCGTCGAACTGGGCCGCATCGCCGGCGACCGAGGCGGCGAGGAGCGTCGGTTCGCCAACCAGCCGCGCCGCTCGCCAGTAGTCGGTCGCCAGACGATTGACGGCCGGGAAGATCAGCGTTGCCGGTGACGCAGCACGGACGTTCATGATCCCTGGTCCGCGCGCGGCGTCTCGATGTCGCAACGCGCCAGTTCGGCACGCGTCGCCTGCCGCCCGAGATGCATCAGCAGGTCGATGATCGACAGCCACGGGCTCCAGCGACCACCGATCTGTGGATAGGGTTGCTCGCGGGGAACGAGGAAACGCAGCTCTGTCTCGCTCTCGCGAAACAACAGGGGGTCGTACAGCGCGCGGCCGCCCGGCAGGTTGAGGTACTCCGCCGCACCCGCGTGGCAGCACAGCACGAGGATGCGCTGCTGGCCGCGGCTGCGACGCTCGGGATCGATCGCCGACGACGTGAGCAGTGGTGTGTGAATGTCGAGATGGGCGGCAACTGCGTTGATGCTCCGCAGCAGGAAGGGCAGCAACGGGCCGCGACCATCGCTGACGATCGGTTCGAGGAAGGCCTGCGTTTCCTCGTAGAACGGGGCACGGCGATAGCTTTGTGCGAGAGTCAAGCGAAAGCGCTGCCACCAGCTCGTGTCGGTGGCCAGCTCGATCTCGTTGATCAGGCGGTTCTGCGACGCCTGCCGCAAGGGCAGGCTGAACCGGTGTGCGGCACCGCCGACGAGAATGCGGTTGCGGTTGATCCAGCCACGCCGGATGAAGGCGACATCATCGAGGACGATCATCCGGTCGACTGCGGCGATGAGTTGCCAGTAGCCGATGTAGGGCATGAAGTAGGGCTGCATTATCGCCAGTCGCACGCGACGTTCCTCGGTAGGGAAGTTCCTGTGCTCGGTCTCATGTTGCGGCTGGTACGGCCAGATCTTGCACGCTGATCTCGAAGGAGCCGGGCATGAGCCCCTGGCACCAGCGTTGCCAGATGATCCGCAAGGCCCGTTCGAGGCCGGCGGCAACCAGGTCCGGGCGACCGAGCGCCGATTGCCGCAGACGTTCCCGCAGTCCGGCACGCAGCGTCGCCAACCGGCCCGCGTCGGCCGCCCATTCGCAACCGCGGGCGACGAATTCACAGGCGTCGTCGGTGATGAATCCGGGCAACCCGACATGTCCGAGAGTCGAGGCTGCCGCGCGTCCGGGAACCGTGGTGCCGGCGAGGGTCAGCGTCGGAACGCCCATCCAGCAGGCATGCAGGGTGGTGGTGCCGCCGGTGTAGGGGAAGGTGTCGAGACAGATGTCCACCTGCTGATGCAGCGCGAGATAGGTCGGCATGTCACAACGTGGCTGAAAGATCAGTCGTTCGCGCGCGACACCATTCGCGGCAAACTCGTCTGCCAGACGCTCGGCGTTCCTGTCCGGCCGCATCGCGCCGAGCAGCATCTTCGCCTCGGGAACGGCGCGCAGCAGCCGGCTCCATAGCGCGACGACCTGCGGACTGATCTTGGTCGGTCGATTGAAGCTGCCGAAGGTGATGTAGCCGCGGGCGAGCGCGGGTGGCGGCGCGATGTCCGGTGCGCCGGCAAAGGGCAGAAAGGGTGCGCTGGCCGGCAGGCGGACGATCTGCTCGGTGAACTGGTCGTCGAACTCCCCGGCCGGGAGAAAGAAGCGGTCGGCGAGGAAATAGTCGATCGACTGCAGGCCGGTGGTCCCGGGGTAGCCGATCCAGCTCGCCTGAATCGGCGCCGGCTTGTGGGCGAAGGTGAGCAGGCGATTGTGCGCGGTGTGCCCGCTGAGGTCGATCAGGATGTCGATGCCGTCGGCACGGATCCGCCCCGCCAGATCGGCGTCGCTCAGGTCGGCCACCTGCTGCCAGTGTGCGAAGCGCTGCCGTAGCCGCTGCGTGACGTGGTCTTCCTGCGCATGATTGTAGTAGGCATGCAGCTCCATGCTCGGGTAGCCGGAAAGCTCGGCCAGCACCGGCTCGATGAAGCTGGCGACGGCGTGGTTGCGGAAATCGGCGGAGACAAGACCGATCTGCAGGCGGCGTTCGGGATCCCGCCGGTTGTCGTGCGGCTGGCGGGTGTCGCGCAGCGGTGCCTCGATCATCTCGCCGAAGTTCCGGTGCTCGGAGAACAGCATCGCGGCGTCGACCGCCTGATGGTGACTGAGAGTGTAGAGCAGGTTGCTGTGTGCCAGCGGGTAATCGGGCTTGAGTCGAATGGCTTGCCGCAACGCTGCATCGGCTTCGGCGTAGCGTCCGAGTGCGGTCAGGACGACGCCGAGATTGAGATGCGCATTCTCGAGATCGGGGGCGCGGGCGATTGCTGCGCGATAGCTGGCTTCGGCTTCGTCGAGTCGATCGGCCTGATTGAGCACGTTGCCCAGGTTGTAATGCGCTATGGCGAAATCCGGGCGGCAGGCGATGGCCCGCCGCAGGCCCGCTTCGGCGTCGTCGAGCCGACGCCGTGCGCGCAGCGACGCCGCGAGGACGACCATCGCCTCGGCGAAATCCGGCTGGCAGTCGATCGCCGATTGCCAGGCGCTTTCCGCTTCCGCCGTGCGCTTCTGCTCGTCGAGGTTGTTGCCCAGGTTGTAGTGGGTGGCGGGGAGATCCGGCTTGTGCAGCAGAGCCTGCCGCAGGACGGCTTCACCCTCGCCGAGCCGGCCCTGAGCGGTCAGCACTTCGCCGAGGTTGCTGAACGCCTCGGGATAGTCCGGCCGCAGTGCCAGCGCGCGCCGGTAGCTGGTTTCCGCCTCCGGCAGACGGCCCTGCGCCTTCAGGCTGCGACCGAGGTTGTTGTGGGCCTCGGCAAGATTCGCCTGCAGCGCCAGTGCACGCTGGTACGCAGCCTCGGCCTCCGGCAGTCGGTTGAGCTCCATCAACGCATTGCCCAGATTGCAGTGGGCGAGGGCGAAGTCGGGCCGCAACTGCGTTGCCTGCCGGTAGCTGATGGCGGCTTCCTCGTGCCGCCGCTGCGCCAGGAGGGTATTGCCGAGATTGTAGTGCGCCTCGGCGAAATCGTCCCGGATTGCCAGCGCACGTCGATGGCAGCCCTCGGCCTCCGCCAGTTGACCGAGATCGGCGAGGACGAGGCCGAGATTGCTGAGGACCTGCGCGTCATCCGGGAGCAGTTCCACGGCGCGTCGCATCGCGAGCAATGCCTGGCCATCGTCGCCCTGCGCCTTGAGCAGAGCGCCGAGGATCTTCCAGCCGCGACCATCCTGCGGATGACGTTCCGTCAGACGGCGTGCGGCAACTTCGCCGGCCGCGTACTCGCCGCGCTGGTAGAGAGTGATCACCGCATCGACCTCGGTCGCGCCCGGCTCGCCGGTGGCGTCCGTACGCGCTGCCGGGTGTGTAGCAGCACGCGCGGCCGCCCGCTTGTCGTGCCCGCGCGGCGTCTTGTTCCCCTTGCCGCGAGGGACCGACGCCGGCCCCAGTTCGCGTCTGAGCCGCTCGACTTCTGCTCCGTCGAGTCCATGCTGCTCGCCGAGCGCAAGCACGTCGCGCGCCAGGGCGGCTTGCCCGCTGCGCAGTAGTGCGTCGACGTAACCCAGCCAGTGATGCGGCGACTGCGGGTCTGCTTCCAGCGCGGCGATGAAGTGCGGCAACCCGGCGGACGGTTGCGCCCGTTCGACCTCGAGGAGGCCGAGACCGTGGTTGGCCGCTGCATGACCAGGCTGCGCCTGCAGGATGGCGCGGTAGAGTTCCTCGGCTGCGCGCAGCTGGCCCGCCTCATGACACTGGCGGGCCTTCGCCAGCGCCTGCGCCAGTGCTTCATCGAGCGTGGCGACCGGCGGCTCGCTGGCCTGGGGCGCAGTCGCGCCCTGCTCAGACGGCAGGCTGCGCATGCTCGTTCGTTGCCGTCCGCTCGGCGAAGGAAACCGCACTCAGGACGACTCCAGCCTGCTCCAGTTGTTGCCGGAGTACCGCCGATCCGCTGCGCAGGAGCGCCATCGCCTCCGGTTTCGCGGCAGTGACTGCGACACTGAGCTGTGTGCCGACAAGAGACAGTCGGGCTTCCATTTCGCCCAGCAGAGGCAGGGTCAGCAGCAGGCGGGTCTGCCAGCGCGCGTCATCGTCGGCACCAGCGGCAGCCGTCCGTTCGGGCGGGCTCTCGATCTCCCAGCGGATGTCCTGCCCGGGCCAGACCTGACCCTGCCACGAATAGACCTGCGTCGCGAAGGCTTCGAGCTGCTGCTGCACGATCGCCTGCGCCTGTGGCGCAACTGGCGACGGTGGCGGCGAGGTCTGGCTGAGCGGGGCCGTGCTGCCGCCGCCTTCGTGAGTCGGCGCTGGCGGCAGGCTGCCGGTGCTGATGCGCACGGCATCGTCCGCGTCAGATGCGCTCGGCGTGGCTGCTGCCGGCACGGGCTGCAGCGGACTCAGTCTGCCCTGCGGCTCGGCGAGCAATTGCGCCTTCGTCTGGCGCCCGTCGACCCATTGCGCCTGGTGCGCTTCGTAGAACATTCCGCTGCGGCTGATCGCCTGTTGCAGCAGCGGCAGCAACTCGTTGCCCTGCCGTGGGGGCGTGGCGGCAAGCGGCTGGTTCTCGTTCAGCGGCAGAGCCTGCGATCCGTTCCTGCCCGCGCGGGCGCCATCGAGCAGCAGGCTGCCGATCAGTTGCCCGGTGCGACTCAGGCTGGTCGCGGTCGATTCCCCATCGCTGGCGACGGGCTTGCCGCCGGCAACGACCGCCAGCGTCAGCCTGCCGTCGCTCTCCGTCACTTCGAGTTCGATCGCGTCGCCGGTCTGGGCGGCAAAGGGCAGCGCGAGCGTCACGCTGCGCTGGTTGATCACGGCCCGGTAGCTGCCGTTGGGCAGCAGGGTCTGGATCTCGGCCAGCAGTCGCTGGCCGACGACCAGCCCGGCGAGTCGGTCGGTGATCTCCTGTGCCGGCGGCGTCGGCCGCAGCGCCAGGTCGGCTGCCGGCTGCAGCCGGTGGGCGAAATCAGTGCGAATCATCGATACCGCAAGTCATGGTTCGGCGCGGGCGGGGCGGATGGGTGCGGCGACCTTCCTCACCCGGCGTCTGGGCGCTGCCAGGCGGCCGGCGCCGGGTCGCCACGCATCCCGGCTGCCGGTTGGCGCAGCACGACGCGCAGCTCGCACTGACGGCGGGCGACCAGTGCACGGATGCCGGCATCGCAGCGCTGGCAGGTCTCGATGAGCGCACGGGCTTCGTCCTCGGCAGCCGCCGTCAGCCTGCAGGCAAGGTCGGCGGGCAGGGTTTCGACCAGCGCCCGCCTTTGCGCTTCATGGTCCAGCAGCGACTGCCAGTCGCTGTCACGGGCAGCATCCAGCATCACTTGCGAGAGTGAGCGCAACTGTTCGAGGGCACCCAGGGCAGGGTTCATGCGACCGATTGCTGCAGGCGCTCGGGAGCGATCTCGCGCCAGGCGCCGTGAATCTCTTCCAGCAGGCCCGCGACCTCCTCGAGCGCCGGCAGGTCATTGTCTAGGTTGGCGCGCAGCAGGCGCACGACCAGGTAGTCGTACAGGGCGTCCAGCCGCTGCGCGATCTCGCCCCCCTTTTCCAGGTCGAGGCTGAGCTTGAGGCCGTTGCCGATGATGTCGATGGCCTTGGAGATGGCCTCGCCCTTGGCGGCGATCTGTTGCTGCTGCATCGCGGCGCGCGCGTTGCCGATCGCCGCCTGGGCGCCGGCGAAGAGCAGCAGGATCAGGCGGTGCGGATCAGCCACCTCGATGGCGGCGTCCACGCCGACCTTGCGGTAGGCTGAAAGCGCATTGCGGGCATTGGCGAACATTCAGGACCCCTGGTTGTAGGTGGGCAGGTTGGCGAGTTGCTGCTGCAGGAAGCTGCTGGTCTTGGTCATGCCGGCCATCAGCGTGTCGAGCGCAGTAAACTGTTTGCGATAGCGGGCCTCGATCTGTGTCAGGCGGGCCGAGATGACTTCGGACTGCTGACCGAGACCCTTGATCGAAGTGCTCAGTCCCTCGCTGCGCGCGGCGATCAGGCCACCACTGCCGGTCAGTCCCTCGGTGGCGGTACGAAACGCCTTGCCATAGGCAGAAACGAGGTTGGCAACGCCGGCGAGGTCGTCGCCGATCGCCTTGCCCAGCTTCGCCGAGTCGATGTTCAGCTTGCCGTCCTTCTGCAGCGTGACGCCGATGTCCGTCAGGCGTTGCAGGCTGGCGCCCGCCAGTTCCGTCGGCACCTTGCCGAGTGCCGTACGGACGTTCTCCTGCGCCGTGCGCAGCGTACCGTCACCGTTGAGCGCGCCAGCCCGCTTGCTTGCCGCGTCGTAGCTGCCGAGGCTGCTGGCGGTGGTGTGGAATTCGTTGAAGGCCTTGACGAGCGCGTTGACGCCACTGTTCAGGCTGGCGGTGTCGCGGCTGATCGTCAGCGTCGTGCTGACTGAGGTCGCCGGCAGCTCGGGACCCTTGAGCAGGTTGATCGTCACGCCGTCGATCGCCGTCGTCACGCTGTTGCTGCTGGCTTCGACGGTGATGCCGTTGAGCTTGAAGGCGGAACCCTGCGCGGTCTGCGTCTGGGCGAAAGGATCGGTGGCCGGGACCGGCGTCGCATTCGGGTCGTAGGCGAGGCCGGGGATTCCTGCCAGCGTGACGATCTGGTTGCTGCCCGCGGCATCGCTGGTCAGCACCAGTTGCTTGCCGGCCGTGCCGTTGATCACCACTGCCGAAACGCCGGCACTGGCAGAGTTGATGGCATCACGAACATTCTCCGGCGTCGCGCCGTCGGCAATCGTGATCGCCGTGCTCTTGTGCGGGCTGCTGCCGCCTGCGCTGTCGAGCGATAGCGTCAGCGTGCCGCCGGTCGGCAAAGTCGTGCCGGCACCAGAGAATGGACTGGCGGCTCCGGTGGCGCTGGCGATGACGTGCTGGCTGGCGAGGCGCGTCACGTCGAGCCGGTAGCTGCCGGCGACGGCGCCCGACGAAGCGCTCGCCGAAGCGATCGTGGCGTCGCTGAGCGCCGTCCGGAAGACCGAGAACTTCTGCAGCGGCGTCGATCCGGTCGCCGGGACGAGGTTGCCGGCTGCCGTCTGCAGCGCCGAGACGGCGCTCTGCAGTGATCCGAGGGCCGAGATCTTGGCCTGGAATCCCGCCTCTTTCTTTGCCAGCGCGGTCAGCGGACGCTGCTCGAGCGCCATCAACTGGCTGACGATGCTGTTCACATCGAGATTCGAGCCCAGGCCCGGTGATGAAATCGCCATCGGTTTCTCCCGTGCTACTCCGTTCGCGTCCGGACCGCCGTATTCAGGCCGATTGCTTGACGAAGAGCCCCTTGATGCTGTCGAGCGTCCTGGCAATGGCGATCATTTCGTCCGACGGCATCTGTCGAATCACTTCCTTGGTGTTGCGGTCGATGATCTTCACCACCAGTTGTCCGGTGTCTTCGTTGACGCTGAACTCGATGTTGTTGTTGATCGGCTGGACAAAGCTGCGCACGCTCGCGGTTGCCGCCTCGAGCTGCTCGCGTGTCGTCGGCTGCAGGTTCTCCGCCGGCAACTGCGCGCGGGCGACCGCGACGCCTGCGCTCTCGCCGGTCCGCCGCGTTTCACGTTCTGCCAGGTTGACCATCGGTTGTGCCTGTGTGGGCAGCGAAGCGCCGGTAGGCTGGATGTTCATCTTTCACTCCTTCGGCAAGTGACTTCGGGGGCGTCTTCGTGTCGCCACGTCCACGCCCCCGATCTTACCTCCAATTGGCGGTCGATGTTTAGCCGCGCAGCAGCGAGAGAACGTTCTGCGGCAGTGCATTCGCCTGTGCCAGCATCGCCGTGCCGGCCTGCTGCAGGATCTGCGCCCGCGACAGGTTGGCGGTTTCGGTCGCGAAGTCGGCGTCGAGAATCCGGCTGCGCGATGCCGACAGGTTCTCGGACGTCGCCGCGAGGTTGCTGACGACGCTGCTGAAGCGGTTCTGCACCGCACCCAGGTTCGCTCGGCTCGAGTTGATGTTGGCGAGAGCCGAGTCGATCGTCGAAATCGCCTGCTGGGCGCCGCTGGCGGTGCGCAGATCGACGCTCGCGATGCCGGAGCCGAAGGTCGCCGTTGCCGCCGTGTAGCCGGCCGTCAGGTTCGTCGAGGCGATGTTGGCGCCACCGAGGTTGATGCCGGCGCTGCTCGTCGACGACAGCTTGATGCCGCCGTAGGTGTTGCTGACGGTACCGGTGGCGAAGCCGAAGTTGCTCGCGTCCGCCGTACCCGCCGCCTGGACGGTGATCGTGCGCCCGTCGGCAGCCGTCATGCTGACTTTCATGCTGCTGCTGTCGAAGGATGCGGTGACGCCGGTCTGGTTCGACACGGCATTGATCGCGGCGACGACGTTGTTCCCTTGGTCGGTGAAATCGCCCGCGGTGCCGGCGGCGATCGCCCCGAGCTTGACGCCGTTGATCCTGATGTAGTTCGTCGTACCGCCGTCGATGCCGGCGTTGGCCGTGATTCCGGCACCGGAGACGGTACTTGCCGTGGCCATCGCGGAAACGCCGGTCTGTCCGGTGACGGTGTTGAATGCGGCAGCCTTGGCGATCGCGCTGTCGGAACCGACCTTGGTCGTTCCGGCGGTCAGGCCGGTTTCCGTGTCCGTGGCGGTGCCCGCGAGCTCGACCTTGATATCGCGGCCATTGATCGAAGCGAGTGTGAGCACACCGCCACTGCTCGTGGCAACGACGCCGGTCGTCGTCGACTGGGTGTTGATTGCCGTGGCGACGGCGGTGGCTTGTGCGGTGGTATCTGCGCCGGCCGTGACCGAGCCGACCGAGACGCCGTTGATCTTGAGGTCGCCATCCGCCAGACCGCCGGTGGCAGTGACCGCGGCACTATTGATGCTCACCGAACTCGATACGGCGTCGCTCACCGACGGACCGACGCCGTAGCCGTTGACCGTGATGCCGCCGGTCGAGATGGCGCCATTGCTGACCGTTGCCGAAAGGGAGGTGACAAAGGACGAGTTGGTGCCGACGCCCAGCGAATCGGCCTTGGCGCTGGCGATGGTGTTGATCGAGATCTGCTCGCCGGTGTTGGCGCCGATCTGGAACGACTGCGAATTGAAGGTGCCGTCGAGCAGCTTGACGCCGTTGAAGGCGGTCTGGCTGGCGACGGTGTTGATCTGCTGCACGAGTTGATCGACTTCCTGCTGCAGCGCGGCCCGGTCGGTGGCGGTGTTGGTGGCGTTGGAAGCCTGCACGGACAGCTCACGCATCCGCTGCAGCGACTCGGTGACGCTCTGCAGGCCGCCTTCGGCCGTCTGCGCCAGCGAGATGCCGTCGTTGGCGTTGCGCGAGGCCTGGTTGAGGCCGTTGATCTGCGAGGTCATGCGGGCCGAGATGGCGAGGCCGGCGGCATCGTCCTTGGCGCTGTTGATGCGCAGGCCCGACGAAAGGCGCTGCAGCGAGGTCGTCAGCGAGTTCTGCGAAACGTTGAGGCTGCGTTGCGAGTTGAGCGACGCGACGTTGGTATTGATGATTTGCGGCATTGTCCTTCTCCTATCGAGATCAGATTGACTTCGGTTCCCGGCGACCCCTGCGTCTCCCGGTCCATCCCTGGTAGCGAGTTTTGCTCGCTGACACTTCCTGTAACGACCTGCCGCGAAGGAACTTTAGTGATTTTCCAGCAGCCGGGCGTATGAGTTTCTTAGCGGCACGGCATGGCGGAAGTTGAGGGTCATGGCCTCGTTCGGCGGCAAGGTGGGCTGCTGCGGGGGCGCAGCAAGCTGGCGTGCCGATGCCGGGGGCGGCGGCGATGCGGCCGTCGTCCGTCCCCTGCCGGTCGGCGGGGTGGGGGGGGTCTGCCGGCGGATCGGGTCTCGCCGGCATGCCGCGGGGCTTCCGCGACATGCCGGCGATGGGCCTTGGCCGGACGCTGATCAGGCGATCAGCGCAAAATCGGCGTGACTGAGCTGTTGCGGATGCGCGTCCACCCCGATCACCGCGATGGCGACTGCGGCACCGCTGCCGCTGCCGTCGGCGTCGTAGTAGAGGTCACCGGTCGTCGTGTTGTAGATCAGGCGGTCGCTCGCGTCGTGTGCCCGCGTGACGCCAGCACCGGACCAGAACTGCTCCGCGCTCAGTACGCCCGGGGTTCCGCCGAGGGCGCGGAAGACGGCCAGGCTCAACTCGATCGTGTCGCTGTCCGGCAGGAAGTCGGTCAGCAGATCGCGGTTGCTGGTCGCGCTGAGGGCCTGGTCAAGGACGAAGCGGTCCGCGCCGGCGCCGCCAGTCAGGCTGTCGTTGCCGGCGCCGCCGAGCAGCCGGTCATCGCCGCCACCGCCGAGCAGCCGGTCGGCGCCGCCGCCGCCGCTGATCGTGTCGGCGTGCGCGGTGCCGGTGAGGATGTTGGCGCCAGCGTTGCCGAGTATCGCCAGCGCGTTGTCGACCGCCGCGGCATCGACGTTCAGCGCCGCCGTGCCGCTGCTGCTGGCGACTGCGCCCAGCCCGCTGCCAATGACCACCCGCTCGATGCCGCGGTCGCCGGCGAACAGCGTCAGCGTGCTGGCGGTGGTCGCCGCGAAACGGACTTCGTCGTTGCCGCTGGTGCCGCTGTCGGCGATCTCCGCCGCCGGATGATCGCTCGCCGAAGCGATCAGATAGAGGTCCGATCCCTCGCCGCCGTCGAGTACGTCGATGCCCGCCTTGCCGTCGAGCAGGTTGTTGCCGGCGTTGCCGCGCAGCGTGTTGGCGAGGGCGTTGCCGGTGGCGCCGAGATGGTCGCTGCCGACGAGGACGAGGTTCTCGACGAAGTTGCCGAGGGTCCAGCTGACGCTGCTGCGAACGGTGTCGTTGCCGCCGCTATCGACCGGGCTGGAGGCTGTAGCGGTTTCGAAGACCTTGTCGGCGAGGTTGTCAACGACGTAGGTGTCATCACCGGCACTACCGAACATCGTGTCGGCGCCAAGACCAGCGTCCAGGAGATTGGCGCCGCCGTTGCCGGTCAGCATGTTGTTCAGCGCGTTGCCGGTGCCGACGAGGTCAGCGGATCCGAGCAGCCGGAGGTTTTCCAGGTTGGCGCCCAGCGTCCAGGAGGAACTCGTTTCGATCGTGTCGATCTCGCTCGCCAGGGTCGACGTCTCGATGACCGAATCGCTCGCATCGGCGACGTAGGTGTCGTTGCCTGCGCCGCCGATCAGGGTGTCGCTGCCGCCACCGCCGATCAACCGGTCGGCGCCGGCGCCGCCGTCGATGCGGTCGGCGAACGCGGTGCCGGTGAGGACGTTGGCGCCGGCGTTGCCGACGATCGACAGCGAATTGCCGACGAGCGACGCGTCGATGTTCAGCGCGCCCGTGCCGCTGCTGTTCGCGACTTCGCCGAGCCCGCTGCCGATGACCACGCGCTCGATGCCGACGTCGCCGGCGAAGAGCGTCAGCGTGCTGGCGGCGGTCGCCGCGAAACGGACTTCGTCAATGCCGCTCGTGCCGCTGTCGGCGATCTCGGCCGCCGGGTGATCGCTCGCCGCAGCGATCAGATGGATGTCCGAGCCCTCGCCGCCGTCGAGCACGTCGATACCGGCCTTGCCGTCGAGAACGTTGTTGCCGGCGTTGCCGCGCAGCGTGTTGGCGAGTGCGTTGCCGGTGCCGCCGAGGTTGCCGCTGCCGCCGAGCACGAGATTCTCGACGAAGTTGCCGAGCGTCCAGCTGACGCTGCTGTCGACCGTGTCGATACCGCCGGCATCGACACGGCTGCTGGCGCTCGCGGTTTCGAAGACCATGTCGCCGGCGCTATCGACGACGTAAGTATCGTTGCCGGCACCACCGAGCATCGTGTCGGCGCCGGCGCCGCCGTCGAGGCGGTTGGCGCCGCCGTTGCCGGTCAGCACGTTGTTCAACGTGTTGCCGCTGGCGACCAGGTCGGCGCTGCCGACGAGCGAGAGATTCTCGAGGTTGGCGGCGAGCGTCCAGTTGACGCTGCTGACAACCGTGTCGATCTCGCTCGCCAGCGTCGAGGTCTCGATGATCGTGTCGGCGGCGTGGTCGACGACGTAGGTGTCGCCGCCGCTGCCGCCAGTCAGCGTGTCGATTCCGGCGCCGCCGTCGAGCCGGTTGGCGAGTGCGTTGCCGGTCAGCACGTTGGCCACATCGTTGCCGATCAGGTTGTTGGCGAAGGTGCCGACGACGCTGGCGTTGTCGACGTGGGCGCCGAGGACGAAGCTGGCGCCGTTGGTGTTGATCGCGACGAGGACGCTGTCGGTGCCCGCGTCGGCTGCCTCGGTGACGACATCGCCGATGTGGTCGACGAGATAGACATCGTCGCCGTCGCCACCGACGAGCTGATCGGCACCGCTCTGGCCGTCGAGCGTGTCGTTGCCGGCGGCGCCCTCGAGCCGGTTGCCCTGGGCGTTGCCGCGGAGCAGGTTGGCGGCGCTGTTGCCGATGACGCTGAACGGTCCGGTGCCGCGTAGTTCGACGTTCTCGAAATGGGCGAGGGTGCCCGTCAGGCTGATGGCTGGCGGCGCCGAGCTGGCGAAGACGATGCGCAAGCTGTCGTTGCCTTCACCGGCGCTCTCGCTGACGTTGGCCAGCTCGGCCGCGGCATCGAGGACATAGGTGTCGTCGCCAAGGCCACCGGCGAAGGTGTCGATGCCGGCCTGGCCATCGAGGATGTTGTTGCCGCTGTTGCCGCTCAGACGGTTGGCCAGGGCGTTGCCGGTGGCGTTGCTGGCTGCCTCGCCGGTCAGCAGCAGTTCCTCGAGGTTGTTGCCCAGCACGAAGCTCACCGACGAGTAGACCCGGTCGCTGCCGCCGCTGGCGCTGCTCTCGCTGACCACGTCGCCGACGTTGTCGACCACGTAGCTGTCGTTGCCGGCGCCGCCATACATCACGTCGGCACCGGCGCCGCCATCGAGGCGGTCGTTGCCGGCATCGCCGGACAGGTTGTCGGCACCGCCGAGGCCGTAGAGTTCGTCGTTGCCCGGCGTTCCGGTGAGCTGGTTGCCGCTCTCGTCGCCGGTCAGCGTCCTGCCGGCGAAGGTCGCCGCCTGCAGCGTGTAGCTGCCGGTGCCGCCGCGGGCGTCGCGGGCGAGCAGGTAGTAGGTGCCGCTGCTGCTGACGGCATGGATGATCTGCGCATTGCCGCTGCCGGCAGCGGCGTTGTCGTTGCTGGCGATCGGCGACGGCAGGCTGGTCGTGGTGGTCGGGCCATGCAGCGACAGGTACGCGTCCACCGCCGATCCCGGAGCCCGGAGATCGAAGACGTAGGTCGTTCCGGCGCTGAGGCTGACGGCGAACAGGTCGCTGTCGGAGGTGCGCTCGAGCCAGCCGGTCAGCGGGCCGCCGCCGACGGTCAAGCTGCCGGCAGTCGCAGGCGTGGCGCCGTAGTCGTCGCTGTTCGCAGCGTCGTCGTTGAGGATGGTGCCGGTGGCGCTCGATGTCCTGAAGCCGAGGCCGGACGACGGGTTCGACAGGCTGACGACGAAGGTCTCGTTGGCCTCTACCACGCGGTCGCCCTGCACCGTGACCGCGATCGTCTTCTCGGTTTCGCCGATCGCGAAGGTGATGCTGCCCGAGGTCGCGCCGGAGAAGTCGGTCGCCGGACTGACCGGCGCGGTGCCCGTGCCCTGCAGGCTCCAGTTGAGTGTCTGCACCGACGAGCTGGCGGTGTTCAGCTTCACCTTGTAGGTGAAGACCGTTGTCCCGCTATGGCCTTCGAGCTGCTGGGCGATGTCGGCGCTGATCGATACCAGCGAGCGCAGCGAGCTGCCGCCGAGGAGTTCGCTGACCGACTTGCTGCCGTCGGCAAAGACGAAGATCTCCATCTCGCGGACCGTATCCGAGCCGCTGACGGTGCTGTAGAAGTTGAAGCCTACGTTCTCCGTGTAGCTGTAGGTGTAGCTGCCATAGCTGCCGCCGAAGACGACGCTGTCGCTGCCGTCGCCGCCGTCAAGCAGGTCGTCGCCGAGGCTGGCGATCAGGATGTCGTCACCGTCGCCGCCGAACAGGCTGTCGTTGCCGGCGCCGCCATCGAGCCGATTGGCCAGCGCATTGCCGCTGATCTGGTCTGCCGCCGAACCACCGACTGCGTTCTCGATGAAGCACGAGTAGGCGATGGCGATGTTGTTGGTCATGCTGTTGCCGGAGGAGAACGAGCCCGGCGCCAGGTTGATGGTGCAGTTCGTGTCCCAGCCACTGAGGTTGAGCGTATCGACGCCAGCGGCGTCGTAGATCGTCAGGATCGGATTGGCGTTGACCGTGAAGTCGAAGATCGCCGCCGGCGAGCCGCTGACGTTGCTGCCGAAGCCATAGACCGTGTCGCCGGTGCGGGTGGTCGTGTCGGCACCGTAGATCGTCTGGATGGCGAGGACGTCGTTGAGCATCGGCGTCTGCGGTGAGTAGGTACGGCCGTCGCGACCAACCCAGTCGGCCCAGGCGATCTGGCTGCTGCTGCCGCGGCCGGTGTTGGGGCCGAAGTAGGACATCACCGAGTACACCTGGCTGTCCTCGAACGACGACGGCGTCCAGTTGCCGGCGCCGTTGTAGTTGCCCATGTGGTCGAGGCCGAAGGCGTGTCCGAACTCGTGAACATAGACCTGGAAGGAGTACTGGCCGACCTGCGGCGCCATCAGATCGGGAGAGGCGCGGTTGAACCAGACACTGCCGATCGATGGATAGTAGGCATGGGCGTAGCTGACGCCGGTGCTCGAGGTGCCGACCTCGATGTTGGAGTTGCCCGCGCTGGTGCGTACGAGGTTGGGTGCGATGAGGTCGTCCCAGGTCTGCAACGCCCGCTCGGCGGCTGCCTGCTGCGTCGTATTGAGGCCGACGAAACCGGGCAGCTCATTGTTGCCGCCGTACATCCCGGAGGGCGCCGTCGGAAAAGCGTAGGTGATGGTCGACCCGCTCCAACTGTATCCGGAAATCAGTTGGTCCAGGATCTGTTGCTTGGTCCACGATGCGAGTGCCATATCGACTCCTTCTGCCGCGTGGACGCAAAGCTGGAGGAGGCACTCGATCAGCGCAAAGGGCGCGCGCCATTCGGGCAACCCGGCCACCCGTCCGAGCCAATGAGGCAACTCGGGGTAGGGTCCGTGGCTTTGCGTCCGGAGGTCTCCCTCCGTTTGCCATTGACAGGGTGCAAGTGCTGACCGAAGCGGCCAGACTCGCACCCACCGAAAAACGGTTCGACTCTAAGCGAGTGGCGGGAGAAAGTAAAGAGGAATTCAGCTTGAACGACGACGAATCCGTGACCGATTTCACGTTCGGGTGGCGGCGGCTACGCTGCCCGGCCAACTCGGGCAAGAGTCGCCCTGGCGCGCGACCGCTGCGCGCGCTTTGAGCAAACGCAGCAGGTCGCTATAATGGTTGGCGGCTTGGCGGGTATTCGGGCATCCTCTCCGTCGCGGCCGGCGACGTGCCGGTTGCTGTATGCCTTGCCGGTGTTCGAGACCCTTCCTGAATAGAGATGCGGATCCTTCTTTGCAATGATGATGGTTACTTCGCGCCAGGAATCGAACACCTGGCGCGGGCGCTGGCCGACGTCGCCGAGATCACCGTGGTCGCGCCCGAGCGTGATCGCAGCGGCGCCAGCAATTCGCTGACGCTCGATCGTCCGCTGTCGCTGAAGCAGGCGGCGAACGGCTTCTACTACGTCAACGGGACGCCGACCGACTGTGTTCATCTGGCGGTCACCGGCATGCTCGAGAAACTGCCAGACATGGTGATCTCGGGCATCAACATCGGCGCCAACATGGGCGACGATACGATCTATTCCGGAACCGTCGCCGCCGCCACCGAGGGTTTCCTGCTCGGCGTGCCGTCGCTGGCGGTTTCGCTGTGCAGCAAGGTCGGCGGTCATTTCGCCACCGCCGCCCGGGTCACGCGGGAACTGGTCCTGCTGCTGCAGCGGCAGCCGCTGAGTGCTCCCGTCCTGCTCAACGTCAATGTCCCCGACGTCAGCCATGAAGAGCTGGCGGGCATCGTCGTCACCCGTCTCGGCAAGCGTCACAAGGCGGAGCCGGTGGTGCGCACGATCTCGCCGCGCAACGAGACGGTCTTCTGGGTCGGCGCTGCCGGCGAGGCGCAGGATGCCGGCGAGGGTACGGACTTCTTCGCCGTGCAGAACAACCAGGTTTCGCTGACGCCGTTGCAGATCTACCTCACGCATACGGCGCAACTGTCGCTGGTGCGCTCGTGGCTGGCGCAATGAGCGGCGCCGTTGCCGGCTTCGGAATGACCTCGCAGCGCACGCGAACGCGCATGATCGAGCGCCTGCGCGAACAGGGAATCACCGATGAGGAGGTGCTGGCGGCGATTGCCGCCGTGCCGCGGCATGTCTTCGTCGAGGAGGCTCTGGCGTCGCGTGCCTACGAGGATACGGCACTGCCGCTCGGCTTTTCGCAGACGATTTCGCAACCCTATGTCGTGGCGCGGATGATCGAGGCGCTGCGTGCCGGTCGCGACGAACTCGGCAGGACGCTGGAGATCGGCGCCGGCTGCGGTTATCAGGCGGCGGTTCTGGCGCAACTGACCGACGAGGTCTATGCGGTCGAGCGGATCGGGCCCTTGCTCGCCAAGGCGAAGGCCAACCTGCGCGCCATCGGCAAGCCCGAGGTTCGCCTCAAGCATGCCGACGGACAGCTCGGTCTGCCGGAGGCGGCGCCTTTCGATACGATCATCGTCGCGGCGGCGGCGGCACGCGTGCCGCGTCCGCTGCTGCAGCAACTGGCCGAGAATGGCCGCCTCATCCTGCCGCTCGGCGCGACCGCGCAGCAACTCGTGCTGATCGAACGATGTCGCGAGGGGCTGGTCGAAAAGCGTCTCGATGCCGTACGTTTCGTTCCGCTCTTGTCGGGAGTTCAATGAAGGACCAGGCGCCTCTCACAGCTCTTTCAGCGCATCGAACGGCCCTCCTGCTGACGTTCCTGCTCGCGCTGGCGGGCTGCGCCGGCAAGGGATCGGCGCCGACCGAAGAAGCCGCCAGGGTGCCGGCGAAGCAGTCTGGCCCGCTGGCGCCCGGCAGCAAGGACGGCTATGTCGTCAAGCGGGGCGATACGCTGCACTCGATCGCCCTCGACCACGGGCTCGACTACCGCGAACTGGCGGCGTGGAACAACATCGAGAATCCGAACCGGATCCTCGTCGGGCAGGTGTTGCGGGTCCGGGCGCCGGGTGCCGCCACCGCCACCGCCGCCGAGGGCGTCGTCGTGCGGCCGATCACCGCCGGCGCGACGGTCGAGCAGCGACCGCTGACGGCCACGGTATCACCGGCCGGCGAACAGCGTTCGCCGGCCGCAGCGGTCGACGCGTTCAAGCGTTCGCCGCTGGCGGGCAAGGAGCCCTACTCGGAGCAGGCCCTGGCGCGCGCGCAGGCGCAGGCAGTCGAGCCGGTGGCGGTGGTTGCGCCGACGGCGGTGAAGCCGGAGATGCGACCGGAAGCGAAGCCGGAAGTCAAGCCCGAGGCCCGTACCGAGGCCAAGCCGGAGGTTAAGGCCGACAGCGAGGCGCGCACCGCTGATGGCTCAGGCAACGATGATGTGAGCTGGATGTGGCCGGCGAGCGGTAAACTGATCGGCACCTTCAGCGAGGGCGGCAACAAGGGAATCGACATCGCCGGCAAGGCTGGCGACAGCGTCGTGGCTGCCGGCAGCGGCAAGGTCGTGTACAGTGGCACCGGGCTGCGCGGTTACGGCAAGCTGGTGATCGTCAAGCACAACAATACCTTCCTGACGGCCTATGCGCACAACCAGAACGTGCTCGTGAAGGAAGGCCAGTCGGTTGGCAAGGGGCAGAAGATCGCCGAAATGGGCAACAGCGACGCCGATCAGGTCAAGCTGCACTTCGAGATCAGGCGCCAGGGCAAGCCGGTCGACCCGCTGAAGCTGCTGCCCGGACGCTGATCATGTCGGCCTCCTACGACGCCGAGTTCGATCCTTTCGCCGACGAGGTCGAGCCGGGCGAGTGGGCCGCCGGCGAATCGCAGCCGGTAGCCGAAGTCGTTGATTCACTGCCGTCACCCGAGGCTGAACTCCTCAACGACGTGACGCAGCATTACCTCAACGAGATCGGCGCCAAGCCGCTTTTTTCGCCGGCCGAGGAAGGAGCGTGGGCGCGCCGGGCACGCGCCGGGGACTTCCTGGCGCGGCAGAAGATGATCGAGCACAACCTGCGGCTGGTGGTCAACATCGCCAAGCACTACCTGAACCGGGGCCTGCCGTTGCTGGACATGATCGAGGAGGGGAACCTCGGCCTGATTCACGCCATCGAGAAGTTCGATCCCGAGCGCGGCTTTCGTTTCTCGACCTATGCGACCTGGTGGATCAGGCAGGGAATCGAGCGCGCGATCATGAACCAGTCGCGGACGATCCGCTTGCCGGTGCATGTCGTCAAGGAGATCAACCTCGTCCTGCGTGCGATTCGCCACCTCGAGGCCGCCAGTGGTCGTGACCTCTGCATCGACCAGATCGCCCACCTGATCGACCGGACTGGCGACGAGGTGCGGCGCGTGATGGCGCTGAACGAGCGGATCGCTTCACTCGATGCGCCGCTGCAGGTCGATCCGGGCCGAACGATGGGCGATGTGATTCCCGACGAGCAACTGCTCGAACCCGACGAATTGCTGCAAGCGAACGAGATCGGCGATCTCCTGCGCCGCTGGCTGGGGCAGCTTGGCGACAAGCAGCAGGAGGTTCTGCAGCGTCGCTATGGACTCGCCGGGATCGAGCCGTGCACGCTCGAGGAGATCGCCCTCGACATGAACCTGACGCGCGAGCGGGTGCGTCAGATCCAGATCGAAGCGCTCGATCAGTTGCGGCGCATCATCCGGCGTGGCGGCGGCACGGCCGACAACCTGCTCTGAGGGGCTCGCGCGGCGGCGGCTCCGGCGCCTGACATCACGGGCCGCGTGTCGCTGCCGGCCGGCCTGGGCGGGCGGGGTAGCTGGCGGCGTCGAGGAGGGAATTCCAGCTTGCCGCGTCGAAACCGCGCAGGTACTCGCGGCCGACGCTGACGCTGGGCAAGGCCGCTTCCCTGCCGAGCAGACGGGTGAGTTCGGCAAATTCCTCCTCGGTCCTGAGGATCTTCTCCGTGAACGGAACGCCACGCTGCTTGAGCAGCTCACGCGCCTCCTGGCAGTATGTTTCACAGCGTTCGGTGGCATAGAGGACGACGGGAAACTTCTCGCTCGCCTGGCGCACTGCATAGGGCAGGGGGCGCTCGTCGGCACTGCTGCCGCTCGTCGTGTAGCGGCTGACGTTCCTCGCGCCCGGTGGTGGCGGCATGTCCGAGATCACCGTGCCGCCGGTGTTCGGGTCAACCCAGCGGTAAGTGGTTTCGGCAGTGGCGCCGGTGCCGGCCAGCAGCAGCCCGAGCAGGGCCGGGGCGAGCAGGATGCGGCTGCGGTTGCGGTTTCTCGATGTGCGCATGCGTGCAGTTCCCGCTGGTCAGGTGGCGATCATGCCGCAGTGGCGCAGCAGCGCGTCGACCTGCGGCTCGCGGCCACGGAAGGCACGGAAGCTATCCATCGCCGGCCGGCTGCCGCCAACCGCCAGGATCTCCCGCAGGAAGCGGTCGCCGGTGGTCTGGTCGAAGGGGTTTCCCGCCTCTTCGAAAGCGCCGTAACAGTCGGCCGAGAGGACTTCGGCCCACTTGTAACTGTAGTAACCGGCAGCATAGCCGCCGGCAAAGATGTGCGAGAAGCTGTTCGGGAAGCGGTGCCAGGCGGGCGGCACGAGCACCGCGACTTCGCGTCGCACGTCGGCAAGCAAGTCGAGCACGCCGCGCTCGCCGGCTGGATCGAAGTCGCTGTGCAGCAGCAGGTCGAAGAGCGAGAACTCCACCTGCCGCAGCATCTGCATGCCGCTCTGGAAGTTCCTGGCTGCCAGCATCTTGTCGAAGAGCGCGCGTGGCAGGCTTTCGCCAGTGTCGATGTGGGCGGACATTCCCTGCAGGACGCGCCACTCCCAGCAGTAGTTCTCCATGAACTGCGACGGCAGCTCGACGGCGTCCCATTCGACGCCGTGAATTCCCGCGACGCCCGGTTCATCGACCTGCGTCAGCAGATGGTGCAGGCCATGACCGGTCTCGTGGAAGAGGGTGCTGACTTCGTCGTGGGTGAACATCGCCGGTCGCGGCCGCCCGTCCTTCTCGCCGACCGGACGCGAGAAGTTGCAGTTGAGGTAGGCGACCGGCTTCTGGATGTCGTCGCTGCCGCCGGCCACTGACTGCATGCGGACGCGGCGGCGGCCGATCGCTTCGTCCATCCAGGCGCCGCCCCGTTTCGTGTCGCGCGCGTAGAGATCGAGGTAGAACTGGCCGACGAGTTCGCCGGCCGGGTTCTCGATGCGGAAGAAGCGAACGTCCTCGTGCCAGACGGGTGCCGCGTCGGGCCGCAGGCGGACCTCGAACAGGGTCTCGATGACGGAGAAGAGGCCGGCAAGCACCTTGTCCTCGGTGAAGTACCGTCTCACCTCCTGCTCGGAAAAGGAGTAGCGGGCCTGCAACAGCTTTTCCGAGACATAGGCCACATCCCAGGCCTCCATCGTCTGCAGGCCGAGTTCGCGGCTGGCGAAGTCGCGCAGGTCGGCGATGTCCCCCTCCGCGAACGGCCGTGCCCGGACTGCCAGATCGCGCAGGAAGGCGAGTACCTGGGCCACCGACTCGGCCATCTTGGGCACCAGCGAGACCTCGGCAAAGTTCTGGTAGCCGAGCAACTGGGCCTGTTCCCGGCGCAGCTCGAGAAGCCGCCGGATCAGCGGCGTATTGTCGAGGTCGGCGGGGCCGAACTCGGCCGCACGCGTGGCGTAAGCCCGGTACATCGCGGCGCGCAGCCGCCGGCTGTCGGCGTACTGCATCACCGGCAGGTAGGAGGGCATGTGCAGGCTGAACTTCCAGCCGCTTGCGCCGGCGCGCTCGGCTGCCTCGCGGGCGGCCTGGCGGACGTCGTCCGGCAGGCCGGCGAGTTCGCCGGCGTCGGTCACGAGTTCGCCGTAGGCGTTGGTGGCGTCAAGCAGGTTCTCCGAGAACTTGGCGGCGAGTTGCGCGAGTTCTTCGCTGATCGCCTGGAAGCGCGGTTTGCTGGCCGCTGGCAGCGCGGCTCCCGCCAGGCGAAAGTCGCGCACCTCGTGTTCGACGACCCGCTGCTGCGCTGGCGAGAGGGTGGCGAACTCGCTGCCTTCGGCGATCGCCCGGTACTTGGCGAACAGTTGCAGGTTCTGGCCGACTTCGGCATAGAAGCGCGAGACTTCAGGCAGCATTTCGTTGTAGGCGTCCCGCCAGGCCGGCACATCGTTGACCGAATGCACATGGCCGACGATCCCCCAGGCGCGCGAGAGTTGCTCGAAACCGTCGGCGAGCGGTGCAGCGAAGTCCGCCCAAGTGGCGGCGACGGTATCGGCAGCGAGTGTTTCGACGAGGCTGCGGCAACGGGCGAGCAACTCGCCGATGGCCGGTTGCACATGCTCCGGCGAGAGCAGGTCGAAACGCGGCAGGCCGGAAAAATCAAGCAGCGGGTTGTCCTGCGGGGTGTGGTGGGTCATCGGTGTTTCCGGTTTGCGAAGGGGGCCTTGCCGGCGCTGGTTGCCGGCGCCGGAGACGAAGCCCTCATTCTACTAGGTCGCGATAGGCGTGCCACGTTGCGTGCCCGAGCAGCGGCATGAGGACGACGAGGCCGAAGAACAGGGTGAGAAAGCCCAGTGCCGTCAGGGCGACGACGGTCGCGCCCCAGACGAGCATCGGCACGAGGTTGGCATCGACCGCGCGCAGGCTGGTGCGGATGGCGGTGCCGACGCTTGCCGGCCGGTCGAGCAGCAGGGGGACCGAGACCACGGTCAGCGAAAACACCAGCAGCGCCTGGATTCCCCCGACGAGAATCCAGATCAGCAGCAGGTCGCGGTGCTCGACCGAGAGGTGGATCTCGGCCAGCAGGGCCAGCAGGTCGGGAGCGATTCCGGGCGCCAGGAAAGCGAAGAGGAAGCTGGAGATGCGTTCCCAGGCGAGGCCGAAGAATCCCAGCAGCAGTCCCAGCTTGGCCAGTTCGATGGCGTTGCGTCGGCCGCCGGCCAGCGAGCCGATGAAGGTCGACTTCTGGCCGTTTTCCAATCGCCGGCTGATCTCGTAGAGGCCACCGGCGAGCAGGGGAGCGACGAGGAAGAAGCCCGATGTGGCGACGATGAAGATCTGTCCGTTGCGCCAGGCAAAGATCGTGATCAGGTCGCCGGCGATGGCGAACAGCAGGCCATAGGCGAGGCTGGCAATCGGGTTGGCACACAGATCCCGCCAGCCGGCGGCAAGCCAGGCGAACGGCCTGCCGGTGCCGACGCTGCGCACCGCGGGCGCTGCATCATTGCGCTCGGTTGTTGAGCTTGTCTCCACACTCATGCGCACTCCTTGTGAGAGAAGGGCGCAGACCGCGGCGATGCGCGGTGCGCCGGGCGGTCGATCAGTCGCTGAACTTCTCGCCGGTCAGCCGTTCACAGGCTTCGACGTACCGGGCGCGCGTGCCGGCGAGCACCTCGGCCGGCAGGTGTGGGCCGGGGGCCTGCTTGTTCCAGGCGAGGGTCTCGAGGTAATCGCGCACGTATTGCTTGTCGAAGGACGGCGGGCTGATGCCCTCGCGATAGGCGTCGGCTGGCCAGAAGCGTGACGAGTCGGGAGTCAGCGCCTCGTCGATCAGGTGCAGGACGCCGCTGGCGTCGAGTCCGAACTCGAACTTGGTGTCGGCGATGATGATGCCGTGGTCGGCCGCATGCGCGGCGGCGGCAGTGTACAGCGCGACGGCTGCCACACGTGCCTCGCCGGCAACCTCCTCGCCGCTGCGTCCGCTGGCCGGCAGCAGGTCGGCGAGTGCGCGCGCGCATTCGGCGGCAGCGCGTTCAAAGGCGATGTTCTCGTCGTGATCGCCGATCGCCGCCTTGGTCGCCGGCGTGAAGATCGGCTGCGGCAGGCGGCTGGCGAGCTGCAGTCCGGCGGGCAGGGCGATGCCGCAGACGGCGCCGGTCGCCTGGTAGTCCTGCCAGCCGGAGCCGATCAGGTAGCCACGCACCACCGCCTCGATCGGCAGCGGCCGCAGGCGCTTGACGACCAGCGCCCGCCCGCGGACCTGCCAGCGCTCGTCGGCAGAGACGACCGCTTCCGGGTCGATGCCGGTGAGCTGGTTGGGGATGATCGCCGCAAGGCGATCGAACCAGAAGCGGGCGAGGCGCGTCAGCACGCGGCCCTTGTCGGGCACCGGGTCGGGGAGGACGACGTCGAACGCCGACAGGCGGTCGCTGGTGACGATCAACAGCCGGTCGCTGCCGACGGCGTAGATGTCGCGCACCTTGCCGCGGCCGAGCAGCGGCAGACTGGTGATGCTCGATTCGAACAGGGCTGCGCTCACGTTGTTGTTCCGGGGCTGCGATGGTTGGAGAGAGGGTCGGAGCCCGCGATTATAGGGCAGAAAGCGGGCGGCCCGGCGGTCGCCGCAGCGCTGCCGGCGTACGACAGCGGCAGAGGCGTCGATGCGTGCCGCTGCGATGCAGTCCAATGCGCGGCGGTGCCGCAGGCCTCGAAGGGCAGCAAGCGGATGGTGCAGAAGCTTGCCGCGTCGATCGTTGGATCGTGCAGTGCAAGGCGGCAGAGGATCGAACTGGCGGCAAACGCGACCACTGCGAGGGTGGTCAGGAGCACCGTCCTCGCAATGGTCGCGCGCAGACGTCGACCGCATGCAACGGCAGACCCTTTGCGGCTTTCGCCTCGGCCGAGGCGTAGCGGAAGCACCCGGGGTGCTCCGCTACGCGAGCCTCTGCAAGCCGCATGAGGCTCTCTCCGAAACGAGGCCCGTCAGGCGACGATCGGCGCGAGCGCTTCGCCGATCCGCCGGCCCTGCGCGTCGTCGATCATGCGGGCGAGGATCTCGTTGAAACGCGTCTCCTCGACGCCCGAAAGAATGTACTGCCAGCGGTAAGCGCCGAGTACCACCGCGCGTAGTTGCTGTACCTCGTCGCCGCCGAAGTAGCGGCCAGCGGTCCGCACGAAGTAGTCGACATCCGCGGTGGCTTGCAGCTGCAACAGCCCGTCCACCGCTCCGACCAGCTCGATGAGCTCGTCCACTGCGCGGTCGCGTGCCTCGGCTGTCAGCTTCGCATCCTCGCGCTGCCATTCGAGCTCGTCGAGAATCGCGTGCTGCGACTCTTCGCGCCAGTGATACTGGAACACGTCCTTCCACAACTCGGAGAGGTGCATGTCGGGTTCGATGCTCGAGCGGTAGTGGACCTGGGTGAAGAACTCGATCAGGCAGGTGAGTGCGAGTACCGCCCAGGTGGACTTGCCGAGCACGACGGATGCGATGTCGTTCGGCTGCGGCAGGAAGCTGTAGCCTTCAGGCATGCCCGCGGCGGCCAGGCCCTCGATGCGGCGGAAGAGCTTCTGATGCTTCAGCTCCTCGTCGCTGAATCGCACCAGGGCCTCCAGCGCGGTCTGGTCGCCGAGCCAGTGATCGCGACTCACCTCCAGGATCTTGGCGCCGATGAAGCGCTCCACCAGCCCGAACATGTTGGCGTAGGTACGGCCCTGGATCTGGGAGAGGAAACGTCGTTCATCCTCGGAGAGGAACGACAGTCGGTCGATCTTCGACAGCCCATCGGGCAGGAACTTCTTCGAGAAGTCGAAGCCGCGGCCGCGGATCACATCGCGCTCGATCTCCCAGCGGATGCGCTTGGAGATTTCGACGCAGCGGGCGTAGCGGGGAGTGTCGACCTCGTATTGGGCGGTTTGCATGGTGTGTCTCCTTTCTGATGGTTGCGTTGCAAGCGACGGGTGCTCCGTCGTCGAAGCGAACTCTACGCGCCGGCTGTAACGCGGCTCTTTCGCCCGCGAAACACCTTGTATCGATGTGTAACCGGCAAGCAGCGTTCTATAATTCAGCCGCAACGGAGGGCGACGTGAGCAGCGGAAAAGTACTGATCGTCGACGATGACCGCGATGTGCGCGAGATGCTCTCGGAGTACCTCTCGACGCACGGCTACGCGGTCGCGCAAGCGGATGGCGGGGTCGCGATGCGCGGTGAGCTGGCGCGTGTGGTGCCGGATGTCGTGCTGCTCGATCTCGCGCTGCCGGGCGAGGATGGCCTCACGCTCGCCCGCTACCTGCGCGAGCACTACGATCTCGGAATCATCATGGTGACCGGCGCCGGTGAACTCATCGACCGCATCGTCGGTCTCGAGATGGGCGCGGACGACTACATCGCGAAGCCGTTCGATCCGCGCGAGTTGCGGGCGCGCTTGAAGAGTGTCATGCGGCGTCTGCAGCGCGGCGCAACGACCGTGTCGCCGTCCGCGCGCGCGGAACCGAAACGCATTGCGATGGGGCAGTGCCTGCTGGATCTCCAGTCCCACAGCCTCTGCGATGACAGCGGTGCCGAGGTGCCGCTCACGGCGATGGAGTTCGATCTGTTGCGCACGTTTGCCGAGCACCCGCACGAGGTGCTGTCGCGCGACCGCCTGCTCACGCTCACCCGCAACCGCGAATGGGAGCCGTTTGACCGCTCGATCGATATCCGCATCGCGCGGCTGCGGAAGAAGATCGAGCACGATCCTGGCGCGCCCAGGGTGATCCGCACCGTGCGCGGCGCGGGTTATATGTTCGTGCCGTAGAGCCGCTTGTAACCGCTTCGTTTCAGCAGGTAACCGCGGGGTAACTCCCGCGCACGATCGCCCCAATCGCTTTAAACTTGGCTGCATCGTACCTGCGACGGTTCTTGCCGATGAATGGGATCGTGTTTCACCACCCGGCTCTCCAGGTCCTCCTCGACAGCGAGGAAGTGGCGGTGTTCGTGCACGCCCCAGATTTCGAGGCCTGCAATGCGACAGCGTGCCGCATGCTCGGTGTCGACCGCGATGCGCTGCACGGGCGCTCGCCGTTCGCTTTCTCGCCGCCGGTTCAGCCCGACGGCGAGCCCTCTGCCGAAGCCCTGCGGCGGCGCATGGACAGCGCGCGTGCCGGCCAGCCGCAGTGGTTCCAGTGGCAGTTCTGCCGCGCCGACGGCGAACTCGTCGCGACCCTCGCTCAACTCGAAGCGCAGCGCTTCGACGGCAACGACTGCCTCGTCACCCGGGCCCGCAACGTGTCGCACCTCTGGAACGAAGAGATCCTGCGGCACGCCGCGCTGGCGGTGTCGGGGGCGGAGGGAGTCAACATCTTCGACCAGTTGGTCCGCTCGCTCGCCACCATCCTCAAGGTGGATGCGGCATTCATCGCGGTCTTCGCGGATGCCTCGGGGGAGCGGCTGCGCACGGTTGGCGTCTGCCTCGACCGGCAGATCGTAGCGAATGTGGAGTATGGGATCGCGGGCACACCCTGCGCCGATGTCGTCGGTCGCGATTTTCGCTACTACCCGGCGCAGGTGGGCAGTCAGTTTCCCGGCGATTCGATGATTCAGGGGCTGGCCGTCGAGAGCTACGCGGGCTATCCCCTCAACGATGCCGCGGGCACGCCGTTGGGAATCGTCGTTGTCCTGTCGCGCTCGCCGCTTGCCAACGCCGAGCTGACCGAGTCGACGCTCAAGATCTTCGCCGTACGCGCCGCCGCGGAGATCGAGCGCGGCCGAGCGGAAGCCGCGCTGCGCGCCCGGGAGGAGCAGTACCGAGCGATCTTCAACGCCTCGGTCGATGGACTGTTGCTGAAGGACTCGGACCACCGGATCGTCGACGTCAACGAGGCCTTCCTGTCGATGCACGGGTACCGCCGCGACGAGCTGATCGGACAACGGCTTTCGGCGTTCATTCCCGCCGCCTTGCAGGCGCGTTGCGACACGCTGCTGCCCGGAATTCTCGCTGGTGAGCCGTGCCATATCGAAGCATGGACGCAGCGCCGCGACGGCACCGCGTTCGATATCGAGATTCATGGCGTGCCGATGCAGTACCGGGGCCGGCCGCACGCGCTCGTCATCATGCGCGACATCACCGAGGCGAAACGTGCCGCGAGCGAGCGCGCCCCGCTCGAGGCGCAACTCCGCCAGGCGCAGAAGATGGAGGCAATCGGTCACCTCGCGGGCGGCATCGCACACGACTTCAACAACATCCTGACCAGCATCATGGGGTACATCGCGCTCGCAACCGAGCGCGACGCCGCCGCTGGCGACGAAAAGCTCGCGAAGTACCTCCAGCAGGCAGATCTTTCCTGTCAGCGGGCGCGCGACCTCATCCAGCAGATACTCACCTTCAGTCGTGGCCGCAAGAGCGATCGCCAGTCCGTCAGCCTTGCACGCCTGGTCGGGGAGTCCGAGAACCTGCTGCGCGCGTCGCTGCCCGCGACGCTCGAACTCGCCAGCGAGCTCGACGCCAACGCGCCGCCCGCGATGCTCGATCCCGTGCAGGCGGGGCAGGTGCTGCTCAACCTGTGCATCAACGCGCGCGACGCGACCGCCGGCAGCGGAACCGTTCGCCTGGCGGTGTGCGGCGTGGTGCTGGACGGCGTCGTCTGCGCGAGCTGCCGGCAGCCGGTGCGGGGCGAGTTTACCGAGCTCGTGGTCGAGGACACCGGACCGGGGGTCGCACCTGGCGTGATGGAGCGGATGTTCGAGCCTTTCTTCACCACCAAGGATGTGGGAAAGGGCAGCGGCATGGGACTTTCCACCGTGCACGGCATCGTGCACGAGCATGGCGGACACATGTTGGTCGAGAGCACGCCGGGGCGCGGCGCCCGTTTTCGGGTACTCTTTCCGGCTCTGGACCGCGCCCAACGCGATGGTGGCGCGGACGCTGCGAGTCCGAAGTCCAGTCGTTCGAGAGGGCCGTCACTGAGCGGGCACGTGCTGGTCGTCGACGACGAGCCGATGGTGGGCGAGTTCATGCGCGAGCTGCTGGAGAGCTGGGGGCTGCGGGTCACGGTGACGCTGACCGGAGTGGAGGCGCGGGACACTTTCGCGCGCGACCCGAGCCGGTTCCATGCGGTGATCACGGACCAGACAATGCCGCGGCTGACGGGCCTCGCCCTTGCGCGCGAGCTGCTTGCCGTCAGACCCGGCCTGCCGGTCATTCTCTACACCGGTTACTCCGAGGGCCTGACGGAGGTCGATGCGAAAGCGGCCGGCGCGTTTGCACTGGTGCACAAGCCGGTCGAGCCGCGCGCGCTGCGGGCGTTGCTGGAATCCGGCCTCAGACTCTCGGCACGATGACGCCGCGGACGATGACGCGAATGTGCTCGCGCTGTTTCAACTTTCCGAGATAGGCCACATCCCGCGTCTCCATCGGCGTGGATGTCGCGCAGCCTGCGGCGGCCGGGCAGCGGCAGACTGGTGCTGCTCTATTCGAACAGGGCTGCGCGCACGTGCCTGTTCCGGGGCAGCGTTGGCGGGAGAGAGCGTCGCAGCCGGCGCTCATCGGGCAGAAAGCGCGCGGCCCGGCCGTTGCGGGCAGTTGCCGCAGCGCTGCTGCGGCGCTGCCGGCGTACGACAGCGGCGGCCACGTCGATCCGTGCCGCTGCGGCGCATCTCAATGCGCGGTGTTTTCCCGTTGCTGCAGCCGCCGGCGCAGGCGGCGGATGCCGAGCATGGCGCAGGTGGCGATCAGCGGAATCGACGCGGCGGTCGCGAGTTCGGGCGAGATCTGCGGCAGCAGGTGCGCGCCGCCCTTGGCGAGATAATGCACCAGTTGCGAGGCATAGTAGGTGATGGCGACCACCGACAGCCCCTCGACGGTCTCCTGCAGCCGCAGTTGCAGGTGGGCGCGTCGGTTCATCTGTATCAGCAACTCCTGGTTCTGCCTTTCGACCTCGACGTCCACGCGCGTGCGCAGCAACTGGCTGGTGCGCGCCAGTCGATCCGACAGCTCGTCCTGCCGGCTGGCCATCGCCTTGCAGGTCTGCATGGCCGGCAGCAACCGGCGCTGCATGATCTCGTGAAAGGTCGGGCAGCCGCTGACGCGCGTCTCGCGCAGTTCGCTGATGCGCTGCATCACCAGTTCGTGATAGGCGCGCGCGGCGCCAAAGCGGAAGGTGGTGCGCGCCAGCGAATGCTCGACCTTCGCCGCGAGCCGCGTCAGCTCGCCGAGGACCCGGCTTTCGTCGGCCGGCGAACTGGCATCGCCGATGTGGTCGACCATCGTCGCGAGTTCTTCCTCGGCGTCGTGCAGCCAGGCGCCGATCTCCCGGGCAACCGGCAGCGCCAGCAGTGCCAGCAGGCGGTAGGTCTCGATCTCCAGCAGCCGCTGGACCGTGCGCCCCGCCTGCCGCGGCGTCAGCGAGCTGTCGAGGACGAGAAAGTTTGTCGCGCCCTGGTCCGGCATGAAATCCGTGAACACCCAGGCGGCTTGGTCGGCAACCTGTGCCGCGACCATCTGCCGACCGGTTGGCGACAGGTTGGCGGTGACCGATTGCGGCGGGACCTCGGCTGCCGCTCGCAGCTCGACGTGGGTGGCGGCGATCAGTTGTCCGGGTATTCCCTGCAGGCATTCGCGCGGCAGCAGGTCGAGCGCCCTGACGGTCACCGCCGTCTCGCCGGCAATGGCCGGCGAGCAGAACACCGTGTAGCTGGAGAACTCCGTGTGCCGCTCCCAGCGCAGGATGAAGTCGGCGCCGGCGAACAGGATCGCGTTGTCCGAGCCGTTCAGCCGGTTCAGGCCGACGCGACCGGTCGCGTGTTCGAGGCGCTGGCGTTCGCCTGCGAGCGCGGTGGCCTCGTGCGTGAACACGAGGTGCGAGACCAGGGCCGGCGCCACCAGGGGCGGCGCCGGGCGGGCATGGAACTCGTCGCTGAGCAACTGGCGCAGCGGATGCTGCGCGAGATCGGCACGCGGCTGCTCAGGCGGTATCGTCATCGGTCAGGAGGCGCCGCGGTGCGCGGGAGCACCGCAGCGGCCGGAGCATCAATCAGACGACGGTCTGCTTGAGTTCACCGCTGCGATAGCGTTCGGCCATCCGGTCGAGCGGGATGACCTTGATCCGGCTCGCCTGGCCGGCGGTACCGAAGGCCTCGTAGCGGGCGCGGCAGATCTTCTTCGCCGCCTCACGTGCCGGCTTGAGGTAGTCGCGCGGATCGAACTTGGCTGGGTTCTCGGCGAAATAGCGACGAATCGCGCCGGTCATCGCCAGACGGATGTCGGTGTCGATATTGACCTTGCGCACACCGTGCTTGATGCCGGTGACGATCTCTTCGACCGGCACGCCGTAGGTTTCCTTCATGTCACCGCCGAACTGGCGAATCTCCTCGAGCAGTTCCTGGGGTACCGACGACGAGCCGTGCATCACCAGGTGGCAGTTCGGGATGCGCTGGTTGATCTCGCGGATGCGGTCGATCGCCAGGATGTCGCCGGTTGGCTTCTTGGTGAACTTGTAGGCGCCGTGCGAGGTGCCGATGGCGATCGCCAGCGCGTCGCACTGCGTCTGCCTGACGAAATCGGCTGCCTGCTCGACGTCGGTCAGCAGTTGCTCGCGGGTCATCGTGCCTTCGGCGCCGTGGCCATCCTCCTTGTCGCCGCGCATCGTTTCGAGCGAGCCGAGGACGCCCAGTTCACCCTCGACCGAGACGCCTATGGCATGGGCGAATTCGACCACCTTGCTGGTGACCTCGACGTTGTACTCATAGGAGGCGACGCTCTTGCCGTCGGCCATCAGCGAGCCGTCCATCATCACCGACGAGAAGCCGGAGCGGATGGCGGACATGCAGACGGCGGGCGACTGGCCATGGTCCTGGTGCATGACGATCGGGATGTGCGGATAGGCTTCGAGTGCGGCCAGAATCTGGTGGCGGAGGAAGGGCTCACCAGCGTACTTGCGGGCACCGGCCGAGGCCTGCATGATCACCGGCGCGTCGACCTCGGCGGCGGCCTCCATGATGGCCCACACCTGTTCCATGTTGTTGACGTTGAAAGCGGGTAGACCATAGCCGTTCTCGGCGGCGTGGTCGAGCAATTGACGCATCGATACGATTGGCATGATTGGTTTCTCCAGTTGTCGCCCGCCGCGGCGGGCAGGGCAGGCAGCGCGAGCGGCTTGCCTGCAGGGGTGGTCCGGCCGGAGCATGCAGGATTGGTCGAGGCTTTGCCGCTCCCGTCAGACCTGATAAGCCTGTCGATCGCCGACGCGGACGATCTTCAGCGTATTGGTACTGCCGCTGCTGCCCATCGGGTCACCGGCAGTGAGGACGATGAAGTCGCCCTTTTCGACGATGCCGGCGTTGGTCAGCAGTTCCTCGGCGTCGTGCAGGAGTTCATCGCGGGTGGTCGGTCGCTGCGTCATGAACAGCGGATAGACCGCCCGGTAAAGGCACATCTTGGTCAGCGCCTCCGGGCGCGGGGTCAGCGCGTAGACCGGAACGCCACAGTTGAGGCGACTCATCCAGAGCGCCGTTGCTCCGGATTCGGTGAGGGCAGCGATCGCCTTGACCTTGAGGTGGTGCGCCGTCCAGATCGCTGCCAGCGAAATGGTCTGGTCGATGCGCGTGAAGATCTGATTGAGGAAGGCGCTGTCGAGAGTGACCTCGGCCGATCTTTCGGCCGCCTGGCAGACTCTGGTCATCGCTTCGACGGTTTCGACCGGATACCTGCCGGAAGCCGTTTCGGCCGACAGCATCACGGCATCGGTGCCATCGAGGACGGCGTTGGCGACGTCCGAAACCTCGGCACGCGTCGGCGTCGGCGAGAGGATCATCGACTCCATCATCTGCGTCGCGGTGATCGCCAGCTTGTTCTTTTCCCGCGCCATCTGGATCATTCGCTTCTGCAGTGCCGGCACGGCCGCATCGCCCACCTCGACCGCCAGGTCACCGCGCGCGACCATGATGCCGTCCGACGAGGCGATGATCTCCTCGAGCGCAGCCACCGCCTCCACCCGCTCGATCTTGGCGATGGTCAGCGCCTGGCCGCCGGCAGCGTGGATCAGCTGCTTGGCCATGTACATGTCGGCGGCACTCTTGGGGAACGAGACGGCGACGAAATCGACGCCGATGCTCGCCGCAGTACGGATGTCGTCCATGTCCTTGGCGGTCAGCGCCGGTGCCGAAAGGCCGCCGCCCTGGCGGTTGATTCCCTTGTTGTTGGAGAGTTCGCCGCCGTGCCGGACGACGGTGAAGATCTCGCTGCCGACGACCCGTTCGACGTCGAGGACGATGCGGCCATCGTCGAGCAGGAGGACACTGCCGGCGGAAACATCCCGCGTCAGATCCTTGTAATCGAGTCCCACGCGATCACCATCGCCCAGCTCGCAGCGCGAGTCGAGGATGAAACGCGCGCCCTGTTCGAGCCAGACCTTTCCTTCGGCGAACTTGCCGACGCGGATTTTCGGTCCCTGCAGGTCGGCGAGAATACCCACTGGCCGCTGCACGCGGGCCGCCACTTCGCGTACCAGTTGCGCGCGGGCGATATGGTCGTCGGCCGTACCGTGCGAGAAGTTCAGGCGGACGACATCGACGCCGGCGCGGATCATCCGCTCGAGGACTTCGCTGCTCGACGATGCCGGCCCGAGGGTGGCGACGATCTTGGTATCTCGTGACATGTTCTTTCTGTTGCCCATTGTGTTGTCCGCTGCAGCAAGCGGGGCGCCCGCAGGCGCCCCTCGACACTCGCTCAGCGAGACATCACCTGGACCATGTCCAGCACCTTGCAGGAATAGCCCCACTCGTTGTCGTACCAGGCGACGATCTTGACGAATGTTCCGTCAAGCGCCATCCCGGCTTCGGCATCGAACACCGAGGTGCATCTCTCGCCGCGGAAGTCGGTCGCCACGACCTTTTCGTTGGTGTAGCCGAGAACGCCCTTCATCGGACCTTCGGACGCGGCCTTCATGGCGGCGCAGATCTGCTCGTAGGTGGCCTCCTTGCTCAGTTCGCAGGTCAGGTCAACGACCGAGACGTCCGAGGTCGGAACGCGGAAAGCCATGCCGGTGAGCTTCTTGTTGAGCGCGGGAATCACCTTGCCGACAGCCTTGGCGGCACCGGTCGAGGACGGAATGATGTTCTCGAGAATGCCGCGGCCACCGCGCCAGTCCTTGTTCGACGGGCCATCGACGGTCTTCTGCGTGGCGGTGGCGGCATGCACGGTGGTCATCAGGCCACGCTTGATGCCCCAGTTGTCATTGAGGACCTTGGCCACGGGTGCCAGGCAGTTGGTGGTGCACGAAGCATTCGAGATGATCGTCTGGCCAGCGTAGGTCTCATCGTTGACGCCGAAGACGAACATCGGCGTATCGTCCTTGCTCGGGGCGCTCTGGATGACCTTCTTGGCGCCGGCGGCGATGTGCTTCTGGCAGCTGTCGAGGGTCAGGAAGAGGCCGGTCGATTCGACGACGACGTCGGCGCCGACTTCGTTCCACTTCAGCTCGGCGGGATCCTTGACGGCGGTCAGGCGGATTCTCTTGCCATTGACCACCAGCGTGTTGCCGTCGACGGAGACGTCGCCTTCAAAGCGCCGATGGACCGAGTCGTACTTGAGCATGTACGCCAGATAGTCGGGCTCGAGCAGGTCGTTGATGCCGACCACCTCGATGTCCGGGAAGTGCTTGACGGCAGCGCGAAAAACCATGCGGCCGATGCGGCCAAAGCCATTGATGCCTACCTTGATAGTCATTGAAACGGTCTCCTTGAAAAATTACAGCAGTGATTTCACGATCCTGACCACATTGGCCACGGTGAAACCGAAAGAGTCAAACAACTGGTCGGCGGGTGCCGACTCTCCAAATCGATCGATGCCGAGCACGGCACCATCGAGTCCAACGTACTTGTGCCAGAAGCCGCTCACCCCGGCTTCGATCGCCAGCCGCGGTACGGCGCGCGGCAAAACCGCGTCGCGATAGTCAGGCTCCTGGCGGTCGAAAGCCTCGACGCAGGGCATCGACACCACGCGTGCGGCGATACCGTCGGTCGCCAGCGCCCGCTGCGCATCGAGCGCCAGGCCCACCTCCGAGCCGGTGGCGATCAGGATGACGCGCGGCGCCGGGCAGTCCGCCAACACGTAGCCGCCACGGCGGACCGCGGAAGCGGCTGCGGCGCTGCTGACGACGGGCAGATTCTGCCGCGAGAGGGCGAGAATCGTCGGCCCGTCGCGGCGCTCGATGCCCGCCACCCAGGCGACCGCGGTTTCACCGGCGTCGGCCGGCCGCCAGAGGTCGACGTTCGGGATCAACCGCAGGCAGGCGAGATGCTCGATCGGCTGGTGTGTCGGTCCATCCTCGCCGAGGCCGATCGAGTCATGCGTGTAGACCATGATCTGCCGCAGCTTCATCAGCGCTGCCATACGGATGGCGCTGCGCGCGTAATCGGAGAACACCAGGAAGGTGGCGGTGTAGGGAATCACGCCACCGTGCAGTGCCAATCCGTTGGCGATCGCCGTCATGGCGAACTCGCGCACTCCGTAGTAGATGTAGTTGCCGCCCGCGTGGCAAGTGATCGCCCGCGCGCCAGGCCACCAGGTCAGGTTGGATCCGGTCAGGTCCGCCGATCCGCCGACCAGCTCCGGCAACTGCGGCGCCAGGGCAGCGATCGCATTCTGCGAGGCCTTGCGCGTGGCGACGCCGCCGGCATTGGCGGCGCCGGCCAGACAACCCGCAACGGCATCCTGCCAGCCGGCCGGCAGCTCGCCCTGCATGCGGCGACTGAATTCGGCGGCGAGATCGGCGAAGGCTGTTGCGTAGGCGGCCCAGCGCTTCTGCCAGTTGCTGTGGAAGAAACTGCCGCGGACGCGGCCGTCCCACTGTGCGTAGACCTCGACCGGAATATCGAAAGGCGCGTGTGGCCAGTCGATATGGGCGCGCGTCGCCGCCACTTCGGCGGCGCCGAGCGGCGCGCCGTGCGCGTCGTGGCTGCCCACCTTGGTCGGTGCGCCGAAGCCGATCTGCGTCCGGCAGCAGAGCAGCGTCGGTCGCTCGCCATCGGTCCGTGCGGCAAGCAGCGCCTCGTCGATCGCCTGCGCATCGTGGCCGTCGATGCCGGCGATCACCCGCCAGCCATAGGCTTCGAAGCGCTGCCGGGTATCGTCGGTGAACCAGCCCGCGACCTGGCCGTCGATCGAGATGCCGTTGTCGTCGTAGATGGCGACCAGCTTGCCAAGGCCAAGCGTGCCGGCGAGCGAGCAGGCCTCGTGCGAGATCCCCTCCATCAGGCAGCCGTCGCCGACGAAGACGTAGGTCATGTGGTTGACGATCTCGTGCCCGGGCCGGTTGAATTCGGCGGCGAGCATGCGTTCCGCGATCGCCATGCCGACGGCGTTGGCCAGCCCCTGCCCGAGCGGGCCGGTCGTCGTTTCGACGCCGGCAGTGTGGCCGACCTCGGGGTGGCCCGGAGTCCGCGAGCGGAACTGGCGGAACTCCTTCAGGTCGTCGAGCGAGAGGTCGTAGCCGCTGAGATGCAGCAGGGCGTAAAGCAGCATCGAGCCGTGTCCGTTCGAGAGGACGAAGCGGTCACGGTCGGGCCAGCCGGGATCGGCCGGGTCATGGCGCAGGTGGCGGCGCCAGAGTACTTCCGCGATTTCGGCCATCCCCATCGGCATCCCTGGGTGACCGGAGTTGGCTTGCTGCACCGCGTCCATCGCGAGGGCGCGGATGGCGCTGGTCAGGGGGGCAAATGGTGTGGGCACGATGCTTCGCGGATCCGGGAGAGGAGGTTCAATCGCATGCGTGGATTATCCGCCAAAAGCGGCTCTTTTGCCACCTTCCTCGCCGCTGCCCCGCCAACGGGGCGCCAGCCGCGCCAGGCGCGCGGCAGACGGGGCCGGCTACCGCGGCGGGTCGGCGGCGTCCGTCATGGTGGCGCCGCCCGTCAAGGTGGCGCCGCCCGCAGGTCTGACACGAAAGGGATAACTAATGATATGGCGCATAAAGTTTAACTTTAAATAATCTATTCTGCCACCTAAACTGCTCGCACTCCGATCCACAGACCATTACCCATGATCGCGGGCCTCGTGGCGGCAATCGAGGGTTCGCGGCCAGGTCTGGTCGCCGCCACGGCCGCCGGGGTGCCGGCGCTGATCACCGTCGATTCGTGCCTGAAGGATCGCTCTTTTTCACATCTACGCAAGGGAGACCAGCATGGACCAATCGAATCGTTACGCCGACCTCAGCCTCCGGGAAGAGGATCTGATCCAGGGTGGCCGGCACATCCTCGTCGCCTACAAGATGAAGCCGAAGGCGGGCTACGATTACCTGCCGGCAGCCGCGCACTTTGCCGCCGAATCATCGACCGGTACCAACGTCGAGGTGAGCACGACGGACGACTTCACGCGTGGCGTCGACGCGCTCGTCTACCACATCGACGAAGCCAGCGAGGAAATGCGGATCGCCTATCCGGTCGAACTCTTCGACCGCAATGTCACCGACGGTCGCATGATGATCGTCTCCTTCCTGACGCTGTGCATCGGCAACAACCAGGGGATGGGCGACATCGAGCACGCCAAGATCTACGACTTCTACGTCCCGGAGCGCGCGCTGCAACTCTTCGATGGGCCGGCGAAGGACATCTCCGATCTCTGGCGCATCCTCGGCCGGCCGATCCGCGACGGTGGCTACATTGCCGGCACGATCATCAAGCCGAAGCTTGGCCTGCGCCCGGAGCCATTCGCCGCCGCCGCCTACCAGTTCTGGCTCGGTGGCGACTTCATCAAGAACGACGAGCCACAGGGCAACCAGGTCTTTGCGCCGATGAAGAAGGTCATGCCGCTCGTCTACGACGCCATGAAGCGGGCGCAGGACGAAACCGGGCAGGCCAAGATCTTCTCCGCCAACATCACCGCCGATGACCATTACGAGATGTGCGCACGTGCCGACTACATCCTCGAGACTTTCGGTCCGGATGCCGACAAGGTGGCGTTTCTCGTCGACGGCTATGTCGGTGGCCCCGGCATGGTCACCACCGCCCGTCGCCAGTACCCGAACCAGTATCTGCACTACCATCGCGCCGGCCATGGCGCCATCACCTCGCCCAGCTCGAAGCGCGGCTACACCGCCTATGTCCTGGCGAAGATGGCGCGACTGCAGGGGGCCTCGGGAATACACGTCGGCACGATGGGCTTCGGCAAGATGGAAGGCGACGCCGATGACCGGGCGATCGCCTACATCATCGAACGCGACGAGTACCAGGGTCCCGCCTACTACCAGAAATGGTACGGCATGAAGCCGACGACGCCGATCATCTCGGGCGGCATGAACGCCCTGCGCCTGCCGGGATTCTTCGCCAACCTCGGTCACGGCAACGTCATCAACACCGCCGGTGGCGGCTCGTACGGCCACATCGACAGCCCGGCCGCCGGCGCGGTCTCGCTGCGGCAGGCCTACGAGTGCTGGAAGGCCGGCGCCGACCCGATCGAATGGGCGCGTCAGCACCGCGAGTTCGCGCGCGCCTTCGAATCCTTCCCTGGCGATGCCGACATGCTGCATCCGGGCTGGCGCGACCGGCTCGGCGTGCATCGCTGAGGCCAACGACCGGCGGTCACGGGCCGACCGATGACGGACAACGGCACGCCGGCGGCCCGACGCCGGCAGGGCAGGGGCAGGCAATGACCGACAGCGAGCAGTACCGGGTTCGCCAGGAACCCTTCTACCGCCAGCAGGGCAACGAGGTCGCGCTCTATGCCGCGGCCTACGCCGCCCGGCTGCCGGTGATGGTGAAGGGGCCGACGGGCTGCGGCAAGTCGCGCTTCATCGAATACATGGCCTGGAAGCTTGACCGGCCGCTGATCACGGTTGCCTGCAACGAGGACATGACCGCCTCGGATCTGGTCGGTCGCTACCTCCTCGAAGCGGGCGGCACACGTTGGCTCGACGGTCCGCTGACCACCGCCGCGCGCATCGGCGCCATCTGCTACCTCGACGAGATCGTCGAGGCGCGGCAGGATACGACCGTCGTCATCCATCCGCTGACCGACCACCGGCGGACGCTGCCGCTCGACAAGAAGGGCGAACTGCTGCGCGCGCATGCGGACTTCCAGCTCGTCATCTCGTACAACCCCGGCTACCAGAGCCTGATGAAGGATCTCAAGCAGTCGACCAAGCAGCGTTTCGCCGCTTTCGACTTCGACTACCCGGAGGCCGAACTCGAAGCGACGATCCTTGCCAGCGAAAGCGGCATTGATCGCGCGTTGGCGACGCAACTGGTCGCCGTCGGCGCTGCCGCGCGCCGCCTCAAGGGGCATGGTCTCGACGAAGGCGTGTCGACGCGCCTGCTCGTCTATGCCGCGACGCTGATCCGGAACGGGGTCGCTGCCGGCGACGCCTGTCGCATGGCGTTGGTGCGCCCGATCACCGACGACCGCGACATCCGCGAGACGCTCGAGCACGCGATCGACGCCATCTTCGCCTGAGGACGGTTCTCGGCATGCGCGGCAGCGAGACTCCCCCGGCGCTGGCGGCGGACCGTCTGGCCGCCTGCCGTGCGCGGCTCGACTGTCGGCTGCCACAGGTCGACGGCGTCTTCGCCGACTGCCTGCGCGAAGCCATCGCCGTCCTCACGCCGGCGGGCGTCGACGCCTACCTCGACTGCGCCCGCTTCCTCGGACGCATCGGCCGTGGCGCCGAACCGCTGCTGGCCTTCCTCGAGGAATGGCCGGCAGTCGCGCGCAGCGTCGGCGAAGAGACCCTGCCGGCGGTGGTCGCGACGCTGCAGCGCTTGCACAAGTCGCCGAATGGCAAGGCCATCGCCCCGTTCCTGCAGAGCCTCGCCGCCGTGTCGCGGCGGCTTGCCGCCGGTGGGCAGTTGCAGCGCTATCTCGACCTGACACTGCGCCTGATGGAGCAGACTTCGGGGTCGATCCACGGCATCCACAAGACCTTCGCCAGCCCCTGCCTGCCCGAATTCCTCGTCCGGGCGCCGACGCTGCTCGCCAGCCTGAGCATCGTCGGCCTGACGAACTGGGTCGACTACGGCGTGCGCAACTACGCCAGCCACCCCGAACGTCAGCGTGACTACTTCCGCCTGCAGTCGGCCGACAGCCGCGCCGTCTTCCAGCGCGAACGGCACGGTACCCTGCTGGTCGACCACGAGCGCCTGCTCGACCTCTATCTGCGGGGCCTCTGGGGCGAGCGGGCGCTGCTCGTCCCGTACGCCGTCGGCAGCGAAGCCGCCAACCCGGCGTCGCCGATACCGCCCGCGCAGCCCTACGACGACGCGGCTGGCATCCGCCTGCCCGACGTCCTCGACGATGCGCATGGCGTCAGCGGCATCGACCGCTACCGCGCCGCACTGGCACACATCGCCGGCCACCGGCGCTGGAGCACGCCCCTCTTCGCCGACAACCTCAGCCCGATGCAGCGCCTGGCGGTCGAGACCTTCGAGGACAGCCGCATCGACACGCTGGTCGTCCGCCGCTACCCGGGCATGCGGCGCATCTTCGGCGCGCTGCATCCGCGCCCCGTTGCCGGCGCCTGCGACCCGCAACGCTTCTCCTGCCTGCGCCATCGCCTGGCCATGCTGTCGCGCGCCCTGCTCGATGGCGAACACGGCCACGCCGACGGTGACCTGCGCGAATTCGTCGCCCGCTTCCGGCGGGCGCTGGCCGATGGCGAGGCGAGCAGCCAGGCGATGGCCGAGCTGGCGCTCGCCTACGTGGCGCGAACGCGCCGGCAGAGCGACCAGTTGCCGGAGGTGTACTTCACCGATACGCTGGTCGACTACCGCGACGACAACCGCCATCTCTGGCGCTTCCACGAACTCTCCGACGACGAGGAGATGTTCGCCGAAAACCGTCCGGCGAGCGCCAGCGCCGAAATCGACCGCCTGCCGCCGCGTCATTACCCGGAGTGGGACCATCACAGCCAGAGCTACCGTCCCGACTGGGTGAGCCTCTATGAATCGCTGCACCCGGCGGGCGACGCGGCGCTGATCGACCGGCTGCTCGACCGGCACGCCGCACTCGCCCGCCGGCTCAAGCGCCTGCTCGACATCCTCAAGCCGCAGGAACGGGTTCGCCTGCGCCATCAGGAGGACGGCAGCGAACTCGACCTCGATGTCGCCGTCCGCTCGCTGATCGACTTGCGCAGCGGCGTCACGCCCGATCCGCGGATCAACATGAGCCACCGCAGCAACGGTCGCAACCTCGCCGTCCTGCTGCTCCTCGATCTTTCCGAGTCGCTGGCCGACAAGGTCGGCGGTGGCAATGCTGAGCAGACGGTGCTCGAACTCAGCCAGGAGGCGGTGTCGCTGCTCGCCTGGTCGATCGACCAGCTCGGCGACCCGTTCGCCATCGCCGGCTTCCATTCGGATACCCGGCATGACGTCCGCTACCTGCATCTCAAGGGCAGCAGCGAGCCCTGGGGCGACGCCGTCAAGCGCCGCCTGGCGGCGATGCAGGCCGGCTATTCGACGCGCATCGGTGCCGCGTTGCGGCACGCGGCGCATTACCTCGCGGGGAGCAGGGCGGAGAAGAAGCTGCTGCTGGTCCTCACCGACGGCCGGCCGTCGGACGTCGACGTATCCGACGACCGGCTGCTGATCGAGGACGCGCGCAAGGCGGTCGGCGAGCTTGACCGGCAAGGGATCTTCAGCTACTGCATCAGCCTCGACGCCAAGGCGGACGATTACGTCGGTCACATCTTCGGTCACCGCTACGCGGTGATCGACCGCATCGAACGGCTGCCGCAGCGGCTACCGGAGCTGTTCATTGCGCTGACGCGCTGACGGCCCGCGGCCGCGCACACACGCCCAATCTCAAGTAGATTACGTGCTCGCGCTGCGGCCGCTGCCGCAGCGCCGCAGCAATCGCCGGGAGAAGGGTACGCATGGACGTTTTCGAGTTTCGGGAGAGGCTGGTCGGCGAGTACGGCCAGTTCACCCGCAGCTTCACGCGCATCAGGTCAGAGGACATCGCGCGCTTCGTCACCACCGCCTACGAGTCGCAGCGCTACTGGCCCGCACCGCTCGTCCAGGTCAATCCCAACTTCAAGACCGGGCACTCCGTCGAGGAACTGGTCGCGGCCGGCAGCCTGCACCCGGAATGTGCGCGGATTTTCCGAGGGGGCAAGAGCCTCACTGCAGCCGGCGTCTCGCTGAGACTCTTCCAGCACCAGCAAGAGGCGATCAGCTTCGCCCAGACGGGAGCCAGCTACGTCCTGACCACCGGTACCGGGTCGGGCAAATCGCTCGCCTACTTCATCCCGATCGTCGATGCCGTCCTCAAGGAGAGGGCCGCGGAACCCGCTCCGCGGACTCGCGCCATCGTCATCTATCCGATGAACGCGCTGGCCAACAGCCAGCTCGAGGAACTCGGGAAGTTCCTGGGTGACTACGGCGATCAACCGCCGGTGACTTTCGGCCGCTACACCGGCCAGGAGGACGACGCGGAGCGGCAGCGGCTGGCGACGCACCCGCCGGACATCCTGCTCACCAACTTCATGATGCTCGAACTCCTGATGACGCGCCAGGACGACAAGGACAAGGCCGTCATCCGCAACGCCAGAGGCCTGCGCTTCCTGGTGCTCGACGAGTTGCACACCTACCGCGGACGTCAGGGTGCCGACGTGGCGCTACTGGTGCGACGCGTTCGCGAGGCGCTGGCCGATCGGCTGCAGTGCATCGGTACCTCGGCAACGATGGCGACGGAAGGCACGGCAGCCGATCGCAGTGCGGTCGTTGCGGAAGTCGCCACGCGGCTGTTCGGCACCGCGATCTCGCCCGCGCATGTGATCACCGAAACACTGCAGCGCATCACCCCCGAACAGATCCTCGTCGAACATATCCGCGAGCCCCTGGCTGTGGTCATCGGGGCGGGTCTGCCCGAGAACCCTGCTTTCGCCGAGTTGGCGAAACATCCGCTGGCCGTGTGGACCGAACTCACCCTCGGCCTGACGCGGGAGGAGGGCAAGTGGCGCCGGGCGCGGCCGATGACCCTCGAGGCGGCAGGCGCCCGCCTCGCAGCCGATGCCGGCATGGCGGAAGCAGCGGCGAAAAGAATCCTTGCCGATTTCCTGCTGCTCGCCTACCACACCACCGACAAGCCGCCTGAGGACGGGGGACGCAGCCTGTTTGCCTTCAAGCTGCACCAGTTCATTTCCGGTGGAGGCAAGGTGTTCACGACGCTGGAAGCGCCCGGCAAGCGGTTCCTGACGCTCGACGGCAGCCAGTATGTTCCCGGCGACCGGGCGCGCAGGCTGTATTCGGTCCATTTCTGCCGGGATTGCGGCCAGGAATACCTTCCGGTCTGGGACGAAAACACCGCCGCCGGCCGCCAGTTCACCCCGCGCAACCTCGAAGACCGCGCGCACGAAGACGAGGAGGTCCACAACGGCTTCTTCATGCCCGACACCTCCGGGATCTGGGAGGATGCGCTCGAGCGCTATCCGGAATCGTGGCTGGAGCGCTCCGGTGACAACCATCGGCTGAAATCGACCCATCGCCGCCGGCAGCCGGTCCACGTCCGGCTCGGCCGCGAGGGTGCGCCAGATGACGCGGGCGTTCCCGGTTGGTACATCCCGGGCAGCTTCGCCTTCTGCCTGAACTGCGGCGTCGTGCACAACACCGCGGGCCGGGATTACCTGCGCCTCGCCGGTCTCTCCGGCGAGGGGCGCAGCTCGGCGACGACCATGCTCACGCTCGCCTCGCTGCGCTACCTCTACGAGCAGGACGCCCGGTTGAGCCCGGAAGCCAGGAAGGTTCTCGGCTTCTCCGACAACCGGCAGGACGCGGCGCTCCAGGTCGGCCACTTCAACGACTTCCTGCAGATCCTGCTGCAGCGGGCCGCACTGCTGGCTGCGGTGCACGGCAGCCCGGCTGGCGAAATCGACGAGAGCGCCATTGCCGGCGCGGTGTTCTCGGCGCTCGGCTTCGACCGTGACGACCCCGGCGTTCGCGCCGAGTACATGCAGGACCCCGAGGTGCGCGGCAATGCGCGGCGCCAGGTGCACGACACGCTGCGCAGCATCCTCGGCTACCGGATCCATTACGACCTGCGCCGCGGCTGGCGCTTCAACAATCCGAACCTCGAACAGTTGGGACTGGTGCTTATCGCGTACCGCGACATCGAAGAACTCGCCGCCGCGCCGGACATGTGGCAGGAAGCCCCGCTGATCCTGCAGGCGGCGTCGCCGGCAGTGCGCCAGCGGGTTCTCGAGAACGTCTTCGAAGCCATGCGCCAAGGGCTCTGCCTCGCCACCCGCTACCTCGACCGCGCCGAGCTCGACCGCCTGAAGACCGCCAGCTACGCCAACCTGCGCGAACCCTGGGGCTTCAGCGAGGACGAGGTGCCAGTCGCGGCCAACTGGTTCATTACCGTCGGCAAGCCGCGCGACGAGGATCGCCGCAACGTCGAGTACCTGGTGTCCGGCAGCGCCCGCTCCAAGCTTGGCCGCCTGCTCAAGCAGCCGGGCACCTGGAGCGAAGACAACGGCACCGACAATCCCCATGCCGCCCGGATCAGGGACGAGCACTACCAGGAAATCGTCACGGCGCTGCTCAGGGCGGCCAGGACCTACGGCCTGGTGGTTGCCGAAGAAACCGAGTTCGGCATGACCGGCTACCAGCTCAACGGCAGCGGCATCGTCTGGCGGGCGGCCGGTGGCCAGAGCAACCGGGGCGCCGACGACAACCCGTTCTTCCGCGGCCTCTACGGCAATGTCGCCGCGCTGCTCGCCAACCCGGTGCACCGACTGTTCGACTTCGAGGCGCGCGAGCATACGGCGCAGGTCGAGCAGGACGACCGCCTCGAACGCGAGGCGCGCTTCCGCTTCACGCGCAAGGACCGCGACGACTGGCTCGAGCAGACCGGCAAGCCGCTCGAATGGCTGCCCGTGCTGTTCTGTTCGCCGACGATGGAACTCGGCGTCGACATCGCGTCGCTGAACACCGTCTACCTGCGCAATGTGCCGCCGACGCCGGCCAACTACGCGCAGCGCAGCGGCCGGGCCGGGCGGGCGGGTCAACCGGCGCTGGTCATCACCTACTGCGCCGCCCAATCGCCGCACGACCAGTATTTCTTCCGCGAACCGGTGCGCATGGTCCATGGCCAGGTCAATCCGCCGACCCTCGACCTCGCCAACCGCGAACTGATCCAGAGCCACCTGCATGCCGTCTGGCTCGCCGAAACCGGCGTCAAGCTCGACAGCAGCATCCGCGGCCTGCTCGACATGAACAGCGAGGACGCCCCGCTGGCGCAGCACCTGCGCGACGGGCTCGACGCCGACGCGCCGCAGCGCCGGGCGCACGAACGTGGCCTGCGCATCCTCGGCATGCTCGCCGGCGAACTCACGCCGCAAAGCGCACCCTGGTACGACGAGCAGTTCCCCGCGCGCGTCTTCGCCACCGCCTTTGCCTCCTTCGACAACGCATTGAACCGCTGGCGCGGCCTCTTTGCCGCCACCAGGCGGCAGATGGAAATCAACCAGCGGGTCATGAACAACCCGGCTGCCAGCGAGCGCGACCGGCGCGACGCCAAGCAGCGCCACGACGAAGCCTTCCGCCAGCAATCGCTGCTGCTGCAGGAATCAGGCAGCGCCAACTCGGACTTCTATACCTACCGCTACCTTGCCAGCCAGGGCTTCCTGCCTGGCTACAACTTCCCGCGCCTGCCGCTGATGGCCTACATTCCGGCGCGCAAGGGCAAGATCGGCCGCGAAAACTTCCTCAGCCGCCCGCGCTTCCTCGCCCTGAGCGAGTTCGGCCCGTACAGCCTGATCTACCACGAGGGCAGCCAGTACCGTGTCGTCCGCGCCATGTTGGCGGTGTCGGGTGACGACCAGGTCAAGCAGGGCGCCGTCCTGCCGACCGAGGTCGCGCGGCTCTGCCCGGCCTGCGGTTATGGTCATTTCCGCACCCAGCGCGAAGCCGACCGCTGTGTTTCCTGCGACGCGCCGCTGGCCGACGCCAGGGCGGTGCAGAACCTCTACCGCATCGAGAACGTCTCGACCCGCCGCGCCGAGCGCATCACCGCCAACGAGGAGGAGCGCACCCGCCAGGGCTACGAAATGCAGACGACGATCCAGTTCGCCGAGGCGGACGGCCAGTTGCAGCGCAGCGACACGGCGTTCGCCGACGGCGAGGGCACGGTGCTGACGCTGCAATACGGCGCCGCCGCCACCGTCTGGCGGATGAACTTCGGCTGGCGCCGGCGCAAGGAAAAGACCATCCTCGGCTTCATGATCAACCCGGTCACGGGCCACTGGGTCGGCGGGACGGACGAGAGCGGCGAGCCGGACGCCGACGCGCCGCCCGACCGCACGCCGCCGCAGCGCATCGTTCCCTATGTCGAAGACCGCCGCAACGTGCTGATCGCGCGCCCGCCGGAAACCCTCGAAGAAGCGACCATGGCCACACTGCAGTACGCCCTGAAGCGCGGCATCGAGGCGGTCTACCAGCTCGAGGAAAGCGAGCTGATGGCCGAACCACTGCCCGGCCGCGACAACCGCCAGGCGATCCTGTTCTATGAGTCGGCCGAAGGCGGGGCCGGCGTACTGACCCGCCTCGCCACCGAGCCGGAGGCGCTTGCCCGCGTTGCCGACGAGGCGTTGCGCATCATGCATTTCCGTCGGCCTGCCAACGGAATCTGGGACCGGGCGACTCTGGCGCAGGAGGTCGACGAATCCGGCAGCCCCCTCTGCGAGGCTGGCTGCTACAAGTGCCTGCTGTCCTACTACAACCAGCCCGACCACACGGTCATCGACCGCCAGGACGCCGGGAACCAGGGCAGGGCGCTCGACATCCTCTGCCGCCTGACCCGCGCCCGCGGCACCACCGGCAGTTTCGGCCGTACACCGGCACAGCAGGCTGGGGAACTGTCGCGCATTTCCGGCAGCAGCCTCGAACAGGCCTGGCTGGCCCACGTCGATGCCCATGGCTACCGGCCTCCGGATCGTGGGCAGGAGCGCATCCCCGCCTGCAACACCTGCGCCGATTTCTTCTACGCCGACTGGAAGGCCGCCATCTATGTCGATGGTCCGCACCACGACGAGCCGGCGCAACACGAACGGGACGCGGCCATCACCCGCGCCCTCGAGGCCGCCGGCCACTATGTCGTGCGCTTTCCGAAGGACCAGGGGTGCTGGCGGGAAATCTTTGCTGCCCATGTGGGGCTTTTTGGCCCCGGAACCGATCACCGGGAGTAATCGATGACTGCCCAAGTCCACTTTCAACCCGGCAGCCTCGTCTCCGCCCGCGGTCGCGACTGGATCGTCCTGCCACAGTCGGACGGCGACACCCTGCACCTGCGCCCGCTTGGCGCCGCCGCAGACGATGCCACGCTGATCTACCTGCCGGTCGAGCGCCAGCCAGTCACTCCGGCGAGCTTTCCGTGGCCGACGGTCGGCCAGGCGTCCAACCACGCCGCCGGACAACTGCTGCGCGACGCACTGCAACTCAAGCTGCGTAGCGGCGCCGGCCCGTTCCGCAGCTTCGGCAACCTCGCCGTCGAGCCGCGCGCCTACCAGCTCGTGCCGCTGCTCATGGCGCTCAAGCAGGCGGTGGTGCGCCTGCTCGTCGCCGACGACGTCGGCATCGGCAAGACCATCGAGGCGGCGCTGATCGTCCGCGAGCTGATCGACCGCGGCGAGATCGCCCGCCTGTCCGTCCTCTGCCCGCCGCACCTGTGCGAACAGTGGCAGCGCGAACTCAGGGATCGCTTCCACATCGACGCCGTCGTCGTGCGCAGCACCACCGCCGGCCGCCTCGAGCGCGGCCTGCCGGCCAACCAGTCGGTCTTCGAGGCCTACCCGTACACGGTGGTCAGCCTCGATTACATCAAGTCCGACCGCCGGCGCGACGAATTCCAGCGCGCCTGCCCCGAGTGCGTCATCGTCGACGAGGCGCACACCTGCACGGTCAGCGGCCAGGGGCGCCAGCAGCGCTACACCCTGCTCAAAGGCCTCGCCGAAAACCCCGAGCGACACCTGATCCTGCTCACCGCGACGCCGCACTCGGGCGACGAGGAAGCCTTCTTCAACCTGCTTGGCCTGCTCGACCCGCAGTTCCGCGAACTCAAGGACGCCCCCGCCGACGCCCGCCAGCCGCTGCGCGCGCGGCTGGCCCGCCACTTCGTCCAGCGCCGCCGGCCGGACATCGAGGAATGGCAGGACCGCCAGGTCTTCCCGGAGCGCCTCACCGCCGAAATCACCTACCAGCTCACCGGCGCCTGGGGCCGCCTGTTCGATGAAGTGCTGACCTATGCCCGCACGCTGGTCGAACGTGCCGAGGGCCAGGGCGCGTTGCGCCAGCGGATGAGCTGGTGGGCGGCGCTGGCGCTGCTGCGCTGCATCTCGTCGTCGCCCGCGGCGGCGGTCAACGCGCTGCGCACCCGGCTGGCCGGCGGCGCGCTGGGCGAGGGCGTTGACGAGGCGCAGAGTCTGGAGGAGGCCGAGGCGCAGGGCCGCGAACGCGTCCTCGATGGCGCCGAGGACGACTTGACGACGCAGGACATCGAACCCGCCGCCTGCACCGAGGACAGCCAGCTGCTCGGCGAGCTGATCGCCAAGGCCGAGGCGCTCGCCGGGCCAGCGCAGGACCCCAAGCTCAAGCGCCTGCTCGAACACCTCGACGAACTCACCACCGCCGGCTTGCAGCCGGTCGTCTTCTGCCGTTACATCGCCACCGCGCACTACGTCGCCGACGCGCTGCGCAAGGCCTTCAGGAACCATCGGGTGCAGGCCGTCACCGGCGAATCGGCCCCGTCCGAGCGCGAAGCTGCGGTCGACGCCATGGGCGAGGCGGAAAGGCGCATCCTCGTCGCCACCGACTGCCTCTCCGAAGGCATCAACCTGCAGCACCTGTTCACCGCCGTCGTCCATTACGACCTGTCGTGGAACCCGACCCGCCACGAGCAGCGCGAAGGCCGCGTCGACCGCTTCGGCCAGAAGGCGCGCGAAGTCCGCACGACCATGCTCTTCGGCCGCGACAACCCGGTCGATGGCGCCGTGCTGCACGTCATCCTGCGCAAGGCCGAAAGCATCCGCAAGGAACTCGGGGTTCTGGTGCCGATGCCCGACGACGAGGGCAAGCTCACCCAGGCCTTGGTCGGCGCCGTGCTGCTCAGGAAGGGCAGCGTCGCCACGGTCTCCCGACAGCAGTCCCTCGACTTCGGCCAGCCGGCGGTCGAGATCGAGACCGCCTGGCAGTCGGCCCGCGAGCGGGCGGCGCGCAACCGCACCCTGTTCGCCCAGCGCCGCCTCAAGCCCGAGGACGTCCTGCCCGAATGGCAGAAGACCCTCGCCGTGCTCGGCGGCGAAGAAGACGTTGCCCGCTTCGTCCGCCGCGCCGCCGCCCGTCTTGGCGCCCCGCTGGAGGTCACGACCGGCGCCGCCGCCGGCCACTGGAAACTGCACGCCGGCAGCCTGAGCTCCGGCGCCCTGCGCGAACGATTGGCCGGCGAAGGACTGGAAGGCACGCTGCGCATCGATTTCCACCAGCCGCCGGCGCCCGGCACGCTCTTCATCCACCGCACCCATCCGCTCGTCGCCTGCCTCGCCGACCACCTGCTCGAGAACGCGCTCGATGACCAGGCCGTCGCCGATGCCGCTGCCGACATCGCCCGTGCCGGGGCCATCTTCACCGTGGCCGTGAGCACGCGCACCGCCGTTCTGCTCCTGCGTCTGCGCCACCAGCTCACCGTCACCCACCGCGGGCACTCGCGCCTGCTGCTGTGCGAGGAAACCGTCACGGTCGCAGTCGCCGAAGGGCAGGGTGACGGGCTGCTGGCCGGCGATGCCGTGCGCCAGTTACTTGACGCCGAACCGGCGCGCAACATGCCGCCGCCCTTGCGCGACCATCACCTGCAGCAGCAGCTCGACCGTCTGCCCGCCCTGCAGCCTGCCCTGGAAAAGCTGGCCCGCGGGCGCGCCCAGACGCTCCTCGACGATCACCGCCGCGTCCGCGAAGCCGCGCGCGGCAGCGGCGAATACCGCGTCATCCCGAGCCTGCCGGTGGATGTGATGGGGGTCTTCGTACTCGTGCCGGCGTAGCGCAATTTTCGTCCAACCATCTGTTTTATATAACAATTCGATTGCCACATGCGATAGCGCAAGAAAAGTTGCACAAAAGCCACGAATGCAATCGTTACCACCCAACGCTCTGTATTTGTTGAAATTGCTGGTCGTTGTCACATTAAGCAGTTACCATGATGCTTAATGTGACATCTTAGGGTTGCACTTGACTGCTTATGTCGTCAGCACTCGAAATCCCCCTCCAGGAAGTCCAGCGCCGTCTGAGCGTCGATAACCCGTGGTGGAAAGGGGGCGCTGGCATTGATGCCGACGAGGCGGGCTGGCCCCGGCGCGACTACTTTCCCCATTTCGCTCACTTGGTACAGGAAACCGGGGTGCGGCGGGCGGTCGTGCTCATCGGGCCGCGGCGGGTGGGCAAGACCGTCATGCTCAAGCACCTGGTGCAGCGGCTGCTCGATGGCGGCGTCCCCGGCGTGGCGATCCTCTACGTTTCACTGGATACTCCCTTGTACTCCGGGCGCAGCCTGGAAAGCCTGGTCCGCCTGTTCATGGAACAGCACCAGCACCCGGCGGCCGGCCAATACTGGGTGTTGTTCGACGAGGTGCAGTACCTCAAGGACTGGGAAGTGCATCTCAAGTCCCTGGTCGACACCTACACTCACATCCGCTTCATCGCCAGCGGCTCGGCCGCGGCCACCCTGCGCATGAAGAGCCGGGAATCCGGTGCCGGGCGCTTCACCGAATTCGTCCTGCCGCCCCTCACCTTCGCCGAGTACCTGCGCTTTGCCGGCCGGGACGAAAGCCTGATCAGCGAGCGGGAAGACGAGGCTGGCGGCCCCTCCCGTTACCTCGCCACCGACATCCACAGCCTCAACGATGAATTCCTCAATTACCTGAACTTCGGCGGCTTTCCCGAAGCGGTCACCAGCCCGGCCGTGCGTGCCAACCCGGCGCGTTTCCTGCGGCAGGACATCATCGACAAGGTGCTGCTCAAGGACCTGCCCAGCCTCTACGGCATTTCGGACACCCAGGAACTCAACCGCTTCTTCAACGTGCTGGCATTCAACACCGGCGACGAGGTCGGTCTGGAGGCGCTCTCGCAACATGCCAATATCGGCAAGCAACGCCTGTCCGAATACCTCGAATACCTGGAAGCGGCTTTCCTCATCCGCCGCGTCCATCGCATCGACGAGAGCGCCTTGCGGCTCCAGCGCGCCCGCAGCTTCAAGGTCTACCTCACCAACCCGTCGGTGCGCGCCGCCCTTTTCGGGTTTGTCGGGGCAGAAGACCGCGCCATGGGCAATCTCGCCGAAACCGCCGTCTGGAGCCAGTGGCTGCACGACACCTCGACCAGCCACTCGCTCCATTACGCCCGCTGGAAGGCCGGTCGGCAGGACTTGGAAGTGGATATCGTCTCGCTCGACCCGCGTACCCAGAAGCCCCGTTTCGCCGTCGAAATCAAGTGGTCCGACCGCATTCCCCACCAGTTGCAGGAACTGCGCGGCATCAAGGCCCTGGCCAGCCGGCATCCCCTCGCCCGCCGCCCGCTGGTGACCACCCGCACCTGGACCAGCACGGCCGACCTCGACGGCGTGCCGGTCGAGTTTGCGCCGGTTGCCCTGCACTGCTACACCATCGCCCGCAACCTGCTCCGTTTCCGCACCTGACTCGCCCATGGCCCGCCGCTCGAGCACCGAACTTGCCTTCACCGCCCTGACCATCGAGGGCGGGCTGCTGGCGCCCGACTTCCTCAACCGGATCGCCCACCTCGAAGCCGAGGAGCAGTCGGAGAGCGACTACGACATCCCGCGCGGCCTCAAGCTGCGCGACGAGATCGGCCGCTACTGGAAGATCGCGCAGAACCTCTGGCAGGACTTCGCCGCCCGCCGCGAACGCGCCGATCTCGACGCCTGCAAGGTGAGCGCCCACGACTTCCTCGAACCCTTCTGCCGCCATGTGCTTGGCTTCGCGGACATCAAGCGGGTCGGCCCGGTGGCCATCGGCGAGCGCAGCTTCCCCATCGGTCATGCCGCGGTCGACGGCCGCGTGCCGCTCGTTTTCGCCGGTCACGACCAGCCGCTCGACAAGCCGGGCAGCCGGCACGGCGACGGCACGCGCCGTCGCTCGCCCTTCCTGCTCGCCCAGGAGGTTCTCAATGCCAGCCACGCCTCGCTCTGGGCCATCGTCAGCAACGGCCTCAAGCTGCGCGTCCTGCGCGACAACGCCAGTCTGACCCGGCCCGCCTACATCGAGGCTGATCTCGAAGCCGTCTTCAGCGAAGGGCTCTACCCCGATTTCGCCGCTCTCTGGCTGCTCGCCCACGCCACGCGTTTCGGTCAGGCCGGCGCCGAGCCGGCCGACTGCCCGCTCGAACACTGGCGCAACACCGCCCAGGAAGACGGCATCCGCGTCCGCGACCGGCTGCGCGAAGGCGTCGCCGCTGCCCTGCGTGTGCTTGGTACCGGCTTTCTCGCCCACCCCGCCAACGGCGAGTTGCGCCGCCGCATCGAAAGCGGCGAGCTGGGCACCCAAACCTACTTCGAGCAACTGCTGCGCCTCGTCTACCGCTTCATCTTCCTCGCCACCATCGAGGATCGCGAACTCGTCTTCGCGCCCGAGGCCAGCGGCGAGGCCAGGGCGCGCTACCTCGCCGGCTACAGCCTCGCCCGCCTGCGCCGGCTGGCCGCCCGGCGGCGCAGCTACGATCGCCATGCCGACCTCTGGCAGGCACTGGCCATCACCTTCGCCGGCCTCGGTGGTGGCCAGCCAGCGCTTGGCCTGCCGGCGCTCGGTGGCCTCTTCGACGCCGCGCAATGCGCGGACCTCGACGCCGCCCAGCTCGACAACCAGTCGCTGCTCAGCGCGCTCTTCGGCCTCTGCTTCTTCCGCGACGGCGCCGCGCTGTCGCGCGTCAATTACCGCGACATGGATTCCGAGGAACTCGGCAGCGTCTACGAAAGCCTGCTCGAACTGGTACCCGAACTGAGCCTGAGCGCCAGCGTCCGCCGCTTTGGCTTCATCGGCGACGCGGAGGAGCACGCGGGTGGCAGCACCAAGGGCAACGCCCGCAAGCTCAGTGGCTCGTATTACACGCCCGACAGCCTGGTGCAGGAGCTGATCAAGAGCGCGCTCGACCCGGTGATCGCGCAAGCGCTGGCCACCCACCCGCAGCGGCCGGTGCAGGCGCTGCTCGAACTGAGCGTTTGCGACCCGGCCTGCGGTTCCGGCCACTTCCTGCTTGCCGCCGCCCGCCGCATCGCCGAGGAAGTCGCCCGCCTGTCAGCCACCGACGGCAACCCGCTGCCGGCCGACTACCGCCACGCGCTGCGCGACGTCGTCGCCCACTGCATCTACGGTGTGGACAAGAACCCGCTCGCCGTCGAACTTGCCCGCACCGCGCTCTGGCTCGAAGCCTACACTCCCGACCGGCCGTTGACCTTCCTCGACCACCACCTGCGCTGCGGCGACGCGCTGCTCGGCATCCTCGACCCGGTGATTCTCGAAGCCGGCATCCCCGACAAGGCCTTCAACGCGCTCTCCGGCGACGACAAGGCCGTCGTCACCGCGCTCAGGAAGGCCAATCGCGACGCCCTGAAGGCGATCGAGAAGGCGAAAACGCGCGCCGCCTTCAACCTTGCCCTTGGCTTCGACGCCGCGCCCGAGGCCGCAGCGCTCGACGCCCTGCCCGACGACACGCTGGCCGCGCTCGAAGCCAAGCGCGCAGCGTTTGTCGAGGCCGAAGCGAAGAGGGCCGCCTCGCGCGTCCGGCTGGCCGCCGATCTTTTCGTCGCCGCCTTCGTCCTGCCCAAGGCGCCACAGACGATGGCGAGCGTGCCGACCACTCAGGATCTCTGGCTGGTGCTCAACGGGAGCGCTCCGCGCCCAGGCGTCGCGGCAGAGGCCGCCAGTGCCGCGCAAACGGCACTGGCCTTTCACTGGTGGCAGGCCTTTCCGCAGGTGCGGGCGAAGGGTGGCTTCGATGTATTGCTCGGTAACCCGCCATGGGAACGGATCAAGCTGCAGGAGGAGGAATTCTTTGCCAGCCGCAGCCCGCTGATCGCCGAAGCACCGCACAAAGCCGAGCGCGGCCGGCGCATCGAACTGCTTCGCGATGGCATGCTGCTGCACACGCTCTATCCGGAAGTCGAAGCGGCGCAGGGAATGACGCCGCCGAACGTCGCCGAGCAGGCCCTGCACGCCGACTTCATCGTTGCCCGCCGCATTGCCGAGGCGGCCAGCCTGTTCGCCCACGATTCCGGGCGCTACCCGTTGACCGGCGTCGGGGATGTGAACACCTACGCGCTGTTCGCCGAAACCTTCTCGCAACTGGTCAGCGGCGAAGGGCGGGCCGGCTTCATCGTGCCGACCGGTATCGCTACGGACGACAGCACCAAGGCGTTTTTTTCTGATCTAGTTTCGGCGAAGCGGCTTTGTCGGCTTCTCAGTCTTTATGAAATTCGTGGTTGGTTCAAGAGCACAGATGACCGAAAGCCCTTCTGCCTTCTGACTTTAGGGGGAACTAATTTCGCAGAATTCTTGTTCGATGCGAAGACAGTCGCCGACTTTACGCAGCCACAGAAGTGGTTCCAGCTATCAGCCGACGATTTTCGGTTGCTTAACCCCAACACGCTGACCTGCCCGGTCTTCCGGAGCGAACGTGATGCCGAACTGACCAAGAAGCTCTACCGCGTCGCGCCGGTGCTGATCGCGGAGGGGCTGCCCGAGCGCAATCCGTGGAGCATCCGTTTCATGACTATGTTCCACATGGCAAACGACAGCAACTTGTTCCGCGATACCCCGGCGCCCGGCCGGCTGCCTCTGTACGAAGCCAAGATGGTCCACCAATTCGATCACCGCTGGGCGACCTATAGCGCCGACGGTTCTATCAGCGATGTTGCGCTCGACGCCAAGACAGACCCGAACTTCAGTGTCACGCCGCGCTACTGGGTCGAAGCTGACGAGGTTGAAACACGCCTTGCCGCTAAAGGCTGGGCGCGTGGCTGGTTAATGGGCTGGCGGGACATTGCGTTGCGTTCAGTTGAGCGCACGGTGATCGCGGCAGTGGTGCCGCGACTGGGAGTGGGGAACAACCTGCCGCTGATGTTTTTTTCGCCGCGCCAAGATTGGCGTCTGTGCGCGGCCCTGCTCGGGAATCTTTCTGCACTGGCGTTCGATTTCGCCGCCCGCCACAAGACCGGCGGCACGCACATGAACTACTTCATCTACAAGCAGTTGCCCGTCCTCCCGCCCGATCGCTACACCGTAGCCGACCTTGCCTTCATCGTCCCACGCGTCCTCGAACTGACCTACACCGCGCACGACCTCGCGCCCTGGGCCGCCGACCTCGGCCACGCCGGCCCGCCTTTTACCTGGGACCTGGGCCGCCGCGCCCGCCTGCGCGCCGAACTCGACGCGACCTACGCCCGCCTCTACGGCCTCACCCGTGACGAACTGCGCTACATCCTCGACCCCGCCGACGTCATGGGCGCCGACTACCCCTCCGAAACCTTCCGCGTCCTCAAGAACAACGAAACCCGCCAGTTCGGCGAATACCGCACCCGCCGCCTGGTGCTGGAAGCCTGGGATGCGTTGGCCGGCGGCGGCTGATAACGTGCACACCGATGAGTGACGTAAAGGGTTTTTCGATGGACACGACCGTTTTTATCCGCCGGGTCAGGGCCAAGAACTTCAAGAGCATCGCCGCCTGCGACGTCGAACTGGGGCCGCTGACCTATCTGGTCGGTCCGAACGGCTCGGGCAAGAGCAACTTCCTGGATGTTCTGCACTTCGTCAAGGATGCGCTGCAGAGTTCGCTCGAAAATGCCCTGCAATTGCGCGGCGGCCTGTCGGAAGTGCGTCGTCGCTCGGGTGGGCATCCAACCCATTTCGGCGTGCGGCTGGATTTTCGGTTGCCCGATGGGCGAGAGGGCCATTACGCTTTCAACATTGGTGCCCGGCCGGCCGGTGGCTTCGAGGTGCAGCGCGAGGAGTGCGTCGTCGGCGGTGCGGGCGGCGTGTCGAACTATGTGGTGGTGCAGGGAAAGCCGGAAAAGACCAGCGAAGAGGTGTTCCCGGTCAGCACGCCGGACCGGCTGGCGCTGGTGAACGCGGGCGGCTTGCCGGTATTCCGGCCAGTCTTCGATGCGTTGAGCCGGATGAGCTTCTACAATCTCAATCCACGCGTGATCCGCGACCTGCAGAGGCCCCAGGACGGTTCCGAATTGAAATCGCTGGGCGAAAACATCGCCAGCGTGTTGTCCTTCATGGAGCGTTACGCACCGCTGGACAAGGAACTGGTCGAGGACTACCTGAGGCTGGTAGTGCCGTCGGTGCACGGGGTGGAGCGTACCCCCGTCGGCCATATGGAAACGCTGGAGTTCCGTCAGGAAATTGCCGGCGCCAAGCACCCGTGGCGCTTCCCGGCCAACAGCATGTCGGACGGCACGCTGCGGGCGCTGGGCATTCTGGTGGCGCTGTATCAGGGCGGCGAGACCGGGCGGCCAAGCCTGATCGGTATCGAAGAGCCCGAGGTGGCTCTGCATCCCGCCGCAGCGGCCGTCGTGCGCGACGCGCTGGCCCGCGCGTCGACGCGCAGCCAGATTCTGGTCACCAGCCACAGCCCGGAACTGCTGGACGATGCCTCGATTGCCGTGGAGACCCTGCTGGCGGTTTCGGCGAATGCCGGCGTGACGCGGATCGCGCCGGCCGACGAGGCCTCGCGGCAGGCCATTCGGGATGGGTTGTTCACCGCCGGCGAGTTGCTGACGCTGAATCAACTGGAGCCCGATCCGACGCGCTTCGGCGACCCGGAAGGACGACAGTTGCGGCTGTTCGGAGCCGAGCCGTGACGACGGTCGTCTGCATCGTCGAGGGCGACGGCGAGGTGCGGGCGGTCCCGGTCCTGTTGCGGCGCATCGCCTTGGCGAGGGGGATGTTCGACCTGAAGGTCGGGGTTCCGATTCGCGTCCATCGCGACCGATTCATTCGGCGGGACGAGGAGTTTCGACGTCAAGTCCTGCTCGCCGCTGCCAAGGCTGGCGACGGCGTTATCCTCGTGTTGCTCGACGCTGATGACGATTGTCCGGTGGAACTCGCTCAAGAGCTGGCTGCGCGCGTCGCCGCGATTGTTCCGCATGTGCATTCTTCAGTGGTGATCGCCAATCACGAGTACGAGGCCTGGCTCTTGGCTGGAGCGGATTCGCTCGCAGGCAGGCGCGGGTTGCCGGATGATCTCCAGGCACCGCGCGATGCCGAAGCGGTCAGGGACGCCAAAGGCTGGCTCTGTCAGCGCATTCGGAACGGGCGTTACCACGAGGTCAGCGACCAGCCGGCGTTGACCGCCGTGCTGGATATCGAAGCGGCAATTGCCGGCAGCCGATCGTTCCGCAAGTTCGTCGAAGAGTGCGAGCGTGCCTTGGCGGTGATCGGAACGACGGGCTGACACGCAATGAGCCGCGAACTGGAGAACCTCATCCTCGATGCCTTCGCAGGGCTCGGCAGCCGTCGCCCGATGGCCAACGGCAACTTCCGGCTGGTCGCCGGCGCCAACCAGACCTGCGCCGTGTATTTTTCCGGCAACGCGGCGGGCAACGCGGTGGAAATCGGCCTTGCGCCGAAGGCGCTGGCGCCGCTGCTCGGCCGGACGGAACGTGAACTGTCGCAATGGCTGGGCGGCCATGCTGCCACCCGGCGCGAGCGCACCGTTTCCGGCCAGCGCGGCAGCTACCCGGTCGGGCTGGCCTTCGGGTCGCACCGCGACCTGGCAGCCTTCCTCGGCGCCTGGCAGATGTTTCGGCGGGGTGACAGGGAGACGGCCAGCGCCGTTGTAGCCGCGCCCGGCGCGCTGGTCGCGGCCCGCATCGAGAAGGCAGCGCAGGACGGGGGTTTCGACCGCACGCCGGAGCGGCACGGCGGCTGGCTGGTGTTTCGCTCGACCGCCTTCGCCGACACGCTGGCGGTTCATGTCCTGGCAGCGGAGACGTTTCGGGTTGGCCTGTCGTCCCGCACGTGGGCGCAGAAGGTGGCGGCCGACCGCGGGCTGCCGCTGCTGCGGTCCACCGGCGACTGGCCGGCTATTTTCGACTCGGTGCCTGGTTACGAGGCCCTGCACGCGCTGCTGCAGAGAGCCGGCGCGGTGGCGCGACTGCTGGCCGGCGAGGGCGCCGCGGCCTTCCGGCGAGAGACGCAGGCGCTGCCGGCGACGACCGAAGCCGAGCGCCTGGTCATCCAGCGTCTCGGGCAGGACATTTTCCGCCAGTCGCTGATCGATTATTGGCAAGGGCGCTGCGCCGTCACCGGGCTCGACGTTCTGCCGCTGTTGCGCGCCTCGCACATCAGGCCCTGGGCGCAGTGCGACAGCGACGCCGAGCGTCTCGACGTGTTCAATGGCCTGTTGCTGGCGCCGCAGCTGGATGCGCTGTTCGATGGCGGCTGGATCAGCTTCGACGACGATGGCGGGCTGCTGGTGAGCCCTGAACTGTCGGGCGAGCAGCAGGTGCGGCTTGGGGTGCAGCCGGGCTGGCGGCTGGCGGAGTTGGCCGCGCCACACATCGGCTACCTTGCCTGGCATCGTCGGCAGCTCTTCCGTCGATGAACGAAGCTTCTGCCCGCAGCCATCGTTCTTGCGGTCGGCAAGCGCCGAAGCTGCTGTGCGTCCTCGACAGGAATGAAACCCGCGAACTCGGCGAATACCGCAACCGCTGCCCAATGCGGGCGGTGTGAGATGCGCTGCATAATGCCCGCTGAACGAAAGGAGCCGTCATGCTGACCCGGATGCAGATTCAGAACTTCAAGGCGTGGAAGGACACCGAGATGGTTCCGCTCGCACCCTTGACCGTGATCTTCGGCACCAACAGTTCCGGCAAGTCGAGCCTTGGCCACCTTCTGCTGGCCCTGAAGCAGACGGTGCAGTTGGCTGACCGCAAGCGCGCCTTGCACCTGGGGGACCAGAATTCCCTGATCGACTTGGGCACCTTCGCCGATTGCGTCCATGGACATGATCTGGGCCAGAAGATCATGTTTTCCCTCCGCTGGCGGCTGCGGCAGGTATTGACCGTCAGGAACCCGTTGAATTCGTCGGAAGTGTTCAAGGGTAGCGAACTGGAGTTGTCGTCGACGCTGCGCGCGGACAAGAACGCCCAGCCCGAGACCGAGTCGTTTGCGTATCGGCTGTTGCAGGGCGACGCCGAGTCACTGGCGGTGACGCATCGGCGTGGCGACAGGACGTCGCTCGACTGCGAACCGCTGAAGCTGGTGATGGCAATGGGCCGCAAGTGGCCGCTGGAACCACCGGAGAAGTTTTACCGCTTTGCCGACCGCACGCTCCTTCGCTATCAGAATGCCGACTTCCTGGCCGACTTTGCGTTGCAGGCCGAAGAAATGCTGGAGCGGCTGTACTACCTCGGACCGCTGCGCGAGCCGGCACGCCGTGTCTACCAGTGGTCGGGCGAGACGCCGCCGCATGTCGGAGCGCTTGGTGAGCATGCGATCGCCGCGCTGCTGGCGGCGACCGGGCAGGGGCGCAAGCTGAACCGCGCTCCGAGGCAGTTGCTGCAGCCGTTTGACGTGTTCATCGCTGGCTGGTTGCGCGACCTGGGGGTCATCGACAGTTTCGCGGTCCACCCGGTGGCCGAGGGGCGAAAGGAATACGAGGTTCTGGTACGGACCCATGCCAGGTCGCCAGTGGTCAAGCTGACGGACGTCGGCGTGGGTGTCTCGCAGGTGCTGCCCGCGCTGGTCCAGGCTTTCTACTCCCCGCCCAATTCGGTGGTCTGGATGGAGCAACCGGAAATCCATCTGCATCCTTCGGCCCAGGCCAACCTGGCGGATGCCTTCATCAGCGCGGTGCAGTCCAACGAGAGCGGCAGCGCCCGCGGCACCCAGTTGATCATCGAGACGCACTCCGAGCATTTCCTCACGCGTCTGCAGCGCCGGGTCGCGGAGCGCCGGATCGAGGCGAGCGACGTCGCGGTGTATTTCGTCAAGCGCGAAGGTGCGAGCGCGGATCTGGAGGCATTGCGCCTCAATGTCTTCGGTGAGATCGAAAACTGGCCAGTCAACTTCTTTGGCGACGAAATGGGCGACATCGCGGCGCGCACTCTTGAGGCGATCAGGCGTCAGGCCGCGGGGGAGACGGCATGACGCCGGTGGTGATCGATACCAACGTGTTGCTGGTAGCCAACGGCAGGCATCAGGACGTCTCCTGCAACTGCCGTGAAGCTTGCGTCAGCGCGCTGCTGGCCAGGCAGCGGTCCGGCATGGTGGTGATCGACGATGGTTACCGCATTCTCGGCGAGTACCAAAACAGGACGTATCCGAATGAGCCAAAGGGGGTGGGTGACGCCTTCCTCAAGTGGCTGCTGCAGAATCACTCCAATACCAGCCGCGTGTGCCGTGTGCCGATCACGGAGACCGGGCCGGACCGTTTCGTAGAGTTCCCCGATCCGTTGCTGGAGGAGCGTTTCGACCCTCCCGACAGGAAATTCGCCGCCGTGGCGAACGCGCATCCCGACAAGCCGCCGATCTGGCAGGGGGCCGACAGCAAGTGGCTGGACTGGTGGCCGCAACTGGCAGCCCAAGGCATTCTGGTCCATTTTCTCTGTCCGGCCGACGTCGAGCGGTTCTACGCGAAGAAGTTTCCGGAACGTGATCTGCCGGCTTTGCCACCCAGGCCATGAGCGCCTTTTTCCGCTTTCCGCACACGCCGCACCTGGCTTGGATGCGAGGCGGCATCCCGCGCGACGACAAGGTGCTGTCTGTCGTCGAGGCTGATGCTCTGCTCGCAGAGCCGGTGGTGGTGGAAGAAAAGCTCGATGGCGCCAATCTCGGATTCTCGGTTTCTCCGGATGGCGTCCTCCGCGCTCAGAACCGTGGGCATTACCTCGATGCACCCCATGCCGGGCAGTTCGCGCGTCTGGTTCAGTGGCTGGCGCCGCGCGAGGAGGCATTGTTCGATGCACTTGGCGAACATCTTGTCGCCTTCGGGGAGTGGTGCGCGGCGCGCCACTCACTTGCTTACACGGCCCTGCCCGACTGGTGGTTGCTCTTCGATGTTTACGACGTCCAAGCCGGCCGCTTCTGGAGCACCGAGCGGCGTGACCGATGGGCCGGGAGCCTGGGCCTGTGTACCGTTCCCTCGCTGCTGCGTGGCCGGTGCTGCCTGCAGGCGTTGCAGCAACTGGTGATGGATGGCCGGAGTGCCTTTCGCGACGGACAGCTGGAGGGCGTCATCGTCCGGCGCGAGGACGATTCCTGGCTGCAGTCGAGGGCCAAGCTGGTGCGGGCGGATTTCACGCAGCAAATTGCCGGGCACTGGCGGCAGCGGGCGCTGCAATGGAACCGGTTGGATCATGTCGCGATGGGTGGCTGACGGGGCCATCCGGCTCCCGGGACAGGCGATTCGCCAACGGATCCGGCATTCCCGGACCTAGCCGGCGCCTGCGACCCGCAGCTGCGCGATCGCTCGGCCGAGCTGTCGCGCGCGCTGCTCTACGGCGAACACGGCTGCGCTGACGGCGAGGTGCACGATTTCGGTCACCGCTACTCGGTGATCGACCGCAACGAACGGCTGCCGCAGCGGCTGCCGGAGCTGTTCATGGCGCTGACCCGCCAGGCAAAGGGCAGCGATCATTGGCCGAGGCGGCGACCCCTTTCCGGCTGGCGCACCGGACGGGTCGGCGCATGCGCTTCTCATGGGCCGGGCGGCAGCAGCCGATCGGCCTTGCAGCTTCGCTCAGATCGCCCTGCATGGTTCCCGCTGCAGCTACCGGCTGTCGACATAACTTACATTGATGCTATGCGGCACTCTCTCTGTTGCGCAATAAGTTTTTTGGATCAATCGCATACGTTGCATGGCACGGATCGTGCTTTGGTGCTCGCAGGCAAAGGAGTCTTTCCCAGCCCACTTCAACCCAGACCGACCACTCGCCATTGCGGAGAAAGAACATGAAACCCATCAAACATGCAGTCAAGTCCATCCTCGCCACAGCCGTACTCGCCTTCGGCGTCAGCAGCGCGCAGGCCGCCCCGACCACCGCCCTGTACCTGACGATGGACGGCTCGGGGAGCATCAGTGGCGCCGACTTTACGACTCAGGTCAACTCCTACGTCAACGCGCTGAACAATATCTTCGCCGCGACCCCGTCCCTCTTTGGCCAGGTGGCGATTGGTGGCGGCATCTTCGGCGCCAACTTCTCGCAGTTCTTCGCGACGCAGGAGATCACCAATGCCGGCGTTCTGGCGAACCTGACCGCGGCCATCAGTGGCCTCAATCCTGGTCGCGGCGGCATCAACACCGGCGCGACGGCGATCGGCGATGCGGTCACCGCTTCCGCAAACGCTCTGGTCGCCTATGAGAACTCCCTCCAGTCCGACATCAAGTTGCTGATCGACGTCACCACCGACGGATTCAACAACAGCGGCTCCGACCCCAATGTCGCCGCCAACGCCGTCACGCCCAGCCCCGTCGACTCGGTCAATTGCCTTGGCATCGGCGCCGCAGCCAGCTGCGCCTGGGTTGCCGGCGCCGGGACCGACTTCGGCAGCGCCTTGAACTTTGCAGAATTCCAGGCCGCCCTGGAGGGCAAGATCAAGCAGGAATTCGACGTTCCCGAGCCGGGCACGCTGGCGATCCTCGGTCTCGGCCTCATCGGCATGGTGGCTTCGCGCCGCAAGCAGTAGGCGAACCTCTGCCGCTCCATTGAGCCCCGCTGCGGCGGGGCTTTTTCATGCGTCATCGCATCGCCGGACGCCGCCGGGTCGACCGTCGGCTACAGCCAGAGCAAGCGACCGAAAACGTTCTCGCGCCGGATCATGTTCAGGAACGGCCCGGCATGATATTGTAGATACGCGGCTATACATCGCGGAGGAGCGGTGCATGAAAGTACATCTCGCCAAATGGGGAAACAGCCTGGCGGTACGCATTCCTGGCGAGTGCGCCCGTCAGGCGCATGTCAAGGCCGGCGACGCTCTGGAAATCGAAGTCACGGCGACGGGCGATCTGCGCCTGCGACCGATGGCAATGGAGCTGTTTGACAAGGCGGCGTTCGTGCAACAGGTGCAGGCACTGCGCGCCCATCTGCCGATGGGCGAACCGGTTGTCGAGGCCATGCGGGAATCCGATCGTTTCTGATGATCTACGCTGACACCAGCGTCTGGGTGGCCTTGTTGACACCGGAGACAGGAACGGCCCGGGTGGAACGGTGGTTCGAAGATCTCTCCGAGACACCGGTCAGTGCCGACTGGACATTGACCGAGTTCCACAGCGCCATTGCCCTCAAGACCCGGACCGGTCAACTGCTCCGCCGGCAGGCCAGTGACGTGCTGGCTTTGTTCGAACGACTCGCTGCCGGTGGCCTGACGCTGGTACCCGTCTCGCGGGTTGCCTACCGCTCAGCGGCGGTACTGGTGGATGATTTTGAGCAGGGGCTTCGCGGCGCAGACGCCCTGCACATTGCCGTCGCGCAGGACCTGGGCGTTCGGCGATTTGCTACCCTGGATCGCAGGCAGGGTGTCAACGCACAGCGCCTCGGCCTGACTCTGGAACTCGGCCTGGCTCAAGGCCTGTGACCAGTCGACAGGAAATCGCCTGCAGCGCTTCGTTGACGATGCGCTGTCCACAGGGTGCAGGAAGAGGACCTCGGCCAGCAACTGCGCAATGATCCTAAAAACCGCAGTTGCCAGCGTGCAAACCGGCTGAACCTCAGGCAATGTGTGGCTTGTTGACGGACGATAGAGGTCACCAAATGGGTGAGGCGAAACGGAAGCTGGAGAAGCACAAAGAAATGGT
>JAGFNJ010000020.1 GCA_017592775.1 Candidatus Accumulibacter conexus | reverse complement strand
AATCTACGCCACTTCGCCTTGATCACGAGAGCTTCGCGGTCTCTGGCCCGCTCGCCCTGCTCGGCAGCGCCTTCTATCCGGTTCTTGTTCATCGGCTCGCAGTTTCGCTCCACGCTTCCTTCCCACCGTCGGTCGCCCTTAGGCAGTTGCGCTTCGCTTCGTTCGCTGTGATCAACTTACGGCGGGACTTGCACCCGCAAGAGTGCGCCCATGCTGGGCGCACCAAAAAAAAGCCCCGCAACGCGGGGCTTTTCTGCCAAGTGGAAATCCGTTCAGAACGACAGCGAATACTGGCCGCCGAAGACCCAGACGCCCGAGCTGTTGTAGTCGCCGTTGAGCGTACCCTGCCCCACCTCGGTGTGGTTGATCTTGGCATCCTTGATGTACTCGTACATCAGCCCCGCTTCGATGGTCTGCGTGCGATCCGGCTTCCACTTGCTGCCGAAGGCAATCCAGATGCGGTCGTTGTCGGGCATCGCCGACAGCCGGGTCTCGGCGTTCTTGACGGGAGAGTTGTCGTAGGCGAGGCCGAACTGGAAGGTCAGCGAATCGGAGTAAGTGTAGTTGGTCCCGAGGGCAAAGCGGAAGGTATCCTGAAACTCGGCCGGCAGCGTCAGCAGGAGCTGACCATTGCGCGCTCCCGAACTGTGATAGATCGGGACTTGCTCGATCGAACTCCAGCCCATCCACGAAATGTCCCCTAGGAGTTCCCACTTGTCGCTCAGCTTCTGCGCGACGCTCAGGATTGCCAGCGACGGCAGCTCGATGTCGGCCTTGGCCTTGCTCTGGACACCGGCGCGGATCGCTCCGGCTGCCAGGAGATCGCTGATGCCGCCCGTGCCGGTGACGTAATTCTTGCCATCCGTGTGGTACTGGATACTCGAGCGATACGACAGGCCGACCTTGGTCGACGGCGACGGCGTGAACAGGACACCGATGTTCCAACCCCAGCCATCGTCGGAGAGTGTGAGATGATCCTTGACCCCGGCGGTGGCGCCGATGGTCAGGCGCTTGTAGTAATCCGCCGACAGATGCTGCCAGCTGAAACCGGCGCCAATCGAGAACATCTCGTTGACGCGATAGGCGATCGACGGATTGATATTGACGGTCTTGATATCGAACTCGTTCGACTGCGCACTGCCCTTCCACGGGATGTCATACTCGGTCTTCTGGCCGAAGGGCGCACCAATGGCGATGCCGATGTACAGATCCTTGTTCAGTGCCCACGACAAGGCACCATTCGGTACCGCGCCCCACTGCCCGGCATCGCCGCCATCGCCGGCGGCGTTGAATGCGCCCACCTGCGAATTGTCATTCTCGAACTTGAAGATCGGCCGTGCCAGCGCCAGACCACCCGAAACCTCGCGCGCCTGCAGCTGCGTCATGCCAGCGGGGTTGTAGAAGATCGTGCTGGCATCGCTCGACTTGGCCGCCGAGCCGGCGTAGGCATTGCCGAGACCGCTCCCCTGCGAGAACAGCGAGAAGCCGGCAGCAGCGGCGGTGCCCGAAAAACCGGCGAGCAGCAGCGCCGGCAACAACTTCATCGAAAGCTTGTGTGACATCCTCAACTCCCCTCGGGTGGAAATCCAGCGTGGCTTTTGTGCCACTCGTCAATAGGCAATCTGCGCCCTAATCCTAAGGGGGAAATCAACGGCAATCCGCATTTTTGTTGCACTTGGCGTGCTGACGAGAACGCCATTGTATTTTTTTTGCAACACTGATGGCGATCTTTGTAACAACTACCGCCGTGCCGACCGGCCACGCGCGCAGCAGCGCTACTGAACGATCCGTTTGCGGCCAGCCGCCGGCAGCGCAGCGGCCGCCAGCCGGAACTCAGAGGACTTCGGGAAGCGGCCGCTTCGCGCCGTCGTGGTCGATGGCGACGTAGGTGAGGACCGCTTCGGTCACCTTCACCGTGATCGGCTGCGCCGGGTGGCGCTCGGCGTAGACCTCGACCCGGACCGTGATCGAGGTGCGACCGGTGCTGACCACTTCGGCAAAAAAGCTGACGACGTCACCGACCGACACCGGTTGCTTGAACAGGAAGGAGTTCACCGCCACCGTCGTCACCCGGCCGCGTGCGCGCCGCATCGCCGGTATGGCGCCGGCGACGTCAACCTGTGCCATGATCCAGCCGCCGAAGACGTCGCCCTGCGGGTTCACCTCGGCAGGCATCGGCACCACGCGCAGGATTGGCTGCCTGTCGGGCAGCACGGTCAGAAGTTCAGGCATGCTGATCCCGCAGGTAATTCAGCGGACCACCGGTGAACGGGGCGAAACCGGTGCCGAAAATGACGCCGGCGTCAGCCAGGTCAGCATCGGCGACGACGCCCTCGGCCACCAGTTCCTGTGTTCTCTCGAGCAACGGACGAACGAGGCGCCCGGCGAGGCCGGCCGGCACCGCCCCGGCGGGAGGTTTCGCCGGCTTGCCGCCAGCGTAGTCGTAGAACCCGCGGCCACTCTTGCGGCCGAGGTGGCCGGCGTTGAAACGCTCGAGCAGGCAGCGCGGCGGTTCCGCCCCGCTGCCGGCCAGGCTCCGGCCGGCAGCCATGGCGACATCGAGACCAACCATGTCGACCAGTTCGATCGGTCCCATCGGCATGCCGAACGCCAGCATCGCCTCATCGACGGTCGCTGGCGTGATGCCTTCATCGACCGCGCGCATCGCCTCGAGCATGTACGGGCCGAGAACGGCGTTGACGAGAAAGCCGGGCGCGCTCTTCACCGGCAGCGGCAGCCGGTCGATCTGGCGGACGAAAGCGGTCGCGCGCTGGACGGTTTCAGCGTCCGTCCCGGCGCCCGCGACGACCTCGACCAGCGGCATTTTCGCCACCGGATTGAAGAAGTGGATGCCGACCAGCCGCTCGGGCCGCACCAGTGCGCTGGCGAGATCCTCGATACGCAGGCTCGAGGTATTGCTGGCGAGAACCGCATCCGGCTGCATGCGCGCTTCCAGACCGGCGAGCAGGACGTGCTTGGCTTCGAGGTTCTCGAAGATCGCCTCGATCACGACGTCGGCTTGGGCGGCCCCGTGTCCTTCGGGATCGGGGATCAGGCGATCCATCACCCGGCGCAACTCGCGCGCATCGCGGATGCGCTGCCCCCAAGAGGAGTAGGCCCGCTGCAAGGCCGGCGCGATCCGCTCGATGCCCTGATCCTGCAGGGTCACGGTCAGTCCGCGCAACGCGCACCAGGCGGCGATGTCGCCGCCCATGACGCCGGCGCCAACGACATGCACGCGCCGGGCCGTGAAGCCCCTCGCCTTGCCGAAACTCTTCAGCCGCTCCTGCAGGAAGAAGACGCGCACCAAGTTGCGCGCCGTCGCAGAGCGGACGATGCCATCGATCAGTTGCGGTGCCGCCAGCGCGTTGCCGTGATGCCGCGCCCAGATGTCGATGATCGCGTAGGGTGCCGGATAGTGCTCGCGGCGCGCGCGCCGCGCGACCTGCTTTGTCGCGCCGCTGGCAACGACACTCCTGAGCGGCCCGTTGAGCAGGCGCTGCACGAAGGGCGGACGCCGCCGTGCTTGGCCGCTGAGGACGAGCATGGCCGCCGCCGCGTCCATCACCCGCGGTGGCACGCTGTCGTCGGCGAGGCCGAGTCGCTTCGCCTTCTTGGCATCGATCGTCTTGCCGGTCAGCATCATGTCGAGCGCCGCCTGCGGGCCGATTCGCTCCGGCAGGCGGAGCATGCCGCCCCAGCCCGGAACGATGCCGAGCATCACTTCCGGCAGACCCATTCGCGTCGACGGTTCGTCGACGGCGAGCAGGTAGCGGCAGGCGAGCGCAAGTTCGAGGCCACCGCCAAGGCAGTGTCCGCGCACCAGCGCCAGCGTCGGGTAGCGGACCGCCGCCAGGCGATTGAACAGCTGCCAGCCGCGCGCCACCAGCTCGATGCCCTTGGCCGGCGTATCGAGCTGGGTGAACTCCTGGATGTCGGCGCCGGCAATGAAACCCGCTGCCTTGCCGGAGCGGAAGACGAGGCCCTTCGGCGGTTGCCGGTCGAGTTCGTCGAGCAGCCGCGCCAGCTCTTCCATGACCGCGCTCGACAGAGAGTTGGTCGACTCGCCCGCCTTGTCGAGGGTCGCCCAGGCGAGGCCCTGCGCGTCGACTTCGAGCCGCCAGTGACGCCAGCCGTGTGTGTCGGGATTCATCACCTTTCCTTGATGGTCGTTTTCCGTCAGCAGTTTCATGCGACACCTGCCCCGATGTTCTCGACCAGCATCGCCCCTCCCTGACCACCGCCGATGCAGATCGCGGCGATTCCGCGGCGCGCGCCGGCAGCGCGCAGGGCGTGCAGCAGGTGGAGGACGATGCGCGCCCCGGATGCACCGACCGGGTGGCCGATGGCGATGGCACCACCGTCGACGTTGAGACGCTCGCTGGCCAGCGAACCGAGGGCTGCCGGCAGACCGAGTTGCTCGCGGCAGTAGGCATCCGACTCCCAGGCTGCCAGGCAGCCGAGCACCTGCGCGGCGAAGGCTTCGTTGATCTCCCAGAGGTCGATGTCGTCGAACCCGAGTTGCTGGCGTTGCAGGATCGGTGACGCGGCATGCACCGGGCCCAGTCCCATCTCTGCCGGGTCGAGACCGGCCCACTCGCTGTCCGTGATCCTGCCCAGCGGCTGCAGTTGCCACTTGTCGACCGCCGCCTGCGAGGCGAGCAGGAGCCAGGCCGCACCGTCGGTGATCTGCGAGCTGTTGCCCGGCGTGATCCGGCCGTAGCGACGGTCGAAGAATGGTTTCAGCTTGGTCAGCCCGGCCATGCTGGAGTCGGAGCGGACACCGTCGTCCTCGAGATACATCCGTCCCTTGCCATCGATCAGCGGCACGATCTCGCCGAAACGCCCCGCCTGGCGTGCAGCGACCGCCCGCTGGTGACTGCGGACGCTGAAGTCGTCCATCTGCTGGCGCGAGATCGCGAAGCGCCAGGCGAGGTTCTCGGCCGTCTGGCCCATCAGCAGGCCGACGACCGGATCGGTCAGCCCCTTCAGCAGACCGATCACCGGCGACAGCAACTGCGCCGGGCGCAGCCTGGTGAACATGCCGACTTTCTGGCCGATGCTCCTGGCCTGCATCATCCGGGCAAACCAGAGCACCATCGCGTCGTTGTACAGCAGGGGCGCATGCGACAGCGCGTCAACGCCGCCGGCAAGCACCAGCTGCGAACGCCCGTTGCGGATGTTGGCCATCGCCGAGTCGATGGCCTGCATGCCGCTGGCGCAGTTGCGCATCACCGTCCACGCCGGCATCTGGTGCCCACAACCGAGGCGCAGTGCGACGACGCGGCCGATGTTGACTTCGTCTGGCGACGGGCTGGCACAACCCAGAATCACTTCGTCGAGGTCGGCAGCGGCAAAGCGCTGACGGATCAGCAGCGCGCGCCCGGCCTGTACCGCCAGGTCGCTGGCAGTGAACGGACCCGGAGCGTTGCGCCCCTTGAGAAACGGGGTGCGCGCTCCATCGACGACATATACCGGATCAGATCCCAATTGCTTCTCCTTCTCGCAGTTCCTCGGGCAGCAGCCCGCTGCCGGAAGCCCGGCTCCCGACAACGCGCTGCGGCGTCAGCCATCGCTTCAGGCGGCGGCCTTGTGCAGCAGCGGGTTCTGCCGCGTGCGACCGAGATCGTGCGGAAAATCGTCCACGTGGATGACGATATCGCGCAACTCATTGCGGCGCTTGAGGACCGCGTACTCGGCGGGCGTGACGATGCCGGCAGCGAATGCGGCATGGGCCAGATCGCGCACATTGGCATCGGGATTGTCCACCAGCAACCCCTTCTTCTCGGCGGCGCGGATCTTCGCTTCGATCGGCTCGGCCTCGATCGTCGCCAGCAGCGCGAGTTCGAGTGCACCGACGGCTTCCGACTCGCCCTTCGGCAGATAGGCTTCGGCGGTCAGGCGGTCGCGGGCGGCCGACGGCTCGATCAGCAGCTTGGCGACGCGGTGGCCGATGCGGTCGGACGGAACATCGTAGGGATGACCCAGCGGGAACACCATGCGGTAGAGCAGGCGGCCGATCCAGCGCACCGGGAAGTTGGCGATGGCACCGTCGAAAGCCATCTGCGCCTTGTACATGGCATCCCACATCGCCCAGTGCATCAGCGGCGCGTCGGCCTGCTGGCGGCCTTCGGATTCATAGCGCTTGAGCGTCGCCGAGCACAGGTAAAGCATCGACAGGATGTCGCCGAGGCGCGCCGAGAGCTTTTCGCGACGCTTGAGTTCGCCACCGAGAACCAGCATCGAGATGTCGGCCAGGAAGGCGAACGCCGACGAGAAACGGGTGAGCTGCTGGTAGTAGCGCCGCGTTTCCGGTGCGACGTTGGCCGGAACGGAGACGAAGTGCGAACCCGTGAGCCCCTTGCGCAGGGCGCTGAAGGCGTGCCGGGCAGTGAACACGGCGTGACCGAAAAGCGCGCGGTCGAAATCGTGCAGACCCTGTTGCGCGTCCGGGTTGAACGCCGCCTTCATTTCCTTCAGCACGTACGGATGGCAGCGGATGGCTCCCTGGCCGAAGAGGATCATGCTGCGCGTCAGGATGTTGGCGCCCTCGACCGTGATGCCGATCGGGATCTGCTGGTAGGCGCGGCCGATGAAGTTCGATGGGCCAAGGCAGATGCCCTTGCCGCCGACGATGTCCATGCCGTCATTGACGACCTGCCGCGCGCGTTCGGTGACATGGTACTTGGCGATCGCCGAGACCACCGAAGGCTTCTCGCCGAGGTCGATGGCGCCGGCAGTCATCTTGCGCACGGCATCCATCATGTAGGTGTAGGCACCGATCCGCGTGAGTGGCTCCTCGACACCCTCGAAGCGGCCGATCGCCATCTTGAACTGGCTGCGGACGCGCGCGTAGGCACCGACACTGCGGGCGGTCAATTGCGCCATGCCGGTGTTGGACGACGGCAGCGAGATCGAGCGGCCAGCGGCCAGGCACTCCATGAGCATCCGCCACCCCTGGCCGACCATCGCCGGGCCGCCGATGACGTAGTCGAGCGGCATGAAGACGTCCTTGCCACGGGTCGGGCCGTTCATGAACATGGCGTTGAGCGGGAAATGCCGGCGACCGATCTCTGCGCCGGGGGTGTCGCGTGGTACCAGCGCGCAGGTGATGCCGATGTGCGTCTTGGCGCCGAGCAGGCCATCCGGATCGTAGAGGTGGAAAGCCAGACCAAGGATGGTGCAGACCGGCCCGAGCGTGATGTAGCGCTTGTCCCAGGTCACCCGCATACCGAGCACTTCCTTGCCCTGCCACATTCCCTTGCAGACGATGCCGACATCCGGAATCGAACCGGCATCGGAGCCCGCCCAGGGGCTGGTGAGCGCGAACGCGGGAATCTCCAGGCCCTTCGCCAGGCGCGGCAGGTAATGGTTCTTCTGCGCCTCGGTGCCGTAGTGCAGCAGCAGTTCGGCCGGCCCCAGCGAGTTGGGAACCATCACCGACACCGACAGGGCCGAACAACGTGTCGACAGCTTGGTGACGATCTGCGAGTGTGCATAGGCGGAAAACTCGAGACCGCCGTAGCGCTTCGGAATGATCATGCCGAGGAAGCCCTTGTCTTTGATGTACTGCCAAGCCTCTGCCGACAGGTCATGGAGTTCGCTGGTCACCTGCCAGTCGTCGACCAGCGCACAGGCCTGCTCGACCTCGTTGTCCATGAACGACTGCTCCTCCGCCGTCAGCTTTGGCACCGGGTAGGCAAGGAGCTTGTTCCAGTCCGGATCACCACGGAACAGTTCGCCGTCCCACCAGACGGTGCCGGCTTCGAGGGCAACGCGCTCGGTCTCCGACATCTGCGGCAGAATCCGCTTGTAGGTCCTGAAAATCGGCCGGCTGACGAGCGCCCGTCGCAGAGGACGGACGCCGAACAACACGGCCAGGCTCGCCAGCGTGATACCTAGTACACTCCAGATGATCGTCGCGATCATGGCTGCTTCTCCTGTCATTGGTCTTGGGTTCTAGATCTGGGTTCTGCTTTCTCTGGCCGCCTTGGTGGGCAGCTCTTTCTTTTGGCTTCCTGCTGGCTCGTCGAACTGCGGCAGGGGAGCCCGCAGGCCGCCGAGCAGAAAGGGCATCAATCGCTGTGCCAAGCGCCTGGCCAAGATCGTATCGTCGTCCGGAACGGGTCGCTCGCCCGCCAAGTCACCGACTTCGACACCGGTGACGACGCGCAGGACGTCGGTGCCGGCGATCGCATACGACATGGCGCCGAGCATGAAATGCAGGCGCCAGACGATTTCGGCCTGCGGTACGTCGGGCAACGCCCGGTACAGCGCCTGCTTGTAGCGATCGATCACCTCGGCATACTCGCCGGCAAAGAAGGTGCGGATGAACTCGGCAGGCTCGGTCAGCGTGCGGCCGAGGAGCCGCAGGAAGGTCATCCCGCCCAATGCCTTGTCCTCTCCCATGCGCAGCAGCGTGCCGAAGAACGCCTCGAGGATCTGCGACGGCTTCAGCGGGCCGCCGCCAGCCTGTTCCTCGAGTCGATCGAGAGCCTGCAGGCGATTCTGATTGAGCCATCCCAAGCGACGCCTGAAGACCTCGCGCAGCAGCGCCTCCTTCGAGCCGAAGTGGTAGTTGACGGCTGCCAGATTGACTTCGGCCGCACCGGTGATCATGCGCATCGATGTCGCCTCGTAGCCGTTCTCCATGAACAGGCGCTCGGCGACGTCGAGAATCCGGTCGCGGGTATCACTGTTGGTCTTCTGTTCGGACATCTGATGGCTGGTCCCCGAAAAGCGCAAGGGTGCGGATGCCGGCGCCAACGGGCAGCGGCGTTCGTTCAAACGTTCGTTTTAATGTTAGGTCGAGTAAGCCGGGAATGCAAGCGTTTTTTTCGCGCAGGCTGCTGCGACTTGAGAGGATGCGCGACAACAGGGCATACTGCGGGGGTCATTGACCAGATCGAGCCACCTGCCGATGCGCCGCACTGCTTCAGACTACCCGGTCGGCGACAGGCCGGCGGCTGCCGATACGCACCTCGGAGCGACGCTCCGCAGGCTGCTGCCCTATCTCTGGCAGCACAAGTGGCGGGTCGTGCTTGCCCTGTCCTGCTTGGTTGGCGCGAAGATCGCCAACGTCGGCGTGCCGCTGATCTTCAAGGAGATGATCGACGATCTCGGCGGCACGCAGCAAGTTCTCCTCCTGCCCGCCCTGCTCCTCCTGCTCTACGGTGCCTTGCGCTTCTCGGCATCGTTGTTCGCCGAGTTGCGCGAGATTCTCTTTGCCCGCGTCACCCAGCACGCCGTGCGTCGCATCGCTCTCGAGGTCTTCCGTCACCTGCACGAACTGTCGCTGCGCTTCCATCTGGAACGGCAGACCGGGGGCGTCTCGCGCGACATCGAACGCGGCAGCCGATCGATCTCCAGCCTGATCAGCTACACCCTGTACTCGATTCTGCCGACTCTGATCGAGATCAGCATCGTTCTCACCATCCTGTTGCTGCGCTACGACATCGCTCTCGCCCTGATCACGATCGCCTCGCTGGCCGCCTACATCGTGTTCACGGTGACCGTCAGCAACTGGCGGATCACCCTGCGCCGCCAGCTCAATGAAGCCGACTCGGCAGCCAACACGCGGGCCATCGACAGCCTGCTGAACTACGAGACCGTCAAGTACTTCAACAACGAAGACTACGAGGCCCGCCGCTACGATCAGCGGATGCAGCTCTGGGAGGATGCCGCAACACGCAGCCAGGTCTCGCTCTCGTGGCTCAACCTGGGACAGCAGGCAATCATCGCCCTCGGTGTGACGGCGATGATGTGGCGAGCTGCCAGTGGCGTCGTCGACGGCAGCATGACGATCGGCGACCTCGTCCTGGTGAACGCGTTTCTCATCCAGCTTTACATGCCGCTGAACTTCCTCGGCGTCGTCTACCGCGAGATCCGGCAGGCGCTCGCCGACATCGAGCGGCTCTTCGACCTGCTGGCGGTGAATCGCGAGATCGCCGACTCACCGAATGCCCGGAAGCTCGCCGACGCAGCGGTGGCGATCCGCTTCGCCGCAGTGGACTTCTCCTACGAAGCCAACCGCCAGATTCTGCACCAGGTGGACTTCTCGATTCCTGCTGGCCGGACGGTCGCCGTCGTCGGCGAATCCGGGTCGGGAAAATCGACCCTCGCGCGCCTGCTCTACCGCTTCTACGATGTCCGCGGCGGCGCCATTCTGGTCAACGGCACGGATCTGCGGCAACTGACCCAGGCCAGCCTACGGGCGGCGATCGGCATCGTGCCGCAGGATACCGTGCTCTTCAACGATACCATCTACTACAACATTCAGTACGGCAACCCAGAGGCCAACCGCGAGCAGGTTCTGGCAGCTGCGGCGGCCGCGCAACTGGCGGCCTTCATCGAGCAGTTGCCACTGGGCTACGAAACGCGCGTCGGCGAGCGCGGGCTGAAGCTCTCGGGCGGCGAGAAGCAGCGTGTGGCGATCGCCCGTGCCCTGCTCAAGAACCCGCCCGTGCTGATCTTCGACGAGGCGACCTCGGCCCTCGACTCGAAAACCGAGAAGGCGATCCAGGCGAGCCTCGACAGCGCCGCTCGCGGCCGCACGACTCTGGTGATCGCGCATCGCCTGTCGACGATCATGAACGCCGACGAGATCCTGGTCATGGATTCCGGCCGCATCGTCGAGCGCGGGACGCACCAGCAGCTACTCGAGGCAGCAGGCGCCTACGCCCAGATGTGGACCCTGCAGCAGCTCGAAGAAGCAGGCGCGGCACCGACAGAGGGCGGCGCAGCGGTGCCCTGAAACACTGCAAAAAAAAGCCAGGCACCCGGCCTGGCTTCCTTCGCCACTGTCTGTCACCGGCGCTCAGTCCGGCTTTGCCGGCGTTGCTTCGCCCTCGTCCCGCGGTCGGTCGAGCAGCTCGACGAAAGCCATCGGCGAATTGTCGCCATCGCGGAATCCGCACTTCAGAATCCGCAGATAGCCACCGTTGCGCGTGGCGTAGCGTGGCCCAAGCTCATCGAACACCTTGATCACCATATCGCGGTCGCGCAGGCGAGAAAACGCCAAGCGCCGGTTGGCGAGGGTCGGCTTCTTGCCGAGAGTGATGATCGGCTCGACAACGCGCCGCAGCTCCTTGGCTTTCGGCAACGTCGTCTTGATCACCTCTGCACGCAGGAGCGATACGCTCATGTTCTGCAACATCGCCAGCCGGTGCGAGCTGGTCCGATTCAGTTTGCGAAGTCCCAAACGGTGACGCATGTCAATTCCTTCCTGTTCTTTTCCGGCTGCTCACTTGTCGAGGCCGGCCGGTGGCCAGTTCTCGAGCTTCATTCCCAGCGTCAGGCCGCGGGCAGCCAACACTTCCTTGATTTCATTCAGCGACTTGCGTCCGAGATTGGGTGTCTTCAGCAACTCGTTCTCGGTTCTCTGGATCAGATCGCCGATGTAATAGATGTTCTCCGCCTTCAGGCAGTTGGCCGAGCGGACGGTGAGTTCAAGGTCGTCCACCGGCCGCAGCAGCAGCGGGTCGACCTGGATCGTCTTCTGATACTCGACCGGCATCGCCGTCCCGGCGAGGTCGGCGAAGACCGAAAGCTGCTCCATCAGGATGCGCGCGGCGGTGCGGATCGCTTCCTCGGGCTCGATCGCACCGTTCGTCTCGATGTCCATGACCAGCTTGTCGAGGTCGGTACGCTGCTCGACGCGAGCGCTCTCCACTGCGTAGCTGACCCGCCGTACCGGGCTGAACGAAGCATCGAGCACCAGCTTGCCGATGTTCTTGGAACCGTCGCCGATGTCGCGCAGGTTGCCGGCGAGGTAGCCACGCGAACGCTCGACCTTCATCTCCATCGCCAGCTTGCCGCCGGCGGAGAGATGCGCAATGACGTGCTCCGGATTGATGATCTCGACGTCGTGCGTGACCTCGATATCACCAGCCCTGACAACCCCCTTGCCCTCCTTGCGCAGGTGCAGCACGACCTCTTCGCGGTTGTGCAGCTTGAACACAACGCCCTTGAGGTTGAGCAGGATGTCCACGACATCCTCCTGCACGCCGTCGATCGTCGAATACTCGTGCAGCACCCCCTCGATACTCACTTCGGTGGGCGCATAGCCGGGCATCGACGAGAGCAGGATCCGGCGCAACGCATTGCCCAGAGTATGCCCGTAGCCGCGCTCGAAAGGCTCCATCACCACTCGTGCATGCACCGGCGACAAGCTCTGCACATCGATGATGCGCGGTTTAAACAGTCCACTGCTTTGCATGTACAGTCCTTTGCCTGATTCCTTCAAGCCCTGACGCCGTTACTTCGAGTACAGCTCGATCACCAGACTCTCGTTGATCGTCGGCGGCAGCTCGCTCCGCTCGGGGTGCGCCTTGTAGGTTCCCTTGGCGGACTTGGCGTCGACCTCGACCCAGGCCGGAAAACCCCGCGCCTCGGCCGCTGCCAGAGCGGCCTTGACCCGCAACTGGGCCTTCGCCTTGTCGCAGACCTCAACCACGTCGCCCGGACGCACCTGATAGGAAGGGATGTTGACTCGCCTGCCGTTGACCAGAACGCCGTTGTGGCGAACAACCTGGCGCGACTCCGAGCGCGATGCGGCAAAACCCATGCGGTAGCAGACGCTGTCCAGACGCGACTCGAGCAACTGCAGGAGGACTTCGCCAGTCACCCCACGACGCCGGTCGGCCTCCTGATACACCTTGCGGAACTGCCCCTCGAGAACACCATAGATGCGCCGAATCTTCTGCTTCTCGCGCAGGTGTACGCCGTAGTCGGACAAGCGCTGCCCCGACTTCTGGCCATGTTGCCCCGGAGCGTACGAGCGACGTTCGATCGCACACTTGTCCGTGAAGCACTTCTCTCCCTTGAGGAACAACTTTTCGCCTTCGCGGCGACACTGGCGGCATTTCGGATCGAGATTACGAGCCACTTTTTCTTCTCCTTAAATCCGACGCCTTTTGGGTGGCCGGCAGCCGTTGTGCGGGATCGGCGTGACGTCGGTGATCGCCGTGATCTTCATCCCCAACGCGTTGAGCGCGCGTACCGACGATTCGCGCCCAGGGCCAGGTCCCTTGATGCGCACTTCGAGGTTCTTCACGCCGCACTCGACCGCCACGCGGCCCGCAGCTTCGGCAGCAACCTGCGCCGCGAACGGCGTACTCTTGCGCGAGCCCTTGAAGCCGGCACCACCCGACGTCGCCCATGACAGGGCGTTGCCCTGACGATCGGTGATCGTGATGATCGTGTTGTTGAAAGAGGCGTGGATGTGAGCGACGCCCTCAGCCACGTTCTTCCTGATCTTGACTTTCTTGCGAACTTTTGCAGCGGTCTTGGCCATCTTCGGGTCCTAGTTGCTAATCATTTCTTGCCGGCGATCGGCTTGCGCGGTCCCTTGCGCGTGCGCGCATTGGTGCGCGTGCGCTGACCTCGCGAAGGCAGCCCCTTGCGGTGACGCAAGCCCCGATAGCAGCCAAGGTCCATCAGTCGCTTGATGCTCATCGTGACTTCGCGGCGCAGATCGCCTTCGACCGTGTACCTGCCGATCTCGTCGCGCAGCCGTTCCAGCTCGGCCTCGCTCAGGTCCTTCATCTTTGTTGAACGCACAACCCCAGCAGAATCACAAATCTTCTGTGCGCGCGAACGCCCGATCCCGTAGATGGCGGTCAGCGCAATCTCGGCATGCTGGTGGTTAGGGAGGTTTACGCCTGCGATGCGGGCCATCGATTCACCCCAAAAAAAACGAAACTTCGAATTATACTGCGACCGACTGACGACTCACCACGGTGACTCGCCGCGATCAACCCTGCCGCTGTTTGTGACGCGGATCGGAACAGATCACACGCACGATGCCGTGCCGCCGAATGATCTTGCACTTGCGGCAGATGCGCTTCACGGATGCCAGCACTTTCATGATTCACTCCTGATTCTCCGGCCCCAGGCGCAGCCAGCCCTTCGCCGATTCGTTGCGTAGAGATTCTTCACTTGGCGCGGAAGACGATGCGCGCGCGGCTCAGATCATACGGCGTCAGTTGCACCGTCACCTTGTCGCCCGGCAGTATCCGGATGTAGTGCATCCGCATCTTGCCGGAAATGAACCCGAGCACCATGTGGCCATTTTCGAGTTTCACCCTGAAGGTGGCGTTGGGAAGGTTCTCGACGACCTCTCCCTGCATTTCGATCAAATCTTCCTTTGCCATCCTATTTCGCCGGTAGACCGGAGCCCTTGAAGTTCGCCTTCTTCAGCAGGCTCTCGTACTGGTGCGACATGGCATAGGCCTGAACCTGGGTCATGAAATCCATGGTCACCACGACAATGATCAGCAGCGAAGTACCGCCGAAATAGAATGGTACGTTCCACTTGAGAATCAGGAACTCCGGCAGCAGGCAGACGATGGTGATGTACGCCGCACCAACCAGCGTCAGCCGCATGAGAATCTTGTCGATGTAACGCGCGGTCTGGTCACCAGGCCGGATACCGGGAACGAAGGCGCCGCTGCGCTTCAGATTGTCAGCCGTCTCCTTCGAGTTGAAGACCAGCGCGGTGTAAAAGAAGCAGAAGAAGACGATCGCCGCCGCATAGAGCATGACGTAGATCGGCTGCCCCGGCGACAAGGCCCCGGCAACGTCCTTCAGCCAGCGCACGGATTCGCCCGAGCCAAACCAGCCGGCAAGGGTACCCGGGAAGAGAATGATCGACGAGGCGAAGATCGGCGGGATCACCCCCGCCATGTTCAGCTTCAGCGGCAGGTGTGAACTCTGCCCGCCATAGATCTTGTTGCCCACCTGTCGCTTGGCATAGTTCACCAGGATCTTGCGCTGGCCACGCTCGACGAAGACGACGAAAGCAGTCACGAGCACCACCAGGACGCAGATCACGATCGCCGTCAGCGGATGCATGGCACCGGTGCGCACCAGTTCCAGCAAGCCACCAATCGCGCTCGGCAGGCCGGCGGCGATACCGGCGAAGATGATGATCGAGATACCGTTGCCCAAGCCACGCTCGGTCACCTGCTCACCCAGCCACATCAGGAACATCGTACCGGTCACCAGCGTCACGACGGTCACCAGACGGAACATCATTCCCGGCTCGAGGACCAGCCCAGGCTGCGCCTCGACCGCGACCGCAATGCCGATCCCCTGGAACAGGGCCAGGAAAACCGTGCCGTAGCGTGTGTATTGCGTGATCTTGCGCCGGCCCGCCTCGCCTTCTTTCTTCAACGCCTCGAGCTGCGGGCTGGCGTGCGTCATCAGTTGCATGATGATCGACGCCGAGATATACGGCATGATGCCGAGGGCAAAGATCGTGAAGCGTGACAGCGCGCCGCCGGAGAACATGTTCAACATGCCCAGCATGCCGCCCTGCTGCTGGTTGAACAGGTCGCTCAGGACGCGCGCATCGATCCCCGGTACCGGGATGTGCGCACCGATCCGGTAGACCACCAACGCGCCAAGCAGGAACCACAGCCGGCGCTTGAGATCGCCGAACTTGCCGCCCTTGCCGACCGTGTTCGCATTAGTTGCCAAGAAAGCTCACCCCTGACCGCGGTTCATTCGGCAACGCTGCCACCGGCGGCTTCGATCGCTGCGCGCGCACCCGCCGTCGCGCCGACGCCGCGGAGGACCACCTTGCGGTCGATCTCGCCCGACAGGATCACCTTCGCCGAGAGCACGTTCTGCGCGACGAGGTTGGCCTGGACGAGCGTCGCGAGGTCGATTTCCTCGACCGGCAGGCGCGCGATCTCCGAGAGACGCACCTCGACGTTGCGCGACCTGGTCAGCGACTTGAAGCCGCGCTTCGGCAAGCGCCGCTGCAACGGCATCTGGCCGCCCTCGAAGCCAACCTTGTGCAGCCCGCCGGCGCGCGACTTCTGGCCCTTGTGACCACGACCGCAGGTCTTGCCGAAGCCGGAACCGATGCCGCGGCCGACTCGTTTTCTCGCCGGCCGCGAACCCTCGGCTGGCTGTACGGTATTGAGTTCCATCTCAGCGCTCACATTTCACAAGATAGGAGACCTTGTTGATCATTCCGCGTACCGCCGGCGTGTCCTCCAGCAGCGAACTGCTGTTGAGGCGACGCAGCCCGAGGCCCCGAACGGTCGCTCGATGCGACTCCTTGGTGCCGATCAGGCTTCTGACGAGGGTCACCTTCACTGTCTTCTCAGCCATCTCTTACCCCAGGATCTCGGCAACGGACTTGCCACGCTTGGCGGCAACCTCGGCCGGCGTGGTCATTGCACGCAGGCCGTTGATCGTGGCACGGACGATGTTGTAGGGATTGGTCGAACCGTGCGCCTTGGCGACCACGTTGGTCATGCCGATGACGTCGAAAACCGCCCGCATGGCACCGCCGGCGATGATCCCGGTTCCTTCCGGAGCCGGCTGCATCATCACTCGCGACGCGCCGTGATGGCCGACCACGGTGTGCTGCAGCGTGCCGTTCTTGAGGCTGACCCGGATCAGGTTGCGGCGCGCTTCCTCCATCGCCTTCTGCACCGCCACCGGCACCTCGCGCGACTTGCCCTTGCCCATCCCGACACGCCCGTCACCGTCACCGACAACGGTCAGCGCGGCGAAACCGAGGATCCGACCGCCCTTGACGACCTTGGTCACGCGGTTGATCGAGATCATCTTCTCCCGCATGCCGTCATCGGGCTTCTCGGCTTGCTGTGGTTTCCTGCTTTGCGGTTTAGCCATTGATTACTCCAATTCCTTGCACTCTGCGATCAGAACTTGAGACCGCCTTCACGCGCCGCTTCCGCCAGCGCCTTGATCCGTCCGTGGTAGCGAAAGCCGGCGCGGTCGAAGGAGACGCTCTCGATTCCGGCTTTTCTGGCACGTTCGGCGATCAGCAGGCCAATCGTCTTCGCTGCGTTGATGTCGCCCCCATTGGGCAGCATGCTGCGCACACCCGGTTCGAGCGACGAGGCAGCGGCCAAGACCCGCGAGCCGCAGGGCGTGATCACCTGCGCATAAATGTGGCAATTGGTACGGTGCACCGACAAGCGCACGGTCTTCAGTTCGGCGATCTTGGCCCGGGTTTTGCGGGCCCTGCGCAAACGCGCCTGTTTCTTGTCAATCATCTGAGCACCCTTATTTCTTCTTCTTCGTTTCCTTGATCACGACGACTTCGTCCGCATAGCGCACGCCCTTGCCCTTGTAGGGTTCCGGCTTGCGATAATTGCGCACTTCCGCCGCGACCTGGCCGACGAGTTGGCGGTCCACGCCCTTGATCACGATCTCTGTCTGCGTTGGCGTCACCGCCGTGATTCCAGCAGGCAACTTGTAGGCTATCGGATGCGAGAACCCCAGCGTGAGGTTGAGCATGTCGCCCTGCGCCTGCGCGCGATATCCGACGCCGACGAGATTGAGCTTGCGCTCGAAACCCGAACTGACACCGGTGACCATGTTGGCGACAACGGCACGCACGGTACCCGACAACGCATCGGCCTGCGGCACGCCGGCAACCGGCTTGCAGTGGAGGCTGCCGCCTTCCTCCTCGACCGTCACCGCCGGGTTGGCTGCGAAGTCGAGTGAGCCGAGCGGCCCCTTGACTGAGATCCGCTCACCGGTGAAGGCAACGGAAACTCCCGGCGGCAGGATGATTGGCTTCTTTGCAACTCGGGACATGGCTACACCTTACGCGACAAAGCACAGAACCTCGCCGCCAACATGGCTGGCGCGGGCCTTGCGGTCGGTCATCACGCCCTTGGGAGTCGACACGATGGCCACTCCAAGACCGTTCATCACCTGTGGAATATCACCCGCTCCCCGGTAGATGCGAAGCCCAGGGCGCGAGACACGGTCGATACGCTCGATCACCGGCCGGCCGGCATAGTACTTGAGGCCGATCTGGAGCACCGGCTTGCCGGCATTGGGATCGACCGAGAAGTCTTCGACGTAGCCTTCGTCCTTCAAGACCTGGGCGATGGCGATTTTCACCTTTGACGACGGCATGGCGACGGACGCCTTGCTCGCCATCTGGGCATTCCGGATGCGGGTCAGCATGTCGCTGATCGGATCGCTCATACTCATTCTGTTCTCTCCTGCTACCAGCTAGCCTTGACCATGCCTGGTACTTCGCCCTGCATGAAGAACTCGCGCAGCTTGCCGCGAGCGAGGCCGAACTTGCGGAAGACACCGCGCGGGCGACCGGTCAGCTCGCAGCGGTTGCGCAGCCTGACAGGGCTGGCGTTGCGCGGCAACGCCTGCATCTTGAGACGGGCCTCGAAGCGGTCTTCGATGGGCAGGCTCTGATCAGCGATCACAGCCAACAGCTCGGCACGCTTCCCGGCATACTTCTTGACAACCTTGCGCCGCTTCTCACCGCGGTTGATCACAGCGATTTTCGCCATTTCGTCTCAGTTCCTGAAAGGAAATTTAAACGCGCCAAGCAGGGCACGCGCCTCTTCATCGGTCTTGGCAGTAGTGGTGACACTGATGTTCATGCCGCGCAGCGCGTCGATCCGGTCGTACTCGATTTCCGGGAAGATGATCTGCTCCTTGAGACCCATGCTGTAGTTGCCACGGCCGTCGAATCCCTTGCCGGAGATGCCGCGGAAGTCACGGACACGCGGCAGGGCGACGCTCACCAGACGATCGATGAACTCGAACATGCGCGGGCCGCGCAAGGTGACCATGCAGCCGATCGCATAGCCGGTACGAATCTTGAAACCGGCGATCGACTTGCGCGCCTTGGTCATCACCGGCTTCTGGCCAGCGATCTTGACCATGTCGCCCATCGCGTTCTCGAGCACCTTCTTGTCCGCAACCGCCTCACCGACACCCATGTTGAGCGTCACCTTGGTGATCCGCGGCACTTCCATCTTCGACTTGTAGCCGAATTTCTGGGTCAGCTCAGGAACCACCGTATCCTTGTAGTACTGCAGCAAACGCGCCATGACTGATCCTTATGCCCCCAAGACTTCGCCGTTCGACTTGAAGAAACGTACCTTCGTGCCGTCCTCAAGCTTCCTGAAGCCGACCCGGTCGGCTTTCTTGGTCGCCGGGTTGTAAAGCGCCACATTCGAGACATGCAGCGGCATTTCCTTTTCGATGATGCCGCCGACGACGCCCTTGACCGGATTGGGCTTGACGTGTTTCTTCACGCGGTTCACCCCCTCGACGAGAACATGCTCGGCGCCCGAACGGCCCAGGACGGTGCCTCGCTTGCCTTTGTCCTTGCCGGCGAGGACGACCACGTCGTCGCCTTTACGAATCTTTTCCATGACCTTCCTTACAGCACTTCCGGCGCCAGCGAGACGATCTTCATGAAGCGGTCGCCACGCAGCTCGCGTGTGACCGGGCCGAAGATGCGCGTACCGATCGGCTCCATCTTGTTGTTGAGCAGCACTGCCGCGTTGTGGTCGAACTTGATGAGCGAACCGTCCACCCGGCGGACACCCTTTGCCGTGCGCACGACGACTGCGCTGTAGACATCGCCCTTCTTGACGCGCCCGCGTGGAGCCGCATCCTTGATCGCCACCTTGATGATGTCACCAACGCCTGCGTAGCGACGCTTCGAGCCGCCAAGCACCTTGATGCACATCACCGAGCGCGCGCCAGTGTTGTCGGCGACGTCGAGAGTAGTCTGTACTTGAATCATCTGTCACTCCAACTTGGCCCGCAACGGCGGTCAGTCTTGGAACCCGCTAGGGGAGAAACGCTCGACCGGATGCTGCTGTCGGGCGCGGGAAAACTCGGCATTATAGCCGGTGCGAAAACAAACGCAAGAACTATATCGCCACGGCCCGTTCGAGCAGCCGGCTGACAATCCACGACTTGGTCTTGGACAACGGCCGCGATTCCTGGATCTCGACCATGTCGCCGAGTTTCGCCTCGTTGTTGTCGTTCTGGGCATGGTACCTGCTGGAACGGACGATGATCTTGTTGTACATGGCGTGCTTGACGCGACGTTCGACGAGGACCGTCACCGTCTTTTCCATCTTGTCACTGACGACGCGCCCGACCAAGGTACGCTTGCTGCTGTTGATCTCGCTCATTGAACTGCCTTTTCACGAAGAAGCGTCCGCACGCGCGCGATCTGACGGCGCACCTTGCCGATCTGGCTGTTGTTCGTCAGCTGCTGGGTAGCAAGCTGCATTCGCAATCCGAACTGCGCTTTCAGCAGGGCAAGCAGTTCCTGGTTCAGCTCATCGACCGTTTTTGCTCTGAGTTCACTGACTTTCATGATCACCCCACCATGCGCGTTACAAACACCGTCGGGATCGGCAGTTTCGCTGCGGCGAGGGCGAAGGCCTCGCGCGCCAGGCTTTCACTGACGCCATCCATCTCGTAGAGAACCTTGCCCGGCTTGATCTCGGCGACGTAGTACTCCGGATTCCCCTTGCCGCTTCCCATGCGAACCTCTGCCGGCTTCTTCGAAATCGGCTTGTCGGGGAAGATGCGAATCCAGATGCGGCCGCCCCGCTTGATGTGGCGGGTCATGGCCCGCCGCGCGGCTTCAATCTGCCGGGCAGTCAGCCGCCCACGGCCTATCGACTTCAGCCCAAACTCGCCAAAGCTCACCTTGGCGCCGCGTAAGGCAAGGCCGGTATTGCGGCCCTTCTGCTCCTTGCGGTACTTCCTTCTAGCTGGCTGCAGCATCTGTTGTTCCTGCCTTTCTCACTCGTTTCACGGGCGCCCTGACTTCCCCGGGTGCGCCTTCTACCCTCGCAACCTCGTCCGGCCCCTTCGCTAGCCGTGGTCTGTCGGCGCTGTCGGCCGGCCGCGCACCACCACGCCGGGGCCGCCGCTGGTCTTCGAGGGCGCTGTCCGCGAGCGCCGCCTGCTCGTTGCGCGCCAGAATCTCGCCCTTGTATACCCACACCTTGACGCCGATGAGGCCGTAGGTCGTCAGGGCTTCCGAGGTTGCGTAGTCGATGTCGGCGCGCAGGGTGTGCAGCGGCACACGGCCTTCACGGTACCACTCGCGACGGGCGATCTCCGCCCCGTTCAGGCGGCCGGAACTCATGATCTTGATCCCCTGGGCACCGAGACGCATCGCATTCTGCATCGCCCGTTTCATCGCCCGGCGGAACATGATCCGCTTCTCGAGCTGCTGCGTGATCGAATCGGCGATCAGTTGCGCATCCAGTTCCGGCTTGCGGATTTCCTCGATGCCGACGTGCACAGGAACGCCCATGATCTTCTGCAGCGCGGCGCGCAGGTTGTCGATCTCCTCGCCCTTCTTGCCGATCACGACACCAGGTCGCGCCGAGAAGACGGTCACGCGCGCATTCTTCGCCGGACGCTCGATGAGGATGCGGCCAACCGAGGCATGCTTCAGCTTCTTCTTCAGGTATTCGCGAACACGCAGATCCTCGTTGAGCATGCCGGCGTACTGCTTGCTGTTGGCGTACCAGCGTGACGACCAATCGCGGGTCACTGCCAGACGAAAGCCAGTCGGATGAATCTTTTGTCCCATTCTTGTTCCTCAGTTGCCGACAGTCAGGAAGACATGACACGTCGGCTTGACGATCCGGTTGCCGCGCCCCTTCGCCCGCGCAGTGAAGCGCTTGAGCACCATGCCCTTTTCGACGCAGATGGTCTTCACCTTCAATTCGTCGATGTCGGCCCCATCGTTGTGCTCAGCATTGGCGATCGCCGACTCGAGCACCTTCTTGATGATGCCTGCACCTTTCTTGGGGCTGAAAGCAAGGATGTTGAGCGCCTTGTCTACCGGCAGGCCACGAATCTGGTCTGCCACCAGCCGGCCCTTCTGACTCGACAGCCGCACGCCGCGCAAAACAGCACGAGTTTCCATATTCATTCCTCTACTTCTTGGCCTTCTTGCCAGATGTATGGCCCTTGAAGGTACGAGTCAGCGAAAACTCGCCCAACTTGTGCCCGACCATGTTCTCGGTGACGTACACCGGAATGTGCTGCTTGCCGTTATGAACGGCGATCGTCAGGCCAACAAAGTCCGGCAGGACCGTCGACCGGCGCGACCAAGTCTTGATCGGGCGTTTGTCACCGGTCGCACGGACTGCGCTCACTTTGTTGATCAGATGGGCATCAGCAAACGGGCCCTTTTTAACGGAACGTCCCATGGTTCTCTATCCCTTAGCGTTTTTGCCGGCGCTGCACGATCATCGAAGTCGTACGCTTGTTGCGACGCGTGCGATAACCCTTGGTCTTGGTGCCCCACGGGCTGACCGGATGCATACCCGCTGCCGTCTTCCCTTCGCCACCACCGTGCGGGTGATCAATCGGGTTCATGGCGACGCCGCGAACCGTCGGCCGCACGCCGCGCCAACGGGTGGCACCTGCCTTGCCAATGGAGCGTAGGCTATGCTCTTCATTGCCCACTTCGCCAATCGTCGCCCGACACTCGACATGGACGCGGCGAATCTCCCCCGAACGCAGGCGCAACTGGGCGTGCACTCCCTCGCGTGCCAGCAACTGCACCGAGGTTCCCGCTGAGCGCGCAAGCTGCGCGCCCTTGCCGGGAACCATCTCGACGCAGTGGATCGTTGTGCCGACGGGGATGTTGCGAATGGGCAGCGCGTTGCCGACCTTGATCGGTGCTTCGGACCCACTGGACACCTGCTGCCCAACCGTCAGCCCCTTGGGTGCGATGATGTAGCGGCGCTCGCCATCGGCATAGCAGAGGAGGGCGATGTTGGCCGTGCGATTGGGATCGTATTCGAGCCGCTCCACTTTCGCCGGCACGCCATCCTTGGTGCGCTTGAAATCCACCAGGCGATAGTGCTGCTTGTGGCCGCCACCCTGATGCCGCGTCGTGATGTGACCGTTGTTGTTGCGACCGGCCCGCTTCGACTGCGGTTCGAGGAGTCCGGCGACGGGTGCGCCCTTGTGCAAGTTCGGGTTGACAACGCGGATAACGGCGCGCCGGCCCGGCGAAGTCGGTTTGACTTTGACGAGAGCCATCAGAAGCCTCCTCCATCGACGAAGTTGATTTCCTGCCCGGGCTTGAGGCAGACGAAAGCCTTCTTCCAGCCACTGCGGCGACCGGCGACGCGGCCGAAGCGCTTCTTCTTGCCCTTGACGTTGGCCATCTGCACCGACTCGACGGAAACCTTGAAGAGCAGTTCGACGGCACCCTTCACTTCGGCTTTGGTCGCATCGGGTGCAACACGAAAGATGACCTGTTCATGCTTGTCGGCGATGAAGGTGGCCTTCTCGGAGATCTGCGGCGCCATCAACACCTGCAACAGACGTTCTTCATTCATCCCAGGATCTCCTCAAACTTGGCGACCGCAGCCCGCGTCATCAGCACCTTGCCAAAGCGGACCAGCGAAACCGGATCCGCCTGATGCACTTCGAGGACGAGAACATTGGGCAGATTGCGCGCCGCCAAGAAGACGTTCTCGTCGAGCGCATCGGTGATCACCAGCACCGACTCGTAGCCCATGCCCTTGATCTTCGCGGCAAACAGCTTGGTCTTCGGGGCTTCGACCGTCAGGCTGTCGACGACCGCGAGGCGATCGTCGCGCGCCAACTGCGACAGGATCGATGCCATCCCGGCGCGATACATCTTGCGGTTGAGCTTGTGGCTGAAGTTCTCGTCAGCCAGGTTCGGAAATGCCCGACCACCACCGCGCCAGATCGGCGACGACGACATGCCGGCCCGTGCCCTGCCGGTGCCCTTCTGCCGCCACGGCTTCTTGGTGGTGTGCGCGACGTCGTGGCGATCGCGCTGTGCGCGATTGCCGCCACGGGCGTTCGCCTGGTACGCGACCAGAACCTGGTGCACCAGCGCCTCGTTGTACTCGCGACCAAAGAGTGTATCCGACGCCTCGAGGCGGCTTGCCTCCTGGCCCTGCTCGTCAATCAACTTGAGTTCCATTTATGCCCCCGCCTTGACTGCAGGCCGCACGATCACGTCTGCCCCCTTGGCGCCCGGTACCGCGCCCTTGAGCAGGAGCAGTTGCCGTTCGACGTCGACGCGGACGACTTCCAGGTTCTGCTGTGTGCGCTGGACGTCGCCAAAGTGGCCCGCCATCTTCTTGCCGGGAAAGACGCGCCCCGGATCCTGGGCCATGCCGGTCGATCCCGGCGCCTTGTGCGACACTGAGTTGCCGTGTGCTGCGCCCTGGGACCTGAAGTTGTGGCGTTTGATCGCGCCGGAAAATCCCTTGCCGATCGTCTGCCCCGTCACGTCGACCTTCTGGCCGACGGCGAAAATCGTCACGCTGATCTGATCGCCGGCCTTGAGCGCAGCGAGATCATCGGCAGTGACCGGGAATTCCTTGAGAACGTGCCCCGCCTCGACGCCAGCCTTGGCAAGGTGCCCGGCCAACGGCTTGTTCACGCGCGAGGGACGACGCTTGCCGAAAGCCACCTGGATGGCAGTGTAGCCATCGGTTTCCGGCGTTTTGATCTGGGCAACGCGATTGTTCGACACATCGAGCACGGTTACCGGGACGCTGACTCCATCGTCGGTAAAGATGCGCGTCATGCCGACCTTGCGCCCTACAAGGCCTAGACTCATGCTTATTCTCCTCTGACCGGCTACGATTGGCCGGCGAGCACCACGAAAGAAACGGGCAGTCCTGCAGTTTCGGCCTGCCCGGCGAAAGGCGGCGATTATAGCCGCAAGAAGCCCTTACTGCAACTTGATTTCGACATCGACGCCAGCAGGCAGGTCGAGTTTCATCAAGGCATCGACAGTCTTGTCGGTCGGATCGATGATATCCATCAGCCGCAGGTGCGTGCGAATCTCGAGCTGATCACGCGAGGTCTTGTCAACGTGCGGCGAGCGCAGCAGGTCATAGCGCTGGATGCGCGTCGGCAGAGGCACCGGACCGCGCACAACCGCTCCGGTCCGCTTGGCGGTATCGACGATCTCCTGCGCCGACTGATCGATGAGGCGATAGTCGAAGGCCTTCAGGCGAATACGGATTTTCTGGCTTTGCATTTTCGATTTCCAAAGAACGGTAGGCGGCGCCAAAGCGCCGCCGGGGGGGTTCGCCGAACTGCTACTCGATGATCTTGGCGACGACGCCGGCGCCGACGGTGCGGCCACCCTCGCGAATCGCGAAGCGCAGGCCTTCTTCCATGGCGATCGGCGAGATCAGCTTCACCGTCATCTGCACGTTGTCGCCCGGCATCACCATCTCGACACCCTCAGGCATCGCGATCGCGCCCGTCACGTCCGTCGTCCGGAAGTAGAACTGCGGACGATAGTTGTTGAAGAACGGCGTGTGACGACCACCCTCTTCCTTCGACAGGCAGTAAACCTCGCCCGTGAAGTGCGTGTGCGGCTTGATCGAACCCGGCTTCGCCAGCACCTGACCACGCTCGACATCATCACGCTTCGTGCCCCGCAGCAGAACACCCACGTTGTCGCCCGCCTGCCCCTGGTCCAGCAGCTTGCGGAACATCTCCACGCCCGTGCACGTCGTCTTCACCGTCGGACGGATGCCGACAATCTCCACCTCTTCGCCCACCTTCACCACGCCGCGCTCAACTCGACCCGTCACCACCGTGCCGCGACCCGAAATCGAGAACACGTCCTCGATCGGCAGCAGGAACGGCTTGTCCACCGCACGCTGCGGCGTCGGAATGTACGCGTCCAGCGCATCCGCCAGCGCCATCACCGAACCTTCTCCCTGCGGCCCCGTGTCGCCTTCCAGAGCCTTCAGCGCCGAACCCTGAATGATCGGAATGTCATCACCCGGAAACTCGTACTTCGACAGCAGTTCGCGAACCTCCATGTCCACCAGTTCCAGGAGCTCCTCATCGTCCACCATGTCGCACTTGTTCAGGTACACCACAATGAACGGAACACCAACCTGCCGCGCCAGCAAAATGTGCTCCCGCGTCTGCGGCATCGGGCCATCCGCCGCCGACACCACCAGAATCGCCCCGTCCATCTGCGCCGCACCCGTGATCATGTTCTTGATGTAGTCCGCGTGACCCGGGCAATCCACGTGCGCATAGTGACGCTTGGACGTCTCGTATTCCACGTGCGCCGTGTTGATCGTGATCCCACGCGCCTTCTCCTCCGGCGCCGCGTCAATCTGGTCGTACGCCTTCGCCACGCCACCGAACTTCTTCGCCAGAATCGTCGTGATCGCCGCCGTCAGCGTCGTCTTCCCGTGATCCACGTGTCCAATCGTGCCTACATTGACGTGCGGCTTCGTGCGTTCAAATTTTCCCTTGGCCATTACCGTATCCTCAAAACAGGGTCATTTCTTGTTGATCACTGCTTCGGCGACATTCTTGGGCGCCTCGGCATAATGCTTGAACTCCATCGAGTAGGTTGCGCGACCCTGGCTCAACGAACGAAGAGTGGTCGAATAACCGAACATCTCGGCCAGGGGCACCTCGGCCTTGATCGCCTTCACGTTGCCTGGCAGATCTTCCATGCCCTGGATCATCCCGCGGCGACTCGACAGGTCGCCCATCACGTTGCCCATGTAATCCTCCGGCGTCTCGACCTCGACTGCCATCATCGGCTCAAGGAGGGTAGGTGACGCCCGGCGCATGCCGTCCTTGAAGGCGATCGAGGCAGCCATGCGGAAGGCGTTCTCGTTCGAGTCGACATCGTGGTAGGAACCCTCGAAGAGCGTGAACTTGACGTCCACCACCGGGAATCCGGCCAGGACGCCGCTCGTGATCGCATCCTGCAGGCCCTTGTCGACGGCCGGAATGTACTCGCGCGGCACGGTGCCGCCCTTGATCGCATCGACGAACTCGTATCCCTTGCCGGGCTCGTTCGGCTCCATCTTCAGCCAGACATGACCGTACTGGCCGCGGCCGCCGGATTGCTTGACGAATTTGCCTTCCTGCTCGACTGCCTTCTTGATGCACTCACGATAGGCGACCTGCGGCGCGCCGACGTTGGCGTCGACGCCAAACTCACGCTTGAGCCGATCGACGATGATCTCCAGGTGCAATTCGCCCATGCCGGAGATGATCGTCTGCCCCGACTCCTCGTCGGTGCGTACACGGAACGACGGGTCCTCCTGTGCCAGCCGACCGAGGGCGACGCTCATCTTCTCCTGGTCTGGCTTGGTCTTTGGCTCGACCGCGACGTGGATCACCGGCTCCGGGAATACCATGCGCTCGAGCGTGATGACCGCCGCCGGATCGCACAGGGTCTCGCCCGTCGTGACCTCCTTGAGGCCGACACAGGCGGCGATGTCACCCGCCAGCACCTCCTTCAGCTCCTCGCGATTGTTGGCGTGCATCTGCAGCACGCGGCCGATCCGCTCGCGCCGCCCCTTGATCGGGTTGTACACGGTATCGCCGGACTTGAGCACACCAGAGTAGACGCGGATGAAGGTGAGCTGTCCGACATAAGGGTCGGTCATCAGCTTGAAGGCAAGGGCAGAGAACTTGGCTGCATCGGACGCTTCGCGCGTTTCCGGCCCGCCGTTCTCGCCTTCGCCGGTCACCGGCGGAATGTCGACAGGCGACGGCAGGAGGTCGATGACCGCGTCGAGCATGCGCTGCACGCCCTTGTTCTTGAAGGCGGTGCCACAAAGTGCCGGCTGGATCTCACAGGCGATGGTCCGCTGCCGCAGGCCATGGATGATCTCGGCCTCGCTCAGGTCACCTTCTTCGAGGTACCTGTCCATCAACTCTTCGGACGATTCGGCCGCCGCCTCGACCATCTTGCTGCGCCACTCCTCAGCCTCGGCCTGCAGTTCCGCCGGAATCTCGCGGTAGTCGAACTTCATTCCCAGCGAGGCTTCGTCCCAGTAGATCGCCTTCATCTTCGCCAGGTCGACGACGCCCTCGAAGTAGTCCTCCTTGCCGATCGGGATGACGATCGGGATCGGGTTCGCCTTCAGGCGGGTGCGCATCTGCTCAACGACCTTGAAGAAGTCGGCACCCTGACGATCCATCTTGTTCACGAAGGCCAACCGCGGCACCTTGTACTTGGTTGCCTGCCGCCAGACGGTCTCCGACTGTGGCTGCACACCGCCGACGGCACAGTAGACCATGCACGCGCCATCGAGGACACGCATCGAACGTTCCACCTCGATGGTGAAGTCCACGTGGCCCGGCGTGTCGATGATGTTGATGCGATGCTCCGGGCGGTCGAGCTGCATGCCTTTCCAGAAGCACGTCGTCGCCGCCGAGGTGATCGTGATGCCGCGCTCCTGCTCCTGCGCCATCCAGTCCATGGTCGCAGCGCCGTCGTGCACTTCACCGATCTTGTGATTGATCCCGGTGTAGAAGAGGATACGCTCGGTCGCCGTCGTCTTGCCGGCATCAATGTGGGCGCTGATACCGATGTTCCGGTACCGCTCAATTGGGGTTTTGCGTGCCACGGTAGTAGACCTTCACTAATAAAGAACGATAGTCAGCGCCGGCCACCGGCGCTGCTGCGGTACCTCAGAAGCGGAAATGCGCGAAGGCCTTGTTGGCTTCGGCCATGCGATGCACTTCGTCGCGCTTCTTGACCGCGGCACCGCGGCTCTCCGAAGCCTCGAGCATCTCGGCGGCGAGACGCTGTCCCATCGATTTCTCGGAGCGCTTGCGCGCATAATCGCGCAACCAGCGCATCGCCAGCGCCATCCGGCGACTCGGACGCACCTCCACCGGCACCTGATAGTTGGCACCACCGACACGGCGGCTCTTGACCTCGACCAACGGTTTGATGTTGCCCAGAGCCGCGCTGAAGACCTCCAGGGGATCCTTGCCGCTCTTGGTGACGACCTGGTCAAAGGCGCCATAGACGATTCGCTCGGCAACCGATTTCTTGCCGCTTTTCATGATCGTGTTGACGAACTTCGAGACCTCGACATTGCCGAACTTCGGGTCCGGCAGGATATCGCGCTTGGGCACTTCACGACGACGGGGCATAGCAACCTCTCATAGTCACATTTTGGCGAAAGGACGGCGCAGCGGCCCCCCTTCCCGGCCGCCCATCCGGAGCGGCGCTCAATCGGACGGAACTCAGGCAGCCTTCGGGCGCTTGGTACCGTACTTGGAACGACTCTGCTTGCGCTTCTTCACGCCCTGCGTATCGAGTGACCCGCGAACCGTGTGATAGCGCACGCCCGGCAGGTCCTTGACGCGGCCACCGCGAATGAGGACGACCGAGTGCTCCTGCAGGTTGTGGCCCTCACCACCGATGTACGAAATGACCTCGAAGCCATTCGTCAGGCGGACCTTGCACACCTTGCGCAGGGCTGAGTTTGGCTTCTTCGGCGTGGTCGTGTACACACGAGTGCAGACGCCCCGCTTCTGCGGACAATTGCCCAACGCCGGGACTTTGCTCTTGGCGCGAATGGCCTCGCGAGGCTTGCGCACCAGCTGGTTTATGGTTGGCATGTTTCCACCCTCATCTTCAGCGCAGCGTCCACGGTGCGAGGCACAGGCCGTCTGCAAAAAACCAAGGCGGACCAAAGGCCGCCTTGGCGAAATTCACGACAAGCCGCCGCAAGCGAAGGGCGGCGGCGACAAAGACCGGCGATTCTAGGTTCTATCGCGCGACAAGTCAAGCCACAGGCACGTCCTGCGCGCTTTCCTCGCTCACCGCCGGTGCCTCGCCGCCCTCCAGGCCGGCGCCAGCAGCGATGTCCTCGCCGGCAAGGTTCTTCCGCCGCGTATTGTGATACGCAAGACCGGTGCCCGCCGGAATCAGACGGCCGACGATGACGTTTTCCTTGAGACCGCGGAGTTCGTCGCGCTTGCCCATGATCGCCGCTTCGGTCAGAACACGGGTCGTCTCCTGGAAGGAGGCCGCCGAGATGAACGAATCGGTCGACAGCGAGGCCTTGGTGATGCCCAGCAGCACATGCTCGTAGGTGGCCGGCAGCTTGCCTTCGCCCAGCATGCGGTCGTTCTCGTCGAGCAGATGGGCGCGCTCGACCTGCTCGCCCTTGATGAACTTGGTGTCACCCGGTTCGAGGACGTTCACCCGGCGCAGCATCTGCCGCACGATGACCTCGATGTGCTTGTCGTTGATCTTGACACCCTGCAGACGATAGACGTCCTGCACCTCGTCGGTGATGTACACCGCCAGCGCCTCGACCCCCAGCAGGCGCAGGATGTCGTGCGGGTCAGGCGCGCCATCGACGATCAGCTCACCCTTGTTGACCACCTGTCCGTCATGGACGAGGACGTGCTTGTCCTTGAGGATCAGGTACTCGTGGGTGATTCCCTCGAGATCGGTGATCACCAGCCGCTGCTTGCCCTTGGTGTCCTTGCCGAAGGACATGGTACCGGTGAACTCGGCCAGCATGCCCGCGTCCTTGGGTGTGCGCGCCTCAAAGAGTTCCGCCACGCGTGGCAGGCCGCCGGTGATGTCGCGCGTCTTCGCCGACTCCTGCGGCAGACGCGCCAGCACGTCGCCAACCGAGATCTGCTGTCCGTCGAGAACGTTGATGATGGCACCGACCTGAAAGGTGATCGTCACCGGGTGATCGCTGCCGTGCATCCGGACTTCCTCGCCATCGGGCTCGAACAGACGCACCTGCGGCCGCAGTCCCTTGCTCGGAATCTTGCCGCCACGCTTCGGATCAATGACCACCAGCGTCGACAGACCGGTCACTTCGTCGATCTGCTTGGCAACGGTGACACCCTCCTCGACGTTCTCGAACTTCACCAGGCCCGAGTACTCGGCAATGATCGGTCGCGTGTGCGGATCCCAACTGGCCAGCCGGGCACCCGCCTTGACCGACTGCGCATCCTCCACCTGCAGCGTCGCGCCGTAGGGGAGCTTGTGCTTCTCACGCTCGCGGCCGTTGTCGTCAGTGATCAGGATCTCGCCCGAACGCGTGATGACGATCTTCTCGCCCTTGGCACTGGTGACATAACGCATCGTCGAGGTGAAGCGGACCACTCCGGCGCTGCGTGTCTCGACGTGACTGGCAACCGCTGCCCGCGAGGCTGCGCCACCGACGTGGAAGGTGCGCATGGTCAGCTGGGTTCCCGGCTCGCCGATCGATTGCGCGGCAATCACACCCACCGCCTCGCCGACGTTGACCTGCGTCCCGCGACCAAGGTCGCGACCATAACAGTTCGCGCACAGCCCGTACCGCGTTTCGCAGGTCAGCGGTGTCCGCGCCTTGACCTCGTCGATTCCCAACTGATCGATCAGATCGCAATGATCCTCGCTGATCAGCGTACCGGCCTCGATCACCGTCTCCTGCGTGTCCGGGTGCACGACGTCGGCGGCCGTGACGCGCCCGAGAATCCGTTCGCGCAGCGCCTCGATCACCTCGCCACCTTCAATCAGTGCCTTCATGGTGACGCCGTTGGCGGTTCCGCAGTCCTCCTCGATGACGACGAGATCCTGCGTCACGTCGACCAGGCGGCGCGTCAGGTAACCGGAATTGGCCGTCTTCAGCGCCGTATCGGCCAGGCCCTTGCGGGCGCCGTGGGTAGAAATGAAGTACTGGAGAACGTTCAGTCCCTCGCGGAAGTTGGTGGTGATCGGCGTTTCGATGATCGACCCGTCCGGCTTCGCCATCAGGCCCCGCATGCCCGCGAGCTGGCGAATCTGCGCCGCGGAACCGCGCGCACCCGAGTCGGCCATCATGAAGATCGAGTTGAACGACTCCTGCTTCTCCTGCTCGCCCTGGCGGTTGCGCACTTCCTCATGGCCGAGCTGATCCATCATCACCTTGGCAACCTGGTCGCCGGTACGGCCCCAGATATCGACCACCTTGTTGTACCGCTCGCCGTTGGTCACCAGGCCGTTGGTGTATTGGCTTTCGATCTCCTTCACCTCGGCTTCCGCAGCGGCGATGATCTCGCGCTTCTGTGCCGGCACCAGCATGTCGTCGGAACAAATCGAGATGCCGGCGCGGGTTGCCAGACGGTAACCGTTCTGCATCAGCTTGTCGGCAAAGACGACCGTCTCCTTGAGACCACAGCGCCGGAACGCCGCATTGATCAGCCGGGAGATCTCCTTCTTCTTCAGTGTCTTGTCGATCAGGCTGAAAGGCAGGCCCCTGGGCAGGATCTCCGACAGCAGTGCGCGCCCGGCCGTCGTCTGGTAACGCGTCGTCTTCTCCAGCCAGCCGCCCTCTTCGTCCTGCTCGAACTCGGCGATGCGGACGACGATCCGCGCGTGCAGGTCGAGTTCGCCCGCCTGCATGGCGCGCGTGACTTCGGCGAGATCGGGGAAGATCATGCCTTCGCCGCGGGCGTTGATGCGCTCGCGTGTCGCGTAGTACAGCCCGAGAACGATGTCCTGGGACGGCACGATGATCGGCTCGCCATTCGCCGGCGAGAGGACATTGTTCGACGCCAGCATCAGCGTCCGTGCCTCCATCTGCGCCTCGAGCGAGAGCGGCACATGCACCGCCATCTGGTCGCCGTCGAAGTCGGCATTGAAGGCAGCGCAGACCAGCGGGTGCAACTGGATCGCCTTGCCTTCGATCAGCGTCGGCTCGAACGCCTGGATGCCCAGCCGGTGCAGCGTTGGTGCCCGGTTGAGCATGATCGGATGCTCACGAATGACTTCCTCCAGGATGTCCCAGACAACCGGCTCCTGCGTCTCGACCATCTTCTTCGCCTGCTTGATGGTGGTCGCCAGGCCCATCACCTCGAGGCGGTTGAAGATGAACGGCTTGAACAGCTCGAGCGCCATCAGCTTCGGCAAGCCGCACTGATGCAGCTTGAGTTGTGGACCGACGACGATCACCGAGCGCCCCGAGTAGTCGACACGCTTGCCAAGCAGGTTCTGCCGGAAACGGCCGCCCTTGCCCTTGATCATGTCGGCCAGCGACTTCAGCGGGCGCTTGTTGGCGCCGGTCATCGCCTTGCCGCGGCGGCCGTTGTCGAGCAGCGAATCGACGGCCTCCTGCAGCATGCGCTTTTCGTTGCGGACGATGATCTCCGGCGCTTTCAGCTCGAGCAGCCGCTTCAGGCGGTTGTTGCGGTTGATCACCCGACGGTAGAGGTCGTTCAGGTCCGAAGTCGCGAAACGGCCGCCATCGAGCGGCACCAGCGGACGCAGGTCGGGCGGCAACACCGGCAGCACCTCGAGCACCATCCACTCCGGCTTGATGCCGGACTTCTGGAAGCCCTCGAGGACCTTGAGCCGCTTCGAGAACTTCTTGCTCTTGGTTTCCGAATTGGTGGTTTCGAGTTCGCCACGCAGGCTCTCGGCCTCGCGCGCCAGGTCGATCGAACGAAGTAGCTCACGGATGCCTTCGGCACCCATGGCGGCAGAGAAGTCGTCGCCATACTCCTCGACCTTGGCCAGATAGTCATCCTCGGTCAGCAACTGGCCGCGGACGAGAGGCGTCATGCCCGGATCGAAGACGACGAAGGCCTCGAAGTAGAGCACCCGCTCGATGTCGCGCAGCGTCATGTCGAGCACCATGCCAAGGCGGCTGGGGAGGCTCTTCAGGAACCAGATGTGCGCCACCGGGCTGGCCAGCTCGATATGCGCCATGCGTTCGCGGCGCACCTTCGCCAGGGTCACCTCGACGCCACACTTCTCACAGATCACGCCGCGATGCTTGAGCCGCTTGTACTTGCCGCAGAGACACTCATAGTCCTTGATCGGGCCAAAGATCTTGGCGCAGAAGAGCCCGTCCCGCTCCGGCTTGAAGGTGCGGTAGTTGATCGTCTCCGGTTTCTTCACTTCGCCGTAGGACCAGGAGCGGATCTTGTCCGGCGAGGCGAGACCGATGGTGATCGCGTCGAACTGCTCTTCCTGCGTCACCTGCTTAAACAAATCAAGCAATGCTTTCATCTTTTGCTCCAGTGAGGAGTGAGCTGTCTGGGGTGAGGATGCCGGAAGTCGCGGTGCCTTGGTGCTCTCCCACCCCTTGCCAACAAATCAGAAACGCTCGAGATCGATGTCGATCGCCAGCGAACGGATTTCCTTGACGAGGACGTTGAACGACTCCGGCATGCCGGCGTCGATCTTGTGATCACCCTTGACGATGTTCTCGTAAACCTTCGTCCGGCCGTTGACATCGTCCGACTTGACGGTGAGCATCTCCTGCAGGACGTAGGAAGCACCGTAGGCTTCGAGGGCCCACACCTCCATCTCGCCGAAGCGCTGGCCACCGAACTGCGCCTTGCCGCCCAGAGGCTGTTGCGTGACCAGCGAGTACGGTCCGGTCGATCGGGCATGCATCTTGTCATCGACCAGGTGGTGCAGTTTCAGCACGTGCATGTAGCCCACCGTCACCTGCCGCTCGAACTGCTCGCCGGTGCGGCCATCGTAGAGCGTCATCTGGGCAGACTGCGGCATGCCGGCCAGCGCCAGGACCGACTTGATCTCCGATTCCTTGGCACCATCGAAAACCGGCGTCGCAAACGGCACGCCCGCCTCAAGGTTGCCCGCCATCTCGAGAATCTCGACGTCGTTGAGTTCGTCGAGCCGCTCCGGCTTGCCGGTCCCGTTGTAGATCTGCTCGAGCAGGCCACGCACCTCTTCGGCGCTCGCCTGGCGGCGAAGCATGTCGCCAATTCGCGTTCCCAGTCCCTTCGCCGCCAGCCCGAGATGGACCTCGAGAATCTGGCCGACGTTCATCCGCGAGGGTACGCCGAGCGGGTTCAGGACGATGTCGACCGGCCGCCCGTCCGCCATGTACGGCATGTCCTCGACCGGTACGATGCGCGACACGACGCCCTTGTTGCCGTGCCGGCCCGCCATCTTGTCGCCCGCCTGCAGGCGACGCTTGACGGCGACATAGACCTTGACCATCTTCTGCACGCCGGGCGGGAGTTCGTCACCCTGGGTCAGCTTCTTGCGTTTCTCTTCGAAGGCGATGTCGAAGCCCTTGCGGGTCTGTTCGAGGCCTTCGCGCAGCGACTCCAACTGCTGCGCGACGTCCTCGTCCGCCATGCGGATGTCGAACCAGTGATGCGGGTCGATACCCTCGAGGTATTCGGCGCTGACCGGCGTTCCCTTGGCCAGCCGCTTCGGGCCGCCGTTCGCCGGCTTGCCGACGATCATTCGCTCGGCGCGGGCAAAGGCATCCCTCTCGACGATGCGCAACTGATCGGCGAGGTCGAGCTTGTAGCTGCGCAAATGGTCGTCGATGATCGACTGCGCCCGCTTGTCACGCTCGATGCCTTCGCGCGTGAACACCTGCACGTCGATCACCGTACCCGAAATCCCTGACTGCACACGCAACGACGTGTCCTTCACGTCGGACGCCTTCTCGCCGAAGATCGCCCGCAGCAGCTTCTCTTCCGGAGTCAGCTGTGTTTCTCCCTTGGGCGTCACCTTGCCCACCAGAACGTCCCCGGCCTCGACCTCGGCGCCGATGTAGACGATTCCCGACTCGTCGAGGCGCGAGAGTTGCGATTCACCCAGCGAGGCGATGTCGCGCGTGATCTCCTCGGGCCCCAGCTTGGTGTCACGCGCGACGACCGTCAGTTCCTCGATGTGGATCGAGGTGAAGCGGTCCTCGGCGACCACGCGCTCGGAAATCAGGATCGAATCCTCGAAGTTGTAGCCATTCCAGGGCATGAAGGCGACCAGCATGTTCTGGCCGAGCGCCAGTTCGCCCTTGTCGGTCGACGCACCGTCGGCAACCACATCGCCTCTGGCGATCACATCGCCAACGCGCACCAGCGGCCGCTGGTTGATGTTGGTGTTCTGGTTGGAGCGCGTGTACTTGACCAGGTTGTAGATATCGACGCCGACTTCGCCCGGCCCGGTCTCGTCGTCGTTCACGCGCACGACGACACGCGACGCGTCGACGTAGTCGACCAACCCGCCACGCAACGCCTGTACCGCGGTACCCGAGTCGACGGCCACCGTCCGCTCGATACCCGTCCCGACCAGCGGCTTCTCCGGACGCAGGCAGGGCACGGCCTGCCGCTGCATGTTGGCCCCCATCAGCGCGCGGTTGGCATCGTCGTGCTCGAGGAAGGGGATCAGCGACGCCGCCACCGAGACGATCTGACTCGGCGCCACGTCCATGTACTGCACGCGTGCCGGCTCGGCGAGAATGGTTTCCCCCTTCTCGCGACAGGTGACCAGTTGATCGCGCAGCGCTCCTTCCTCGCCGATTTCCGAGTTGGCCTGGGCAATGATGTAGGCACCCTCCTCGATCGCCGACAGGTACTCGATCTGGTCGCTCACCCGGCCGTCGACGACCTTGCGATAGGGGGTCTCGAGAAAGCCATACTCGTTGGTGCGCGCGAAGAGCGCCAGCGAGTTGATCAGGCCGATGTTCGGGCCCTCCGGCGTTTCGATCGGACAAACGCGACCGTAGTGCGTCGGATGCACGTCACGCACCTCGAAGCCGGCCCGCTCGCGCGTCAGGCCGCCTGGACCAAGCGCCGAAACGCGGCGCTTGTGGGTAATCTCGGACAGCGGGTTGGTCTGGTCCATGAACTGCGACAGCTGGCTCGAGCCGAAGAACTCGCGTACCGCCGCGCTGATCGGCTTGGCGTTGATCAGGTCATGCGGCATCAGGTTGTCCGACTCGGCCTGCGACAGGCGTTCCTTGACCGCACGTTCGACGCGTACCAGTCCGGCGCGGAACTGGTTTTCCGCCAGTTCACCGACCGAGCGTACCCGCCGGTTGCCCAGATGGTCGATGTCGTCGATTTCGCCGCGGCCGTTTCGCAGCTCGACCAGCAACCGGATCACCTCGACGATGTCGCGCGGCGACAGGGTCAGCTGTTCGCGCACCTCGCCCACGACACCGAGTGCCTTCAGCGAGTCCAACAGGCTCACCGCGGCCTCGTGCGTCAGGTTTTCCGCCACCGCCCGCGGCCCGTGGCTCAACTCGGCAAGCGCCTGCTCCACCGACGTCACCGAATCGCCGACGGTTTCATTGATCAGTTTGGCGATGGCATCGCGTCTTGCCGGCGCCTGCCGGACCATCACCTTGTACTCGATGACGTCCTTGCGCCCGACACGGCGGTTGAACTTCATCCGTCCGACAGCCGAAAGATCATAGCGGTCATCGGAGTAGAACAATCCGTTGAAGAGGATCTCGACGGCTTCCTCGGTCGGCGGCTCGCCCGGCCGCATCATGCGGTAGATCGCGATCCGCGCCGCCTGGCGCGACGCCGTCTCGTCCGTGCGCAGGGTCTGCGAGATGAAGGCGCCATGATCGAGGTCGTTGACATACAGCGTTTGCAGCGACTCGACGCCCGCCTCGACCAGCTTCGCCAGCAGCGTCTCGGTGATCTCGTCATTGGCGTTGGCGAGAATCTCGCCAGTCGTCTGATCGACCACGTCCACACCGATCACGCGCCCGATCAGGAAATCGTCGGGAACGGCGACCTGTTTCATGCCGGCGGCGTCGAGTTCGCGGATGTGCTTGGCCGTGATCCGCTTGTCCTTGGCGATGATCAGCTTGCCGGAAGGATCGTTGAAGTCGAAACGGGCGACCTCACCGCGCAGACGCTCGGGAACGAGCGCGAACTCGGTCACCCGCTTGCCGATGTAGAAGGTGTCGAACTCGAAGAACTCGAGGAGAATCCGCTGTGATGTCAGGCCGATGGCCTTGAGCAGGGTCGTCACGTGCATCTTGCGGCGACGGTCCACCCGGAAGAACAGCAGATCCTTCGGATCGAACTCGAAATCGAGCCACGAGCCGCGATACGGAATGACCCGTGCCGAGAACAGCAACTTGCCCGAGCTGTGCGTCTTGCCCCGATCGTGTTCGAAGAACACGCCGGGCGAGCGATGCAGTTGCGAGACGATCACCCGCTCGGTGCCGTTGATGACGAACGAACCCGTGGAGGTCATCAACGGGATCTCGCCCATGTAGACCTCCTGCTCCTTCACCTCCTTGATCGTGTCCGGCACCTCGCGGTCGAGTATCACCAGGCGCACCTTGGCGCGCAGCGCCGAGGCGAAGGTCAGCCCGCGCTGCTGGCACTCGGTGACGTCGAAGGTCGGCTCGGAAAGCGTGTAACTGACGAACTCCAGCCGTGCGTTGCCGCTGTGGCTGACGATCGGGAAGATCGAGCAGAAGGCGGCCTGCAGCCCCTGGTTCCGGCGCTGCCCCGCAGGGGCGCTGGCCTGCAGGAAGGCGGTGAAGGATTCCAGTTGCGTCGCCAGCAGAAAGGGCACCTCGAGCACACTGGTGCGCTTGGCGAAACTCTTGCGGATACGCTTCTTCTCGGTATAGGAGTAGGTCATGGTCGCTCCGAACTCACAAGGCAAATCCTCTAGCGCTCCGGCGAGGGTAGCCACATCCGCCGGTTCGCAACGGACAAACGCAACATGACTGGCCGGCGGGCGGGCAGCGACCGGTACCGCTCGCGCCACCGCCAGTCGTGTTTGCGTTTGCACGCTGCAAGGCGGCGCGCCCCAGGACCGCGGGCGCGCAGCCATTTCCGGAAAAGCAGAAAAGGGCTGGCAGCCCGAAGGCCGCCAGCCCAGCCTGCCATCCCGGTGTTACTTGACCTCGACCTTCGCTCCAGCGTCCTCGAGCAGCTTCTTGAGCGCTTCGGCGTCTGCCTTGGAGATCGCTTCCTTGACCGCCTTCGGCGCGCTGTCGACCAGATCCTTGGCTTCCTTGAGGCCGAGACCGGTCGCTGCGCGAACGACCTTGATGACCTCGACCTTCTTCTCGCCGATGCCGGCCAGAACGACCGTAAACTCGGTCTGCTCCTCGACCACCGGTGCGGCGGCGCCCGGAGCCGCGACGGCCATCGATGCTGCCGAAACGCCAAATTTCTCTTCGAACGCCTTGACGAGGTCGTTCAGTTCCATGACAGTCATCGCGCCAACGGCATCGAGGATGTCCTGCTTGCTAATAGCCATGATTACTCACTCCTAGATCTGGAAACAAAAAAAGCTGACGGCGCGCTCAGGCAACGGCTTCCTCGCGCTGCTTGGCCAAGGCGGAAAGCGCACAGGCGAAACCGGTGACCGGCGCCTGCATGACTCCCAGCAGCCGGGCGAGCAACTCGTTGCGGCCAGGAATCGACGCCAGCGCCTGGACGCCGGCCTTGTCGAGTGCCTGGCCAGCAAAACTGCCAGCCTTCAGAATCAGCTTGTCATTGGTCTTGGCAAAATCGTTGAGCACCTTTGCTGCAGCAACCGGATCTTCCGACATGCTGTAGATCAGTGGCCCGGTCATCTGCTCGGCCAGCCCGGCGAAGACAGTGCCTTCGACGGCCCGCCGCACCAGCGTGTTCTTCACCACACGCAGGTAGACGCCCGAAGCACGTGCCTGGGCGCGCAGACGAGTCAGATGGGCCACCGGCAAGCCACTGTACTCGGCCAGCACGATGGTCTGCGCCTTGGCGACCGTTGCCGCGACCTCGGCTACGACGACCTTCTTATCATCAAGATTGAGACCCACAGGTCCTTCCTCCCATCAAGTCAACAAACGGCACATCCGGCTGGACGTACCGCACCCACGGCGACCTTGATCAGGGGTTGGCAGCACAGGCCTTAAGTCCGTCGCTGCAAAATCCTTTTCCGGGCACACCGTCTACGCAGGCCGCTTGCACACTTAAGCCGCGACAGGCAGCATCGTCGGCACCTGCGGTCTTTGACGATCTACCGGCACTGCGCGTGCGCCCTGCCGGTAGCCCTACAAAGCTCTCTGCCGGAACCAGGCGCCAGGCGCCGGGCCCCAAACCATGTTTCCTTCTAGAGCGTCGACGCGTCGACGCGCACGCCCGGCCCCATCGTGCTGGCAACGGCGACCCGGCGCACGTACTGCCCCTTCGAGGTCGCCGGCTTGGCCTTGATCAGCGCGTCGACCAGCGCCTTCAGGTTGCTCGCCAGCTTGTCGGCATCGAACGACGCGCGACCGATCGTGCTGTGGATGATGCCCGCCTTGTCGGTACGATACTGCACCTGTCCCGCCTTGGCGTTCTGTACCGCCGTCGCGACGTCCATCGTCACCGTCCCCACCTTGGGGTTCGGCATCAGGCCACGCGGACCAAGAATCTGCCCGAGCTGACCAACGACGCGCATCGCATCGGGAGTGGCGATGACGCGATCGAAATTGATCACACCGGACTTGATCTCGGCCGCCAGATCCTCGAAGCCAACGATATCGGCACCCGCCGCCTTGGCGGCAGCCGCCTTCTCACCCTGGGCAAAGACGGCGACGCGGACCGTCTTGCCGGTACCGGCCGGCAGAACCACCGAGCCACGAACGATCTGATCCGACTTCCGCGGATCGACGCCGAGGCAGACCGCAGCGTCGATCGACTCGTCGAACTTGGCGGTCGCGCACTCCTTGGCGAGCTTCAGCGCTTCCGCAACCGGATAGCTCCGGGTACGTTCGACCTTTCCCTGCAGCGCCTTCTGGCGTTTGCTCAAGCCAGCCATCTCACACCCCCTCTACCGTAACGCCCATCGTGCGGGCACTGCCGGCGATGGTGCGCACCGCCGCTTCCATGTCGGCCGCCGTCAGGTCGGGCATCTTCTGCGTCGCAATCGCCTCACACTGGGCGCGCGTCAGCGTACCGATCTTGGCAGTGTGCGGCTTGGCACTTCCCTTCTGCACACCGATCGCCTTCTTGATCAGGACCGCTGCCGGCGGCGTCTTCATGATGAAGGTGAAACTCTTGTCGGCGAAGGCGGTGATCACGACCGGAATCGGCAAGCCCGGTTCCAGCCCCTGCGTCTGGGCATTGAACGACTTGCAGAACTCCATGATGTTCAGTCCCCGCTGACCGAGCGCCGGACCGATCGGTGGCGACGGGTTCGCTTTCCCCGCCGGCACCTGCAACTTGATGTAACCAATGATTTTCTTTGCCACCGTACGACTCCTGTGAGCGGGTTCGAACGCGCTCGTGCAAGCGCTCCCCAAACGACAAACGCGGCCCGAGAGCCGCACTGCTGCGGTGCGTCGAGCACGCTCAACACACCGCGACCGAGCCCGCGGTCAGGCTTTCTCGACCTGCCCGAACTCCAGTTCGACCGGCGTCGGCCGGCCAAAAATCGTTACCGAAACGCGCAGCCGGTTCTTTTCGTAATTGACGTGCTCGACCGCGCCATGAAAATCCGTGAACGGACCCTCCTTGACGCGCACCACTTCGCCGGGTTCGAAAAGCACTTTCGGCCGCGGTTTCTCGACGCCCTCCTGCATCTGCTGCATGATCTTCGCGACTTCCTTCTCGGAAATCGGGCTCGGCTTGTTGGCGGTACCACCGACAAAACCCGTGACCTTGGGCGTACTCTTGACCAGATGCCAGGACTCGTCGTTCATCTCCATTTCCACCAGCACGTAGCCGGGGAAGAACTTGCGTTCGGAAATGCTCTTCTGGCCCATCTTCAGTTCGACGACCTCTTCCACCGGCACCAGGATGCGACCGAACTGCTCCGTCATCCCCTGCCGCTGAACACGCTCGAGCAACGCCCGCTGCACGCTCTTCTCAAAGCCCGAGTAGGCGTGTACCACGTACCAGCGCATGCTCATGATTTCCTCCAGCCGAGAATCAGGTCGTACATCACCCATTCCAGGCTCTTGTCGGTCAGCCAGAGAAAGAGGGCCATCACCACGACGAAGGCGAAAACCATGCCGGTGGTCTGCATCGTCTCCTTGCGGGACGGCCAGACCACCTTCTTCGCCTCGGCGGCGGACTCGCGCGCGAAGCCGAAGAAGCGCTGCCCCTGCTCGGTCTTCCAGGCAACCCCGGCGGCGAGAGCGGTGCCCGCCATGACGGCGAGCACCCGCAGGATCATCGCCTGATCCGCCAGGAGGTAGAAGCCGGCGACACCGGCCACAAGCAGCAGGATCGCCAGCGCAAACTTGAATTTATCGGCCATCTCGTCCGCTTTGGTTACATGTATGGCAGGGGCAGAGGGAATCGAACCCCCAACCTTCGGTTTTGGAGACCGACGCTCTGCCAGTTGAGCTATACCCCTGCGGCAGAACTACGGCGGCACCGCCATTCATCGGCGCCGCCCATGAACCTCGACCGGAACTACTCGATGATCTTGGCGACGACGCCGGCGCCGACGGTGCGGCCACCCTCGCGAATCGCGAAGCGCAGGCCTTCTTCCATGGCGATCGGCGAGATCAGCTTCACCGTCATCTGCACGTTGTCGCCCGGCATCACCATCTCGACACCCTCAGGCATCGCGATCGCGCCCGTCACGTCCGTCGTCCGGAAGTAGAACTGCGGACGATAGTTGTTGAAGAACGGCGTGTGACGACCACCCTCTTCCTTCGACAGGCAGTAAACCTCGCCCGTGAAGTGCGTGTGCGGCTTGATCGAACCCGGCTTCGCCAGCACCTGACCACGCTCGACATCATCACGCTTCGTGCCCCGCAGCAGAACACCCACGTTGTCGCCCGCCTGCCCCTGGTCCAGCAGCTTGCGGAACATCTCCACGCCCGTGCACGTCGTCTTCACCGTCGGACGGATGCCGACAATCTCCACCTCTTCGCCCACCTTCACCACGCCGCGCTCAACTCGACCCGTCACCACCGTGCCGCGACCCGAAATCGAGAACACGTCCTCGATCGGCAGCAGGAACGGCTTGTCCACCGCACGCTGCGGCGTCGGAATGTACGCGTCCAGCGCATCCGCCAGCGCCATCACCGAACCTTCTCCCTGCGGCCCCGTGTCGCCTTCCAGAGCCTTCAGCGCCGAACCCTGAATGATCGGAATGTCATCACCCGGAAACTCGTACTTCGACAGCAGTTCGCGAACCTCCATGTCCACCAGTTCCAGGAGCTCCTCATCGTCCACCATGTCGCACTTGTTCAGGTACACCACAATGAACGGAACACCAACCTGCCGCGCCAGCAAAATGTGCTCCCGCGTCTGCGGCATCGGGCCATCCGCCGCCGACACCACCAGAATCGCCCCGTCCATCTGCGCCGCACCCGTGATCATGTTCTTGATGTAGTCCGCGTGACCCGGGCAATCCACGTGCGCATAGTGACGCTTGGACGTCTCGTATTCCACGTGCGCCGTGTTGATCGTGATCCCACGCGCCTTCTCCTCCGGCGCCGCGTCAATCTGGTCGTACGCCTTCGCCACGCCACCGAACTTCTTCGCCAGAATCGTCGTGATCGCCGCCGTCAGCGTCGTCTTCCCGTGATCCACGTGTCCAATCGTGCCTACATTGACGTGCGGCTTCGTGCGTTCAAATTTTCCCTTGGCCATTACCGGTACCTCAAGACGTTAAAAATTGACAATGAATCTACAGCACCAATCGCTGGTGCCCATGGACAGAATTGAACTGTCGACCTCTCCCTTACCAAGGGAGTGCTCTACCGCTGAGCTACATGGGCATCGATGATCGAGGAGCCTGAAGCAATTCTGCGGCTGCAGCCTGGAGCGGGTGAAGGGAATCGAACCCTCGTCATAAGCTTGGAAGGCTTCAGCTCTACCATTGAGCTACACCCGCAAAACTGTTACCCGAAGAACGATTGAACGCCATCACCGACAGCGGCGCTTGTGGTGGAGGGAGAAGGATTCGAACCTTCGAAGGCGGAGCCGTCAGATTTACAGTCTGATCCCGTTGGCCACTTGGGTATCCCTCCAGCCAAGAACCCGCGATTCTGAAGCTCGAAGGGCGGATTGTCAAATGGTTTTTCGCCCCGACAGCATGCGTGCGGCGACGGCGGCACGCGCAACCGCAACTGCTGCACGGTTGCCGGCCGACGGCGTAGAATCGACCGGCTTCCCGTTCGCGCGACCGGCCCGGGATGCGCCACTGCCGCCCGCGCGCGCGGCAGCGCCGGACGAGTCGGTTCTCGCGCGGCACGGGCGCGACGAGTCGATGCACGCTGCACTGAAAGGGAGCGGACGCTCCTTTCCCATCAACCCGGGGAAGGTGCTGCCTGCCGCCGGGGACGCGCAAAATCCGGCCGGGAAGCAACCAGCGCGGCGAGCAACGGTCAGATGAGGTAACGCAGCGGCCGCACGCCGGCGCAACTCCCTGAACGCTGCCGAGGCGACAGAAAACGGATCGCTGCAGCGGCGGCGGGGGGTCAGAAGAGGAGGAGACACCATGGGTGACCTGTCGATCACGCTCGACAGCCGGTATACGGCGACCTCGGGCCGCGTCTTCCTCAGCGGCACGCAGGCCCTGGTGCGGCTGCCGATGCTGCAGGCGCAGCGCGATCACGCGGCGGGGCTGCATACGGCGGGTTTCGTTTCCGGCTACCGCGGCAGCCCCCTCGGCGGTCTCGACCAGGCCCTGTGGAAAGCGAAGCCCCACCTCGACGCCCACCGCATCGTCTTTCAGCCGGCAGTCAACGAGGACCTGGCGGCGACCGCGGTCTGGGGGACGCAGCAGCTCGGACTCTTCCCCGGTGCGCGCTACGACGGCGTCTTCGCCATGTGGTACGGCAAGGGTCCCGGCGTCGACCGCTGCGGCGACGTCTTCCGCCATGCCAACGCCGCCGGGACAGCCAGCAGGGGTGGCGTGCTGGTCATCGCCGGCGACGATCATGCGGCGAAATCATCGACCCTGCCGCACCAGACCGAACACATCTTCAAGGCGGTGATGATGCCGGTGCTCTATCCGGCGAACGTCCAGGAATATCTCGATTACGGCCTGCATGGCTGGGCGATGAGCCGTTACTCGGGCTGCTGGGTGGTGATGAAGGCGCTTGCCGATACCGTCGAGACCTCGGCATCGGTGACGATCGACCCGGCGGCCACCGTCATTCGCCTGCCCGACGACTACGAGATGCCAACCAGTGACCCGCACGGGCTCAACATCCGCTGGCCCGACCCACCGCTGCAGCAGGAAGCACGCCTGCTCAACCATAAGCTGTACGCGGCACTCGCCTACTGCCGCGCCAACCACCTCAACCGCGTGCTGATCGACAGCAACGACCCCGACAACCCCGCCCGCCTCGGCATCATCACCGCCGGCAAGGCCTACCTCGACGTCCGTCAGGCGCTCGACGAGTTGGGCATCGACGACGCGCTGGCGGCGCGGATCGGCCTCCGGCTGTACAAGGTCGGCATGGTGTGGCCGCTCGAAGCCGACGGTGTCCGCCGCTTCGCCGAGGGCCTCGAGGAGATCCTCGTGATCGAGGAGAAACGACAACTGCTCGAGTATCAGTTGAAGGAGGAGCTCTACAACTGGCGCGAGGACGTCCGGCCGCGCGTCGTCGGCAAGTTCGACGAGAAGGGCGAGTGGTCGCTGCTGCCGACCGGCACTGGCCACCTGCGCCATGGCGACTGGCTGCTGCCGGCGGCAGGCGAACTGTCGGTGGCACAGGTGGCACGTGCGCTGGCGGCGCGCATCGGCCGCTTCTTCACCTCGCCGGCCATCGAGGCCCGTCTGCAACTGCTCGAGGCGAAGCAGCAGACTCTCGCCGCAGCGACGGCGCCGGCGGCGAGCGGCAGCACCATGCAGCGGACGCCGTACTTCTGCTCCGGCTGTCCGCACAACACCTCGACCCGCCTGCCGGCAGGCTCGCGCGCCGTCGCCGGCATCGGTTGCCACTACATGGTGACGTGGATGGACCGCAATACCGCGACCTTCACCCACATGGGCGGCGAAGGCGTCACCTGGGTCGGCCAGGCGCCGTTTTCCGGCGACCGCCACATCTTCGCCAACCTCGGCGACGGCACCTATTTCCACTCCGGCCTGCTGGCGATCCGCCAGGCGGTCGCCGCCGGCGTCTCGATCACCTACAAGATCCTCTACAACGACGCCGTGGCGATGACCGGCGGACAACCGGTGGACGGCCAGCTCAGCGTCGGCCAGCTGACGCGGCAGCTCGAGGCCGAGGGCATCAGCCGCATCGTCATCGTCAGCGACGAACCGGCGAAGTACCGGCAGGTACGCGACCTCGCGCCGAACACGCCGGTGTACGGCCGCGACCAGCTCGACGCCGTGCAGCGCGAGTTGCGCGAGCATCGTGGCGTGTCGATCCTGATCTACGAGCAGACGTGCGCGACCGAGAAACGCCGCCGGCGCAAGCGCGGCAAGCTCGCCGACCCGGCCCGGCGCGTGTTCATCAACGAGGCCGTCTGTGAAGGATGTGGCGACTGTGGCGTGCAGTCGAACTGCCTGTCGGTGGTGCCGGTGGAAACCGAGTTCGGTCGCAAGCGGGCGATCGACCAGTCGTCGTGCAACAAGGATTACTCGTGCGTCAACGGCTCCTGCCCCAGCTTCGTCACCATCGAAGGCGGCAGACTGCGCCGCGGCAGCGCCATCGCCACCGACGCCGGTACGCTCGCCGCCCTCCCCGAACCACCGCTGGCCGACACCGCACGGCCCTTCAACATCCTCATCACCGGCGTCGGCGGTACCGGTGTCGTGACGCTTGGCGCGCTGCTTGGAATGGCCGCCCACCTTGACGGCAAGGGCGTTTCGGTGCTCGACATGACCGGCCTGGCGCAGAAATTCGGCGCCGTCTTCTCGCACCTGCGGATTGCCGACCGCCCACAGGACGTCCACGCCGCACGCATCGCCACCGGCGAGGCGGACGCGTTGATCGGCGGCGATCTGCTGGTCAGTGCCAGCAGCGAAGCGCTGTCGAAGGTTCTCGCCGGCAAGACCCGGGCAGTCGTCAACGTCGCCGGCACCCCCACCGCCGAGTTCACCCGCAACCCGGACTGGCAATTCCCGCAGCAGCGGCTGCAGGAGCAGATCGACGAAGCCTGCGGTCGCGGCAACTCGCTCTTCCTGAACACGGCAGAGCTGTCGCGCGAGCTGCTGGGCGACGGCATCTACGGCAACCTCTTCCTGCTCGGCGTCGCCTGGCAGAGGGGGCTCATCCCACTGTCGCTGGCAGCCATCGACCGTGCCATCGAACTCAACGGCACGGCCGTCGAGCAGAACCGCCAGGCCTTCCTCTGGGGCCGGCAGGCGGCGCACGATCCGGCAGCGGTGCAGCGACTGGCGATTCCGGCCAGCCGGCCGCCGGCGCACCGGCTCTCGGCCAGCCTCGATGAAACGATCAGCCGCCGCACCGAAGCCCTGACCGACTACCAGGACGCGCGCTACGCCGAGCGTTACCGGCGGCTGGTCGAGCGTGTGCGGGCCAGCGAACTGCCGTTGCGGTCGACCCGCCTGAGCGAGGCGGTTGCACGCAGCTACTTCAGGCTGCTGGCAGTCAAGGACGAGTACGAGGTCGCACGGCTGCATGCCGACCCAGCCTTCAGGCAGCAGCTGTCGGAGCAGTTCGAGGGCGACTTCAGCATCCGCTTCCACCTCGCGCCGCCACTGCTGGCGAGACCCGACCCCCTCACCGGCAGGGTCGCGAAAGGCAGTTACGGCCCGTGGATGCTGCGCGCGCTCGCCGCCCTGAGCCGGCTGAAGGGTTTGCGCGGCACGGCCTTCGATCCCTTTGCCGGCGGCGACGAAAGGAAGATGGAACGACAACTGCTCGCCGATTACGAAGCGGACATCGAACTGCTGCTCGCACGCCTCGACGCGACGACGCTCGCCACCGCCGTCGAGCTCGCCGCGCTGCCCGAACAGGTGCGTGGCTTCGGGCACGTCAAGGCGGCGTCGGTGCAGAAGATGCGACCCCGGCGCGAGGCACTGCGAGCCCTGCTGCTGCCGGCTGCGGCCGCCGTGGCAACCGCACACTGAGCACGCAACCCGGCGCCGGACATACAATGCGTCGCTCAGCCTCGAGGAGTTCCTGCTTGTCCCACCTGCCCGCACCATCTTCGGACCGCAGCGACGCACCCACGGCAACGCTGGCACGGCCGCTGCGGCAGCTGGCGTTGCAGGCCGCCGCCGTGCTCGCCGTCCTGTCGCTCGCCTGGCCCTACTACGGCGTTCGCGGCGAAGAACTGCCGTGGCCGCAGACGGCTTTCGCCATCGGCGCCGTCGCCCTGCTCCTCGCCACCCTGAGCCACCAGCCCTGGTGGTGGCGGATCCTGCACGCGGTCTTCGCGCCTCTGGCCTGGGGCGTCGCCCTGCTGCAGATCGACCCTGGCTGGTTCCTGCTCGCCAGCATGCTGTTGCTGCTCGTCTATCGTGGCGCCCTGAGCGGTCAGATCCCGCTCTACTTCTCCAGCCGCGAGACCGTCCACGCACTCGCCGCACTGACCCACGGGTACCACGACCTGCGCTTCCTCGACCTCGGCGCCGGCATTGGCAGCATCGTCCAGCCGCTGGCCGCAGCGCGACCGGACGCATCCTTCACCGGGGTCGAGAACGCACCCGCCACCTGGCTGGCCGGCCGCGTGCGCACGCTCGCCACCGCCAACTGCAGCTGGCGCTGGGGCGATCTCTGGCGAACCGACCTGGCCGCCTACAATGTCGTCTACGCCTTCCTCTCGCCGACCCCGATGGCTGCCCTGTGGGAGAAGGTTGGCCGCGAGATGCGCCCCGGCAGCCTGTTCATCAGCAACAGTTTCGCCGTACCCGGTGTCGCCGCCACGCAAGAAATCGATGTCGACGACTGCCGTCACACCCGCCTTTACTGTTACCGTGTCTGAAGCCGCACCACCGTCGGCCGCCAGCGGCCGGCAGATCGAACCCAGACGGGCGGCAGCAGCCGCCCGAGCCCACGCAACTTTGTTAAGATGGGCCACCCCCATCACACCGGAGCAAGAACAATGTCGAACCTCAATTCCGTACCCGATCCGCTGAGCTTTGCCAGAAAAATGTGGGGCAGCATGGGCGTCTCCCTGCCCGGCATGGTCACCCCGACCCTCAACGTCGAAGACATCGAGAAGAAGATCCGGGACCTCAAGGCCGTCGAGAACTGGCTGAAGATGAACCTGTCGATGCTGCAGATGACGATCCAGGGTCTCGAGATGCAGTGCGTGACACTCAACGCCGTGCGCGCGATGGGCCAGATGGCGGGCAGCTACGGTACGGCCGCCGGCGCCACCGACGAGGCCCAGGGCGGCAGCCTGGTAGAGCCCGGCAGCAGCAATGAGGCGCTGAGGCAGGCCGCGCTGTGGCCGCTGACCCTGCTGCAGCAGATGCAGGAGCAGATGCAGAAGGCCGCCACGGCAGCCGTGCAGTCCAGGCAAGCGCAAGAAGAGCCGCCCAAGACCTGAGATGCGCCGGGGCGGCCGCCGGCCGCCATCGGCCAGTGCTGCGGCGCGAGCCCGCGTGCCCGGCGGCGCGCCCTGACCTCCGACCTCAGATCACCGACTCGCGCTGCAATGCAGCCACCTCGTCGTCGCTGAAACCAGCCGCGCGCAGGATCTCCCGCGTGTGCTCGCCAGGCGCCGGGGCTGCCCGCTCGACGGCGAAGACCCAGCCCGAAAGCTTCAACGGTGGCGCGTACTGGCGCACGCCGTCGGCGTCGACGACCATTCCGCGAGCGGCGAAATGCGGATGGCGAAGCGCTTCGTCTACGCCCAGCACCGGCGTCACGCAACAGTCGATGCCGGCAAAGAAATCGCTCCAACTGGCCTGGTCCCGACTGGCGAAGAGCGCTGCAAGTTCGCTGCGCAGGGTGGCAGCGGCGGCGCCACGTGCCGCGTGCCGTGATTTCCAGTCGGGCCGCCCGACGGCATCGCAGAAAAGATCCCAGAACTTCCTTTCGAGCGGCGCCACCGCCATGAAGCGACCATCGGCGGTGGCATAGACGCCGTAACCGGCATCGCCACCGCTGAGTTGGTCGCCGCCGCGCAGCGGTACGCAGCCCGCGGTCTGCAGGGCGAAGAAGGGAAACAGGTTGTGCGCCAGCACCGCCTCGCTCATCGCCACGTCGACCAGACGGCCCTGGCCACTGCGCTGCGCGTCGAAGAGGGCGGCCAGGATGCCCATCACCGCCGTCAGCGCCCCACCGAGGAGATCGCCCACCTGCAGGTTGGGAATCGCCGGCTGGCCGCCATCGACGCCGATCTGATCGAGAACGCCGGCGAGGCCGATGTAGTTGAGGTCGTGACCCGCAGCCATCGCCAGCGGACCCGTTTGGCCATAGCCGGTGACTGCGCAGTAGACCAGGCGCGGATTGACCGCACGCAGGGCCGTGTAGCCGATCCCGAGCCGGTCGCTGACGCCTGGCCGGAAGCTCTCGACGACGACGTCGGCGTCGCGCGCGAGGCGCAGGAAGACCGCCTTTCCTTGCGCTTGCTTGAGATCGAGGCGCAGCCCGCGCTTGTTGCGATTGACGCAGCGGTAGAAGACGCTGACACCGTCCGGGCCGTCGCCGAGGATGCGCGCGTAGTCACCGGCCGCATGGTCCTCGATCTTGATCACGTCTGCCCCAAGGTCGGCGAGATGCAGGGTCGCCACGGGGCCTGGAAGCAGGCGCGTCAGGTCGAGGACGCGCACGCCGCTGAGCGGCCCACCGCTCATGATCGCTCCTCGCAGAACTCGAGCCAGCCGGCATCCATGTCGATCACCATCCCCTTGTGCAGCGTCTGGTCGAGGAACTGCCCGCGGAACAGCCAGCCGGGAGGCCTGCCCTGGTGTGACCACGGCGTCTCCCATGAGTCGACCAGCACGTGCACCCGCAGTACGTCGACCTCGCCGGCATCCGCCGCGCTCGTCACGCAGGGCGTCGCCGCCGCCACCCGCGCATGGTCGGCACGTGTGTAGGCTCCGACCGGCTTGTCGAGCTGCGGGCAGACGCCTGCCATCCTTCGCTCGTGCACGAGCCGGTCGATGGTACCACGCAGCCAATAGGTCGGCGCCTTCAGCAGCCAGCCGCTGCCGCCTTCGCGCAGGATCACGCAGTCGCCCGGTTGCGGCGCCCGGCGCTCGCCGGCCACCGGTGGCGTGGCGCTGGCGAGGAGCAGGCCGGCCAGCAGGAGCACGCCGAGAAACGCCCGCGTCACCTTGTTCGTGCCGCGCATCGCTTTCAGGACAGCCAGCGCTTGCGGCGGCGATAGTGCTTGACGTCGCGAAAGCTCTTGCGCCCACCCGACGACAGACCGAGATAGAACTCCTTGACGTCCTCGTTGGCTGCCAGATCACCGGCCGCGCCTTCCATCACGACGCGGCCATTTTCCAGGATGTAGCCGAAATCGGCGTAACGCAGCGCCATGTTGGTGTTCTGTTCAGCCAGCAGGAAGGTCACGCCCTCCTTCTGATTCAGATCCCTGACGATGGCGAACACCTCGTCGACGATCTGCGGTGCCAAGCCCATCGACGGTTCGTCGAGCAGGACCATGCGCGGACTGGCCATCAGCGCCCGGCCGATGGCGCACATCTGCTGCTCGCCGCCCGAGGTATAGGCAGCCTGGCTGCCGCGCCGCGTCTTCAGTCGCGGAAAATAGGAGTAGACCTTGTCCAGGGTCTGCGCGATCGCCGCCTTGCCGTCGCGGCGTGCGTAGGCTCCGGTCAGCAGGTTCTCCTCGACGGTCAGGTGGGCAAAGCAGTGCCGCCCCTCCATCACCTGGATGACGCCACGCCGCACCAGTTCCGCCGGCGTCAGCGCCTCGATCCGTTCATCACGCAGATCGATCGTGCCCTTGGTCACCGCACCGCGCTCGCCACGCAACAGGTTGCTGACGGCGCGCAGGGTGGTCGTCTTGCCGGCACCGTTGCCGCCGAGCAGGGCAACGATGCCGCCCTCCGGAACGTTGAACGAAACCCCCTTGAGGACGAGGATCACATGGTTGTAGATCACCTCGATGCTGTTGACCCGGAGAAGGATGTTGTCGTTGCTCATGACGCGCCTGCGCTCCTGCTGCCGCCCGGTCGACCCGCAACGCGGCCGGACCGGGCATCGACCCGCGGCCGGGCGGGTCTGCGGACTACTTCTTGCATTCCTCGGGAGTGCGCGGCTTGATCTTCTTCTCGTCGGCGTACTTGCCCGAAGCGAGCATCACCATCGGCCGGATCACCTTCTCGTCAGCCTGGTACCAGTCCGAAGTGAACTCCCACTTGCTGCCGTTCCAGGTATGGACGCGCACCCAGGACGATCCCATGTGGTCGAGACAGGAGGTCTGCACCGGCCGCATGACGCCGGCAAAACCCATCGCGTCGAGTGTCTTCTGGTCGAGATTGAGGTTTTCGAGGCCCCAGCGCACCTGCTCACCAGTCATCACCTTGCCCTTGCCGTAACGCTCCTGCGCCTTGCGCACGCCTTCGACGCCGAGCATCGCCGAGATCAGGCCGCGCATGTAGAGCACCTGGCCCACCTCGTCCTTCGGGCCGGTGCCCTGTCCCTTCGCATGCACCAGGTCGAGGACATCCTTGACCACCTTCGATCCCGGTTCGGCACCGTGCTGCAACGTCAGCGCGCTGTACCCCTTGGCGCCCTCGGCAACGTCCTTGACGTCCGGCTCGGCACCGGCCCACCAGACTCCGATCATCCGGTCGCGCGGATAGCCCGTTGCCTGCGCTTCACGCAAGGCGGTCGAGTTCATCACGCCCCATCCCCAGAGCAGCACGTAATCCGGCTTCTGCTGCCTGATCTGCAGCCAGGTGGCCTTCTGCTCCACCCCCGGATGCGCCACCGGCAACAGTTGCACGTCGAAACCGTGGGTCTTGCCGAGTTCCTGCAGGATCGGGATCGGCTCCTTGCCGTACGGGCTGTCGTGATAGACCAGGGCGATCTTCTTGCCCTTCAGCTTGCCGACACCGCCCTCCTTCTTGGCGATGTGCTGGACTGCGACATCGGCGCCGACCCAGTAGGTTCCGAGAAGCGGGAAGTTCCAGGTGAAGACGGCACCGTTCTGTGACTCGCTACGCCCATAACCGGCGGTGATCAGCGGAATCTTGTCAACCGGCGCCTTCTCGGTGAGGGCGAAGGTGACCCCCGTGGACAACGGTTGAAAGACCGTCGCACCGCCCCCCTTGCCTTTCAGCCGCTCATAGCATTCGACACCCCGGTCGGTCGCGTAAGCCGTCTCGCATTCCTCGAAACTGATCCGGACGCCGTTGATACCCCCCTTCGCATTGACCAGTTTCAGGTAGTCGACATAGCCATTTGCCCATTGTGTACCGTTCGGCGCATAGGCACCGGTACGATAGACCAGGACCGGGAAGAACTGCTCCTTCGCCTGCGCCAGGGCGGGCGGGGCGGTCAATAGCGACGACAGGGCCAGTGCCGCCGCCGTCAGAACGAGTTGCTGCAATTTCATCGTTGTCTCCTCGAGTAGTCATCACCGTACTACGTCCAGCAATGCGCCACAATGGCGCTGCAACAGCCGACAGCGGATCACCGCTCTCAATGTGGGAAAGGCCAGAGCCGCAACTTCTCCTTGCCGGTGGACCACATCCGCGCGATGCCATGTGGCTCCTTGATCAGGAAGAAGATGATCAGCACGCCGAAGATGATCAACTCGGCGTGCGACACGCCGGCGGTCGAGATGCTGATGCCGAAGACACGGCCGATCGCCGGCAGGAACTGGTTCAGCATGATCGGCAGGATGACGATGAAGGCGGCGCCGAAGAAGCTGCCCATGATCGATCCGAGGCCGCCGATGATCACCATGAACAGCAACTGGAACGAACGGTCGACCGAGAACGCCGCCGGCTCCCACGAGGCCAGGTGGACGAAACCCCAGAGCGCGCCGGCCGTGCCGACGAAAAAGGAACTGACGGCGAAGGCCGAGAGCTTGGCAAACAGCGGCCGGATGCCGATCACCTCGGCCGCCACGTCCATGTCGCGGATCGCCATCCACTGCCGGCCGATCGCGCAGCGCGTCATGTTCTTCGCCAGCAGCGCGAAGACCACCAGGATCGTCAGGCAGAGCAGGTACTTGTCAGTCGGCGTCTCGATCTGCCAGGAGAGAATCTGCAGGTTGGCGACCGACACCGATCCCGAAGACGCGTTGTTGGTGAACCACGGCACGCGCAGGAATACCCAGTCGGTGAAGAACTGCGCCGCGAGCGTCGCCACCGCGAGATAGAGACCGCGGACGCGCAGGCTCGGAATGCCGAAGAAGATGCCGACCGCCGCCGCCGTGCAGCCGCCAAGCAGGAAGGAAACGAGCAGCGGCAGACCGTCGAGGCGAATGTGGAAGTTGTACGCTGCATAGGCGCCGACGGCCATGAAGGCGCCGGCACCGAGAGTGATCTGACCGCAGTAGCCGACCAGGATGTTCACGCCGATCGCCGCCAGCGACAGGATCAGGAACGGAATCAGGATGGCCCGGAAAAGGTACTCGTCGACCAGCAGCGGCACGCCGACGAAGGCGAAGACGACGATGGCGAGAATCGCCCAGCGATCCTGGGCGATCGGGAAGATCTGCTGGTCGGCGGCGTAGGAAGTCCTGAACTGGCCGTTTTCCCTGTACAGCACGCTCTTGCCTCCCGGTCAGACGCGGTCGATGATCTTCTCGCCGAACAGCCCCTGCGGCCTGAACAGCAAGAAAACCAGCGCCAGCTGATAAGCGAACCAGATCTCGATGCCGCCGCCGATCAACGGGCCGAGATAGACCTCCGACAGCTTCTCGCCGACACCGATGATCAGGCCGCCGATGATTGCGCCGGGAATCGACGTCAGCCCGCCGAGGATGACCACCGGCAGGCCGCGCAGCGCCACCGTCGCCAGCGAGAACTGGACGCCGAGCTTCGATCCCCAGATGATGCCGGCAACCAACGCGACCAGCCCGGCAACGCACCAGACGATGACCCAGATGCGATTGAGCGGGATGCCGATCGACTGCGCCGCCTGATGGTCGTCGGCGACCGCCCGCAGCGCACGCCCGGTCGAGGTCTTCTGGAAGAACAGCCAGAGCGTGCCGACCAGCAGTGCGGCGACCAGGGCAGCGACGAAGTCCTCCTTGTTGATCAGCAGCCCACCCTCGATGCTTCCCTCGAGGATCATCACCGGCTCCTTCGGCATGCCGACATCGATCCTGTAGATGTCGCTGCCGAAGATGCTGCTGCCGATTCCCTCAAGGACGTAGGCGATGCCGAGGGTGGCCATCAGCAGCGTCGCACCGTCCTGGTTGACCAGGTGTCGCAGGACAAGGCGCTCGATCAGCCAGGCGACGACGCACATCAGCGCAGCGCTGAGGATGAAGGCGATGCCGTTCGCCAGCAGCCGGCTGTCGATCCCCAGCCATTCCGGAATCCAGGCCGAGAAGCGCGCCATCGCCAGCGCCGCGAAGAGCACCATCGCCCCCTGCGCGAAGTTGAACACTCCCGACGCCTTGAAGATGAGCACGAAACCCAGCGCGACGAGCGAGTAGAGCATGCCGGCCATCAGGCCGCCGATCAGTGTCTCGATGAAGAAACCCATGTCCTTCGCTCCTCAGTGACTGGCGCCGAGGTAGGCGCTGACCACTTCCGGGTTGGCGCGCACCTCGTCGGGGACGCCGTCGCCGATCTTGCGCCCGTAGTCGAGCACCACCACCCGGTCGGAGACGTCCATCACGACGCCCATGTCGTGCTCGATGAGGACGATCGTCGTCCCGAACTGGTCATTGACGTCGAGGATGAAGCGACACATGTCCTGCTTCTCCTCGACGTTCATTCCGGCCATCGGCTCGTCGAGGAGCAGGATGCTCGGCTCCATCGCCAGTGCGCGGCCGAGGTCGACGCGCTTCTGCAGACCGTAGGGAAGGCGGCCGACCGGCGTCTTGCGGATGTGCTGGATCTCGAGGAAATCGATCACCTCCTCGACCTTGGCACGATGCGCCAGTTCCTCGCGCCGCGCCGGGCCCCACCAGAATGCCTGCTGCAGCAGGTTGCTGCGGATTTTCAGGTTGCGCCCGGTCATCAGATTGTCGATGACGCTCATCCCCTTGAACAGCGCGATGTTCTGGAAGGTGCGCGAGATGCCGGCACGCGCCGCCTTGTACGGGTTCATGCGCGTGAAGTGCTGGCCGCGCAGGATGATCTCCCCCTGCTGCGGCCGATAGACGCCGTTGATGACGTTCAGCATCGAACTCTTGCCGGCGCCGTTCGGGCCGATGATGGCGCGGATCTCGTGTTCGCGAACGTTGAAGGAGATGTCGGTCAGCGCCTTGACACCACCGAAGGCAAGCGAAACGCTCTGCAGGTCGAGGATGACCTCGCCGAATTCGCGCCCCATCAGGCGGCCCTCCGCTCGACCGGGAAGGTCTTCGGATCGCGGATCGCCAGGTCGGCGGCCACCTTGCCCTGCCGGCCATCCTCGAACTTCACCGCAGTCTCGATGTACTGGCTGCTCCTGCCGCCGTAGAGCGCGTCGATCAGCGGCGCGTACTTCTCGGCGACGAAGTTGCGGCGCACCTTGCGTGTCCGCGTCAACTCGTCGTCGTCCGGGTCGAGTTCCTTGTGCAGGATGAGGAAACGGTGAATCTGCGACTCGGCGAGTGGCCCTTCGCGCAGCAACTCGGCATTCGCCTTCTCGACGCATTCCTCGATCAGTCCATGGACCTCCGGCTTGGCGGCCAGGTCGGTGTAGCCAGCGTAGGCGATGCCGCGCCGCTCTGCCCAGTTGCCGACGGCGCCGATGTCGATGTTGATGAAGGCGCAGACCATCTCGCGCCGGTCACCGAAGACCACCGCCTCCTTGATGTAGGGAAAGAACTTGAGCTTGTTCTCGATGTAGTTGGGCGCGTACATCGCCCCATTGGCGAGCTTGCCGACATCCTTGGCGCGATCGATGATCTTCAGGTGGCCGTCGGCGTCGAACAGGCCGGCGTCACCGGTCATGAAGTAGCCATCGGCATTGATCGCCTCGGCCGTCGCGTCGGGGCGCTTGTAGTACTCCTTGAGCAGCATCGGACCGCGCACCAGGATCTCGCCGTTGTCGGCGATCTTCACTTCGACTCCCGGCGCCGGCTTGCCGACGCTGTCGAACCTGATCTGGCCGTCAGGCTGCAGACAGACGTAGGCGCAGGTCTCGGTCTGGCCGTAGAGCTGCTTCAGGTTGATGCCGATCGAGCGATAGAAGCGGAACAGGTCCGGTCCGATCGCCGCGCCGGCGGTATACGCGACGCGGATGCGGCTCATGCCGAGAACGTTCTTCAGCGGACCATAGACGAGCACGTCGCCGAGCGCGTAGAGGATGCGGTCGAGCAGCGACACCGGCTGCCGATCGAGAATCTCGGCGCCGCTGCGACGCGCCACCGCCATGAAGAAGTGAAACATCTTCTGCTTGATGCGGCTGGCGTCCTCCATGCGGATCATCACCTGCGTCAGCAGGTTCTCGAACACCCGCGGCGGTGCAAAGTAATAGGTCGGGCCGATCTCGCGCAGGTCGTTCATCACCGTCTCGGCCGACTCCGGGCAGTTGATCGTGAAACCGGTGACCATCGCCTGCGCGAAGGAAAAGAGGTGGTCGCCGACCCAGGCCATCGGCAGGTACGACAGAATGTCGTCGTCGGCACTCAGATGATCGAAGGCGGCGCCGCCCCGCGCGGCACTGATGAACGCCGCATGCGTCAGACGGACCCCCTTCGGCTTGCCGGTGGTGCCCGACGTGTAGAGCATGACGCTGACGTCGTCGGCGGCACCGGCGGCGATTTCGTGCGCCAGCAGGTCCGGATGGTTGCGGTTGTGGACGCGCCCCATCGCCACCAGCTCGCGGATGTCGTGGATGTACGGCAACGTGTAGTGGCGCATGCCGCGCGCATCGTCGTAGAAGATGTGTTCGAGCAGCGGCAACTGGTCCCGGATCTCGAGCAGCTTGTCGACCTGCTCCTGATCCTCGACGAAGATGAAGCGCACCTCGGCGTCGAGCAGGGCGAAGAGCATCTCGTTCGCCACCGCGTCCTGGTAGAGCGGTACCGGCACGCAGCCGAGGCACTGGACGGCGGTCATCATCATGTACATGCGCGGCCGGTTGTCGCCAACGATCGCCAGATTGTCGCCGCGCCGCAGACCCATCTCGGCCAGACCGCTGGCGAGCGCGTGCACTTCCTCGGCGACATCGTGCCAGGTCCAGCACTGCCAGATACCCAGGTCCTTCTCGCGCATCGCCGGCTTGCCGCCGCGCACACGCGCATGCTCGACCAGCAGGCGCGGGAAGGTGTCCAGCGCCTGCCCGGAAGCCATCTCCGGCATCTCGTCTCCTCCGCTGCCGCGACCGCCGGCACCCTGACGGCGAGTCCTTGTCGTTTGTCTGTGTCGGTTGATTTTAGTCCATTTCCGGTGACGGGTATTGTGCGCCGCACCATCGCTGCTGCCGATGGCTGCGGTGACGGCGCGCTGCCGGCCGCGGGCAAGATGCTAAGATTCGCCCCTTCAGGCAGCGCGCCAACCTTCCCGGGAGACTCCGCATGAAACTCGAAACCCTCGCCGTCCACGCCGGCTACAGCCCCGAGCCGACGACCAAGGCAGTCGCCGTCCCGATCTACCAGACGACTTCCTACTCCTTCGACAGCACCCAGCATGGCGCCGACCTCTTCGACCTCAAGGTCGCCGGCAACATCTACACCCGCATCATGAACCCGACGCAGGACGTGCTCGAGAAACGGGTGGCGGCAATGGAGGGCGGCATCGGCGGACTGGCGCTGGCATCGGGACAGGCGGCGATCACCTACGCCATCATGACCATTGCCGAGGCCGGCGACAACATCGTTTCCGCGTCCACGCTCTATGGCGGCACCTACAACCTGTTCGCGCATACCCTGCCGCAGTATGGCATCGACGTCCGCTTCGCCAACCACACCGACCCGGCGAGTTTCGAAAGGCTGATCAACGGCAGGACAAAGGCGCTGTACTGCGAATCGGTCGGCAACCCGCTCGGCAACGTCACCGACTTCGAGCCGCTGGCCGAGATCGCCCACCGTCATGGCGTGCCGCTGATCGTCGACAACACGGTTCCCTCGCCCTATCTCTGCCGACCCTTCGAGCATGGTGCCGACATCGTCGTGCACTCGCTGACCAAGTACATCGGCGGCCACGGCAACTCGATCGGCGGCATGATCGTCGATAGCGGACGCTTCCCCTGGGCCGAGCACAAGCTGAAGTTCAAGCGCCTCAACGAACCCGACGTCTCGTACCACGGCGTGGTCTATACCGAAGGGCTCGGACCGGCCGCCTTCATCGGTCGCGCGCGCGTCGTCCCGCTGCGCAACATGGGCGCAGCCATCTCGCCGATGAACAGCTTCCTCATCCTGCAGGGTCTCGAGACGCTGCCGCTGCGCATGGACCGCATCTGCAGCAACGCCGAGAAGGTTGCCGGCTACCTGCGCGGCCACGCCAAGGTGGCGTGGGTCAACTACGCCGGACTGGCCGACCATCCCGACCATCCACTGGTGCAGAAATACATGGCCGGCAAGGCTTCCGGGATTCTCACCTTCGGTGTCAAGGGCACCGACTGCAGTGGCTCGGAGGCCGGAGCCCGTTTCCAGGATGCACTGCAACTGTTCACGCGACTGGTCAATATCGGCGACGCCAAGTCGCTGGCCTGCCACCCGGCATCGACGACGCACCGCCAGCTCGGCCCGACCGAACTGGCGAAAGCCGGGGTATCGGAAGAGATGATCCGGCTGTCGATCGGTATCGAACACATCGACGACCTGATCGCCGACCTCGAGCAGGCTCTGGCCGCGGCCTGAGGTCTCTTGTCGGGCAGGGCGTGCGATTCGCTGCGGCGGAACCGCGCGCCCTGCCGATCGATCGGCGCCGGACGGCGTTTTTTTGAGCTAGCATAGGCGCATTGCCCTGCCTGCATGCCTGCCCCGCCGATGTCCACCAGCCCGCACCGCCTGCCGCTCGTCGATCTGCGTGCCGATGACGCCGAGATCGGCCGCTACGCCGCACTGCTCGACAGCCTCGGCGTCGCGCTGCTCGCCTTTGCCGCCGATGGCACGCCAGCACTGCGCAACGCGGCCGCCGAGGAACTCCTTGGCGACAGCACGCCGACCTGGATCGACGAGAACGGGCGGCCGCTGCGCGACGACGAATGCCCGCAGCTGCAGGTACAGGCGACGCAACAACCCGTCCACCAGCGCGCCGTCGGCCTGCGCACGCCAGCCGGCACGGCGGTCACCTGGTGCCGCGCCAGCGCCTTTCCGGTCTTTGCCGCCGACGGCAGCCTGCGCCGGGTGCTGCTGCTCCTCGCCGACCGGCAGCATCGCGGTCGCGTCGCCGGCGACCGGCAGGAGTTGCCGACGCATGACCCGCTGACCGAGGTCTTCAACCAGCGCCACATCGACATCCTGCTCGACGACGAAAGCCGCCGCGCACGCCGTTACGGCACCCCGTTCGCAGTCGCCCTGATTGCCATCGACCACTTCGCCGCATGCTGCCTGGCGGAGGGCGAGGGGCGCGTGCTGGCGCGCACCGCCCGGCTCCTCTGCCACAGCCTGCGCGAGTTCGACATGATCGGTCGCCATGGTGCCGATTGCTTCCTGATCATCCTGCCCAACGTGCGGGTCAACGAGGCCATGGTCGGCCTCGAGCGACTGCGCGAGGCGGTCGAAACGCGCAGCGCAGAGGGTGGCGCTACCGGCCTGACGATCAGCGGCGGCGTCAGCGAGTATACGGGCGAGGATGCGCCGGCGCTGATCGAGCGCCTCACTTCCCTACTGGCGAGCGCGCGCGAATCCGGCTGCAACCGGTTGTGCGTGAACATGGACCTGTTCTAGGTCGACCGCTTGCCGACCCACTCACCGGCGGTACAGCGGTTGCCGGGAGATTCGCTGCGCGGCCCATCGGCGGCCTTGCCCGCGCGCGCCCGGCACCGTGGTCTGCACGCGGCGGCCTCGGCACCGCCTCTCACGGCAGTTCCTCGACCTGCAGCCAGATGCTGCGCCGCTCGCTCGTCTGGCCGCCAGCGCCATGCAGGCTGCCGCTGCGCTCGAAGTCGTCCTGCTGACTGCTGCCCCCGAGTTCGATCCACTCGCCGAGGCGGCCGGAGACCGTCGTCGACAGACGTTGGCTATGGCTGCCGCCGTATCCACGCTGCACCGGCAGATCGACGTACGGACTGATGGCTCCATCTCCCGCTGCGCCCCCGCCAGGTTCGGCAGCAGCGCCAGCAGCAGCCAGCGCAGGTGGTGGCTGCAATCAGACAGCCAATGACCGCGGTTCACGACAGGTGCGGCAGCCCGAGGTAGTCGCGCGAGCGCATCTCGGTCAGCCGGCTGGCGGTGCGAAAGAACTCGCTCGCCTGCGTCCCCTCGGTGTACAGCGAATCGGGACCACAATCGGCGGTCGCGATCAGCTTCACCCTGTGGTCATAGAAGATGTCGACCAGCCAGGTGAAACGGCGCGCCTCGGAGGCCATGCTCGCCGACATCTTCGGAATCGCTGACAGCAGCACCGTGTGATAGCCGCGCGCCAGCTCGAGGTAGTCGTTCTGCGAACGCGGCCCGCCGCACAGTGACCGGAAATCGAACCAGATGACGCCGTTGCCGCGCCGCAGGGTCGGAATGTCGCGCCCGAGCACCGCGATGCTGCCGCCCTGCGCGCCGGCGTCGCCGGCAATGGCGCCAAAGTATTCCGCCATCTTCAGCTCGGCAGCGGCGTCCGCCGGGTGGTGGAAGATCTCCACCTGCTCGAGCGTGCGCAAGCGATAGTCGATGCCGGCGTCGATCACCAGCACGTCGAGCCGTGACTTGATCAGCGCGATCGTCGGCAGGAAGTTCTCGCGCTGCAACCCGTTCGGATAGAGGCGGTCCGGCGGGTAGTTCGAAGTCATGACGAAGACGACGCCGTGGGCGAACAGCGCTTCCAGCAGGCGGCCCAGGATCATCGCGTCGGCGATGTCGGAGACGTGGAATTCGTCGAAGCAGAGCAGCCGCACCTCCGTCGCGATGCGTTCGGCCACCCTGAGCAAGGGGTCGCTCTCGCCCTTGAGTTCGTTCAACTGGCGATGCACGCCGTGCATGAAGGCATGGAAGTGGATGCGCCGCTTGCGCCGGTAGGGAACGGCATCGAAGAAGCAATCCATCAGGAAGCTCTTGCCGCGGCCGACGCCGCCCCAGAAGTAGACGCCGGTCGGCACGGGCGGCGGCGCGAAGAGCCGCCGCAGCGTACTGCGGCGCCCCACCTTGAACGACAGCAGCTCGTAGTAGAGCCGTTGCAGGCGCTCGGCAGCGGCCCGCTGCGCCGAATCCGCCTGGAATCCGCGCGCCGCGAGCAAACGCTCGTAGGCTTCGATCATTCCCCGCTCGGGGACCTTGAGAACTCTGTGAGGCATCGGCGTCCTTCCGCTGTTCGCAGGCAAACCCGCGCGGTGGGGTGGCTTGCCGGGCGACCGGGCAGCCGCAGCGGCCGTATCGGGCGCCGCATCACCGCATTGCTGCCGCCATTCTAAACCATCGTCGCCGGAGCAACGGGATCGCCCGGCGCCAGCACCTCCGGCAGGGGCAGCAGGCGCATTCCCGCAGCCAGCAAGGCGCTGCGGATGGCGGTTGCGGCAGCCACCGCCTGCGCTCCGTCGCCATGCACGCAGATGCTGTGCACCTCGGTCGGGATGACCCGGCCGCTGACGCTGACGATGCCACCGGCGTCGAGCATGCGCCGCACATGCGCCACGCACTCGCTCGCCGCATGCAACTGCGCACCGGGCTGGCTGCGCGGCTGCAGGTTGCCGGCATCAGTGTACGTCCGGTCGGCGAAGACCTCGCTCGCCACCCGCAGACCGGCTGCCACTGCGGCCCGCGCCAGTTGCGAGAGCGCCGGAGCAAGGAGGATCAGGGTCGGGTCGAAGCTGCGGATCGCGGCAACGACACTGCCGGCAAGCGCCGCCTCCTCGCAGGCCATGTTGCTCAGCGCGCCGTGTGGCTTGACGTGCGTCAGGCGACCGCCTTCAGCCTGGGCGATGCCGGCCAGCGCGCCGATCTGGTAGATCAGCAGCGCCTCGAGTTCGTTCGCCGGCAGTCGCATGACGCGCCGCCCGAAGCCCTGCAGGTCGGGATACGACGGGTGCGCGCCAAGGCTGACGCCGGCCGCCAGTGCCTGCCGCACCGTCTGCCGCATCACCAGCGGGTCGCCGGCATGGAAGCCACAGGCAATGCTGGCCGTACCGACGATCGGCAGCAGATCGGCGTCGCTGCCGATCTGCCAGACACCGAAGCTCTCGCCAAGATCGGCGTTGAGATTGATCGCTTGCCCCATCATCGCTCTCCTGGCGAACGACCGAGCGCTGGCGGCAAGCCGTCTGCCGCGCCGGCATCGACGACGCCGCTGATCAGGTTGGCCGTGTAGATCGCTTGCGGGTCGCCGTTGCCCGCCTCGGCCAGCGGCGCGATGCCCGCGATCAGCGCCTGCAGTTCCGCTTCCCGTGCGCGCGCTGCCTGCTCGGCCGCTGCCACCGACACGGCGGCAAAGCGCAGCGTCTGTCCCGGCGCCATGACCGCCAGCCGCGGCAGATCGGCAGTGATGACGGTGGCGATCTTCGGGTAGCCGCCTGCGGTCTGGCCGTCAGCGAGCAACACGATCGGCTGCCCGCTGCCCGGCACCTGGATTGATCCCGGCACGGTCGCATCGGAGACGATCTCCGCCCCCTTTTCCGGACGATGCCCGAGCAGCGGGCCGTCGAGACGAATTCCCATGCGATCGGCGGCAGCCGAAACGCGGTAGGCCTGGGTGAAAAAGGTGGCCATCTGCTGCGCGTCGAAATGATCGTCCTGTGGTCCGGGGACGACCCGGATCGGCGCCTCGTCGACGGCCGGCGGACGCCGCAGCAGCCGCTCGCCGCCGCAGCCGGCAGCCACCGACAGCCGCACACCCGGCGCCAGCAGGCGACCGTCGACGCCGCCAAGGCCGGCGCGGGCGTAGGTCGATGCACTGCCGAAATGCCGCACCACCGCGAGACCGGTGAGCGCCAGGTAGCCGACGCGGCCGGCCGCAAGGCTGCCGCAGCGCAGCGCCTCGCCCGGCTTGAGGCACACGCTGCGCCAAGAGGCCAGGCGACGACGGCCACCGGCATGCACCAGTTCGGCCGTGAAATGACCAGCGAGGGCGACCTGCAGCGGCAGTTCCAGCGCCCGCACCGCCAGCCCCCCGGCGAGGAATTCGATCGCCGGCGCATCCTCCGGGTTGCCGAGCAGGGCGTTGCCCAGGCGCAGCCAGCCCGGTTCGAGCGCTCCGGAGCGCGGCACCCCGATGCGCCGCCAGCCGCTGCGGCCGAAATCCTGTATCGACGCCATCGCCCCCGGGCTGAGCACCTCGAGCACGGCGCACATCGTCACTCCGCGGCCGCCGCGAGGAAGGCCAGCGGCGGCTGCGCCGCGGCGCGCATCGCCGGTGCCGCCGCCTGCAGCGCAGCGAACTCGCCGGCGTCGATGGCGCGCAGCCGCACCCGGTCGCCGGGCTGCAGCAGCGCCGCCTGCGGCCAGGACGGCGAGAACAGCGGCAGCGGGCAAACGCCGATGAGATGCCAACCGCCGGGACTCTCCCAGGGGTAGATCGCGGTCAGCGAGCCCGCCGTCGCCACGCTGCCGGCGGGGACGCGCGTCCGCGGCTCGCTTCGCCGCGCGCGCGCCAGAACCGGCGGCAGATCGCCCATGAAGGCGAACCCCGGCAGGAAACCCAGCATGTAAACCTCGTAGCAGCCACCGGCGTGCAGCCGCACCACCTCCGCGGCGCCCAGCCCGCAGGCCGCCGCCAGTTGGTCGAGATCCGGCCCGCAACTGGCGAGCTGATCGCCATAGCAGACGGGCAACTGCCAGACCCGCCCGCGCGGCGCCACGATCGCGGCCGTCTGCCGCAAAACGGCGTGAATGGCCGCTTCGACTTCGCTGCGCGTGCCGCGCAGTGGATCGTGGATCACCGTCAGCGAGCGGAAGGTCGGTACCGTCTCGACGACCCCGGGCAACTGCCCGGCGGCAACTGCCTGCAGCAGCGCCTGATCGGCCGCCGCCACTGCGGCCAGCAGGCGGCGATCGATGACCTCACCGAACTCGATCGTCAGCGCCGCGTCGCCGAGGGAAAGGATGCGGTAGTTCAACACGGCTCCCGGCTGCCGCAGCGGCATTCGCGTGGGCTCCCGCGCGGCAGCCGCCGGCGCCGTGGGCTACGTGCGAACGGCCTCGGCCCAGCAGTTGGGCGTTTCATAGAGGCGCAGACGTTCGAGCCGCAAGCGGTTGCCGTAGGTGTCGCGATAGACCGCGTCGAGAATCGCGAACGCCGTGCGGACCAGGTTCTCGGCCGTCGGCACGCAATCGAGGACGACCGTCTTGTGCTCCGGCAGTGAAGCGAGAAAATCCACCACCGGGCGATCGCCGCGATGGACGAGGAAGGCGTGATCCCAGGCATCGACGAGGTGCTGCATGGCCAGCGCCTTGACCTGCGAGAAGTCCATCACCATGCCGTCGGCCGGGTCGCCAGCCTGGCTGATGATCTCGCCGGCAAGGGTGATCTCGAGCGCGTAGCGATGTCCGTGCAGGTGACGGCACTGGCTCCTGTGGTCGGGAATGCGGTGGCCCGCGTCGAACTCGAGGCGGCGGGTGATGAGCATCGGCTGGGCCCGGAAAACGGAGGCGCGATTATAGCACCGCCGGCCCGCCGCCCCGGTGGCGGGGCAAACACCGGCGAATTCCCGCCGCCGGCCGTGCCGGAACCACCGGCGACTGTCGGCCAGCCTTACACCGCCACCCCTGCGCAGCGCGGCAGGAAACCGCATGCTGTTGATTTATCGTTCGTTACTGTTCCAGGCACGGCGTTTGCTTGAGATGCCTGCAGTCCCCTGTAACGCAGACCCGAGAAATGCCACCGACCGATCCCTTTGCTGCCCGCATGCTGGCGCAGATCACGCTCATCGAACGCTACCGCGCCGACGTCCTGCGCCGCGAAGGGCGCCGGCTCGACAGCGACAGCGCGGCACTCGAGTGGATCGCCCGCTACGCCGAGCATTTCCCGTCGCCAGAGCAGTTCCACTGCCGGCGGCCATCGGCGCCCGGTCGCGGCTGCCCGCAACCCGCCAGTTTCGGCCAGCAACCGCGACCGACGGCGGCCGCCGAAGGCGCAGCCCCGCGCCACAGTTGAGACGGCCGGCTATTCGGCTAGTCGCTCAGCCGCGTGATCTTGTTGCCCTGCAGGCCGATGCCGGCCATCAATCCCTTCTGGCCGAAGACGAAGGCGTAGATGTCTTCCTTGGCGTTCATCGTCGTCAGCGACTTGCCCATTCCCTGGTCGACCATCACCACCGACGGACCGACGCCGACCTCGAAACCGTCGTTGTCGGTCAGCGCCGCCAGCGATTTCTGGTTCATGAAGAACATCGCGTAGCCGTACTGCTGCGCACCGGCCTGCATGCCGAAGGAGGCACCGGCGGTGTTGTAGTAGCCGACGACGGCGTCGCCGCGGAACAGCACGCCATCGCCATACTGCCCACCAACGACCAGGCCAGCCTTGGTGATCTTCGGAAAGACGATCACCGCCACCGCATCACGCCCCAGTGACTTCGCCGCCGGCACCTTGGCCGTCAGCTTCTGATAGGCCTGTCGCGCTTCCCGTTCAAGCGCGGTCCGGTCGGCGGCAACGGCGGCAAAGGAGGTGGCGAGCCCGGCGATCAGGGCGGCGAGGAAGAAGTGTGCTGCGCGGCCGAACCGCGAGAATGCGTTCAGGTTCATGGTGGCACCTTGAGAGAAGAGTGGTCTACGGCATGCGTGCCGACGTTCGCCGGCACACCATGATGATACTCCTGCAGCGCCTGGCTGGCTGCCGGCACGGCAGCCAGCGGGCCAAGTCGGCAAGCCGGCAACGCGGCCGGGATCGGCGCGCAAGTCCGCCGCTCAGTTGCCGAACAGTCCCTTGAGCGACTTCATGATCGCCGCTCCGCCCGGCACCACCGAGTCGGCGGCGGCGTCGCCCGCCGCCTCGCGCGCCATGTCGCCCGTGCCGAGCAACGCCGAGTCGAAGCTGTTGACCCGCACGCGGGCAATCCAGATCGGCGGTCTCTTGTCGCCAGCCTTCTGCGGCGGATGGGCAAAGCTGCGTGTCGGGCCGAGCGCCTCGCCCATCAGCATCGCGCCCTGCGTCCTGGCGAAAATGCCCGCCGGAATCGTGCAGGTGTTCTGGCTCACGGGCAGCATCGGCGGCTGGTTCCGCGACGCCATCCAGATGATGACCTCGCGTTCGTCGGCGGCGCCGACGGCGTTCAGGTTGTAGCCGCGGGCACGTGCCAGAGCCGCCCATTGCAGCGGAATCGCGGCGTTCAGGCTGCCGCTGCCGGCGCGCAGGTTCATCGGCTCGAGGAAATCCATCTGCTGGTCGAGCGCATAACGAATCTCGTGCGACATGAAATTCGCCCGCACCAGATGCTCGCCGACCGCCGACGCATCGGCCGGCACGGTGCCCCCTGCCGGATCGCCCTGCGGCCACCACAGCGTACGCGGCGGCAGGCTCTCGCCGCCGTCGGCGCCGCCCTTGCCCTGCCGGCTGTGCCGCGCCATCGCCGCCACCTCCGGCGAGACGCGGCTGTCGATCGTGCGCAGGTCGATCACTTCCGGCTGCCCAGCCGCTACGCTGGCGCTGCAACCCCAGTAGAGGAGCAGCTTGCCACCGTGATCGTCGGCCGTGCCGCCTTCACCCTTGCCGCGCCGCTCGCCACGCAGCGGCAGCAGCGGCCCGATGCGCATCGCCTCGGGGACGATGTGCTCGGCAGTTGCCCCGCCGGCGAGATCGACCGGGCTCGTCAGGCGCAGGTCCATCATCCGGCTGACGCTGCTGCCACGACCGCTCATCATGCCAAGCATGCCGCCGCCACCGGCAAGACCGGAATGCGTGCTCAGCGTCATCTCGTAGCTCAGCGGTGCTGCCAGGGCCACCGGCACGACACCGGCAGTCGCCAGGGCTGCCGCCAGCGGCAGAAGACCCCTCGTCGTCGTTCTCATCATGACCTCCTGGTTCGCGCTTGTTGGAAGCCGACTGTATAGCACGCAGGCAGCGCCGGCGAAAGTCCGCACACGGTACCGCCGTCAAGCGGACAGGGACGCGCCAACCTGCGCCACCGCCTCCTGCAGCAGGCGGACATCGGCAGCCGTCGTCCGCCAGTTGTCGAAGGCGGCGCGGATGGCGGCGCGGCCCTGCCAGACGGTACCGGTGACGAAGGCTCGGCCGTCGGACTGGATGGCGCATACCGCCGCCCGGTTCAGTTCGTCGTTGGCGAGCTCGTCGAGCCCGGTACGAACGAGCCGGAAGCAGACGATGTTCAGCGGCGCCGGATTCATCAGCTCGACGCCCGGCGTCGCCTCGACCCAGCGCGCAAAGGCAGCCGCGTTGTCGACACAGCGCTCGACCAGCGCGCGATAGCCGGCGCGACCGTAGCCCTTCAACGCACACCACGCGGCGAGGCCGCGGAAGCGACGCGACATTTCGGGAACATGGGTGAAGGGATCCCAGCCCGCGCCACCGGCGACGTAAGCGCCATCGACCGCGAAAGCCGCGCGCAGCAGGGCGCCGTCGCGGACGAAGGCGAAACCGCAGTCGTAGGGAACGTTCAGCCACTTGTGCCCGTCCGCCGCCACCGAGTCGGCGCGCTCGATGCCGCGGACGAGGTGCGCCAGCCGCGGCGAAACGGCGGCGAAGAGCCCGAATGCCGCGTCCACGTGCAGCCAGGCGCCGCCGGGGTGCCCGTCGCGCAGATCGGCAAGCGCCGCGAGATCGTCGAAATGGCCGCTATTGACCTCGCCGGCATTGCCGACGATGATCACCGGGCCGTCGATGCCGCGCAGCACGCTGGCCAGCGCGGCGAGGTCGACCGCGCCGCAGCGGGCCGCCACCCGCCGTACCTGGTTGCGGCCAAAGCCCAGCGTGCCGAGGCACTTGACGGCACTGAGATGGATCTCGCTGCTGGCGACGACGACGATCGGCGGCCGGCCCCCGAGACCGTCGCCGGCAGCGTCGAAACCGAGTTGCCGACCGGCCCACTGCCGCGCCGTGACGAGCCCGACGAGATTGGCCATCGTCGCGCCGCTGGTCAGCGCCCCCTGCCAGGCCGCCGGCAGGCCGAAAAGCTCGCGCAGCCAGCGCAGGACGACCAGCTCGGTCTGCGCCGCCGCCGGGCTGCCGGCCCACAGGCCGGCGTTCTGGTCGATCGCCGATGCCAGCCAGTCGCCGGCCAGCGCCGCCGGCGTCACGCCGCCATTGACGAAACCGAAGAAGCGCGGGCCGGGCGACGCGGTGATGCCGCGCTCGGCGCGGGCAAACCACTCGCCGACGACACCGGCCGGATCGCAGCCGTTCTCGGGCAGCGCCTCGTCGAGCGCGGCCGCCATTTCGGCCGGCGTCGGCACCAGGCTCACCGGTCGCTGCGGCAGCGACGCGAGAAAGGCCGTGGCAAGTGCATACGCCTCGCGCAGCGCCGCCTCGCCGCCGGCGTCGGCGGTCGCATCCATGCCTGCATTCATCATCGTGGCCCTCTTGACGGTCGATCGCTGCGCGCAGCGCATGCCGGCGCGCCGACGCAGTATCGCCGCGCCGGCGAGCCCCGGTCAATGCCTGCGCACACGCCCGCACTCAACCTGCGGTGGCCACTGTCGCGACGGCCGCAGCGCGTTCCCGGCCGAGGCACTCGTACTCGGCAATCAATTGCGCGCCGAAGAGCAGCAGCGTGGCGGCGATCTCCATGCTGAACATCGCCACCACCGCCGTCGCCAGCGGCCCGTAAACAACGCTCGCCTTCGACAGGGTGGTGAAGAACCAGACGAGGATGTGGCGGATCACTTCCCAGATCAGCGTCGCCGTACAGCCGCCGAACAGCGCATGGCGCAGGCGCACCCGCCCGACCGGCATGATGAGGTACATCGCCGTCAGGATGGAGACCTCGGCGCCGAGGCCGACGAGGTAGATGAGACTGCCGGCCAGCCCGCGCAAGGACCATTCCCAGCCAAAGAAATGGAGGTTGGCGCGGGCGATCGCCTCGAGGGCGATCGAGACGATGGTGACGCCGAGCAGTGCGACGCCCAGCATCAGGACGAAGCAGTAGGGCAGCAGTGCCGAGGTCAGGAAGTGGCGTTGCCCGCCCGCATTGCGGTGGGCGAAGATCACCGCCATCGCCTTCTCGAGGACCGAAAAGGCCAGCGAGCTGAAGAACAGCATCGTCAGCAGCAGGACGGCGCCAACCGCCGCCCGCTGCTCCATGAATTTCGAGATCTCCGCCAGAAAGGCGTGCGACTGGCTGGGCACCAGCCATTCGAGATAGCGACCGATCGTCGCCAGCAGCTCCGCCTCTTCGACCAGGTGCGACAGCGCGATCACCGACAGGATCAGCAGCGGCACGACCGACAGCAACGCATAGTAGGCAATCGCCGCCGCCAGCAGCAGTCCCTGGTTGCGGCCGAAGCTGCGCAGCGCGCGCAGGGCGAAGGCCGCCGGGTGCCGGAGCACCTGCCGCGTCGACGCGCTGAGTACGGGCATGCTGAACGATGGAAACACGGTCGCTCGCTGGCGGGCCGCCTGGCCCGCCGTCTCGGAAATCGCCGCCAGTATGCCCGACTATCCGGCGCTGCGGCAGTGCGTCGACGCAAGACGCCAGGGGCAAGTCCAAGGAATCCCGACGCTACCGGCCGTGGCGCCAGCGGTCACCGCGACCGCCGATCACTCGCACGGCGGCACCACACCGTCGTGCGCCTTCGGGTTGTAACCGGGTTTGGCCCGCGCCGCAGGCGCCGCGGCTGCCGCCATCGCTGCCGGCAGGGCCTGTGCCAGCTTCGCACGCTGACGGTCGAGGCATTCCTGGTCCAGAGGCGCCTGTTGCGAGCACGCGCCGCCCTCGGCGAGAGCCGCCTGCACCTCGGGGACGGTGGCATGATGCTCGGCCCAGGTGAACTCGAGAAAATACGCGCTGGCACAGGCGACGTCGGCATAGCGGGCGGGGCAAGTCCCTTCGGCATCCTCATCGGTCACCCCGGGTGGATTGCACTTGACATAGCCGCAACTGCCGCGCACCCAGGCCGAAAGCGTCCGCAACGGATCGTCCTGCAAACGACCGATCCTTGACGGCAGTTCCTTCCCGGAGATCGTCCGCCCGTCCGGAGTCTTCAGCCAAGTCAGGTGCTCTTCTTCCATCCGGTGCCAGAAGGCATCCTCCTTCATGCGGGACCAATCCCTGATCAGGTAGGCGTACAGCTTCTTCTGCTTGTCGGGAATCTCCGCGTTGTACACGGCGGACGACAGATGGTGATGGTCGGTCAAATAGAACCTGCCGCCCGGACCCCTCACCAGGGGAACCCAGCGATTGTCCTCGAGCAACCACTCGTCCAGCTTGCCATCCTGGCCCTTGCGCGTGATCTTGCCCGACTTGCACGCCGCCGCGCCCATTCCCACCGCCGACTGCGTCGGGTGGAGATCCTGAACGTCGATCCAGCACCCCTTCTTCTTCTTTTCCTTGTAGGTGACGATCGACACCGGCGTGGCGCCCGCCGTGGCCGTGCCTTCGTCATATTCGATGAACTTTACCACCTTGGTATCCGGGCCGCAGCGGGGAACCCTCTTCTGCCAGCCATCCCTGCCACTACTGGCGTTTGCCGCAACCGTCAAGCCGCCCAACAGCAATACAGAAAGCATCCGGGTGATCGTGTGCATGCCTCTTCTCCTGTCTTGCAATGCGATGCCATGAAAGTGATACGGATATGCGGATCGACCGCACCCCGGGGAGTATCCACAGCGTCGCCACGACAGTCAAGCAAAGGTGCTCGGGCTCGCCGGGCGGCATGGGCTGGCGATGGCCAGGGCGCGGTGCACGGCGACGCCCATCGTGCGCGCTCTGCCGTCAGCGCGCCGGGCGTCCGCCTGTCGGCTGAAGTCAGCGGCGGCGCGTCATGACTGCTCGCGCAACGCGGCCGGCGTCGTGCCGAACCAGCGGCGGCAGGCCCGGCCGAGTGATCTTTGGTCACTGTAGCCGAGCAGTACCGCCACTTCCGACAAGGGCAGCGCGGACTGGGTCAGGAACTCGTGTGCCTGCCTCCGCCGGACGCGGTCGACGATGTCGGCAAAACGGATTCGCTGCGCCTCCAGGCGTCGTTGCAGGGTACGCTCGTTCAAAGTCAGTTGCCGAGCGATATCGGGCAGGGTGCAGCCGCCGCCGGCCAGCTGGCGCGCGATCAGTTCCTCGATCTGGCGTGCCAGATCGAGCGGATTGCGTCGGACCAGATGCGCCACGAAGCGCTCGACGGCAACGCGAATCCGCGGATTCCCGGCGTCGAGCACGTGCTCGAGGACCGCCTTGGGAAAAACCACACCGTTGCCTGCCTGCTGACACGCCACGTCACAGTTCAGGACTTCACGGTAGCGGGACAGCGGGACGCCGGGCGCGTGAGCGAGAAGGACCCGCCAGTCAGTGCCGGCCTCGCCGCTGAGCATGCGCAGCGCCTGCACGAGCATCAGGCAACACATCTCCACCGTTTGCCGCTGCGCTGCCCCGGCTTCTGACGGCAGTTCGTAACGCAGCCAGGCAAGCCCCGCGGCGGGACCGGCTTCCATCCGCAGCGAGGTGCGTGCCACGTGATACGGCAGATTGCGTGCGATCGCCTGCAACGCATCGCGCACCGTGTCGGCGCGACTGGCGACCAATGCGATCGGGCCGAGGGCCGAAAAATCCTGCCGTTGCGCCAGAAGCAGGCCAAATTCCGGGGCGGCGAGCCGTGATGCGGCATTCTCGAGCAGGGCGACGGCGCCGGACATGCTGATCGTCGCTTCCGGTTGCGCGAGCGCCTGGGTGCTCATTCCCGCGCCACGGAGCAGTCCTTCGGCGTCGCCGCCGAGACTGTCGACGAGTTCGACGAAGCCCGTGAGAGCGCGGGCCCGGACGAGCAGGGGGGCTTGGTGCATGCGGGCATGATCGCCGGAATGTCGTCAGATGTCCACCTGCTGTCGTCGATTGTCCTAGGAAAAGGCCCCGCCGCGGATCAGAATCATTGGGGCTTGCGTGCAGCGCCGGTCTTCATCCGACACCTTGACACAATCGCAGGACGATCATTCATCAGCGCATCTGGGCTCGGACACGGCCGGGGAGGCCTTGCCGGAATGCCGCGACGAATGCTTCCCCGTCTTCCGCAACCCGACCGTTGGAGTCAGCAATGAAAGAGTACTTCCTCAGACTGGCGCTTGCCGGGATCGCCACCCTCGGCTGCCTGGGGTTTGCATCGGCACAGCAGGTCACCGGCATTCCAGGATCAGCCAGCGCCACGACGACGATCAGCGGCAAGCAGTTGCCGCCGCCCGACCCGAAGTTCGGTGGGGTGATCAAGCAGCGGGCCTCGGAATCGACTCCATGGTGGCCGCCCCGTGTGGTGCCGCCGAAGCGCGCGCCCAACGTGCTGCTGATCATGACCGACGACGACGGCTTCGGCTCGCCCAGCACCTTCGGCGGGGTGATCCCGACGCCGGCGCTCGACCGTATCGCCAAGAACGGCCTGCGCTACACGAACTTCCATTCCACGTCGCTGTGCTCGCCGACGCGGGCGGCACTGATCACCGGGCGCAATCACCACTCGGTGGGCTTCGGCGTCGTCGGCGAGATCGCGACCGGCTTCCCCGGCTACGACTCGATCATCCCGATCGAGAAGGGCACCATCGGCACCATCCTCAAGGACAACGGCTACGCCACCTCATGGTTCGGCAAGGATCACAACACGCCCTTCTTCGCCAACAGCTAGGCCGGGCCGTTCGACCAGTGGCCGAATGGCATGGGTTTCGAGTACTTCTACGGCTTCGTCGGCGGCGACGCCAGCCAGTGGCAGCCGAACCTGTTCCGCAACACGACGCCGATCTTCCCCTTTGAGGGCAATCCCGGCTGGAACATGCAGACGGCGATGGCCGACGAGGCGATCCAGTACATGAAGCAGCTCAAGGCACTGGCACCGGAGAAGCCCTTCTTCGTCTACTACGTTCCCGGCGCCACGCATGCGCCGCACCATCCGACGCCGGAGTGGATCAAGAAGATCAGCGCGATGAATCTGTTCGACGACGGCTGGGAGAAGCTTCGCGAGACGATCTTCGCCAACCAGAAGCGGCTGGGCATCATGCCACCCAACGCGCAGCTGACGCCGTGGCCGGATGGCCAGGAGATCTACGGCGGGGCCAAGCTGCCACGCTGGGATTCGCTGAGCTGGGAAGAGAAAAAGCTCTTCATCAAGCAGGCGAATGTCTATGCCGCCTATCAGGCGTACGCCGACTACGAGATCGGCCGTGTCATCCAGGCCGTCGAGGACATGGGCCAGCTCGACAACACGCTGATCATCTACATCAGCGGCGACAACGGGCCGAGCGCCGAAGGCATGGTCAACGGCACGCCCAACGAGTTCACCACCTTTAATGGCATCCCGGTGCCGGTCAAGGACCAGTTCCTCTGGTACGAGTTCTGGGGCTCCGAGCGAACCTTCCCGCACTACTCGGCGGCGTGGGCCTGGGCCTTTGCCACGCCGTTCAAATGGATGAAGCAGGTACCGTCGCACTTCGGCGGCACGGCGCAGGGCATGGCGATCTCGTGGCCCGGTCACATCGGCGACCCGGGCGGCATCCGCCGCCAGTTCCACCACATCATCGACATCGTGCCGACCATCCTCGAAGCCACCGGCATCCCGGCGCCGGAGACGATCGACGGCATCAAGCAGTTGCCGATCGAAGGCACGAGCCTGACCTACACTTGGAACAAGGCCAACGGCAACGCGCCAACCCGGCGCACCACGCAGTACTTCGAGATGCTTGGCAACCGTGCCATCTACCATGACGGCTGGGTCGCGGCGACGACGCCAGTGACGCTGCCATGGGAACTCAGTACCAAACCGCCGCCGGATGTGATCACCGGCTACAAGTGGGAGCTCTACAACGTGATGGACGACCCCACGCAGAACAACGACCTTGCGGCCAGGATGCCCGACAAGCTCAAGCAGATGCAGAACATCTTCTACCTCGAGGCGGCCAAGTACAACGTCCTGCCGCTCGACAACACGACGCTCGCCCGCTGGAACGCGCCGAAGCCCAGCCTGACGGCCGGACGCACCGAGTTCACCTACTCGGGCACGCTGGCCAACGTGCCCGGCAGCACGGCGCCACACATCCTGAACAAGTCGTACACCATCACCGCCGAGGTCACCATCCCTGCAGGGGGCGCCGAAGGCATGATCGTCACCCAGGGTGGCCGTTTTGGCGGCTATGGGCTGTTCCTGAGCAAGGGCGAACTCGGCATCGGCCGCGGCAAGGTAGTCTTCCTCTACAACCTGCTCGACCTGAAGCGCACCGTCTGGGAGGGGCCTGAACTGAGCCCGGGCAGGCACACGATCGTCTTCGACTTCAAGTCCGCTGAACCGGGTCTCGGCAAGGGCGGAACCGGTGTGCTGTACGTGGACGGCAAGGAAGTGTCGAGGAACTCGATGGCGAATTCGACCCCGATCACCTTCGCCGAAGACGAGACCTTCGATGTCGGTCTCGACACGCGCACCGGCGTCGCGCTGATCGAGTATCGCTACGACTCCCCGTTCAAGTTCACCGGCACGATCGACAGGCTGAGCTTCAAACTCGAACCGGAGCAGCACGCGGCGGCCACGCCAGGCACGGCCAAGAATGCGCAACAACGCTGACGGCGATCGGCCAGGCAAACCGGGCCGTCGAAACGAGCGCCAACACGTTGTCGCGGCCATGCCATGCAAGGGGCGATGATCCTCGCGGCAGTCGGTGAAGCATCAACTGGCTTGGCCTTGCTGGTCGTCCCGGGGCTGGTCGGGCGGCTGTTGCTGGGTGAGGAACTGTCCGGCATCGCCATACCGGTCACCCGCGTCGCCGGCATCGCCCTGATCGCACTGGGACTTGCCTGCTGGCCGGCCACCCCGCGCGTCGGCATGCTGGCCTACAGCGCAGCCGTCACGCTCTATCTCGCCTACCTCGGCGTCAGCGGCAGTTCGACCGGCACGCTGCTCTGGCCGGCGGTCGTCCTGCACGCCGTTCTGACGGTGCTGCTGGCGCGCGCCCCCGCAGCGCGAAGGCCGCCGGATGCCGGAGCAGGTGCCGCGTCGACGCGCTGAGTCCGGGCAGGCTGAACGAAGAGTACACGGTCGCTGGCGGCCTCCTGGCCCGCGGTCTCGGGGAGCGCTGCCCGTATGCCCCCGCGTCGCCGATTCGGCAGTGCGCACTTCCTCGTAGACCAACCAGCGCGCCCCGGGCCAGCAGCAGCGGCTCGCCTACCACGGAGGCCGCGGGGACGCTGATCGGAACGGCCAGCGCCACCTCACCCGTATTCCCGAAGTTGGTCAGCGGACCGACGGGCAGACGCTCCGGGGTCGGCCGGCGGATGCCGCCGGCGGTGACAGCGCCGGCGGCATCCGCGAAGCAGCAGAACGTTTCCGCGCAGCAAAGCCGCGCATCTTCCGGCGTGGCGCCCGCGATCGGGCCCGCAGCGCAGTGAACGTCGTTTGCAGCTCCCGCCGCTTCCTGCCGGTCGACCACGATGGTTCCCGCAGCAGGGCTCGCCGGTGCTTGTGCGCATTCGTCAGGCATGCTGCCCGGCCTTCCGCTCCGCCCCAGCCCTCACCACACCGTCTGCACGCGAAAGGACGCAAACGCAGTGTCGCAGCTGATCAGCGGCACACCTTCCAGTTCGCTCTGCGCGGCCAGCATCCGGTCGAATGGGTCACGGTGCTCGGCGGCCTGTGCACCTGCCCGCAAGGCATGCAGGTAGGTTACCGGCAAATGTTCAAACGCGTCGAGTTCGACCAATTCGTTGAACCGCGCCACAGCCTCACCCGCCAGCGACAGTTTTCCCAGCCGATGCTTGGTGGCAATTTCCCAGGCGCTCGCGGCGCTGACCAGAACGGTATTGGCTTCGTTCTGGATGCACGCGCGAGCAAGGGTCGACAACTGCGGATCGTCGGTCCACCACCAGAGCAGCGCGTGCGTGTCGAGCAAGTACTTCATTTGCCCTCCCAGCTCTTCAGCTCGTCGTCTGGCAGGGGTTCGAAAAACGTCGCGTCGATTCGCCCGGCCAACCGCCCAGGCAAACGCGCAGCCGCCCCTGGTGCCAACGGCACCAGCCGTGCATAGGGCTTGCCCGCCTTCGCCAGCACGATTTCCTGCCCGCCGTGGGCCTGTTCCAGCAGGCGAGAAAAATTCGTCTTGGCATCGTGCACGTTGACAATCAGCGCCATGGCAACCCTCCTTGTTGGTCAAGTCAGCGGACTAAGTCTAGCAGATACAGGTGCGATGGTGTCGGTGATGGAGAACGTTTCTTCCCGCTCGTGCCCCGGCGTTGCGCACACGCCGCGTCCTGGGTGCCGTTGACCCAGACCTGGAAGGCCACGGACCGGTCCTTTGACCCTTGGCGCCAGACACGATTCACCCAGGCGCCGACCCGCTCGAGGCCGGCATCGACGTTCGTACTGCACGCGTCGACCTGACCGTTGGCCATCTCCGCACGCAAGGCGCCAGGGTGTCGGCGATCGAAAGGCTCACGACCAGACCGAGCGCGTCGCCCACCAGTGCCCGGGCGCCCCCCCGGCCGATCACGACCGTTCTGGCCACTGCGTCCATGAAGCAGCACCCCACCGCACGTGGAAGCGGACTGCGGTCTCGTCCATCCCGACCAGACACTCGTTCGAGATCGCCACCCGATGCGTGTAGCGAGCGAGGTAGTCGAGCACCTGCTCCGGCCCACCGAGCGGCTGTTTCGCGTAGACCACCCGGTCGTGCCGCAGCAACTGCTGGCACAGGGCGCGCCAGACCTGGCCGTCGGTCAGCGCTTCGGCCAACGACTGGTCCGCGCCTCGGGCCTCGCCCAGCGCGGCGATGAACTTGCCGCGGAAGACCCGCGACAGCGCCCGGACCGGAAACAGGAAGCCTCGCCTTGGCGACTGCCATTCCTCGGTGGGCGTCAGCGCCCCAACGGCAATCAGGGCGTGCACATGCACGCGTCTTCGCCCTGGCCAACGACAGGACGTGGCTGGGAGGTACGCCAGCCCGTGCCGGCGGAAGACCTCGGCCAGCGTCACTGGTGGTGGCTCAAGTGAGCGGGTCGAGCAGTTCCAGGGGAGAAGTGTGGCCGCTCAGCTTCGAGCGCGCCAGATGCAGAAAATGGCCAACAAACCCATCACAACCAACCATAGCGATGCGGGAAGAGGTATGGCTGATACTGTAAACGACTTGGCTACCAGGTTTTTCGAAGGCGGACTGACAACATTAAGCAGGGTATCATCGACATAAAAGTATGCGTTTGCTAGATATGTGCCGGGACTTAAATGTCCAAGACTTGCAGTAAATGAGAATGGAACCAGCACGTCTAACGCAAAGCCTGCTGGAGCCCTAGAACGGAAATCAATATCAATGTTGAATCCATTGATTGTCACCGTGGTGCCGCAGGGGTTTGTGGAGCCGCAATAGCCGGTCGATGGGAACTCGCCCCCTAGTACAGCAGAAACTGTATCCTGTGTTGTTATTAACGCATTGGGCTGTATATCCAATGTCGTGCCATAAATAGAGTAACCTTTCGCAACCGCTGGAAGCAGCATAAAGCTAGCTATCAGGACATATGCAACTATCTTCTTGCTCACAATCATTCTCCTTGCGTGCGCAAAAACATTAGTAGGGGGTATGTATTGCATGAAGGTCTCCAAATTGCCCCTTACACGGGCTGCCTACCGATCTAACGAAAGAGGTCGGCGGCGCGGGCCGATGGTGCCCGCGTTCGCTCGACCGCCTTAGGCGTCATCTTCGTCGGTCTCAAAGAACTTGTCCGCATCTTTGGACATCAGGAACTCAGCAAACGACTTAGAAAGCATTACCCTATGGGAATCTAGGGACTTCAAGTCTTCCGCCATCATGTTGATTCGACCGTGCTGCTGTTCAAGATAGATGCAGAACCGCTCACATTCCGCGTCTTGAGTCAGGTCGTATTCTGATAGCTGTCGATGCACTAGGTTATTTCTCTCACGCACAAGCGAGTTCCAGCGCCGCTTGAAGGCACGAACATAATCCGGGCTTGCTTCGCGGTAGAACCCGAACAGGAACCTCGGTCCTTCGTCTTGGTCAAGAGGCCCTTCTAGACTTTGCTCCGTCGGCTTTTGGAAGATGGTTTCGTGTAAAGTGTCAGCAAGACTTCCAAGGCTTTGCTTACGCAAAGCCTTCTCATGTAGCTTCTTATTCGGCTGGATCTTTGAGCCAGCTCCTTCAACTGACAGGGTAGGAAGAAGTGATTTTAGAGCCCGCTCTAATGCCTGGAAATTCGCAATGTTGCGCCCAATCCGGCGGAAAACTTCCTCAACAGCCTTACGTTGGTGCATATCCGAGTTTTGCATGACGCCGGACGTCGAAGCTCAGGGATGCGCCGCTTGCGGCGGATCCCCCTGGAGCGCTTCGTTATGCGCGGAACTGTCCGGAACAAGCTCTGCCCCCAAGGTCTCGGGTGCGATGTCCTGCTCGTGAGGCCAGGTCACGGCACCAAAAACGATCCCTACCTGTTTGAAATACTCTGGATTACGCAATTCCCGAAATACGCCGTGATCCAGGTACGGCTTGACGTCGAAAATGCCCCGTCGGCCATCGGCGATTTCAACGTACAGACGATAATCGGAAAGCGGTTTAACACTGACTACGTCCCAATACATGGCAGCATCCTCAAAGGGGATCGATTTTGTAGGGATTCTCTCCACTGGCAGCAAGTTCCCAGTCGGCCATCAGTTCATCGCGGTGCAGTTCGATCCATGCTTGCACTAGGCGCAACTGCTTGCGCGGCAATTCCCCGGCAAGGACTTCGCCGTCTTCAATGCCGATCGATGCCTCGAATTCACCATATCTGGCGTGGATGTGTTCCAGATTGTGATGCTTGCTGTCGAGCATGTACATCCGAATGATGATGCCGTAGAACATCGAGATGATCGGCATGGCGTGTCCCCGTGATCAGGAGCCAAACTTCTGAAATCACCGGCGCTGCGCGGAGGAAACGGCGGCGCTGCAGTCGTGTTGAAGTCAAGGTGTGACCTCGCCCCTCCCCCGAGGGATGTTGATGACGAAAGCGAGGTTACCGCAAGATGGAAGACCTGTCAGCTCTCGCAACGACCGGTCTTGACCGGAACTGCGCACTGCAACTGCAGCACCTGAAGCTCAAGGGCTTGCAGCCGAAGACGATCGAGGCGTATGCGCGCGCCATCCGCCGGGTGGGAGACTACTTCGATCATCAGATCGACGATCTGAGCGAGACCGACCTGTTGGATTACTTCACCGACCTGCGCGAGACGCACTCGTGGAGTTCGGTCAAGCTCGATCTGTACGGGCTCAAGT
>JAGFNJ010000002.1 GCA_017592775.1 Candidatus Accumulibacter conexus | reverse complement strand
ATTGCGCCGTGATCATCCGGAAGGTCGCCAAATCCTCCTGCGCATGACTGAACACCGGCAGGACGCCGTGGAAATACACGACTCGCCCGTCCTCCTTCCCGACAGACAGCAGGCCCTTGATCGGCGTCACCGCATCAGGAAAGATCGGCAAGAGCAATTGGGGCATCGGATTCTCCCGCAAGGTCGGCGTCGCGCCAGAAAAACTCGACTATCCGCCTTCAGCGGTATCTTCGCAATATCTGCCCCGCTCCTGAGCAGAAATCCTCTCCAGTGCCTGATCCCGGCGCTAACCCCATGACTTACCGCGGATTCATGACGCCACTTGCGCAGGCGTCATGGCGCCGAGATCAGGTTGTCTGTGGCTGGAACCAGATCCTTCGCTGTCAGCCCGGCCTGCTCCATGCGGAACTTGATGGCTTCCACCGGATCGGGAAGGTCGATGGGGAAGTGTCTGGCTTCGTAGGCTTCGACCAACGTCAACAGCACCTCGAACCGATCTCCATCCGGTGTGCCCGGTTCCGGTTCGTCATCAAAATATGCCGATAGCTCGCGCAGGGCAGCCTTGTAGTCGGTATCGGTGTGAATCGGGCGGATGTCCATGTTCCAGCCTACGTCCGGCCGCGTGCGTTTTTCAGCTTTGCCGGCAGAGCGCCGCCGATCACGAGCAACAGCTTGCGCCCCTCTTCGAGCAGCAGGGTAGTCGACGCGATCGCCGTCGCCAGCAGCCAGTCGTTGAGGCTCAGGTCGACGGTGTCGAATACCGCCTGAGCCGGCCCCCAATGCACGGCGACCACCTGCAGGGCGACGACGCCGGCGAGTGCCAGCCAGAGCTTGCCGTTGGTGAAGAACTGGCGATTGAAGGCGGTTCCGAACTCGGCGCGGGCATTGAAGATGTTGAAGAACTGGAACAGGACGAAGGTGGTGAAGGCCAGCGTCACGGCGTAGGCGTGGCCGCTGCCGCCGCCTCTTCCCGCATGTGCACCCCAGGCGTAGGCGGCGAGCGTACCGGCCGCCATCGTCAGGCCGTAGAGGCCCAGGCGCCAGAGGCGCGCGCCACTCAGGATGTGGGCATCGGCGGCGCGGGGCGCGCCGTGCATGATGCCGGGGCGCGCCGGCTCGACACCGAGCGTCATGGCCGGCGGGCCGTCCATGATGATATTGACCCAGAGGATCTGGATCGCGGTGAAGGGTGTCGGCATGCCGAACAGCGGTGCGCCGAGCACGGTAAGGATGGCGCCGATGTTGGTCGATAACTGGAAGCGCACGAACTTGACGATATTGTCGTAGATGGTGCGTCCCTCTTCGATCGCGCGGACGATGCTGGCGAAATTGTCGTCGGTCAGCACCATGGTGGCAGCTTCCCGGGTGACGTCGGTTCCGGTGATGCCCATGGCGACGCCGATGTCGGCGGCCTTCAGCGCCGGTGCATCATTGACGCCGTCGCCGGTCATCGCGACGACGTGGCCGCGCGCCTGCAGCGCCTCGACGATGCGCAACTTGTGCTCGGGTGCGACGCGGGCGAAGACGGCCGTGGCTTCGACCATCTCGCTCAGCGCCGCGCCGGAAAGCCCCTCGATCTCGCGCCCTTCGCGCGCCTCGCCGCTCAGGCCGAGGTCGCGCGCGATGGCAGCGGCGGTTGCCGGGTGGTCGCCGGTGATCATTTTCACCGCGATGCCGGCGGCCTGGCAGACGCGGATGGCTTCCTTCGCCTCCGGGCGCGGCGGGTCGATGATGCCGATCAGGGCGATCAGGGTCAGATCGTCGGTCCAGCGCATCAGGTCGCCGTCCGGGTCGAAGTCGGCGGCCGGAATGGTCCTTCCGGCAAGGGCCAGCACGCGCATCGCGTTCTCGGCAAGGGCGGCGTTCTCGGACGTGAAGGCGGCGCGGGCGGCGTTGTCGATGGCCATCTCGCCACTCGCGGCGAGGTGTCGGCGAGCGCGTGCGAGCAGCACGTCGGGCGCGCCCTTGATCCACATGCGCACGACGGCGCCATCGTGGTGGAAAGTGGCCATGAACTTATGCGCCGAGTCGAAGGGGATTTCGGCGACGCGCGGGCTGCGTCGGGCGAGTTCCTCGAGGTCCAGGCCAGCCTTCGCCGCCAGCGCCAGCAGCGCGCCCTCGGTCGGGTCGCCGACCAACTCGCCATCGTGAATGCGGCTGTCGGAGCACAGCGCGGCTGGCGCCAGCAGCGGTACCCAATCGGGTGCGCCCTGACCGTCCTCCGGCCGGATGCTGCCGGCGCCGCCGTAGCCTGCGCCGTCGACGGCGAAGCGGCGGCCGAGGCAATGGAGGCGGCGCGCCGTCATCTGGTTCAGCGTGAGCGTGCCGGTCTTGTCGGAGCAGATCACCGTCGTACAGCCCAGCGTCTCCACCGCCGCCAGTTTCTTGACGATGGCGTGGCGCCTGGCCATGCGGTGCATGCCCAGCGCCAGAGTGACCGTCACCACCGCTGGCAAGCCTTCGGGAATTGCCGCCACGGCGAGCGCAATTGCCGTCATCGCGGTCTGCAAGAGGGCGTCGCCGCGCACGATGCCGATGACGAAGATCAGGGTGACGACGCCGCCGGCGATCGCTGCCAGCCGTTTGCCGAGCCTGTCGAGCTGCACCTGCAAGGGCGTCGCGGATTCGGCGGAGTCGGCCAGCATGCCGGCGATCATGCCCATTTCGGTACGCATGCCGGTGGCGGTGACGACCGCTTCCAGGCGGCCGTGCGTCACGACGGTGTTCATGAACACCATGCCGCGCCGTTCGGCCAGCGCCGTAGCTGCCGCGACCGCCTCGGGACTCTTCGCCACCGCTTGCGACTCGCCGGTGAGCGCGGCCTCCGCCACCTCGGCCGCATGCGCGTCGAGCACGCGCGCATCGGCCGGGATGCGGTCGCCGGCTTCGAGCAGCAGGATGTCGCCCGGCACGAGTTCGACCGCAGCGATCTGCGCCATCTGCCCGTCACGGCGCACGCGCGCGATCGGTGCGAGCATGTTCTTCAGCGCCGCCAGAGCCGCTTCGGCGCGGTGCTCCTGCAGGAAACCCAGCGTCGCGTTGAGGATCACGACGATGGCGATGACGGCGGCGTCGTTGAGATCGCCCAGCACTGCGGCCAGCACGGCAGCGCCGAGCAGCACGATGACGAGGAAATTGCGGAACTGGTCGAGGAACTTCTTCCACGCCGGGCGCGGTGCCTTGCTGGCAAGCTGGTTGGGACCGTCGCGGGCGAGCCTGGCCGCCGCTTCAGTGGCGCCGAGGCCGGCTGCAGGCTCGACACCCAGGTCGCTGGCCGCCGCTGTCGCGGTTCGGGCGTGCCAGGGCAGCTTGTCGTCGGGATGGGAGCGCGATGCGGGCTCAGACATGATCACCGGCGTGGTGTCGGAGTGAGGAATAAGACGGGGTTGCTGTCCCTGTTTCATCGCTTTTCGCTGGCCGTGCGGTCCGGCGCCAGCGCGGGCGGGTTGGTTGCGTCGCCGGAGAGCAGCGATGTCAGGGCGCGGATTTCGTTGCGCAGGCTGCGCATCTCGGCGTGCAGGTCGGCCTCGATGTGCTCGCGCGCAGCCTCCACGGCCCGTTTCGTGTCGCGCTGCTCCGCCTTGGTGTAGCTCTGCATGGCGTTGACGATGATGGCGATGAACAGGTTGAGCATGGTGAAGGTCGCCACCAGGATGAAGCAGATGAAGAAGAGCCAGGCGTAGGGGACGTTCTCCATCACCGGCCGGGCGATGCCCATCGACCAGCTCTCCAGGGTCATGATCTGGAAGAGGGTATACAGCGAGCGGCCGAGATCCCCGAACCATTCCGGGTGGGTCGCCGCGAACAGCTTGGTGGCAATCACCGCGAAGACATAGTACACGATCAGCAGCACCATGGCGATCGACCCGAGCCCCGGAATCGCCGCCAGCAAGGCACCGACGACGCGCCGCGTCGAAGGCACCATCGTCAGCAGGCGCAGCACCCGCAACACGCGCAACGCGCGCAGGACGGCGAGTGGACCGGTTGCCGGGAGCAGCGCGATGGCGACCACGGCGAAGTCGAAGACGCTCCAGGGGTCGCGCCAGAACGCCGCGCGGTGGGCGTAGAGGCGCAGGGCGATCTCGCCGACGAACACCGCCAGGATGGCTCGGTCGAGCCCGACGATCAGGCCGCCCGCCGCTGCCATCGCGCTGGTCGAGGTTTCCAGGCCGAGCAGGGCGGCATTGACCAGGATCAGGCCGATGATGGCGTTCTGCACACGCGGCTGCTCGATCCAGGTGCGCACGCGCTGGCGTCTGTCGCCGTCAGGGAGCGTCTTCATGTTCGATCTCATGGCGATTTCGGCGACGTGACGGTAGCGTCACGGCGACCCGGCGCGCGGTCGATGCGCGGCTGCGGGGATGCCTTGCTGCGCTGGCCGGTTTGGCGCGTGACATGTTGTCGGGTCGCTTGTCCGTTCGCCGGAGATGTTGCCGGAGCCGGCGCCTGCCCGGACGGCGTGCTCACGGTACCAGCAGCAGCGGGCATGGACAGAGGTGCACCAGCTTGTTGGCCACCGCAGCGCGCAGCAGGCTTTCGCTGAAACCCAGCCCGCGACCGCCGATGACGACGACGGAACAATCGAGGCGCCCGGCCAGAGCAGCGATCCGTTCGGCGGCCTCGCCCATCGCCACATGCAGTCGCCACGGCTGGCCGTGCGCGTCGAGCAGCGAGCGTGCGCGCGCGGTGGTATGCCAGGCCCGCTGCGCGAGTTCGGCTGCCGCCGCTTCCCGGCTGAGCCAGGGCTGGACGCTGACGAGGTGCAGCGCGCAGGCGGTCATCGCTCCGGACTGCCGGGCGGCATGGGCGACGGCGCGCAACGCGTTGTCCGAACCGTCGACGGCGACCAGCCAGGGATTGTCGGTCGGCGCCGGCAGCGGTGGCGCACTGTCGAAAACCAGGCCGACGAGACGGCCATCGGCGTCGCGCTCGCAACCCGCAGGCGCGGGAACGTCGATCGCTTGGCTCATGGTGATTCTCCTGTTGCTGTCGCCCTGGGTTTCGACAGGGCCAGGCTGGCCACGACCGAAATCAGGATCGTCGTGGCAACGATCGCCAGCGACCACTGGATGGGCATGTGGAACCACGGCGCCGCCAGCATCTTGCCGCCGATGAAGACCAGCACCAGGGCGAGTCCGTACTTCAGCAGGTGGAAGCGGTCCGCCATGTCGGCAAGCAGGAAGTACAGCGCGCGCAGGCCCATGATGGCGAAGATGTTCGAAGTGAAGACGATGAAGGGGTCGGTGGTGACGGCGAAGATCGCCGGGATGCTGTCGACCGCGAACACCAGGTCGCTGGCCTCGATCAGGATCAGTACGAGGAACATCGGCGTCGCCCAGAGGATGCCGTTCTGACGGACGAAGAAGGATTCGCCGTGGAAGCCCGGCGTGATGCGCAGATGCCCGCGCAGCCAGCGCAGCAGCGGGTTCTTCTCGAGGTCGGGCTCATGGTCGGCGAAGATCAGCATCTTGATGCCGGTGATCACCAGGAAGGCGCCGAAGACGTACAGCACCCAGGCGAACTCCGATACCAGCCAGACTCCCGCGAGGATCATGCCGGCGCGCATGACGATGGCGCCGAGAACGCCGTACAGCAGCACGCGGCGCTGCAGCTCCGGTGGCACCGCAAAGTAGCTGAAGATCATGACGAAGACGAACATGTTGTCGACCGAAAGCGATTGTTCGATCAGGTAGCCGGCGAGGAACTCGAGCGTCTTGCGCTGCGCCACCTCGGCCCCCTGGGTACCGTGCAGATACCACCAGAGCAGGCCGGCAAAGGCGAGTGCGAGGCAGACCCAGGCGATCACCCAGGCGAGCGCCTCGCGGACCGATACGCGGTGCGCCTTGCGGCCACCGAAGACGAACAGGTCGAGTGCCAGCATGCCGAGCACGAAGACGATGAAGCCGGCCCACATCGGGCCGCTGGCGAACGTGTCGACGCTGGCGCTCATGCCGGCCGCCGCGTGTTGCCGCGCATCGGCGGCATGATCCCGTCGCGGTCACGTGCCGCGGACTTTCGCCAGAGGCCGAGGCCCGACAGTGCCGACCGGATCGGCGGCACGACGACAGTCATGGCTGCCCCGGTTGATGCCAGCCAGGTATCGCGACGCAGTACGCTCGGGGTTGGCACGAACGGTACGGTCATGGCGTTTCCTCGCTGGACGGTGCCTGCTGGCCGCCTGCACCCACGGCAGCCTGACGTCTCCGGGCCAGGTAGCGGTCGAGCGTGCGGCCGATGCGCCCGGCGGCGCGATCGACGGCGACGTAGAGGTCGCTCTGGGTATCCTCGACCAGCAGGGCAGGAGCGCCCTTGAGGCGCACTTCGATGCTGCAGCTCTTGTCCTCGCCGCCGCGCGGGCCATTGACATCGGCAAGACGCACGACGACGCGCGTGACGACCTCCTGGCCATGGTTCAGGGCACAGGCGAGGCGCGTCGCCACATGCTGCCGCAGCCCATCGGTGAGGGCGAAGTCGTTCGCCTGGATTTGCAGGTTCATGGTGTTCCTCGGTCGGTGTTGGCAGAAGACAGGCGGATTATGGGGGCGTCCAATATTCGATACAAACAGATATAACGATGCGATATGATCGAAAAAAGCGAATGAAAGGAAGCCCTGTGATCAACTACAGGCATTTGCATTACTTCGTCAGTGTCGCCCGCTCGGGTGGCGTCAGCCGCGCTGCGGAGCGACTGCACCTGACGCCCCAGACGCTCTCCGGGCAGATCACCCAGTTCGAGGAACGGCTCGGCGTGGCGCTGTTCCGGCGCGTCGGGCGCCGCCTGGAACTGACCGAGACCGGCAAGCTGGCGCTCTCCTACGCCGAGGAAATCTTCCAGACCGGGGCGGAGCTGGAAGACCTGCTGAAGAACGGCAGCGATGGGCGCTTCATCACCTTCCGCGTCGGCATCGCCGATGTCGTGCCGAAGTTCATCGCCCATCGCCTGCTGGCGCCGGTGCTCGAACTTCCGGCAGCCGCGCGCCTGATCTGCCAGGAGGACCGGCTGGAGCGTCTGCTGGCCGACCTGGCGATCCACCGCCTCGACATGGTGCTGGCCGACCGTCCGTTGCCGCCGGGCACGGAGATCAAGGGCTACAGCCATCCGCTCGGCGAATCGGGCGTGGCTTTCATGGCCGCACCGGCGCTCGCTGCGCGACTGACGGGTGGTTTCCCGGATTGCCTCGATGGCGCGCCGCTGCTCCTGCCCGGGCGCGACAGCACGCTGCACGGAACGCTGCCGCGCTGGCTGGAACGGCACGGGAAGCGGCTGCGCATCGTCGGCGAATTCGACGACAGCGCTCTGCTGAAGGCTTTCGGTGAAGCTGGCGCCGGCGTCTTCCCGACACCAGCGGCGAGCGTGCCGGACGTGACCGCGCACTACCGGGTCGTCAGGCTCGGCGAGACGGAGGAGCTGCGCGAGCGATTCTTTCTCATTTCAGCCGAGCGGCGGCTGACCCATCCGGCTGCGCGGGCGGTCAGCGACAATGCGCGGGCCGGCGTCTTCGCCACGCTGCCGCCGAGCGGCTGAAGCGGGTTGCAGCGTGCCTTTCCTGGCCCGCCGCCGGCCGGCGGCTGGAGTCTGGCGACGGCCGGCGTGTCCCTCAGTGCGTGACGCGCGGCTGACTGTCCCCGGTCGCCGGAGAGGCCTGCCAAGGTTCGCCGAGTTCGAGATTCCAGCGCGCGTGCTTCGCCAGGCCCAGCACCTGATCGTAGAGCAGGTGCAGGTTCTCGCGCGGCAGCTCGAGGCTGAGGCGGTTGTCGCCGGCGCGCAGCGCGATGCGCCCACGACCGTTCGTCAGCGCGCTGAGTTCGATGTGCTCGACGAGGCGCAGCGGCAGTTTCTTCGGCAACCTGCTGGCCTGCAGCCTGAGTCCCTGGCCACCACTGGCGACGACGAGCGCATTCTGGTGCTCGAAGCCGAGGATGTCGGCGGCGTGCTCGGGGGTGCGCAAGGCGTCCGGGTTGCTGCGCGCGATCAGCGTCGCCAGTGCCACCAGCAGGCCGGCGGTCATCCGGCGCGTCAGCCAGACGACGGTTTCGTCGCCCTCGGTCGGTGCATGCAGGGCGATGCGATCCTCGCTCTCGCTGTAGTGGAAGCTGAAGCCCATCGCGGCCGGCGGGCGTCCTTCAGTCATCGCCACGCTCCGGCGCACTGCCCCGACGCTGTGGGCCGCCGGTGCGCAGGCGCTGCCGCTGGCGAGGCAGCAGGAAACGACCGGGGTCCACGGCGGCGACGAGATCGGCGGCGAGCGCTGGCGGGCTGCGTTCGATCAGGCAGGCGAGCAGTTCGCCGGCGAGTGCCGACCAGACGATGCCACGGGCACCGAAGCCGTTGACCACGAACAGGCCGGGGACGCGGCGCAGGTCGGCGAGGGTGGCGGCAGCGCCTTGGCCGTCGAGCGCTGCCGCATCGGCGACGGCACCAATCATCGGCAGGCGGTCGGGCGACAGCGGGCGGAAGCCGACGCGACCGCCGAGTCCTGCGGCGTCGATGTGCCGGCTGTAGCCGGGCAGGATGAATTCGAGCCGCGCCAGGTTCTCCGCGTGATCGGCGGCGCGCAGCCCGGCTTCGTCGTCGTCCACCGCGAAGGTGGCGCCGGCGCAGCGCAGGCCGTCGATCGCCGGCGTCACGTAGCCTAGGCGGCAGACGACGACTGCCGGCGCCGAGCCGGCGGTGGCGGGCAGGTGCGACACCTGACCGCGCGCCGTGCGCAGCGGCAGGTGGCTGGTGGCAGCGAAACGGCGGGCGTCGCCGGCGTTGGCGAGGACCAGGATCGGCGCCGCGGCGATGGTTTCGCCGCTGCCGGCGAAGCATCGCCAGCAGCCGGCAGCGTGCTCGATGCGCTCGACGGCACGCCGGTAGTGCGGCACCACGGCGGCGCCGTGGCGGGCGAGGTTGGCGCGGCACAGCGAAGCCGGATCGACCCAGCCGCCACCGGCAAACCACCAGCCGCCGTCGGCCACCGGCCAGCCGGCGAGTTCGCTGGCGGCCTCGCGCGCGACCCAGCGCAGGTAAGCGCTGGCAGGCTCCTGCTCGGTGACGACGCGCTGCTGCGTGGCCGCGTGGCGCTCGTCGCGTGCCAGGTGGAGGACTCCGGTCTGCCCCCAGCGCAGCGGCAGGCCGGCAGTGGTGAGCGCCTGCAAGTGGGTGAGGGCGTATTCGAAAGCGGCACGTGTCAGCCGCGCCAGGCGGTTGTCGTCGACCGACGGCAGCGGCCGCAGGACGCCGGCAAGGTTGCCCGAGGCGCCCGCGCCAGATGTCGCCGCGCGCTCGACCAGGCTGATCCGCCAGCCGCGCGCCGCCAGCCGTTCGGCGGCGCTGCTGCCGGCGAGGCCGGCGCCGATGACGATCGCGTGGCGGTCCATCGGTTGTCGCGTGGCTGCCTGCCCGCCGCGCTCCTATTCCGGGCGCATCTGCGGGAAGAGGATGACGTCGCGGATGTTCGCCGCGTCGGTGAGCAGCATCACCAGGCGGTCGATGCCGACGCCGCAGCCGGCGGTCGGCGGCAGACCGTACTCGAGCGCCCGCACGTAATCGGCGTCGTAGTACATCGCCTCCTCGTCGCCGGCCTCCTTCGCCCGCGCCTGCTCGAGGAAGCGCGCCGCCTGGTCTTCCGGGTCGTTGAGTTCGGAGAAGCCGTTGGCGATCTCGCGTCCGGCGATGAACAGCTCGAAGCGCTCGGCGATCTCCGGGTTGCGGTCACTGCGTCGGGCCAGCGGACTGACCTCGGCCGGGTAGTCGATGATGAAGGTCGGCTGCCAGAGGTCGGCTTCGGTCGTCTCCTCGAAGAGCTGCAGTTGCAGCGCGCCGAGGCCGGCAGTGGGGGCACAGTCGACCTTCATCGCGCGCAGCCGGTCGCGCAGCCAGGCGGCGTCGGTCAGTTGCTCGACGCTGAAGCCTGGATGGCTCTGGCGGATCGCGTCGACGATCGTCAGGCGGGCGAAGGGGCGTGCGAAATCGAGTGGGCGGCCCTGGTATTCGAAGACCTCGCAGCCGAGCGCCTCGCGCGCGCTCTGGCGCAGCAGCCCTTCGGTGAAGTCCATCAACTGGCGGTACTCCGAGTACGCCTCGTAGAACTCCATCATCGTGAACTCGGGGTTGTGGCGCGGACTGATGCCCTCGTTGCGGAAGTTGCGGTTGATCTCGAAGACCTTCTCCAGGCCGCCGACGACCAGCCGCTTGAGGTAGAGCTCGGGCGCGATGCGCAGGAAGAGATCCATGTCGAGCGTGTTGTGGTGCGTCTGGAACGGCCGTGCGGTCGCGCCACCGGGGATCGGGTGCATCATCGGCGTCTCAACCTCGAGGAAGCCATGGTGCACCATGTAGCTGCGGATCGACTGAACGATGCGGCTGCGGACGGCGAAGGTGAAGCGCGACTGTTCGCTGGTGATCAGGTCGACGTAGCGCATGCGGTACTTCTGTTCCTGGTCGGTGAGGCCGTGGAACTTTTCCGGCAGCGGCCGCAGCGACTTCGTCAGCAGCCGGATCGCCGTGCTGCGGATCGTCAGTTCGCCGGTGCGCGTGCGAAAGAGGGTGCCGACGACGCCGATGATGTCGCCCATGTCCCAGCGCCGGAACGCCGAGTAGGCTTCCCCGCCGATGTCGTCGCGGCTGACGTAGGCCTGGATGCGGCCCGAGAGATCCTGCAGCGTGACGAACGACGCCTTGCCCATCACCCGCTTGAGCATGATGCGGCCGGCGACGCGGACCTCGACCGGCGTTTCTGCCAGCTCTTCGCTGCGCTTGCCGTCGTAGAACTCGTTGATCTTGCCGGCGGTGTTCTCGCGCGCGAAATCGTTCGGGTAGGCCGGGCCGAACTGGCGCAGTTCGGCGAGCTTGGCGCGGCGTTCGGCGATGATGTGGTTTTCGTCCTGTGCCGGGGCTTCGGGCGGGTTGTGCTGTGGCTGGTCGGGCTGGGGCATGGTCTGCGGCTTTCTCGCGATCAGTGGAATGCGGTGCGGGTCGCCGCGCCAGCGCTGCCCGCTCTTCGCGGCAGTCCGGGTGGCACGGCTCAGACTCCCTGCTTGAGGCTGGCTTCGATGAACTGGTCGAGGTCGCCGTCGAGCACGCCCTGGGTGTTGCCGACCTCGACATTGGTGCGCAGATCCTTGATGCGCGACTGGTCGAGGACGTAGGAGCGGATCTGGTGGCCCCAGCCGATGTCGGACTTGGCGTCCTCGAGTTTCTGCTGCTCGGCCTGCCGCTTGCGCATCTCGGCCTCGTAGAGGCGCGACTTCAGCATCGCCATGGCTTCCGCGCGGTTGCGGTGCTGCGAGCGGTCGTTCTGGCACTGGACGACGATGTTGCTCGGCAGGTGCGTGATGCGGACCGCCGAATCGGTCTTGTTGATGTGCTGGCCGCCGGCGCCGGAGGCACGGTAGGTGTCGATGCGCAGGTCCGCCGGGTTGATCTCGACGGCGAAGGAATCGTCGATCTCGGGGTAGGCCGACACCGAGCAGAAGCTGGTATGGCGGCGGGCGTTCGAGTCGAACGGCGACTTGCGCACCAGGCGGTGGATGCCGGTTTCCGAGCGCAGCATGCCGTAGGCGTAATCGCCGGAGATGCGGATGCTCGCCGTCTTGATGCCGGCGACCTCGCCTTCGGATTCCTCGAGCACCTCGACCGCGTAACCCTTGCGCTCGGCGTAGCGCAGGTACATGCGCAGCAGCATCGCCGCCCAGTCCTGCGCCTCGGTGCCGCCGGCACCGGCCTGGATGTCGAGGAAGCAGTTGAGCGGGTCGGCCGGGTTGTTGAACATGCGCCGGAACTCGAGCGCGGCGACTTCCTTCTCGATGCCGTCGATGTCGGCGAGGACCGCCTGCAGCGTGTCGTCGTCGCCTTCATCGCGGGCCATGGCGAACAGCTCGCCGGCGTCACGCAGGCCGTCGGCGACGCGGTCGAGGGTCAGCACGACATTTTCCAGCGAGCGCTTCTGGCGGCCGAGTTCCTGCGCGCGGTCGGCGTTGTCCCAGACCTTCGGATCCTCGAGTTCGCGCGCGACCGCCTTCAGCTGATCGGCTTTGTGATCGTAGTCAAAGATACCTCCGCAGTTCGCCGGCACGCTCGCCGACGTCGGCGATGCGGTTTTCGATGCTGTTGAGTTGTTCGGCTTCCATGGTGGTGTGGCTCGCTTGATCGATGAGCCTCGCATTATACCCGCTGCCGGGTCTGACCGTGCCCACCAGGCCACCCGGCGGCATCGCTACGGCTGCCCTCCGACCAGTTCGATCCGCCATCTGGCCTTCCTCGCTGCGGCGAGGTCGCCGCGTTTCTCGGCCACGGTGGCCTGCACGCCAAGCCAGGCGAGCAGCGGGCGGCGCCAGCCTTGGGCGGAGGCCGTGTCGACGGCCAGGTCGACGTCGTGCGCTGACAGCTTGCCCTGGCGCAAGAGGACGCCGGCCGCGATCAGGCGTGGCAGCGGTGACTCGATCGCCGCCAGCGATCGGCCGTCCGCGGCGGCGAGGTGGCGATAGCTCGGCGGCAGCAGCGCGGCAGGGGCAGGCCGACCGGCAAGGAAGTCGGCGTAGGCCTTCTCCTCGGCGGTGGCGCCGTCCACCAGATCCGAGAATCCCGGGCAGACATTGCCGGGCTCGGCATCGAGGCTGGCGACGCGCAGCGCACAGCGGGTCAACTCGGCGCGGGCGAGCAGATCCGGTCGGCCGGTACGCGCGAGTTCCCGGCGGGCGCGGGCGAATTCGCCGTCAGCGAGGCGGCCCTTGCCGCTGAGGTAGGCCTGGCTGTAGCCGGCCAGGGCAGCGTGGGCGTTCGTTTGCCAGTCGGGGGCTGCGGGCGCACTGACGCAGGCGGCTAGTGCCGCCGCCGCGACCGTCGCCGCCATCGCCGCCAGCCGGCTCCGGCAGCGCGCGTTCATGGCAGGCGAATCTCCGCGTCGCGAGCGAAGGGCCACTTGTTGTTGATCTCGTCGATCAACTGGCCGGCCTTGCGCAGACTGGTCTCGACCTCGCTGCGCAGCGCCTGCAGATCCGCCGAGGCGCTGCGCGTGTTGCCGGCAATGATCTGCGCATCGGCGAGAATCGCGTCGACCTGCCGCAGGCTGTCGCGGGCTTCGCGCAGCAGTCCCTGCAGTTGCACGACGGCGGCCTGCGACTCGCTCAGCATGCCGCCTTCGCCGAAGACGCGCGTGTCGGTCTTCGCCAGCAGGTTGTTGGTGCGGTCGAGTGCGATGATCAGCTTGCGCGCGTTTTCCTCGCTTCCGAGGACGCCGGAGAGGGCGCCGTGGCGCCCGCGCATGCGGCCGGTCACCGATTCGACATGGCCGAGGGTGGCGCTGAGCGGCGAATCCTCCGCAGTCAGTCGCTCGAGGTTCGCCAGCAGCGAGCGCGCGGTGGCGAGCACTTGCGGGATCTGCTCGCTGGCATCGCCGCGCAGCACGGGGCGCTCGGCGTCGGGCGGCAGCGGCGGATCGTCGGGGATCGCCGAGAAGGCGCGCAGGTGGGCGTCGCCGACGAGGCTGCGCTCGAGGGTGAAGACGCTCGAGGTCCGCAGCCAGCGCGCGTCCTTCGTCGGCACGTCGATCAGGATGCGGACGTTGCCGTCTGCCGCCAGCTCGACGCGGTTGACGCGGCCGATCGGAAAGCCGGCGAAGCCGAGATCCATCCCCGGCCGGACCCCCTCCGAGTTGTCGCCGATGAGCACGAGTCGCTGCGTCGGCTCGAAGACGCCGCGCGCCGCCATGACATAGACGATGAAGGCGACGATCAACAGCACCGTCAGCGCAATCAGCGCCAGAGCCTTCCTTTCGGCATTGCTGACGGTAGCGGTCTCGCGGTCCATCGTCACCGTCTCAGAAGAACTCGGCGACGAGCATCAGGGTTTCGACGGCGATCAGCAGCCCGAACAGGCGCGCCGTACCCGCCAGCGTGGCGACGCTGGCAGCGAAGAGCAGCGTCTTCAGCGCCAGCGCCATCAGGACCAGTGGGTCGAAAACCTGGCCGATGGTGCGCGTGAAGGCACTCAATCCCCAGGGAGTGAAGCCATAGACGCTGAGGTAGGCGAGGATGAGCGCGATGACGCCGCTGGCGGTGGTGAGCAGGATGACGAGGACGAAGCGGCTGACGACGCCCGCCAGGCTGTCCGCGTGCGGCCCGACGGTCGGGCTGGCGGCGTCTGGGCTCAGGCGCAGGGAGACGAAGAGCGCGGCGGCGAGTGGCAACAACTCGACGACGAGCACGCGAATGACCGTCGACAGCGCGAACTGCGACAGCCCATAGCTCTGCGCGGTGACGACGACGATATGGACGATCACCAGGCTGAGCAGCCCGGCGAGCGCCAGGAAGCGTGGCGCCGCCTGCGCCGTGGCGCTGCAGATGCCACTGGCGACGACGTGGCGGACGTCCGGTGTGTAGATCGAGGGCGACAGCGCCGCCGCCAGTTGCAGCATGGCGGTGTGCAGCATCGGCAGCCAGCCGGGTGCGGCTGCGGCGCCAGTGTCGTTCGGCGCCGGCAGCGAGATCCCGTTCATGCGGCGATGATGGCAGCCGCGCCGGTGAGGCGGGCTAGCGCTGTCGCTGGCATTCCGGGTAGTTCCTGCCGCCGACGACCAGCGTCGCGCGCTCGCCCCTGGACCAGAAGCTTGTCCGCTCGTCATTGGCGGCGATGTAGCGTGTCCCGGAGGCGGTGACCACCGGCTGCAGGGCGAAACCGGGGCCATCCGGCAGGAGTTGCAGGCGGTCGGCGCCGGCGCTCAGCCGCACGCTCTGCTTGCCACAGCGATAGAGCAGGCTGTGTTCGCTCGTTGCGTCGGAGGTCGCCGCGGCATTGCCGGCCGCTGCCGCAAGGCTCACCGCCAGCGCGCCACCGGCCGTGCGCAGCTCGAGCCGATCGCCATCGAGCCGCCACAAGGCGGCACTGGCGAGCGCATCGAGGAAGCGGGCTTCCTGCTCCATGATCCCCGGCGGCTCGCCGCACGTGCGCCGCGTCGCGCCGGCCGGGCCGATGCGGATGTCTTGCGCCGAACTCGAGTAGGTGGCGTGGTACCGGTTGCAGCCAGCCGATCCGGAAAGCCTGCCGTCGGCCGAGAAAGCCAGCGTCAGATCGGAACCGGCCAGCAGGCTCACGACGGCCTGCCTGCCGTTGTTGTAGCCGGTCACCTGCCAGGCGCTGCCGGCGAGGCCGGTCGCCTGCTCGCGCAGAGTCGCGAGGACATTGCCGGCATCGTCCTGCAACAGCAACCGCCGGCCGTCGCGACGGAAAGCGGTGGCCCGCTGCAGCGCGCTGCCGAAAGCCGCCGCCTGCTGCATGGTGCCTTCCGGGCAGGCCATCATCGTCGACGCGAGCTTGCCGGCGACGCGCAGGCTGTTGCCGGTGGCCGTGTAGCTGCCGCTGAAGCGGTTGCAGCCGTCGCTGCCCGAGACCTTGCGGCCGGCGAAGTGCAGGGTCGCCGCTGGCCCGGCGACAGCCGGATCGCCGGGAAGCGCCGTCAGGCGCCAGGTGGTGTTGTCGAGATCGTCGTCGACGGTGACCGGAGCGGTCGTGCTGCAGGCGACGGCGAGCTGGCAGGCGAGCAGCAGCAGGGCGCGGCGGGGCGTGGTCTTGTGCATCAGGTCGGGCTCCGTGCGCGGGATGTGCGGGCGTCCATCGCGACTCGTTCGAGCGCGCTGGCGGGCAGCCGGGGAACCCCCGCGGCGTCGCGCGGCAGGTCGAGGAAACGCTCGATGATCTGGCGGCTGGCCGCCGACATGCGTTCGCCCAGCGCCGCGTCGCCGGCAGTGAAGAGATGCAGCGCGGTGGCGTCATCGCCGGCAAGCGCTGCCCCCGACGCTGCGGCCCAGAAGACCGCATGCCGGTTGGTTGGCGACTCGTGGTCGAAGAGGAAGAGCAGCGATTGCGCCACCAGGCGCGTTTCCTCGCTGAGTTCGCGGGCGGCCGCCTGCAGGCGCGACTCGTCGCTGTGCACGCCGCCGCCCGGCAGCAGGACGAGTCCGCCGCGGTTCTCGACCAGCAGGATGCGGCCGTCCAGTTCGACGATGATGGTGGCGCGCTGTCTTTTCACGTCTGTCTTCATTTCCTGTCGGTCTGACCGGGCGACCGGTCCGGCTGCCCGTCCGCCCGGCCGCCGCGAAAGTCCTGAACGGTAGCGCATTTTCGCCGGCAGGTGTAGCGACTGCGCTGCATGCCTTCCTTCGGGCAGGTTGCCAAGGATGGCATCGGTCGTCACCGGCAACGTACTCCCCATCTTCATCCTTGATCGCCAGGCATCCGTGCTATAAGCTGGACGGTCATCCAGCTCGTTCGATGGAGCAAGCGTCATGCGTGAGATCGGAGCCTTCGAGGCCAAGAACAAGCTCGGCACGTTGCTCGACTGGGTCGAGAGCGGTGAGGAAGTCCTTATCACCAGGCGCGGCAAGGCCGTGGCACGGCTCGTGCCCGCGGAACCTGGCTTCGATCGCGCCAAGGCGCGTCGGGCAGCGGACGGGATCATCGAGGCCCGGCGCGGCGTCACGCTCGGTGACCTCAAGATCAAGGATCTGGTCAATGAGGGCCGCCCATGAGTTTCGTTCTGGACAGTTCGGTCAGCTTGGCCTGGTGTTTCGATGACGAGCGCACTGACGCCGCGGACGCCTTGCTTGAGCGCGTGGTCGAAGCGGGCGCTGCCGCCCCGGCGCTGTGGCCGCTGGAAGTTCTCAATGCGCTGGCTATGGCCGAGCGCCGCAGTCGGATCAACGCTGAACGTCGGCAACGGCTCGCTGGATTCCTGGGCGACCTTCCGGTGATCATCGACGACGAGACGGCCAGCCAGGCGTGGGTGGCCACTTGCCAACTGGCAGCAAGGTTTCGACTCACCGTCTACGACGCCGCCTACCTCGAACTGGCGCAGCGTCGCGGCCTGCCCTTGGCAACATTTGATCAGGAGTTGCGCGCCGCTGCCGTTGCGCTCGGCGTCACCCTGCTCGGCTGATGCCGATGCTGATGCGACTGCCGATGACAACCGGCCGCTTTCCCGTCGTCCTTGCCAGTCCTCGCAAGCGATCGGAACACGGTCACGGCGATCGTCCGTTCGATGGCGATCGTCGGCTGCACACCGGGCAAGCCTGCAAGCGCAGCGGCTTTTCGAGACGAGCCGCCGCCAGCAGAGCCGCATCCTGCAGGATCACTGCGCTGGCACCATCGGCGATGATCGTTCCTTCGCCGAGTACCAGCGTCCGCGGGCAGAGATCGAGAACCATGTCGAGATCGTGCGTGGCGATGATGAGGGTCTGCCCGAAGCCCTGCAGAAGCTCGATGAGTTGCCGCCGCGAAACGGGATCGAGACTGGCGGTTGGTTCATCCATGAGCAGTACGGTGGGCGACATCGAGAGCACCGAGGCGATGGCGACGGCGCGCTTCTCGCCGCCGGACAGCCGGTGCGGCGGGCGTTGCGCCAGATGGGGTCGCACCAACGACAGCGAGTGCCGCCATGACCCGCGCTGCCACTTCGTCTGCCGGTAGCCCGAGGTTCACCGGGCCGAAGGCGACGTCGTCGAAGACCCGTGGCATGAAGAGCTGGTCGTCGGGGTTCTGGAAGAGCAGGCCGACGTTGCGGCGCACTTGCGGCAGGTTCTCGCGGCACAGGGGGAGATCGCCGATGCGCACGCTGCCCGCCTGCGGCAGCAGGCAGCCGGCGAGGTGCAGCAGGGTGGTCGACTTGCCGGCGCCGTTGGCACCGACGAGTGCCAGTCGCTCGCCGTCGCCGACCGCGAACGAGATGCCGCGCAGCGCCACGTTGCCGTCGGCGTAGGCGTGCCGCAGATCGCTGACGGCGACGAGCGGGTGCGTCACGACGACAGCAGTCCGCCGATGGCGTTGCCGAGCGCTGGTATCTGGTCGGCGAAGCGCAGGCCGAGCAGGGCGGTCGTGCAGCCGACCAGGAAGGCGACATCGGTCGTGCCGATGCGCAGCGGGCGCAGCAGCCGCAGCTCGCCGTCGAAGCCGCGGCACTGCATCGCCAGGTAGACGCGTTGCGCCCGATCGAGCGTCCGCAACAGCAGCTGCGCCAGCAGGCTGGCGATGACCGGAAGCTCCATGCCGCGGCGACCGAAGGAGCGCTGCGAGCGCGCTCGGGCCAGCCGCACCGCCTCATCGGTGAGCACGAAGAGATAGCGGTAGAGCAGCAGCAACTGGACGACGAAGACGCTCGGCACGCCGAGTCTGGCGAGCGCCAGGCAGAGCGAATCGAAGCCGGTGCAGGCGACGAGGATCAGCGCGGCACTGACGGTGAGGACGAAGCGCAGCATGAGCGAAGCGAAGGAAATCCAGCCACCGGAGATCTCGAGGGAGCCAATGTGCAGCAGCGTGGCGCGGTCGAAAAGCGGATTGAAGACGCCGATGCCCAGGGCGAACGGCGCGACCAGCAGGATCTTGCGCAGGATGTAGCCCGGTGGCAGCTTCGCCAGCAGCAGCAGTGCGACCGGGTAGATGGCGAACGGCAGCAGCGCCGACAGCTCGTGCTTGCCGAAGGAGACGACGCAGACGATGAAGAGCAGGGTGGTGATCAGCTTGATCCTTGGATCGAGGCGATGGATCGGCGAGTCCCGGTACGCCAGGCTGTCGAGGTAGTCCAGGTCAAGAAAAGACGACTCGATCTTTGCCATGGTCGGTGCTTCTCGCTGCGCCGACGACCGCTGCCGGCAGCAACTGCCGGCGCGGCGCAGCGATCGCGGTCGGGCGAATCGCCGTCCGCCTAGTGGCGCTGCCGCAGGCGCAGCAGGATGAAGCCGAGCAGGCCGGCGAGAAGCATGCTGAGCGTCGCGCCGAGCAAGCCGGAGAAGGACGTTGCCAGGTTGACGTCGGGCCACTGCTCCTCTTCCTCGCCGCCGGTTGCGGCCACCTCGCCGGCATCGCTGCGGTCCGCCGCCGGCGGGAGGCTGTAGTCGGGCAGCACGGCGGTCCTTTCCTGCAGCGCGGCGGCCAGCGAATGGGCATCGGTCGCCGGCGCCGACAGCGCTTCCCTGCCGCTGCTGTGGAAGATCGCCCACTCGAGGCCGTCCAGCCGGGTCGACGCGAACCAGGAGAGGAGCCCGCCGGTGATCGCCGTCAGAAGCAGCCAGCGCGCCAGGAGTCTGCCACTGCCCGGCAGCGGCGCCACGGTAGGCGCCGCTGCCCACGCGCCGGGACGCGCCTTGCCGACGAAAGTGACGACGGCGGCCGTCAGCAGCCCCTCGACGATGCCGATCGCCAGATGGATCGGCAGCATCAGCAGCAGGAAGGTGCTGAACGGCAGTTCCGAGACCTCCGAGAAGAGGGTTTCGAGAACGACCGCGAGCGCGCCGAGTTGCAGGCCGACGATCGCGGCGAGGATCGACGCCGCGCGGACGCGCTTCTCGCTCGCGTGCGCGCCGACGATCGTGCGGTAGATCAGCGGGTAGGCGACGAAGCACGGCAGGAAGGCGAGATTGAAGATGTTGCAGCCGAGCGCGAGAAGACCGCCGTCGGCGAAGAACAGCGCCTGTACCGTGAGCACCGATGCCATCGCCAGGAAGGCGGCGTACGGACCGAGCAGGATGCTGAGGATCATGCCGCCGCCGAGGTGACCGCTCGAACCGGTGCCCGGGATGCTGAAGTTGATCATCTGCGCGGCGAAGATGAAGGCTCCGAGCACCCCCATCAGCGGCACCACGCGGTCGTCGCCGCCGGCCTTGAGCCGGCGCGCGCCGTAGGCCGTGATGCCGGCCGTGGCCGCCCACATCACACCGCCCACGAGCGGCGAAATCAGTGCGTCTGCCATGTGCATGGGAACTCCTCCCTGTGTCGGTCACTGCGGCTGCAGCCATCCGCATCGGCTGCGCTGCGCGGCATGCCGCAGACCATGCCGTGGCCGGGTCATGTGCATGCGTGGCACGAGCCTCCCTGACGTGGCACTGCCGGCAGGAAAATCGCCGGGCCATGCGCAAGAAAATGTAAGAAGATTTTAGAAGAATGCTTAACGGACTGGCAAACTGTTTTCGTCTGCGCTGTCGCCGCCGGCGAGCGCACCGGCGCGCCCGTTGCCGCCATCGGCCGGCGGCAGCAGCGCGCGCAGCGCGGCGTGCCGGTCACGCGCGGCGAGCGTGGCGAGTCCGGCGACCTCGCGATAGAAGCGCGGCAGGTCGTGATCCTGGTTGGCGAGGAGCCGCTCGAAGGCCGGTACCAGCTCACTGTAGAGGGCGAGCGAGGCGAGCCTGGCGTTGTTCAGATCGTCGGCAGCGCTGCGGTCGTCGCCGCCATGGCCACCCCATGCTGCCAGCAAGGCGGTGCGATCGCTTCTCAGCGCGGCGAACAGGGCAGCCTTGGCAGCGCGCTTCTCGGCGAGCGGCAGCGCGCTCGCATAGAGCGCCGCGAAGCGCTCGCGATGGCTCTGCAGCAGCGTCATCAGGGCGGCTCGCCGTTGCCGCTGCGCGCTGTCGGCGGCCCGCTGCTCGCTGCTGCCGTGCGTGCGCAGCCAGCGCCGCAGCCCCTCTTCCTCGACCGCCGTCGCGAAGGACTCGTTGAACGGCGTATCGCCCGGCACGAAGGCGATCTGGTGCGCCAGCTCGTGAAAGACCGTGCGGGCGACCGCCAGCGTTCCCAGGCGAAGGAAGGTGTTGAGCACCGGGTCGTCGAAATGGCCAAGGGTCGAATACGCCGGCACGCTGCCGACGTAGGTGTCGTATCCTTCGTCGCGCAGCTCGGCGGCGAGTCGTTCGGCAGCGCGCCGGTCGTAGTAGCCGCGATAGCTGACGCAGCCGACCACCAGCAGGCACCACTCCTTCGCCTGCAGCGACAGTTCCGGCGCGGCGAAGACGTTCCAGACGGCGTACGGGCGACCGAGGTCGGCGTAGGCGCGGTAGCTGCCGTTGTCCGGCAGTCCGAGTTCGCGGCTGGCGAAGTCGCGGATCGACTGCGCCTCGGCCAGCCGGTGCCGCAGGTCGGGGTCGGTCGCCGGCGCGCGCAGCAGCTCGTCGATCGGGACCCTCGCCCGCATCAGCTCGAGGTGGCCGCCGACTGCCTGACCGTAGTAGCCGATCTGGCTGCAGGCGGCGAGGCTGGCCGCCAGGCCGGCGGTCAGCAGGAGGGCCGCTGCGCGCCGCAGCCGGGCAACCCTACGGCGCCGGCGCATGCTGGAAACGACCGCTGTCGAGGAAGGAGGCGATCTGCAGCGCACACGATCGCGACGCGAGCAGCTGCGAGTGCGCCAGTGGCAGCGCGAGGAAATCGCTGGCGTTGGGCAGCCGCGTTTCCGCCAGCGTCACGACGCCATCGTTGGGTTGCGGCAACTCCGGCACGATACGGCCGAGGCCGACGCTGCGCGTGCCGGCGATGACGCCGACGGCGACCGTCGTCGGTCGCCGTGCGGCCGCGTCGGACGGCCGCGCCAGCCACTGCATGATCGATCGCCCGAGCAGGGCCGGCATTCCCTTCACTGCCGCCAGCCGCTGCGCACAGTGGCTGCCCAGGCAGGGGGTGCCGAGCAGCACCACCCGCTGCACGCGCGGCGCCTCTGCCTGCCCCAGCATCTCGAGAATCAGCAGGCCGCCGAGGCTGTGGCCGACGAGGTGGATGTCGCTCGCGCCGGTGGCAGCGACGCAACGGCGCAGGCTCTCGGCGTTCTCCGCCAGCGTCCGCCGCACGCTCGGGTAGCCGAAGCGCAGCGTCCGGTAGCCCCGTTGTGCCAGCCAGTGGGCGTGCAGGCTGCAGACCACCGACGGCGTCCACAGACCGTGCACCAGGATGACCGTCGCCGGCGGCCGCGGCGGCGGCTGCGCGCCTGGGCGCGGGCAACTGCCGGCGCCGGCGTCGCTGCTGCCCTCTGCGTCCAGTGCCCGGGTAGTGTCCTCGTTCGACATGTTTTCACCTCGCCGCACAAGCACCTATGTGCTTGAGAGCCTAGCAGCCTGGCAGCGTGAGAGCAAGGACGCCTGCATGCTCTGCCCCATGATCATCAATGATGGCGTCCGGCATGGCGTCCGGCATCATGGCAGTCCTGCACGGCGCGCCACATTTTTTGCGCAGGCCCCACCGTGTCGCTTCCGGCACGCGCGGGCGAAGCGAATCAGTTGACGCCGCACTGCCGGCTATCGCCAATCGGCAAAGCATGGGAAAATCCGCATCCGCGCCGACACGCGCGCTGGTGCAGCAGCGACCAGCCAGACGACGGTCGACGCCCCCGCCATGATTTCCGGCAACCTGCCGGGAATCAGGGTTCACCCCACTGCCACCGACTGGTCATGCCGAAAACACTCTTCGAAAAGGTTTGGGAGTCGCACGTCGTTGCCGAACGACCCGATTCACCGGCCATCCTGTACATCGACCTGCACCTCGTGCACGAGGTGACCTCGCCGCAGGCCTTCAGCGGCCTGCGCCAGCGCGGGCTGCAGGTGCGTCGTCCCGAGCGGACCGTCGCGACGATGGATCATTCGATTCCGACGACGCCGCTGCACGTGCCGATCGCCGACCCGCTGGCGGCGGCGCAGATCCGGCAGATGGAGACCAATGCCGCCGAGTTCGGCATCACCCTGCATGGCATGGCCAGTGCCCATCGCGGCATCGTCCATGTCATCGGGCCGGAACTCGGGCTGACGCAGCCCGGCATGACGATCGTCTGTGGTGACAGCCACACCGCGACGCACGGCGCCTTCGGCGCGCTGGCCTTCGGCATCGGCACGAGCGAGGTCGAGCATGTCCTCGCCAGCCAGTGCCTGCTGCAGACACGGCCGCGAACCTGCGAGGTACGGGTCGATGGCAGCCTGCCCGCCGGCGTCTCGGCGAAGGACCTGATCCTGGCGCTGATCGCGCGCATCGGCGTCGGCGGTGGCACTGGCCACGTCTTCGAGTATACCGGCGCCGCCATCCGCGGGCTGACGATGGAACAGCGGATGACGGTGTGCAACATGTCGATCGAGGCCGGCGCGCGCGCCGGCATGATCGCTCCCGACGACACCACCTTCGACTACCTTGCCGGGCGCGCGCACGCCCCGAGCGGGGCGGCGTGGGACGCGGCCGTCGCCCGCTGGCGAACCCTCGCCAGTGACGCGGACGCGGTCTACGATCATCACCTCAGCCTGGATGCCTCGGCGCTCGAACCGATGATCACCTTCGGTACCAACCCGGGCATGGGAATGGCCATCAGCGGTCGCATCCCAGATCCTGCCAGCATCGCCGACGCCAACCAGAAGTCGGCGCTCGACAAGGCGCTGCGCTACATGGGGCTGCAGCCCGGGCAGGCGGTGCTTGGGCAGAAGGTCGATGTCGTCTTCATCGGCAGTTGCACCAACTCGCGCATTTCCGACCTGCGCGAGGCGGCGTCGCTGTTGCGCGGCCGCAAGGTCGCCGGCAACGTCCGGCTGCTGGTCGTCCCGGGTTCGCAGGTGATCAAGCAGCAGGCCGAGGCCGAAGGTCTCGACGAGGTGTTCCGCGCGGCCGGCGCCGAATGGCGCGAACCCGGGTGCAGCATGTGCATCGCCATGAACGGCGACCAGTTGCAGCCCGGCCAGTACGCCGTCAGCACCAGCAACCGCAATTTCGAAGGTCGCCAGGGGCAGGGCGGCCGCACCTTCCTCGCCTCGCCGCTGACCGCCGCCGCCAGCGCCGTCGCCGGTGTCGTCGCCGACCCGCGCCGTTTCGCAGGAGACCGCTAGGATGGCCCAGTTCACTTCGCTGACGTCGCGCGTCGTCGTGCTGCCGGTCAACGACATCGACACCGACCAGATCATCCCCGCCCGTTTCCTGAAGGCGACCGACAAGGCGGGAATGGGCGACAACCTCTTCGCCGACTGGCGCTACCAGGGAGATGGCTCGCCGAAGCCCGATTTCGTCCTCAACCAGCCGCAGGCGGCGGGCTGTCGCATCCTGCTCGCCGGCGACAACTTCGGTTGCGGCTCTTCGCGCGAGCACGCGCCGTGGGCGCTGACCGGCTTCGGTTTTCGCGCCGTCATCAGCACCTCGTTCGCCGACATCTTCCGCAGCAATGCGCTGAAGAACGGGCTGCTGCCGATCGTCGTCGATGCAGCGACCCAGCAGGCGCTGCTGGCGCTGCTGCGTGCGCGGCCGGAGGTCGAGTTGAGCCTCGACCTGGCGTCGCAGACGCTTTCCTTCCCGGGTGGATCGGTGACTTTTCCGATCGACCCGTTCAACAAGACCTGTCTCCTCAACGGTGTCGACGAGCTGGGTTACATCCTGAGCTTCGAGACCGAGATCGCCGCCTTCGAGGCCCGGAGCTAGACCGATGCCAGCCGTCCAGATCTACGACACCACCCTGCGCGACGGAACCCAGAGCGAGGGTTTCTCCCTTTCCGGCCACAGCAAGATCCGCCTCGCACAGCGGTTGGACGATCTCGGCGTCGCCTTCATCGAAGGCGGCTGGCCCGGATCCAATCCCGAGGATGCCGAGTTCTTCGAGCGCGCCCGCGACATCGAGTGGCAGACGGCGCTGATCACGGCCTTCGGTTCCACCTGCCGGGTCAAGGGCGGCCCCGATGAGGATGCCAACATCCAGGCGCTGCTCGATGCGCGTACCCAGGTGTGCACGATCTTCGGCAAGACCTGGACGCTGCACGTCACCGACGTCCTGCTCACCACCCTGGATGACAACCTGCGCATCATCGAGCAGTCGGTCGCCTACCTGCGCGCTGCCGGCCGCCGCGTCATCTATGACGCCGAGCACTTCTTCGACGGCTACCGGGCCGATCCGCTCTATGCCGTGGCCACGCTGCAGGCCGCCATTCGCGGTGGCGCCGAGACCGTAGTCCTCTGCGACACCAACGGCGGCAGCATGCCGTGGGAGGTCGACAACACCATCCGTGAACTGAAGGACTCGATCCGCCACCCGTTCGGCATCCACACCCACAACGACGGCGACTGCGCGGTGATCAACGCGCTGGTCGCCGTGCGGCAGGGTGCGGTGCAGGTGCAGGGGACGATCAACGGCGTCGGCGAACGCTGCGGCAACGCCAACCTGTGCTCGGTGATGGCCAACCTGGAACTCAAGATGGGGCGCCGCTGCCTGCCGGAGGGCCGCCTGCAGAAGCTGTACGAGCTGTCGCACGTCGTCGACGAGGTGGCCAACATCACGCCCAACGACCACCTGCCGTACGTCGGCCGGAGTGCCTTCGCGCACAAGGGCGGCGTGCACGTGGCAGCGATGCGGCGCTCGGAGCAGTCGTACCAGCACGTCGCCCCGGAGCGCGTCGGCAACCGCATGCGGGTGGTCGTCTCGGCGCTTTCGGGGCGCGCCAACATCCTCAGCAAGGCCGAGGAGCACGGTGTCGACGTCGGCAGTGTCGACGACCTGGTCGGGGTGCTCAACGACGTCAAGGAACTCGAGGCACGCGGTTTCTCCTTCGAGGCCGCCGAGGCATCGGTCGCCATGATGCTCAAGCGGCAGCAGCCGGACTACGCGCCGCCGTTCGAACTGGTCGATTTCCTGGTGAATGTCGAGCACCGCCAGGGTCGCGGCATCTTCGCCGAGGCGATGGTCAAGGTGAAGGTGAACGGCGAGGTGCTGCACACCGCCGCCGAGGGCAACGGCCCGGTGAACGCCCTCGACATCGCCCTGCGCAAGGCGCTGATGGGGCACTACCCGGAGATCGCCGCCTTTCACCTCGCCGATTACAAGGTGCGCATCCTCGATGGTCGCGGCGGTACGCAGGCGATCACCCGCGTCCTGATCGACACCCGCAGTGCCAACAAGGTATGGAGTACCGTCGGCGCCAGCGCCAACATCATCGAGGCGTCGTGGCAGGCGCTGGTCGATGCAGTCGAGTACGGGCTGTCCGTGGCGCAATGAGCGCGCTGCCGGCAGAACGGTCGTGTCCCGGCGCAGCGCCGCTGCGCCTCCGTGAAATGGAAGAATCATGAAAGCAAAAATCGTCTTGCTCCCCGGTGACGGAATCGGTCCGGAAGTCGTCCGCGAGGCTGTTCGCGTTCTCGATGCGGTTGCCAACAGCCACCGGCACCAGTGGGAATACCAGGAATGCCTGATGGGCGGCTGTTCGATCGACCGCTTCGGCTCGTCGCTGACCGACGAGACGCTGGCCGATTGCCAGGCCGCCGATGCCGTCCTGCTCGGTGCCGTCGGCGGGCCGAAATGGGATGATCCGAATGCGAAGGATCGCCCCGAGCGCGGCCTTCTCGCCCTGCGCAAGGGGCTCGGCGTCTTCGCCAACCTGCGGCCGGTCAAGGTGCACCCGGCGCTGATCGATTCATCGCCGCTGAAGCCGGAAAAGCTGCGCGGGGTCGACATCCTCGTCATCCGCGAGCTGACCGGCGGCCTCTACTTCGGCTGGCCGAAGGGCCGTGACGTCAAGGACGGCCGCGAGCGCGCCGTCGACACCCTCGAGTATTACGACTACGAGATTCGCCGGGTGGTGGAACTGGCCTTCGAACTCGCCAAGGGCCGGCAGCGCAAGGTCACCTCGGTCGACAAGGCCAACGTGCTCGAGTCCTCGCGCCTGTGGCGCCAGATCGCGAGCGCGATCGGCGCGGCGAACCCGGAGATCGCGCTCGAACACGTCCTCGTCGATACCGCCGCCATGCGCCTGATCACCGGTCCCGCCTCGATGGACGTCGTGGTGACGGAAAACATGTTCGGCGACATCCTCACCGATGAGGCGTCGGTGCTCGCCGGCTCGATGGGCATGCTGCCCTCCGCCAGCCTCGGCCAGGGCCGTGTCGGCCTCTACGAGCCGATCCACGGTTCGGCCCCGGACATCGCCGGCAAAGGCATCGCCAACCCGGTCGGCATGATCCTGTCCACGGCCATGCTGCTGCGCCACTCGCTGGGACTCGAGGCCGAAGCCGCCGCCATCGAGCAGGCCGTAGACGCCACCATCACCGCCGGAGCCCGCACCGCCGACCTCGGTGGCAGCCTGGGCACGACCGCCATGGCCGACGAGATCATCGCCCGGTTGCGGTGACCGTACACTTGATTCACAAAGCCCGTCGCCGCTCGCCTGGAGTCTGTCCGCCAGGCGAGCGGGCGATCCGGCGAGTGGTCGGTGCGGCGACCGGACCGTGTCGCGCCGCGCGCGACCGGTGACGGGGACTTCCTGCCTTTCTCAAGCTGCTCGAGGCTGGCTCTTTGTCTCGTTGCCTTTCGTTGTTTCCGACAGGAACAAGGCTCGCCCGCGCCTGAAACGTCAAGGAGTCGCGAGGAGCGGCGCCGTTCCAGTCCGGATTCCGGGCCTCACGCCACTGTGACAGCCGGGTCGCTGGTTGCAATCCCCGAGCAATTCCGCTCCGATTCGACGACCCCGGTCGGGCGCCCCACCCAAAAACAAGTCCGACCATTGATTTACGTTAGCGGCCTAACCTAAAATTACGCCGAGTCTTGTTATAGGTTTCCCGTCCGATGCACCGACCCGCTGCAGGCCGCTACGTCACCGTCCCGACTGCCGGCGAGCCGTTCCAGGCCTTCGTCCCGGCGCCGCTGCCGCCGGCGCCGCCGCTGGTATGGTCGGCCGCATTGCGGCGGCGCTTCGACGCGGCGCTGCTGGCGCTCGGGCGGCTGGACGCGGTCACGGCGCTGTTGCCCAACGCGGCGCTGCTACTCTACAGTTTCGTGCGCAAGGAGGCGGTGCTGTCCTCGCAGATCGAGGGCACCCAGTCCTCGCTGGCGGACCTCTTGCTGTACGAGATCGACGAGCAGCCGGGCGTTCCGGTGGAAGACGCGCGCGAGGTGAGCCGCTGCGTGGCGGCGCTTGAACGCGGCCTCGAGAAGCTGCGCGGCGGACTGCCGCTGTGCACGCGCTTGCTGTGCGAGATGCACGAGGTGTTGCTGACGCATCCCGGCGGCCGGGGTAAGACACCGGGTGAAGTGCGCCGCTCGCAGGTCTGGATCGGTGGCACCCGGCCCGGCAACGCGGCCTTCGTGCCACCGCCGGCCGATGCGCTGCCGGATTGTCTGGCGGCGCTCGAGCGCTTCCTCAACGACGACCCTGAGCCCGTGCCGCCGCTGATCAAGGCGGCGCTGGCGCATGTCCAGTTCGAGACCATCCACCCGTTTCTCGACGGCAACGGGCGCCTCGGGCGGCTGCTGATCGTCTTGCAGTTGGTGGCCGACGGCGTACTGCGTGAGCCGATGCTGTATCCCAGTCTGTTCTTCAAGACCCATCGGGCGCTGTACTACGAGCTGCTCAACGAGGTGCGCCTGCGCGGGGACTGGGAGCGCTGGCTCGACTTCTTCGCCGAGGGCATCGAGGCGAGCGCGACGCAGGGCGTGTCGACGGCGAATGCGTTGCTCGCGCTGGTCAATGCGGATCGCGACCGGATTGCCGGGCTCGGGCGTGCGGCGGCGTCGGCGCTGGCGGTGCATCATGCGCTGCAGCGCCAGCCCATTGCCACATCTGCGGCACTGGTCCAGGCCACGCGGCTCACGCCGGCGACGGTCAACAAGTCGCTGGCGCACTTGGAGCGCATCGGCATCGTGGCTGAAGTCACGAACCGACAGCGGGGTCGCGTGTTCAGCTATCGCAAGTACGTCGAGGAACTCGCTGCCGAACTGGAGGCGCCCGCGTGAGCCAGTTCGCTTTCCTGCAGGGCGAGTGGGCGGCGGTGTTCGAATCCGCTGTGCGGGCCGAGACGACCGTGCACGCCGATCCACGCACGGCGTGCTTCCAGGCACGGCGCGCGCTCGAACTCGCGGTGCGCTGGGCCTAAAAGCACGATGCGTCGCTGCAGTTGCCGCACCAGGACAACCTGTCGGCGCTGATCCACGACCCGAGTTTCAAGGATGCCGCCGGCGAGGCGGTGTTGAGCACGGCGCGGGTGATCAACACACTGGGCAACCGCGCCGTACACGGGCATCGAGCGATTCCGCTCGACGACGCGATGGTCGCGGTGCGCGAGCTGTTCCACGTGACGAAGACCAAGTTCTGGCAGATGCTCGGACGTGGCACGCGCCTGTGTTCGGACCTGTTCGGTCCCAGTTCATCTCCCAACTGCCGAAGAGCCGGTTGGGGACGATGACGACGACCTCGTCCTGCAGCTTCAGCTCCGGATTCTCCTCGAGCACAACCTTGCGCACGTCGGCGGGATCGACCGGTACCCAGCCGAAGCCGGCGAGCCAGACCTCCGCCCGGCAATGCTGCGCCTTGCTGATCTCGCCTGATTTGCCGAGGCTCCTGTAGCCGAAGCGGGAATCGGCGATGCGGATGCCGTAGACGTCCCGTGCCGGCAGGCCGGCGGCGCGCGCGAGACCGACGTAGAGCGCGTTGAGGTCGGCGCGCTTGCCGGCGAGGTCGCCGCTTGCGAGCATCGAGCGGATGTCGCCGACGCCGCAGCCGCGCGTCTTCGGGTTGCGCGCCGTGTGGTCGACGACCCACTCGTAGATGGCGCGTGCCTTGTCGAGGTCATTGCGCGCGCCGCGCGTGATCTCGCTCGCCGTGCGGCGGACGATGCCGTCGGTCGGCAGCAGTTCGGTCGCTCCGGTGTAGAGCCTGAAGCTCGCCCTGTCGAGCGCCTTCACCGGGCCGGGCTGGCTGAAGTCGATCGCCCGGTCGCGGGTGGCGATGCGGCTGGTGACTTCGACCACGGGAGCGGTAGTTTCGGCGCCCCAGGTCGCGACGAGCATCTGCGCACCATGGACCGGGTCGTGCGCGATCCCCATGCTCGCCGCGTTGCCCTGCCAGAGGTTGCCCATCGGCCTGATCCAGGCGGTTTCATCGAGCCAGGGGCAACGGCAGCCAGACCCGCGTCTCGCTGCCGCCGCGGGCGACTTCGGCGCGCATGCCGACTTCGAAGACGCGCCAGCCGTTGGCCGGGCTGGGGTCGAAGAACTGTTGCTCGGCGCGCGCTGGCCGCCAGGCCGCAGAGCCGGCGATGCTGAAGAGGCTGGCGGTCTTGAGGAAATCCCGATGATCCATGGTGGGGCTCCTGAGTGGGTAAACGGTACGGTCGCCGCCGCGACGCACGGGGAACGTGCTGGCGACTGGCCGGCCTGTCGCCGCCGGGCAAGGTTCCGGGTTGTCGATCACCGGCAGTTCGATCGCGTGCGCGGCCAGGAACGCGTCGCGCCGTGTCCGCTGATCGGCGACGGTCAGCACCGCCAGATGCTGACCGCGCCAGCGACTGCCGAGCTGCTGCAGCGCCGGCATCTCGTCGCGGCAGGGTTCGCACCAGGAGGCCCAGAAGTTGATGACCACTGGGCGGCCGGCAAGCGCTGCCAGCCTGGCATCGAGTGGCGTGCCCGCGGAACTCGATAGCCGGTGTGCCGGGACGTCGCACAGTTCGGCGGCGGCGGCCTGCGCCAGCGCACAGGCGAGCAGCAGGAGCATGCGGCAGCTACGCCGCGCCAGGCGCTGGACGGGCGACAGGACGGCGCGGCGCATCGGGGGCGCTGCAGTGGTGATCGACTTCTCCCGATTTCATCAACCGCCGCAAGGCGGAAGCCCTCGCGACTTACGGTGCTGCTGTTGGCCGACGGCTCGTCTGCACGAATGTTGGCGGTAACGCAGACCGCCAGGGCCAGGATTGTCGCATGCCCGGTAGCCAGAACGGTGGTGTCACGGCTGCGCTTCGTCCGTCGAGCGCCAACGGCTGTCCGCGGTGAGGACGCGGCGGTCGTGCTGCTCCGGTACCGAAGCCCGGGGTTGCGCCGCTTGCCGCGCCGTACAAAGAAAAAGGCCGGCAGCCCAAGGGTGCCGGCCTTTCGACTGGAACGACGATCAGGAGCGCTGCTTGCGGCGCAGGCCAGCAACACCAGCCAGGGCGAGGCCGGCCAGTGCCAGCGAACCCGGCTCGGGGGTCGGCTGGATCTCGCGGCCGATCTTCGTTGCGACGGCACCGGCGAACTGGTCGAACTGCGAGACGCCGATGACGAAGGCGTTGCTGCCGCCCTTGATGTTGGCGTCGTACCAGGCGACGAGACCGGCGCCGCCGATGGCCAGGCCGTTGATCGCGTCGATGCCATTGGCGAGCGCGGTGTTGCGGGCGGTCGCGGTATTGGCGCCGTCATTCTCCTCGCCGTCACCCGAGACGTCGATGACCGAGCGGCCCTCGAAACCATTGTTGGCGAACAGCGGGGCGGCGAAGTTGATCGCGCTGCCGGGGGCGGTCAGGCCACTGAAGGCGCGCGACGTGCCGTTGATGGCGGCGGCGAAGGCGTTGGCGTCGGCGGCGTCCTCGAGGTGGGTCCAGCCAACCAGTTGTGCCTGCTCGTTGGAGCTCGACCATTCGATGTAGGTGACGGCGATGCCACCGGTGGCGTTGGCGATCAGGTTCTGGATGCCCGCGCTCTGGAACGCCTGGACATAGCCGCCCTTCTGCAGAGCGTACTCGTTGGCGTCGACGCTGCCCGAGACATCGACCAGGAGGGCGAGTTCGAGTTTGACGGGGGCGGCGCTGGCGGCCGGCATGTAGGCTGCGCTCACTGCAACGGCCGCGACGGCCAGTGCCTTGCTGAATTTTTTCATGGTGTCCTCTCTTCAGTTGGTCAGTTCGGGGAAGAACGATCCGCCCCGCAACGAACATAAAGCAGGAACCGTGCCATTTTTCCCTGACGATCCGCAAGAGATTGATTTAAGGATGTGTTGAATCCCGGGCCATGGTTCTGCAGAGTCGCGGTGAACGGGCAGTGTAAAAATTTTCGACACCTGCCCGGGTCAGGGTTGCCGGCGTGGCGCTGTCGTCCGTCGCCTGGACGAGGCGGCACGAGAAAAAAAGAAAGCCGCTGGCGCGGCTTTCTTCGTCCAGCAGGAATCCGTCCTATTGCTCGGTGACCAGTTCCCGCCACGAGACGCGGCGTGTGTCGAGCGGCGATGGCGCCGTCGGCACCGGCGTGCTGATGGTGCCGGGGGCGTCGGTGCGGATCAGCTCCTTGATCGTCCCGTCGACGAGGCGAATGACGCTCGGCGCACTGCTCAGGTAGTCGCCGAGTCGTATGCCGGAGAGGCCGTTGGTGCCGTCGACCGGGCCGCCGCCGCTGTAGTCGAAGAAGTAGGCGAAGCTGACGCCGACCGGAACACAGGCGCCGAGCGTCGGCGTGTTGGTGTTGAGCGCCAACGTTCCCAGTTGCAGGCGCAGCTCGGTGTTGACGCGCTCGCCGGCGACCGGGAAGTCGGCGTACCAGCCGTCGTCGACGTCGAAGTCCACCGGGTTGTTGGTGCCGAGGACGATCGCGCTGCCGGCGGTGCAGAACGGGTTGCCCGTTGGGCAGGTCGCCGAGGTCAGCGTCTGGGCGACGAAGGAACCGGGCGTCGGCGTCGTCTGCGGCGGGCTGAGTGGCCGCGGGCTGCCGTAGTCGACGTCGAGCAGGCGGTCCTTGATGGCGTAGATCGTCTGCGTCTGGCTGTTCACCAGATCGTCGGTGCCGAGCAGTTGCCCGGTGCCGACGAACATGACGGCGTGCGGGCCGACCTTGCCGAGTTCCGGCCGGGTGGTGATCGGTTGTGCGACACCAGCCGGATCCTTCAGGGTCGCGAGGCGCTGTGCGTCGTACACCGGCGTTGCGGGTGGGACGGCGGGCAGCGGGATGTCGCCATTGACGTCGAAACGCCAGAGGTTGCCGAGCTGGTCGCCGCCATAGACGCGCTGCGCGGTGTTGTTGGCGTCGGGGAAGTTGGCCCAGGCTGAGATGCGCGACAGGCCGCTGGGAGTGGTGGTGTCGCCGGCGCCGGTCGAGATGGTTCGCAGCAGGGTGCCGTCGCTCGCCCTGATGATGAAGAGGTGACCGCCGCCGTCGCCCGGCGAGATGTTGTTGTATCCCGAAGTGACGATGACGACCCAGGTGCCGTCCTTGAGCTTGGTGATCACCGGGTTGCCGTAGCTGTAGCCGAGATCGTTGTGGGTGAATTCCCACAAGCCTTTCGGTGCCGCCGGGTTGGTGATGTCGAGCGCGTAGTAGCCGCGGCCGCCGTTGTTCAGGCCGCCGACGAGAATCGTCTTCCAGACGGTCGGCAGCGATCCGGATGCGGGCGTGGCGCAGTCACTGACGCAGATGTCGCCGACCACCGGCGTGCCATCGACGGTGAACACGTGCATGTTCTGCGCACCGTAGTTCTTGTCGGCGAGCTTGAACAGCCGCGAGAGGACCGCGCCCGGTACGTAGGCCCAGGCCTCCTCACCGGTGCTGGCGTAGAAGGCATGCAGCATGCCGTCGTTGGCGCCGGCATAGACCATGGCGGTACGCGTCTGGTTGGCAGCCTTGAAGCCGACGTAGTTGTAGTCGGCATAGTTCCACGGTGAGCCCTGGACGTAGACCGCTTCGGAGCCGACGATGTCGCCGAGGATGTGTGCGCGCTGCCGGTAGTACTTGCCGAGGTCGGCGAGCGGTCCCTCGTTGCTCTTGTCGCCACGCACGAAGTTGAGCAGGTTCTCGCCTTCGGCATTGGTTTTTGACGCGGCCGTCAGGCAGGTCGTGCCGATGCTGCAGAACTGGGTCAGGGTATCGATCTGCGGCGACAGGAAATTGCTCTTCTGGCTGGTGCTGAGGTTCGCCCAGAGGAACAGCTTGAGGTTGTCGACGCCGCTGCCCGAACTGTTGCCGCCGGATTCGAAGAGGTAGATCGTGCGGGCGGTATGGGTTCCCGCCGAAACCTTGGCGTCGAGTTGTGCCTGCGCCGACCAGGCCGCGGTGGCCGAGATGACACCGGTCGTGCCGTTGATCGTCCGTTTGACGATGTCGCCCGACCACTCGCCGACGCGGAACGAGACCTCGAAAAGCTCGTTGCTGCCGGCCGCCAGATTCGGGCTGGTGACCGTCACCGCCGCGAGGGCGCCGTCGCGGACGGTGACCGTCTGCAGTGCGCCGCTGATGCCGGCGGCGAGCGAAGACGGGTCGGTGGCGCTGAAGTAGGTACCGCGACCGTTGACCGCCGCATGCCAGAGGTCGTCGATGTTGCTCTGCGTGTTGCTCTCCGGTTTCGGCCAGTTGCACTCGCCGATGGTCTGCCACGGGCAGACGCCGGTGCTCGGGTCGGCGACGAGGCCGAGCTTGACGCTGCTGAAGTCGCCGCTGGCCGCCGTCAGATAATCCGCCTGGTACTGCATCAGGCCGGAGGCGCCGAGGCCGAGGGTGTAGGTGCTCATGTACTGCCGCGGGTACTTGGTGTCGTTGGTACAGACGTTGTTCTGCGTCGTCACCCCGCCGGCGACGACCGGTCCGCCGGTGCAGCGATCGGGGGTCTGCGACGGGTCGCGCAGGTCGGTCTTCCAGTAGTACTCGGCGACGTCGGCGAGGGTGTCCGGAGTGGCGCCGAGCGAGACGATCGGGCAGGTCGTCTCGATATAGTTGTTCGCCGCAGTGGCGGGCTCGGGGGTACAGGAGGCGACGTCGACCGGGCCCTGGGTGTCGGTGCTGCAGCTCGTCACGACGCCGGTGCCGGAGGTTCCCGGCGTGCAACTGGCGACGAACTGCGTGGTTGGCGGTGGCACGACGTTCTGGCAGTTGGTCGTCAGCCCGCCGACGGTGCCGGGGGTGCAGGAGGCGACGTTGGTCCAGGCTCCGATGACCGGCTGCGAGCGGCAGGTCCGGGTGGCGCTGGCGGTGCAGGTGCTCGCGTTCACCCATGGATTGGGCCAGGTCGTACGGCATTCCCGCGAGCCGCTCGCCGGCGTGCAGGAAGCGACTGCCGACCAGCCGGTCCAGACGGTCCGGCACCCCTTGGCGACGTCGACGGTGTAGTTCGGTCCTGGCGACTTTGCTCTCGCGGTACACGACGCAGTGTTGGTATAGCTGGTCCAAGTGCTGGGGTTGTACCGGCACTGCTGGGTGGCGGACACGGTGCACGAAGCGGAATCGACCCAGCTGTTCTGCGAAAAGTCCACCTGGCATTGTGTGGCCAGTGGCACCGTGTACGTGGTTGGGCCGGCCGATTGGGTGACGGCGGTGCACGAAGCGACGTTGCTATAGGGGGACCAAGCTGAGTACGCGCATTGTTGCGTCGCTGAAACGGTGCACGAAGCGACCGGGTTCCACGCTGTCCACACCGTCTGACACTGTGTCGTCGGCCCCGCGGTGCAACTGCTGGTGTTGTTCCAGCCCGTCCACACCGTCTGGCACTCCTCGGCAGCGGTGTACGCCGGACCCGTTGACTGAGGCACGGCGTTGCAGACTATAGCGTTCGTCCAGCCACCCCAGCCGGCGTACTGGCATTGTGTTCGGTTGGCGCCGGTGGTGACCTCGGTGCAGGTTCCGTTGTAGCGAGCGCTCCACCCACCGTAGGCGACCTGACAGTCGACCGCGCTCGTCACGCTGTAAGGCGACGAGGTGGAGGCAGGGTTGGCGGTACAACTGCTGACGTTCGTCCAGCTGTTCGAGACGTACTGGCACTCGACGGTGGCCGAAATGGTGCAGGTCCCGCTGGCGTTCGCCCAGGGTGTCCACTGGTTGGTCAGGCACTCACGGGCGAGGCCGACGGTGTAGTCAGGGCCAGATGACTGCGGTGCAGCGGTGCACGAGCTGACGTTGCTGTAGGCCGTCCAACTGTCGTAACGGCAATCGACGGTCGGCGAGCGGGTGCAGGAAGAGGCATTCACCCACGGGTTCGGCCAGGTTGTCTGACAGTCGACCGCGCTTCCGACCGTATAGTTGGTCGGTCCGGGGGATTTGGCGACTGCCGTGCAACTCGAGGCGTTGACCCAGGCCGGCGAGGTGTACTGGCACTGCGAGTCGGTGGTGTATCGCCGCGCTTCGGTGTCGAGACCGGGATTGTCGATGATTGGTTGTCCGAAGGGAGTGCCGGCGGCGACGGAGCAGCTCGAGACGTTGGTCCAGGCGGTCTGCGGTAGTTCCCGGCACTCGGTGCGATTGGTGCCGGTGGCACCCTTGGTGAGTTGCGAACACGAGGTCGTGTCGGTCCAGGCACTCCAGGTCGTGCCAGCGTTGGTCGAGGTGCGCTGCTGCACCTGCTTCAGCCGCTGCTGCAACTGGTAGGTCTTGCTCTGCACCTGCGCCGTCATGCTCTGCAGTTGCGCGGTCCGCGTCTGCGTCAGCGTCTGCGTTCGCGTCTGCAGGGTCCAGGTCATCTGCTGCAACGGGCCGCTGCGGGCCTGCAGTAGATTCCGTCGCCGCTGCAGTTGGGTCAGCGTGCTGGTCTGCAACTGCGTCAAGCTGCTGCCAAAAAGCTGCGAGGTGCTCGCCTGCCATTGTCCGTCGAGGCGTTGCAGCCGGGAGGTTCTTTCCTGGCGCTGCGTGAACGTCCGCTCCTCGACGAGCGCATCCTGGCTCTCCAACTGGTCCGTCGTAATCTGCGCCTGCGTCGCCTGCGTCGGCGTCTGAGTCTCGGTGATCTGGGTGGTGATCTTCTGCTGCTTCCACGGGCCGCCGTCGAGCTGTGGCCGTACCTCGAGCCCCGGGCCGTCCTGGTCGCCGACGGCGGTCGTGCCGTCCCACTGGAAACCGGCACCCTGGTTCCAGTAGCCGTCGGTGGACAGCAGCGTGACGTTCGGCTGGCAGTAGAACTGCACCGGATCGACGACGCTGACGCCGTTCAGCGTGCCACCGTTGAGGCGGCCGGCGTAGAGGCGTCCGGCATTCGACAGCGCCACGCGCAGCGGCGTGTTCTGGTTCGGGACGGCGGCGAAGATCTTGTCGTACCAGGCCTTCTTCTGCGTCGCGTCGAAGGTGTCGATGTTCTGGAAGTCCTGCGTCGTATTGTTGTTGATGCTCATGTAGCCGATGCGGTACGAGCTGCCGATCGGCTGGAACGAGAGGCTGGTGGCGGTCTTCATCGACTGCATGCGGGTGCGGTAGTAGGCCCACCAGTTGGCGTAGTTGGTCATTTCCTCGGCGTTGGTGCACGGATCCGCGGCGCAGTCGCTGCGGGTCGCCGCCTTGGCCGGCAGGGTGACCGTGGGGGTGATGACCGTCAGCAGGTTCTCGCCGGGAGCGAGGTTGTTCGCCGGCCGACCGAAGGCGGTCGCCGTCATCGTCATCGTGCCGGTCTGGGTGAGCACCGGGGTCGCGGTGGTGACGCCCGGCGCACTGATCGTCACGGTGTCGCCGACGGCGACGGCGCGGTAGCCGACGACCTGGCACGGCGACACCAGGGTGAAGCTGCAGGCGTTGATGGCGCTCTCGATGTAGCCGGCGAGCACCGCCGGGCTGCTGGTCGTCGGCGTTGCCGCCGAGAGGATCTGCTGGCCACCGACAGTGATGCTGCTGACCGAGGTCGTGCTGCTGCCGCTGATCGTCAGGACGCTGGCGCGTGGCGCCGGCATCCGCGGGTAGTTGAACGGGATGTTGGTCGGCGTCGCCGGTGGCCCCGGGTTGGGGTCGATCTGCGTCGCCTGGCAGGCGCCGCTGCCCGGCGTCGCGGCGACGGCATCGGCGGCCGTGCGGCACCAGCGCAAGCGGGCGGCGACCGGGTAGGTGGCGCTTGGGGCAGTCGCGGCGACGCAGGTCTTCATGCTCTGGTTGGTGCAGTACTCGCCGGCAACCGTGGTGTAGTAGTAGGCGTTGCCGATCAGGTTGCTGAGCCCGGCGCTCTGGATGCCGTAGCCGTCGTCCTTGACCGACGTCCACGCAGTGGTGGTGGCGGAGGCTTGGCTGGGGTAGGTCGTCGTGTCGGGCGCACCGCTGGCGTCGAAGTACTTCGGTGCCAGATAGGTGACTGCCGGGTTGTAGGCGAGGCCGTTGAAGCCGGCGTTCTTCGACTGGTGCAGGCCGGCCGCGAGGCCGGCCCAGTCGGGCAGGTAGTCCCAGTCCATGCTGCCCGAGTCGTCGAGGACGAAGAGGATGTTCGGCGCGATCTCGACCGACGAGGCGCCGGAGATCGGCGAGTTGGCCAGTTGCGTCGGCGCTGCCAGGACACTGCCGCCCAGCATCAGCAGGCTCAGCAGGGCGATCGAGCGGATGGTGCGGATGTTGGTGGTCATGGCAAGCTCCTCGTGAAACCCTCTGCGGACTACAGGGCAACGATGGTCTGGATGTAGGCGACCGTGCGGCGCGGTCCCTCGATGCGCGTCGTGATGCGGTAGTAGACGCGGTTGTTGCCGATCGGCGCCAGGCCGCCGGCGGCCTGGCTGCCGCCGGTGTTGGTGCTGGCGGGCTCGCGTGCGCAGTTGGCGAGATGCGGCGCATTGGTCGACTCGCACAGGCGGTGGATGACGTACCGGACGGTGTACTTGACGGTGCCGGTGTTGATGTCGAAGGATCTCGGCGTCACGCTGCCGGCCAGCACGAGGTCGTTCGTCCAGTAGGCATCCCACGACTGGCCGGGGGCCGGAGACCGGGGGATGCCGTCGGCCGGGGTCGGGTTGGTGCCGTCGGCGAAGTAGAAATTATTATTGGGATCATTGGAATGTAGGGTCGTGCTGCTGGGTGTGTGCAGCCAGCTGGTGAGCGCCAGTTCGGTGCTGCGCTCGCCGGCCTGGATCGCCGACTGGTGAAAAGACAGGTTGCCGGCGACGAGGTTGGCGGTATCGACCGACCGCACGAGGGCGACGCCGGCGAGCGTCAGCGCGACGAGGACGATCAGCGCGACGAGCAGGACGACGCCCTGCTGCCGGTTGTTGCTGGCCTTCGCCAGGCCATGGCGCGGCCGATCGACGGGCCTCAACATGTGGCCATCCAGGGCAGGTTGCGAATCGGGATCACGGTCTCGAAAGTCCGGTAACGGTAGAGCGTCCATCCCGGCGGGGATGCCGGGGCCGGCGAGGACGGAGGCCCGAGATTGATGGGGGCGCCGGTGCTACCCATCCAATCCGGAGCATCCACGACGCAATCTGGGCGGACGGCATTTGGAGGCGTGCAAACGAACTGGCGGGTCTGGTGCCGGTTGCTCTGCTCCGGCTGGCTGTTGCGGGCGACGACGACGATGCGGACGGCCGACGTTCTCGCCCAACTGCAGGCCAGGGTGTCCTGATTTGGCGGGCTGGGCTGCTGCGGTGTCGCCTGGTCCCAGGTATCGACCCCGCTGGTGGGGGTCGAGGCGTGTCCATACTGCGCGCGCAGGGCGGCGATGTTGTTGACGATCGGCACCCAGTTGGCGCTGCAGGTGCCGTCGGTGGCGGTGCAGGCGGCGCCGCAATTGGCCGCCATGTAGTTGCAGACCGTGAGATTGCCGGCGCGGATGGCGTAGGCGAGGATGCGCGGGTTCTGGCCGAGGTTGAACAGCGTCCCGCCGTCGACGGCGCCGCTGCTCGGCACGGTGATGACCGGTGGCGTCACCGCCGTCACCGTCGCCAGGGTCAGCGCACAACCGACGGTCGGCGCCGACGGGCCGGCGATCACCCGGTCGCCGGTGGCGAAGGAACCGGCACTCTGCAGGCCGAGCTGCAGGCCCAGGACGGCGGTGACGACATCGCCTTCGGGCGAGCCATTGCCGCTGCCAAAGGCGATCAGCAGCGTGTCGCTGTTGGCGTCGCCAGCGGGGACGTCGGTCGTTGGTGGATTGATCACCACCGGCGCGAGCTGCGCCAGCGTGCGACTCGCCGGTGCCGGAAGGGTGAATGGGCAGCCGAGTGCATTCAGCGCGTTGAAGCCGAAGCCAGCCTGGCGGACGTCGCGCTGCAGCGTGTACAGGGCCATCGCGCCGTTGCCTTGGGCGTCGCCGGTGCCGGTGGTCGAGCGTCGCTGTCCTTCGGCGGCCGAGAAGACCTGCAGCATGATGATCATGCCGATCATGCCGATGACCATGGCGACCATCACCTCGACGAGGGTGAAGCCGCGGACAGTGGCGTGGTGCAGCGGGGGCGCGAACGTCTTCATGCGGGATCAGGGGTTGCGCGAAACTTGTGAGACGACGACATGCTGGTGTCCGGCAGCGTTCAGCGGCATCTCCGGCGTGCGCCAGCGGAGGATGATGACGACCTGGCCAGCGGTGGCGCCGGCGGTGTCGTCGACGGTCACCGTCGGCAGGGTCGAGACGACGCCGGTCGACGCGGCGACGACGCCGGGGAGCCCGTCCCGGCCGGAGACGTCGGCGAGCCAGGCGTTGTAGGCCGTGCCGGCCGGGTTACTCTGGAAGGCGGTCTTCATCGCCGTCAGGTTGCCGCTGCTGGTCCACATCTGACCGAGCAGCCGGTTGGCGAGCAGCGTCGCGTCGGTCCGGTACTTGGCGTCGCTGGTGAGCTGGACGGTCGTCGCCTGCAGAGCGACCACTGAGAGGATGCCGAGCGAGAAGACGAGGATGGCGATCAGCGCCTCGAGGAGCATGACGCCGGACTGATTGCCGGAGATGGGGCTGGCGTTCCGTTCCATCAGCATGCCTGCGCGTCGCCAGCCGGCAACGCCGGATCACACATGCGGATCTGGCCGCCGACCGAGACCAGGACGCGCAGACAACGTACCGAACCGCCGCTGGCGACGCAGGTGCCGCCAGCGGTGCTCGAGACGTCGATCGCGACGTTCGCCGCCGGCACCGGCGTCAACCGTCCGAGGCCGTTGAAGACGAGCGCCGACTGGCCGGCGGCAACCAGCGTCTGAACCGAACCCTCGGCCCGGTTGCGTACCTGGATGATGCGCGGCGCCGCGGTGTCGGAGGGCGCCGACGCGCACTGGCCGGCCGGGTTGTCCATGCTGACGACCCAGTGCGGGCCGGCGGTGTCGAGGGCGCAGGTGTCGTCGATGGTGTTGACGAGCTGGAAGCGGACCGTCGCGTTGCGCCGGACGGCTTCCGCCCGGGCGAGCTGCAGACCGTTCTGCATCGCCTCGGCCGAGGTGCGGACGCGCGCATTGCGCAGCCAGTCGCTGAAGCGGGGAACGGCCGTCGCCATCAGCACGCCGAGGATGACGATGCCGACCATCAGCTCGATCAGGCTGAAGCCGCGCTGGGCGTTCAACAGCCGCCTCCCTTGCTGGTCACCCAGCAGTTGACCGGTGCGGTGCCCCAGCCACTGATGACGGCAGTGGTCTGCCGGGCATTTGCCTGGTTGACGGTGTAGGTGAAGCCGGTCATCGAACTCTTGCCGGTGGCGGTGAGCGTGTACGTGGTTGCGGTCGCGCCCGGGCAACTGAAGTCGAAGTATGGGCTGGTCGTCGTGTCGGCGTTGTTCGGGTCACAGGCGGGCGACATGATCGCCGGATTGCCGCCGGACGCCGCCTGGTAGTAGAGGTGGTTGTCCTGGAAGAACTGCTCGAGCCGGACGCGGCGCTCGGCGAGCTGCGAGGTGGCATGCGTGATGCGCGAGCGGATCAGGTAGTCGTTGTAATTGGGAATGGCGATGGCGGCAAGGATGCTGATGATCGCGACGACGATCATGATCTCGATCAGGGTGAAGCCATTTGGTCTATTCACGGCATTGGACTCCCTTGCGGATCACGGCGGCGACGCGGCAGCGCAGCCAGAAGCATGGATGGCGGAATGATAGCGCGCACCGGCGAGGGGACAAGAGGCGACCGACGTGCGGCGCGTCCTGGCGGACGAGTGGCAGTGGTGGCGACGCGACGGGCGGTAGAATCCAGCTTCCGCCGGTTCCGGCATCCTCCTTCCTGCCTGTGCCTCTGTCGACTCCAGCCATTCCCGGCAGTGCGCTGCAGCAGGAACGACGCGGCCGCCTGCGCTGGGCGGTGATCGCGTCGCTGCTGCTGCATCTGCTGCTCGGCTACCTGCTCGAAGCCTTGCCGGTTGCTGCCGGCAGGCGTGGGACGCAGCCACCGGCGGCGATGCTGGCGACTCTGCGCGTGCCGCCGGCGCCGGCTGCCGCAGCGACAGCCGAGGCGGCGGAGTCGCCGACGCCGCCGCAGGCGCCGGCCACCGCCGTCGAGCAGCCGGCGGCGGACACGGCGGGTGACGCGGGCGACGCGGCGACGCCGTCATCGGCCGGGCGCCAGGTCGCGGCGGCCGTGCCGGCAATGGTTGCCGCACTGGGCGAGCGCCGGCTGGCAGCCGAGCGTCCGCCCTATCTGGCCGCGGTGCTGGCGTTGCCGCCGGCGGCCGATACCTGGTATTTCCCGCGCCGGGAGCTGACGCTGCCGCCGGTGCTGCAGGACGAGCCACTGTTGCGGCCACCGGCCGGCAGCAGCCCCGGGCGCGGCGGACGCGTCCTGCTGCGGGTTCTGATCGCCGCTGACGGGGCGGTCGATCGCGTCGAAGTGCTTGGCAGCGGCGTGCCCGCCGGCCATGCCGACGCAGCCGTCGCCGCTTTCGCCGGGCTGCGTTTCCGTCCGGGCGAGATCGAGGGCGTTGCGGTGCGCAGTGAGGCGCGATTCGCGGTCGACTTCGACGAGGCTGCTGCCGGCAGCAGTCATGTCAGCGACCGGGTCGGCGTCCAGTCGCCGCGGCCGCGCGGCAGCGCGCCACCCGTCCCGCAGCCGGCGGCCGCCGGGCGTTGAGCGCTTGCCCGCGGCTGTTCACGGCTGCAACTCGCGCGGCAGCGCGAAGGTGACGTTCTCGTCGCTGCCGGCGAGCTGGCTGACGTTGCCCGGTGCGCCAGCGGACAGGCGCTCGACGACCCGGTCGACGAGGACTTCCGGTGCCGACGCGCCGGCGGTGACGCCGACGCTGCTGGCGCCGGCGAGCCAGTCGGGGTCGATCTGCTCGGCCTGATCGACGAGATAGGCGCGGGCGCCGACGAGTTCGGCGACCTCGCGCAGCCGGTTCGAGTTCGAGCTTGACGGGCTGCCGACGACGAGCACCACCTCGCTCTGGCGCGCCAGTTGCTTGACGGCATCCTGCCGGTTCTGCGTCGCGTAGCAGATGTCGTCCTTCTTCGGTCCGACGATCTCGGGGAAGCGCTCCCTGAGCGCCGCCACGACCTGCGCCGCGTCGTCGACCGAGAGCGTCGTCTGCGTGACGTAGGCGAGGCGGGCAGGCGTCTGGACGGCGAGTGCGTGCACGTCGCTGACGGTTTCGACGAGGTACATGCCGTCGGCGCTCTGGCCCATCGTTCCCTCGACCTCGGGGTGCCCCTTGTGGCCGATCATGACGATCTCGCGTCCCTCGCGCCGCATCCTGGCGACCTCGAGATGGACCTTCGTGACCAGCGGGCAGGTGGCGTCGAAGACCCTCAGGCCGCGCCCGGCGGCCTCTTCGATGACCGCCTTCGAGACGCCGTGGGCGCTGAAGATGACGATGCTGCCGGCGGGCACTTCGGCGAGGTGGTCGACGAAGACGGCGCCCTTGGCGCGCAGGTCGTCGCAGACGAAGCGGTTGTGGACGACTTCGTGGCGGACGTAGATCGGCGCGCCGAACTTCTCGATCGCCCGTTCGACGATGGCGATGGCGCGGTCGACACCGGCGCAGAAACCGCGGGGGTTGGCGAGCAGGATGCGCATGCGCTGAACCTCAGAGAATGGCGACGAGCTCGACCTCGAAGCGGATCGGCTTGCCGGCGAGCGGATGGTTGAAGTCGAACAGCGCGCTGCTGTCGTCGATTTCGCAGAGGAGGCCGGCAAAGCCCGCGCCGCCATCGGTCGAGCTGAATTCGATCAGCGAATTGGGGCGCAGTTCGATGTCCGGCGGCAGGGCACTGCGCGCGATCCGTTCGAGCAGGCGCGGATTGTGCTCGCCAAAGGCGTCGCTCGCAGCCAGTTCGAAGACGTGGCGTTCGCCGGCGGCGAGACCGAGGAGGCAGTTCTCGAGGGTCTCGGCAAGCTGGCCGCTGCCCATCTGCAGCGTCGCGGGCGACAGCCCGAAGGTGCTGACGTATTCGTTGCCATCGAGGTCGGCGAGGCTGTAGTGCAGCGTCAGGTAGCTGTCGCGACCGACGCTGGCGGCTGGGGGTATGGCGGTTGGCTGCATGCGCTTCCCTGTGCGTATTGGCGATGGAACTGCTGCGGCACGGCGGTTGCCGCTACGGCTGGCGGCAGTCGCGCCGGGCGCTGCCGGCGGCGAACTGGTCCCAGATCATCAGTGCTGCACCGAGACAGATCGCCGCGTCGGCGAGGTTGAAGGCCGGCCAGTAGAAGCCGGCGGCGTGCCACTGGATGAAGTCGACGACGGCGCCGAAGCGCAGGCGGTCGATGACGTTGCCAACGGCGCCGCCGAGGATCATGGTCAGCGCCAGCGAGAGCCGGAACTCGCCACTGTGGCGCGGCAGGATGCTGACGATCCAGCCGGCGATGCCGATCGCCAGCGCGGTGAAGAACCAGCGCTGCCAGCCGCCGGCGTCGGAAAGGAAGCTGAAAGCGGCGCCGGGGTTGAAGACCAGCACCCAGTTGAAGAAGGGGGCGACGTACACGCTGTCGCCGGGCCGCAGCCAGCCGAGCACCAGCCACTTGCTGAGCTGGTCGAGGACGACGACGATCCCGGCCAGCCACAACCAGCGGTCGACGTTACGCGAAGGCACGTTCTTCGCCCGCACCGAAGAGGTTGTCGAGACAGCGCCCACAGAGTCCCGGGTGCTCCGGATGCCTGCCGACGTCGGCGCGCACGTGCCAGCAGCGTTCGCACTTGGCGTGCGCCAGCGGCGCACAGCGCAGCTCTTCCCGGCTGTCGCGAACGAGCGTCGTCTGCGAGCAGAGGAGGACGAAGCGCAGGTCGTCGCCGAGCGCGGCGAGGGTGTCGTACTTCTCGCCGTTGCAGTGGATGCGTACCTCGGCCTGCAGTGAGGAGCCGATGCGGCCGGCGATGCGCAATTCCTCGAGGGCGCGCATGACCTCGGCGCGGTAGCCACGCAGGCGGCGCCACTTTTCGACCAGTGCCGCTTCGTCTGCGGGGGCCGGCAGCGGCTGCCAGGTGTGCAGCATCACGGAGTCCTGGCGGTCAGCGCTCTGCAGTTGCCAGATTTCCTCGGCAGTGAAACAGAGAACCGGTGCCATCAGCTTCAGCAGACACTGCAGGATGTGCCACAGGGCGCCCTGCGCCGAACGGCGGGCGGGCGAAGCCGCGGCCGTGGTGTACAGGCGGTCCTTGAGGATGTCGAGGTAGAAGCCGCCGAGATCCTCGGAGCAGAAGGTCTGCAGCGCCTGCACGACGCGATGGAACTCGAAGCGGTCGTAGTCGGCTTCGCACTGTGCCTGCAACTGCCGCGTCATCGCCAGTGCGTAGCGGTCGATCTCGAGCCACCGTTCGATCGCCGGCATGTCCTGCGCGGGGTCGAAGTCGGCGGTGTTGGCGAGCAGGAAGCGCAGCGTGTTGCGGATGCGGCGGTAGCTTTCGACGACGCGCTTGAGGATTTCGTCGGAGATCGACAGCTCGCCCGAATAATCGGTCGCCGCCACCCACAGCCGCAGGATCTCGGCGCCGAGGGTATCGGCGATCTTCTGCGGCGCGATGACGTTGCCTTTCGACTTCGACATCTTGAGGCCCTTGCCATCGACGACGAAGCCGTGCGTCAGCAGGGCCTTGTACGGTGCGCGGCCATCGGTGGCGCAGCCGATCAGCAGCGAACTCTGGAACCAGCCGCGGTGCTGGTCGGAGCCTTCAAGATAGAGATCGGCCGGATAGGCCAGGTCGTCACGGTGCGAGCCGCGCAGGACGCTCGAGTGGGTCGATCCGGAGTCGAACCAGACGTCGAGCGTGTCGCTCATCTTGTGGTAGTCGGCGGCTTCGCTGCCGAGAAGCTCGGCCGGGTCGAGGGCGAACCAGGCTTCGATGCCGGCCTGTTCGACCCGCTGCGCGACGGCTTCGATCAGCTCGGCGGTGCGCGGATGCAGCTCGCCGCTGTCACGATGCAGGAAGAAGGGCAGCGGCACGCCCCAGTTGCGCTGCCGCGAGACGCACCAGTCGGGACGGGTGCGCATCATCGCCTCGAGGCGCGCGCGTCCCCAGCTCGGGAAGAACTGCGTTTCGTCGACCGCCCGTTCGGCCCGCCAGCGCAGCGTCGCTTCCTCGTCGCCGGTGTGCGTCGGCGACGACGGCGGCGGTGGCGGACGGTGCTCCATGCCGATGAACCACTGCGTTGTCGCACGAAAGATGATCGGTGTCTTGTGACGCCAGCAGTGCGGATAACTGTGCCGGATGGTCTCCGAGTGCAGCAGGCGGCCGCTGGCGGCAAGTTCCTGCACGACCAGCGGGTTGGCTTCCCAGACCGACTTGCCGGCAAGTTCGCCGACGCTCAGGGGCGGCGTACCGGCGACGAAGCGGCCGTCGTCAGCGACCGGATTGTTCATCGGCAGCCCGTAGACCTTGCCGATCAGGTAGTCGTCCGTGCCGTGCGCCGGCGCCGTGTGGACCAGCCCGGTGCCGGCCTCGAGGGTGACGTGGCGGCCGCAGATCAGCGCCACGTCGCGCGCCTGGAAGGGGTGCCTGAGCAACAGCTGTTCGAGTGCGGCGCCGGTCGCCGAGCCGATCACCGTGCCGCCCAGGCCGTAGCGTTGCAGGCAGGCGTCGGCGAGTTCGCGCACGAGGAGCAGTGCTCCCTTGGCCGTCTCGATCAGGTCGTAGACGAAATCCGGGTGGGCGCAGACCGCCTCGTTGGCGGGCAGGGTCCACGGCGTGGTGGTCCAGATGACGGCGAAGGCCGGACCGCGCAGGTGCGTCAGGCCGCAGGCGCGGGCCAGCTTCGCGGCGTGGTTGGGATGCACTTCGAAGGCGACATCGATCGCCGCCGAGTTCTTGTCCTCATACTCCACCTCGGCTTCGGCGAGGGCGGAACCGCAGTCGAGGCACCAGTTCACGGGCTTCAGGCCCTGATAGAGGTAACCCTTGTCGAGAATGCGGCCGAGGGTGCGGATCTCGTCGGCCTCGGTCTTGAAGTCCATCGTCAGGTAGGGCTGCTGCCAGGCGCCGAGGACGCCGAGGCGGATGAAGTCCTTCTTCTGCCGCTCGATCTGTTCGCCGGCAAAGGCGCGGCACAGGGCGCGCACACGGTCGGCGAGGAGGTGCTTGCCGTGCAGCTTCTCGATCTGGTGTTCGATCGGCAGGCCATGACAGTCCCAGCCCGGGACGTAGGGCGCATCGAAGCCGGCGAGTGTTCGCGCGCGGACGATGATGTCCTTGAGAATCTTGTTCACCGCGTGGCCGATGTGGATGTCGCCATTGGCGTACGGCGGTCCGTCGTGCAGGACGAAACGCGGGCGGCCCCGCGACACCGCGCGGATGCGCTCGTAAAGACCGGAGTTCTGCCAGTCGGCAACCCACTGCGGCTCGCGTCGCGCGAGGTCGCCGCGCATCGGGAATGGGGTGTCGGTGAGGTTGAGGGTCTTCCTGTAGTCGGCCATGATGGTTCTCACAACTGGAAATAGGCCTTGACGGCGGCAACGTCGCTGGCGATCTGTGCGCGCAGCGCGTCGAAGTCGGGGAATTTCATTTCGTCGCGCAGTTTGTGCAGGAAGCGGACGCTGAGGTGGGCACCATAGATGTCGGCGCTGAAATCGAGCAGATGGACCTCGAGCAGCGGCCGCGCCACCTGGTTGGCGCTCGGACGGTAGCCCAGGTTGGCGGCGCCCCGGTGCGGTCCGCCGGGAAGCCCGCGGACCTCGACGGCGAAGACCCCGCGCAACGGCGGCCGCTCGTGCTTGATGCGGATGTTGGCGGTGTGGAAACCGAGTTGGCGCCCGACCCCGTCGCCGTGGACGACGCGGCCGTCGATCGTGTAGGGGCGGCCGAGCAGGCGTGCCGCGTGTTCGATGCGCCCCGCCTGCAGCGCGTCGCGGACGGCCGAACTGGACGCGCGTTCGCCATCCAGCGTGATGCTCTGCATGGCCTCGACGCGGAAGCCGAGCCGGTCGCCGGCGGCGCAGAGCAGGGCGAAGTCGCCGCGGCGCCCGGCGCCAAAGCGGAAATCGTCACCGACGAGCAGCCGCCGCACGCGCAGCGCGCCGAGCAGGACCCGTTCGATGAATTCGGTCGCGCTCAGGGAGGCGAAGGCGGCGTTGAAATGGCAGACATGCACCAGGTCGACGCCGTCGTCGGCGAGCAGTTCGAGCTTCTCGCGCAGCGTCGACAGGCGCGGTGGAGCGTCCTGAGGGACGAAGAACTCGCGCGGATGCGGCTCGAAGGTGAGGACCGCAGCCGGCAGGCCGGCGCTGGCGGCAGCCGCTGTCAGGCGGGCGAGGAGGGCACGATGGCCAAGATGGACGCCATCGAAATTGCCTATCGTGAGGACGGTGGCGCTGTGCGCTGTCTGTGAAAAACCGCGGTAGACGAGCATCGGGCGCGAGTGGGGGCGGACAAAACGTGCGATTATACCCGGCTTGCCGCCGCGCCGGCTGGCGCTGGCGCCTTTTTCCTCGTCTGTTGCGGTGATGAACATCGGCAATTGCTACCATTGCGGCCAAGCCATTCCCGCCGGCGTCGAGCTCTGCACGCGCATCGATGGCGAGCCGCGCGCCATGTGTTGTGGCGGTTGCCAGGCGGTGGCGCAGGCGATCGTCGACAACGGCCTCGGCGACTACTATCGCACACGCGATGCGCTGCCCGACGCGCCGCGCGAGGCGATGCCGGCGATCGTCGAGGGGCTGCAGCTCTACGACCATGCCGATTTCCAGAAGAGCTTCGTGCGCGTCCTCTCGGATGATGCTGGCGAGGGCGAGCGCGAAGCATCGCTGATCCTCGAGGGGATCACCTGTTCGGCGTGCATCTGGCTCAACGAACAGCACCTGTCGCGACTCGCCGGTGTCACTGCGGTGGAGATCAACTACGCCACGCGACGTGCGCGTGTGCGCTGGGACGAAGGGCGAATCCGGCTGTCGGGGATCCTGGCGGCGATCGCCGCCATCGGCTACCGCGCCTATCCCTACGATCCGGCGAAGAGCGAGGAGATCGCGCGCCAGGAGCGGCGCCGCGCGCTGTGGCGGGTGTTCGTCGCCGGTTTCGGGATGATGCAGGTGATGATGTACGCCGTCCCGGTGTACTTGGCGGGCGAGGGCGAGATGACGCCGGCAGTTGAACAGTTGATGCGCTGGGCGAGCCTGATGCTGACGCTGCCGGTGGTCCTCTATTCGGCCGCACCCTTCTTCGGCAACGCCTGGCGCGACCTGCGACTGCGGCGTGCGGGGATGGACGTGCCGGTCGCGCTGGGCATCGGCGCAGCCTTTCTGGCGAGCGTCTGGGCAACGCTGACGGCCAGCGGCGAGGTCTATTTCGATTCGGTGACGATGTTCGTCTTCTTCCTTCTGAGCGGGCGCTTTCTCGAGATGACGGCGCGCCAACGGGCAGTCAGCACGACCGAGGCGCTGGCACGGCTGATGCCGGCGGTCGCCACCCGGCTGCCGGATTATCCGGCACAGAGCGGGCAGGAGCAGGTTCTGGTGGCCGACCTGCGGCCGGGCGAGGTGGTGCTCGTGCGCGCCGGCGAGACGATTCCGGCCGACGGCCAGGTGCTCGACGGGCAAAGCAGCGTCGATGAATCGCTCCTGACCGGCGAGAGCGCGCCGGTCGACAAGCGCCCGGGTTCGGCGGTGACCGGTGGCGCGGTCAACATCGAGAGCCCGCTGCTGGTCTCGGTGCAGCAGGTGGGTGAGGCCACTCGGCTGTCGGCGATCGTCCGCCTGATGGAGCGGGCAGCGACCGAGAAGCCGCGCCTCGTCGAAATGGCCGATCGCATCGCCGCCCACTTCATCATCGCGCTGCTGTTGCTGGCGGCGGCGGTGGCGCTGACCTGGTGGTTCATCGATCCGCGGCAGGCGCTGTGGATCACGGTTTCGGTGCTGGTCGTCACCTGTCCCTGCGCGCTGTCGCTGGCGACACCGGTGGCGCTGACCGTCGCCGCCGGTGCCATGGCCCGTGCCGGCCTGCTGGTGACCCGCAGTCATGCGGTCGAGACGCTGGCGCGAGCCAGCCACTTCGTCTTCGACAAGACCGGGACCCTGACCACCGGCGAGATGCGGGTGCTCGAGGTGCTGCCGCTGGCCGGGCTGAGCGCCGACGACTGTCTGGCGCTGGCGGCGGCGCTCGAACAGAGTTCGGAACATCCGCTCGGCAGGGCTCTGCGCGAAGCCGCGGTCGGCCGTGCCCTGCCGGCGGTCGAAGGGTCGGGCAACGAGCCGGGTTGCGGTGTCACGGCCGTTTCCGGCGGCAGGCGCCTGCGCCTCGGCAGGCCGGCCTATGTCGGGTCGCTGCACGGCCGGGCGATGCCGGGGGCGGCAGAGGCGGTGCTGGCCAGCAGCGACACGGTGATCGCCCTCGGCGACGAGGTCGGCTGGATCGCGCTCTTTCGCCTCGGCGACGACGTGCGGCCGGAAGCGGCGGCGCTGCTCGCCGATCTCCGCGCCGCCGGCCGGCGGGTGGTGCTGCTGACCGGAGATTGTGCGCCGGTCGCCCGCCGCGTCGCGCAGGGCCTGGCGATCGACGAGGTGGTGGCGGACGCCTCGCCGCAGGCGAAGCACGATCATGTCCGCCGTCTGCAGGCGGCCGGCGCGGTCGTCGCGATGGTTGGCGACGGGGTCAATGACGCGCCCGTTCTCGCCCAGGCGCAGGTGTCGGTGGCCATGGGCGGCGGTTCGCAACTGGCACGCACGCAGGCGGATCTGGTGCTGCTGTCGGAGAACCTCGACCATCTGCGGCGCGGCATCCGGGTGTCGCGCCGCGCGCTGCGGGTCATCCGGCAGAATTTGTGGTGGTCGTTCGCCTACAATTTCGTCGTCCTGCCGCTGGCGATGACCGGTTTCATCACCCCCTGGATGGCCGGCATCGGCATGTCCGGCAGTTCGCTGCTCGTGGTGGCGAATTCGCTGCGCTTGCAGAAGGCTGGCGGAAACTGACCCTGATGGAAACCCTCTACCTGCTGATCCCGATCTCCGTCGTGCTCGTCTTCCTGATCGCGCTCGCCTTCTGGTGGTCGTTGCGCAGCGGTCAGTTCGACGACATGGAGGGGCCGGCCTACCGCATCCTGATGGACGACGACCGATCCTCGCCGGCGGCGAAACCCGGCGACGACCGCCCCGGCGTGCCGCCGGCCGATCTGCGCGACTCTTGACGCAGGTCAAGACGGCTTTCCGGCAGCCGGGGATAATTCGCGGGTCGCTGGCGCGGGTGCTCCGGCATTCGCTGCCTGGGGCGTCCAGGGATGTTTCTCTGTTGGGGTTTCGGGTGCGCCAGGGCGCACCCTTTTTTTGTTCGCAGACGCCGGTCGGGTCGTGCACCGGGGTTGATCTGTGTCAAATTTGGCACCGCCGGGTTAGAATAGCATCCGTTTATTCAGTGCCCGGGACAAGGGCATTCAGGGCGGTGAAAGCCGGTTTTCTTGATCAGGAATGAGGTGAGTCCATGTCGGAAACTCAGTCAACATACAACTACAAGGTGGTGCGGCAGTTTGCCATAATGACCGTCATCTGGGGAATTGTCGGGATGCTGGTGGGGGTGATCATCGCCGCCCAACTGGTCTGGCCGGAACTGAACCTCGGTTTCCTGCACTTCGGGCGCCTGCGCCCGCTGCACACCAACGCCGTGATCTTCGCCTTCGGCGGCTGCGCCCTGTTCGCCACCTCGTATTACGTCGTCCAGCGGACCTGCCACACACGGCTGTTTTCCGACGGGCTGGCTGCCTTCACCTTCTGGGGCTGGCAGCTGGTGATCGTCCTCGCCGCCGTGACGCTGCCGCTGGGGATGACCTCGGGCAAGGAGTACGCCGAACTCGAGTGGCCGATCGACATCCTCATCACGCTCGTCTGGGTGGCTTACGCGGTCGTCTTCTTCGGCACCATCGCCAAGCGCAAGGTGAGCCACATCTATGTCGCGAACTGGTTCTACGGCGGCTTCATTCTCGCCGTCGCGCTGTTGCATGTGGTCAATAGCGCCGAGATTCCGGTCACCCTGACCAAGTCGTACTCGGCCTACGCGGGTGTGCAGGACGCAATGGTGCAGTGGTGGTACGGCCACAACGCCGTCGGTTTCTTCCTGACTGCGGGCTTCCTCGGCATGATGTACTACTTCGTTCCGAAGCAGGCCGAGCGGCCCGTCTATTCTTACCGGCTGTCGGTGGTGCACTTCTGGGCGCTGATCTTCACCTACATGTGGGCCGGCCCGCACCACCTGCACTACACGGCGCTGCCCGACTGGACGCAGTCGGTCGGCATGCTGTTCTCGCTGATCCTGCTGGCGCCGTCGTGGGGTGGCATGATCAACGGCGTCATGACTCTGTCGGGCGCCTGGCACAAGCTGCGCGACGATCCGATCCTGAAGTTCCTGATCACCTCGCTCTCCTTCTACGGCATGTCGACCTTTGAAGGCCCGATGATGGCGATCAAGACGGTGAACGCCCTGTCGCATTACACCGACTGGACCGTCGGCCACGTGCACTCGGGTGCTCTCGGCTGGGTGGCGATGATCTCGATCGGGTCGATCTACTACCTGCTGCCGCGGTTGTTCGGCAAGAGCGAGATGTTCAGCGTCAGGCTGATCACCGTGCACTTCTGGGTGGCGACGATCGGCGTCGTGCTGTACATCGCCTCGATGTGGATTTCGGGCGTGATGCAGGGTCTCATGTGGCGTGCGGTCAATGCCGACGGCACGCTGACCTACAGCTTCGTCGAATCGGTCAAGGCCTCGTATCCCTTCTGGGCGATCCGTTTCCTGGGTGGCGTCCTGTTCCTGACCGGCATGCTCGTGATGGCCTACAACATGTTCAAGACCATCGCTGGCGGGCGCTCTGTCGATGACGCACGCGTTCTGGTTCCTGCCGCCCACCACGCCTGACAAGGAAGAAGCAATGAAGATCACGCAAGATGCAGTCGAACGCAGCGTTCCGTTGATGATCCTGCTGACCCTGCTGGTGGTCAGCGTTGGCGGCCTGGTGGAAATCGTGCCGCTGTACTTCCAGAAGTCCACCACCGAGCCGGTGACGGGGCTCAAGCCCTATGACCCGGTCCGCCTGACTGGCCGCGACGTCTACGTCCGCGAAGGCTGCTTCCTCTGCCACTCGCAGATGATCCGTCCCTTCCGTGCCGAGACCGAGCGCTACGGGCATTATTCGGTCGCTGGCGAGTTCGTCTATGACCACCCGTTCCAGTGGGGTTCGAAGCGGACCGGTCCGGATCTGGCGCGTGTCGGCGGGCGTTACTCGGACGAGTGGCACCGGGTGCACCTGATCAATCCGCGGGATGTCGTTCCCGAGTCCAACATGCCTGCCTTTGCCTTCCTCGAGAAGGCGCCGGCCGACGCCAGCACCATCGAGGCGAAGATGCGCGCCCTGCGCAAGGTTGGCGTTCCCTACTCCGATGAGGAGATCGCCGGCGCGAAGAAGCAGCTTGAAGGCAAGAGCGAACTCGACGCCCTCATCGCCTACCTGCAGGGGATGGGCCTGGAAATGAAGAACGCCAGGTAAGCGCATGGACATCAACGATCTGCGATCCATCGTCACCGTCGTTTCCCTGCTGACCTTCCTCGGGATCGTCTGGTGGGCCTATGGCGTCAAGGGCAACAAGAAGCGCTTCGAAGAAGCAGCGATGCTGCCATTTACCGATGAGGAAGCGGATCGGGCCGAACTGGGCCAGGATCGCAACGGACAAAGGAAAGCATCATGAACGATTTTGTGAATCAGTTTTGGAACTGGTATGTCATTCTGCTGGTGCTGGTGAGCATCATCGCCTGCGCTGTGGTGCTCTGGACGCAGAGTCTGCCGCCGCCAGCCAAGCTCGACACCACCGGCCACGTCTGGGACGAGACCCTCGAGGAGTACAACAACCCGCTGCCCAAGTGGTGGATGTGGCTGTTCTACATCACGGTGATCTTCTCGTTGGTCTACAGCTTTCTCTACCCGACGCTCGGCGACTACCAAGGCGTTCTCGGCTGGTCGTCGACCGGCCAGTTGGCGAAGGAAGAGGCGAAGGTTGCCGAGCAGACGAGACCGCTCTACACGAAGTACATGCAGACCGATCTCAAGGCTCTGGCGGGTGACAACGCCGCCATGGAGACCGGCAAGCGGCTGTACCTGACCTATTGCGTCCAGTGCCACGGTGCGGATGCCAAGGGGTCGAAGGGTTTTCCGAACCTGGCGGATGCGGACTGGCAGTGGGGCGGCGAACCGGCCCAGATCGTCGAGACGATCGCCATCGGGCGCAACGGCGTGATGCCACCGCATACCCAGCTTGGTGCCGAGACGATCAAGGATCTGGCGAATTACGTCCGTTCGCTGTCGGGGCTGCCCGCTGATTCGTTGCGCGCGGGCAAGGGACAGGAGGCGTTCAACAGCGCCGGCTGCTCCGGCTGCCACGGTCCGGATGGCAAGGGCATGCAGGCCCTCGGCGCGCCCAACCTGACCGACAAGGTTTGGCTGTACGGCAGTTCAGAGTCGACGATCATCGAGACCATCACCAAGGGCCGCAACAACCAGATGCCGGCGTGGAAGGAGTTCCTCGGTGATGAGAAGGTCCATGTCCTGGCAGCCTATGTCCTCAGCCTCGGTCCGGCCGCAGGCGGCAAGTAGTCGTGCCTGAAGAACGGAGCGGATCGCCCGCTCCGTTCTTCCCTTGCCGGAGCCAGATGCCGCAGATCCAGCGGTGAGGCCCCTTCCAGATGCGCCTCGTCGACCACTGCCCGCGCCCGCTGCGACCGCCCGCTGCGACCGCCCGCTGCGACCGCCACCTGTGCGGCAATCCCGGCGACTCGCCGGCGGCGTGCTTGCACGAAGCCGCCTTGTTGACTCCGATGCAGCCGCGGCTGATTCAGATCAAGTTCGCTCTCGCGCCAGAAGCTAATATTAGAGTTTGCTGTAATTCTCAAATGGATCGGAGCTGAGATCATGGACCAGGCGGCCGCGAGCAAGGCCAAGGCAATTCCCATCAACGTCGAAGGGCTGTACGAGAAGCACCGGACCGTCTATGCCCGCAGCACCACAGGTCTCTTCAACAACTGGCGCTGGGCGATGGTCTTCCTGACGCAGGCGCTGTTCTACGGCCTGTGCTGGCTCGAATGGGGTGGCCGGCAGGCGGTTCTGTTCCACATCGATGAGCGCCGCTTCTACATCTTCGGCATGGTCTTCTGGCCGCAGGACGTGATCTACCTGGCGATTCTGCTGGTCATCTCCGCTTATGGCCTGTTTCTCGTCACCGCCGTCGGTGGCCGCCTCTTCTGCGGCTACGCCTGTCCGCAGACGGTGTACACCGAGATCCTGATGTGGATCGAGCGCAAGATCGAGGGTGAGCGGCCGGCGCGAATGAAGCTCGACGCGCAGCCGATGAACGCGCGCAAGTTCCGCCTCAAGTTCATCAAGCACGCTCTCTGGCTGCTCGTCGCACTGTGGACCGGCGTCACCTTCGTTGGCTACTTCACGCCGATCAAGGAACTGCTGCCGGCGATTGCTGCCTTCGCCCTCGGGCCGTGGGAGGCCTTCTGGATCTTCTTCTATGCCGCCTTCCTCTACATGATGGCGGGCTTCCTGCGTGAGCAGGTGTGCAAGTACATGTGTCCGTATGCGCGCTTCCAGGGCGTGATGTTCGACCCCGACACGCTGATCATCAGCTACGATCCCGAGCGTGGCGAGCCGCGCGGCGCACGCCGCAAGGGTGCGGCGGCGAAATCGTCAGCGCTTGGTGACTGCGTGGACTGCAGCATTTGCGTGCAGGTCTGCCCGACCGGAATCGACATCCGCAACGGGCTGCAGCTTGAGTGCATCGCCTGCGCCGCCTGCATCGATGCCTGCGACCAGGTCATGGACAAGGTGGGCTCGCCGCGCGGCCTGATTCGCTACTCGACAGAGAACGCACTCGCGCAGCACTATTCGCCGCGGCAGATGGTGGCACACCTGCTGCGGCCGCGAACGCTCCTCTATACCAGTATCCTCCTGGCAATCATCCTGGCGACTGTCTGGAGTCTGGCGCATCGGGTGCCGCTGAAGGTTGACGTGCTGCGCGACCGCTCGACGTTGTCGCGCGAGGCGGACGACGGGCGCATCGAGAACGTGTTCAGTCTGCACATTTCAAATACCGACGAATCCGCGCACCGTTTTGCCGTCAGTGTCAGCGGGCTCGAAGGGATCGAAATCGTCGGTGATCGCAGCGTCGAGGTGCCGGCTGCGTCGTCGAAGACCTTCCTGCTGTCGGCGCGCGTGGACCCGGGTGTTGGCAAGAAGGGTTCCAACGTGGTCCACTTCGAAGTTCGCGCCGAGAATGATCCGCAGATTGCCGTAAGCGAGAAGACGAGCTTCTACCAGCCATGAGCAAACCTGCCCAGCCTCGAGCAACGCCGTGGTATCGGGAGCCCTGGCCATGGCTGCTGATGCTCGGACCACTGGTCGTCGTCGTTGCCGGTCTGGTCACCGCCTATCTGGCGGTGGTCAGCAATGATGGCCTGGTCGTCGATGACTATTACAAGGAAGGGCTGGGGATCAATCAGCGAACGGCTCGCGATCAGCGCGCCGCCGACCTCGGGGTCGTTGCCGAGCTGGTCCTGGGGGCGAACGGTGAGCGGATTCGCGCCCTGTTGCAGGCCAACGAGGGCGTCCGCCTCCCCGATTCGCTGATCATGCGCGTCGCGCATCCGACGCGTCCGGGGCTGGATCAGAAGCTGTTGTTGCGCTCCGAGGGCGGGTCGGTCTACGGTGGGACCCTGCGGCCGCTGCAGGGGCGCTGGCACGTCATCCTCGAAGATGAGGGTCAGGAGTGGCGTCTGCTCGGTGACTGGGTCGTCGAGCCGGAGGTGGTGTTGCGGTTGCACGCTCTGCGCCCGGCGAAGCCCGTGGCGCAGGGCAATTGAGAGAGGAGCTTGGAGATGGCTTGGGATCTGCTGTTTTCGACGGATTATGGTCTGTTCAGTCTGTTCGTCATCGTCTTCGTGATTGGCATGTCGGTCTGGTTCGCGCGCTTCTTCAGCAGGAAGATGCGTGAGGATCAGGCGCAGATCGGCAAGTAGCGGGGCTGGCAGCGGCGACCAAGTCCGGACGCACACGCGGCCGGCACTGCGCGTCTGCAGCGAGCGGCCACGATGCCGTGTGCCGGCGCCGTCGCGTCGGCCGGGCGCTCGCCTGTCGGCGGTGGCGCCGCGCCGAAACTGCGGCGTGCGACGGGTCGTCGGCAACGCCAAGTGGCCGGGCCGAGCGGCGGCGCATGCACCGCGGCTGCGGGGGGCATCGACATGAGTACGGCGCAGCGCGTTGGCGCGAGGGGCCATGGTTGAAGCGGCCCGCCGCCGGATCCTGCTGGCACTGCTGGCTTCGCTGCTGGCGCACGCAGCCCTGCTGGCGCCAGCCTATCGTCTGCCGCAACGGCCGATGGTGACGGCAGGCGATCCTGTCGTCGCCAGGCTCGTTGATCGGCCGTTCGCGCCTGCCGAAGTCGCTGCCGAGACCGGGGCCCTGTCGGCGTTCCCGGCATCCGGCCGGGGAGCGCGCGAGCCCCCCCCGGCAGCCACTGCTGCAGCCCCAGGCGCGCCAGCACCCCGCGCGGTGGGCGCGCAGTCAGCGTCGTCGTCGCGCGATCCCCGAGCGGCGCGGCCCGGGCCGGCGCAATCGCCGCCAGCCGGCGCCTTGCCGGCTGGCGGCGCGTCGGCTGCGGACGCGCAGCCGGCGGCGCGCGAAACGCAGGCGACGGACTCCCGGGCGGGTGCAGCGACCCCGGCCACGGCTATCAGTGCAGATGATCTGCGGCAGTATCGGGTCGATCTGGCGATCGCCTCGCGCCGCTTCAAGCGCTACCCGGCGCTGGCGCGTGAGCGTGGCTGGGAGGGGCGCGTCGAGGTGGCTGTCAGTGTCAGCGCCTGGCAGCCGCGTCCGCAACTGTCGCTCGTACGTTCGAGCGGCCATGCCGCTCTCGATCAGCAGGCGGTGGCGATGCTCGAGCAGGCTTCTGCGGACACCGCTGTGCCCGCGGGGCTCAAGGGGCGAGACTTCCGCATCCTGTTGCCGATCGAGTTCACGCTGGACGATGCCCGCTAGGCCTGCTCGCCGCGGCGCCCGATGCAGTCCTCGTGCAGCCCGAATCGGCCCCTGCGCCGATCCGCAAAGTACGCCTGCAGGCACAGGGCGACAGTCTGGAAGGCGAGCGTTTGCCAAGGCACGCAGTCCTCGGCAAACAGTCGTGTCTCGAGTGTCTCGAGGCCGGCGGCAAAGCCGGTGTCGAGCAGGCGGGCACGATAGAAGAGGTGTACCTGGTTGATGTGCGGCACATTGACGAGCGAGAAAAGCGGCCCGATCTCGACCCGTGCGCAGGCTTCCTCGAGGGTTTCGCGAATCGCCGCCTGGGCGGTCGATTCGCCGTTCTCCATGAACCCCGCTGGCAGGGTCCATAGTCCGTAGCGTGGCTCGATCGAGCGCCGGCAGAGCAGGATCCGGTCCCGCCATTCGGCGATGCAGCCGACCACCAGCTTCGGGTTCTGGTAATGAATCGTTCCGCATTGCGGGCAGACGTGCCGCGGCAGGCTGTCACCTGCCGGGATCGCCAGTTCGACCGTTGCGCCACATACGCTGCAAAACTTCATTCTTCTGCTTGCCTCGGGAGCTGACTGCGGACGCGGCAAGTTTAAACCATTTGTCCGCCAGAGGGCGGGGCAGGGTCTTCCGCCGCCGCAGCGTCGAGACAGCGCGAACGCGGCCGGAACGCTGCCCTTCAGCCTCAATTCAAGGCGATTGGCCGATGCCGACGTGGCTCAATGTGGCTACAATGCGCGATCACGGTCGGGTTCGCGGAGCCGGGCCGTCCGGACGCGCCATGAAAAGGGGGGGCGGATGTTTCTGATTGTTGGCTACGTCATCATTCTGGCTTCGGCGCTGGGAACCTACGCGGTTCACGGTAGCCTGGCTGCATTGTGGGTGCCGCTCGAGTACGTGGCGATCGTCGGCCTGACGGTTGGCGGTTTCGTTGCTTCCAACGACATCAAGATCATCAAGACGACGATCGGCGCGCTACCGAGCCTGTTCAAGGGTTCGCACTATACCCGGGCGCTCTACATCGACCTGCTGGCGATGCTCTTCGAGGTTCTGGCGAAGGTGCGCAAGGAGGGGCTGATGTCGATCGAGAACGACGTCGAGAATCCGCAGGAAAGCCCGATCTTCAGCAAGTATCCGGCGCTCGCCGGTGACCACCATGTGATCGAGTTCATTACCGATTATCTGCGGATGATGGTCGGCGGAAACCTCAACGCCATCGAGATCGAAAGCCTGATGGACATCGAAATCGAGACGCACCACCACGAGGCCGAGACCCCCGGTCATGTGGTGTCGAAGGTGGGCGACGCGGTGCCCGCCTTCGGCATCGTCGTCGCCGTGATGGGAGTGGTCAACGTCATGGGGTCGGTGGGCGAGCCGCCAGCCGTCCTCGGCAAGATGATCGGCGGTGCGCTGGTCGGTACCTTCCTCGGCATCCTCATCGCCTACGGTTTCGTTTCGCCGGTGGCCAGCCTGCTCGAGCAGAAGGCGCAGGAGGGGTCGAAGATTTACCAGGTGATCAAGGTCGTCCTGCTGGCGTCGATGTCAGGATATGCGCCGCAGGTGGCCGTCGAGTTTGGCCGCAAGGCACTGGCGGCCGATGTCCGTCCGAGTTTCCGTGAGCTGGAAGAGGAGCTCAAGAATCGCAAGGGCAAGTAGGCCCTGCACTGGCGACCGACTGGGGAGAATGAATGAGCGATGATCTGCGCCCGATAGTCGTCAAGCGCATCAAGAAGGTTGCCGGTGGTCACCACGGTGGTGCCTGGAAGATTGCCTACGCCGACTTCGTGACGGCGATGATGGCCTTCTTCCTGCTGATGTGGCTGCTGGGATCGACCGCCAGCGGCGATCTCAAGGGCATTGCCGATTACTTCCAGAACCCGCTCAAGATCGCCTCGCAGGGCGGGTCGGGAACGGGCGACAGTTCGAGCGTGCTCAAGGGTGGCGGCAAGGATCTGACGCGCACGGCGGGCCAGGTCAAGGGTGGCGACATCGACGCCAAGAGCAGGACGGTCAACCTGAAGGAAACCAACGCCGAGCAGGCTCGCAGGGAATTCGAGGAGCTGGAGAAAGTGATGCTCGGCGAACTGAAGCAGAGCATCGAGAAACTGATCGAAAGCAATCCAGCCCTCCGGCAGTTCAAGAACCAGTTGCTGGTGGACGTGACCAGCGAGGGGCTGCGCATACAGATCGTCGACGAGCAGAACCGGCCGATGTTCGACACCAGCAGCGCCGAGCTGAAGCCCTATACGCGGGTGATCCTGCGCGAGATCGGCAAGGCGCTGAACGCGGTGCCGAACAAGCTGAGCCTTTCCGGCCATACTGACGCGGCGCAGTTCGGCGGCGGCGACAAGGGTTTCTCGAACTGGGAGCTGTCCGCGAACCGGGCGAACGCATCGCGGCGCGAACTGATCACGGGCGGCATGGATGAGCACAAGGTCCTGCGCGTCGTCGGTCTGGCGTCGACAGTCCTGTTCGATCGCAACGACCCGCTGAGTTCGATCAACCGCCGCATCAGCATCGTCGTGCTGAACCGGAAGTCGGAGGAGGCGCTGCTGCAGGAAGACGGCAAGGTGGACGCCGTCGAGGTCGGCGCACAGGGACTGGATCCGACGGCCGTCGCCGGGCCGGCGGCGCCGGGGAAATGAGCCTCGCCCAGAACGACACCCACCAGCTGAGGAGTGCGGCCTCGCGCCGACGATCGCCGCCGGCTTTCTGAGCGATCGCTGACTGACTTCCGAAACGACTTGCCGAGGCAGGCAAGACGTCCCGCTCTCGCCGTGCGGGAGAATCAGCCCTGCGGAACGGTTTCGCTGAACGCCGGACGCAGCATCAGCTTCTCATACAGGCGGGCGAGATTGGGGTGCTTGCCACGCCAGTCGATCTCCGGAAAACGGAAGACCAGGTAGCCGAGCGCACAGCCGCTGGCGACGTCGGCGAGCGAGAAGTGTGTGCCCATGCACCAGTTGCCGTCGCCGAGTTCGCTGGACATGTATTCGAGACTGTTGATGATCTTGGCCTGCTGGCGAGCGATCCAGTCCTGGCTCTGCTGTGTTGCGGGGCGCTTCTTCTCGAGGAAGACCAGTGCAGCGGCGTCACACAACCCGTCGGCGAGCGCCTCCCAGCGCTTCACTTCGGAACGCTCGCGGTTTGGCGCGGGCATCAGCTTGTTGTTGGGCGCGGAGTTGTCGAGGTACTCGACGATGACTCGCGAATCGAACAGGGCGGTGTTGTCGTCGAGGACGAGCACCGGGATCTTGCCCAGCGGATTGACGTTGGCCACCTGGTTTTCCGGCGTCCATGGCGAGTCGATCTCGAATTCGTAGTCGATCTTCTTCTCGGCGAGGACGACCCGCGTCTTGCGGACGTACGGACTGGTTAGTGAGCCGATGAGCTTCATCTGATTCCCGATGGTAAAAAACTGCGCACGATTATAGCATCGCGCCCGCATCGCGGTTACGGCTGGCCGCCCGGGGCGGGTAGAATACGGGGCTGTGCCATCGACCGTTCAAGGACCACCCTGCATGCTGCTTTCACCGCTCACTTCGCTCTCTCCTCTCGATGGCCGCTACGCCGGCAAGCTGGATCCGCTGCGCCCGCAGTTTTCCGAATGCGGCCTGATCAGGCGCCGCCTGCAGGTCGAGGTCGCGTGGCTGCAGGCGCTCGCTGCCGATCCGCATCTGGGCGAGGTGCCGCCCTTCTCGGCCGCCACGCTGGGTCAGCTCGATGCCCTGGTGGCCGACTTCGGTCCCGCTGAGGCGGCTGAGGTGAAGGAGATCGAGGCGGTCACCAATCACGATGTCAAGGCACTCGAGTACTGGATCCGCAAGCGACTGGCGGACAACGTCGAGGTCATGCGCGTCGCCGAGTTCATCCATTTTGCCTGCACATCGGAAGACATCAACAACCTGGCGCATGCGCTGATGCTGCAGGGCGCACGCGCCGACACCATGTTGCCGATGCTGGACGGGATCATCGAGCGTCTGCGGGAACTGGCGCACGCGTTCGCCGATCTGCCGATGATGTCGCGTACGCATGGGCAACCGGCTACCCCGACGACCCTCGGCAAGGAAATGGCGAACGTCGCCTTTCGCCTGCGGCGCGCGCGCGCGGCGATCGCCGGTGTCAACCTGCAGGGCAAGATCAACGGTGCCGTTGGCAACTACAACGCGCATCTGGCTGCGTACCCGGACCACGACTGGGAGCGTTTTGCCCGCCGCTTCGTCGAGTCGCTGGGGCTCGAATTCAATCCCTACACCATCCAGATCGAACCGCATGACTCGATGGCGGAACTGTTCGATGCCTTCGCGCGTGCCAACCTGATCCTCATCGATCTCAACCGCGACGTCTGGGGCTACATCTCGCTGGGTTTCTTCCGGCAGAAACTCAAGGCGGGCGAGATCGGTTCGTCAACGATGCCACACAAGGTCAATCCGATCGACTTCGAGAATTCGGAGGGCAACCTTGGCCTGGCGAATGCGCTCTTGCGCCATCTCGCCGACAAGTTGCCGATCTCGCGCTGGCAGCGCGACCTCAGCGATTCGACGGTCCTGCGCAACATGGGCGTGGCGCTCGGGTATACGCTGCTTGCCTACGACTCGCTGCTGCGCGGCCTGGGCAAGCTGGAAGCCGATGCCGAGCGCATGCACGCGGACCTCGATGCCAACTGGGAACTGCTGGCCGAGCCGGTACAGACCGTCATGCGGCGCCATGGCGTCGAGAATCCCTACGAAAAACTGAAGGAGCTGACGCGTGGCAAGCGGGTTTCGCGCGCCGAGATGCGCGCTTTCGTCGAATCGCTGGGGCTACCCGAGGCAGCCACCGCCCAACTGATCAGCATGACGCCCTGGACCTACACCGGTCTGGCGGCTGAGCTTGCGAGGAGAATCTGATGGGCGCCGATCAGCGTTCTCCGGCGACGACGGACCCGGCTGGCGAACCGGCGCCGGCAATGATCGCCTGCCCGAGTTGCTCGCAGCCGGTGCCTGTCGGATCGCCGTATTGCCCATACTGCTGCGGCGAGGACGGCCGGCGCGGCGCGCTGATGCGTGGCGCCATGCTGGGCTGGCTGTTCGGTTTCCTGACCGGCGGGCTGGCGAGCGCCGCCTGGTCGTCCTACGTCGGCCCCGAGCAGACGACGTGGACACCGGTGCTGATGACGACCTTCGGCTGCGCAGCGGCGGGCGTCATCATCGGCATGATCGTCAACTGGAGGAGGTAGGCCGTGCCCACCTTTGCCGAGAATCTGCGCAAGTTGCCCGGGATATCCCACCTGCAGGCGATCCACCTGCTGGATGCTGCTGGCGAGGTCGCCGGCAGCATCGAAAACCGTGCGGGAAGCCAGGGTGCGCTGGCGGTCTACAACCATCTCGCGCAGACCTACGGTGCGATCACTCCCGAGGCGGCAGCCAAGGGCCTCGAACTGTTTGCCGAGCATGTCGATGGGGCGCGGGCAAACCCCGGCAGGCATCCCAACATCGATCGTCTGCTTCTGCTCGTCAGCGAGCAGCGGACCCTGCGGACGAAGCACGTTTTCGCGCTCTGAATCACCTTGGCAGGCTGCGCGGGCTGTCCAGGTGACCGCGGTTACAGACCCGATGCCGCGCAGTGTGGCACAATCCGCCGCGGCTGGAGACGTCGCCATGCCGCGGCGGCTGCCGGGACTGGCTCGCGGCGGTGCCGGTCGCCCGAGGGTGTGGCGATCGCTCTGACCAGCACACGGGAGGAACGCCTTCTGGTACTTCCCGTGCCTGTCTTATCAACCACAACGGAGAGAAGGAATGAAGAAAGTCGTCGCAGCCCTCGTGCTGACCACCTGCGCCGGGGCCGTTTTCGCCCAGCAGGCACTCAAGCCGGAAGAGATGATCAAGTACCGCAAGGCCGGCTACAGCTTCATGGCGTGGAACATGGGCAAGATCAAGGCCAATCTCGAAGGCAGCTACAACAAGGAGCAGGTGGTCGCTGCCGCCAATCTGGTGGCGGCGACGGCCAATTCCGGTATGGGAGCACTGTTCGGCGCCGGTACCGACAAGGATGTCGGCAGCGAGAAGACGCGCGTCAAGCCGGAGTTCTTCAAGGAACAGGACAAGGTCAAGGAACTGGCGATGGCCTACATCAAGGAAGCCAACGAGTTGCAAAAGGTGGCTGCCACGGGCGACGCGGCCGCGGTGAAGGTGCAGTTCGGCAAGACCGGCGAAAGCTGCAAGGCCTGCCACGACAAGTACCGCAAGGACTGATTGCGGTCCGCGTCGCCGTCGGTCGCCCGGTCGCGGCCGGCAGCGCGCTTTGCGCCCGCCGCCCGCCTCCTACCAGGCGGGGGCGGAGACCGGTTCGGCGGCTGGCGGCGGCAGCCACGCTCCGCTGCCGGCGTAGACCGCGGCAACGGCAAAGGCCAGCGCGACGATGAACGCCAGTGGCCCGCCACCCGTTGCCGGCGGGCCTTGGTCGGGGGCGACCTCTTTCCAGCCGGTCAGCATCGGCCTGACCAGATTGTCCTTCTTGGCGTGCGCATAGAAGCCGATCGCCGCCAGGTGCAGGATGACCAGCAGCAGTAGCAGGTTGACCGACAGCTTGTGCCAGCCGGTGAGGCGCTCGCTGAGTCCGCTGCTGACCAGGGCTTGCAACGGGCCGCGGAAGGAGATGTCGTCGTTGGCGAAGAGACCGCTGCCGACCTGGAAGGCAAGCAGCCCGAGCAGCCCGAAAACCGAGAGCGCGCCGAGCGGATTGTGGCCGAGTCCGCGCCACTGGCCGCGCAGGTAGGCGACGACCGCGGCGGGGGCCGGCAGGAAAGTGAGGAAACGGGCGTAGGTCGAGCCGATCACTCCCCACAGCAACCGAAAGCTCAACAGGCCGAGGATGGCGAGACCGAAGCGGCCGTGCCAGACCATTGCGTTGCCGCCGATCTTGCCGCTGACGAAGGAGGCGACGACGAGCAGCACCAGGGCCCAGTGGAAGACGCGGGTGGGCAGATCCCAGAGGCGGATGCGCTTCGTGCTCATGTCTTGTCCTCTCACCGTTCGACAAACGGTTCTGCTAGACGACCGCACCTTCCTCGTTGGCGCCTTCGATCTGCCGCTTCGGCTTGACGAACTGTTCGCGCGACACCCCCAGCCACATGACGAGCGGGCTGGCGACGAGCACCGACGAGTAGATGCCGAAGCAGATGCCGATGGTCAGAGCGAGCGAGAAGTAGTAGAGCGTTTCGCCACCGAAGACGAGCATCGACAGGACCATCATCTGCGTCGAACCGTGCGTGATGATGGTGCGCGAAATGGTGCTGGTGATCGCATGGTCGAGCACCTGTGGCGTCGTCAGGCCGCGCGTCTTCTTGAAGGTCTCGCGCACGCGGTCGAAAACCACCACCGATTCGTTGACCGAATAACCGAGGACGGCCAGCACCGCGGCCAGGACCGAGAGCGAGAACTCCCACTGGAAGAAGGCGAAGAAGCCAAGGATGATGATCACATCGTGCAGGTTGGCGATGATCGCCGAGACCGAGAAACGCCACTCGAAGCGGAAGGCGAGATAGAGCACGATGCCGACGATCACCAGCAGCAGCGCCAGCGCACCGTTTTCCGCCAGTTCCCTGCCCACCTGTGGGCCGACGAACTCGACCCGCCGCAGGCTGGCACCGGGCGCGTCGGCAGTCAGGGCCTGCATCACCGACTCCCCGATCCTGGCGGTGTTCTGCTCCGCCTTGAGTGGCAGGCGGATCAGCACATCGCGGCTGGAGCCGAAGTTCTGTACCGAGAAATCGCTGTAGCCGGCCTTGCCGAGCCCCTCGCGGACTTTCTCGAGATCGGCCGCCTGCGCGTAATTGATCTCGATCAGCGTGCCGCCGGTGAACTCGACCGACAGGTGCAGGCCACGACTGAAGAGGAAGAAAACGGCCAGCAGAAAAGTCAGCAGCGAGATGACGTTGAACGCGACCGCATGGCGCATGAACGGGATGTCTTTTCTGATGCGGAAGAATTCCATCTTTCCGTTTCCTATCTGGCGGTGGCGGCGCTGGCATCGGTCGGCTTCCAGACTTGGCCGATGGCCAGCGACTCGAGCTTGCGGCGGCGGCCGTAAATTAGGTTGATCATTGCGCGCGAGACGACGACGGCGGAAAACAGCGAGGTCAGGATGCCAAGGCAGTGCACGACGGCGAAGCCGCGAACCGGGCCGGAGCCGAAGATCAGCAGCGCGACGCCGGCGATCAGGGTGGTGATGTTGGAGTCGAGGATGGTGCCGAAGGCACGCTCGTAGCCGGTGTGGATCGCCGCTTGCGGCGTCGAGCCATTGCGCAGTTCCTCGCGGATGCGCTCGTTGATCAGCACGTTGGCGTCGATCGCCATGCCAAGCGTCAGCGCGATGGCGGCGATTCCCGGTAGCGTCAGGGTGGCCTGCAGCAGCGAGAGGAGGGCGACGAGAAAGAGCAGGTTGGCCGCCAGGGCGAGCACCGACACCAGTCCGAAGAGCATGTAGTAGGCGATCATGAAGACGGCGATCGCGGCGAAGCCCCACATCGTCGAATGGAAGCCCTTGCTGATGTTCTCGGCACCGAGGCTGGGGCCGATGGTCCGTTCCTCGATGATCTCCATCGGTGCCGCGAGTGATCCCGCGCGCAGCAGCAGGGCCGTGTCGTTGGCCTCGACGGTGCTCATGCGGCCGGAAATCTGGACACGTCCGCCGCCGATCTCGGCGCGGATGACCGGCGCCGTGATCACTTCTCCCTTGCCCTTTTCGATCAGCACGATCGCCATTCGCTTGCCGACGTTGTCGCGGGTGATGTCCTTGAAGATGCGGGCGCCGGCGGAGTCGAGCGTCAGGTGGACCGCCGGTTCGGTGGTCTGGCTGTCGAAGCCTGGCTGGGCATCGGTCAGCCGCTCGCCGGTCAGCACGACCTGCTTCTTGACCAGCAGTGGCATGCCGCCGCGTTCGACGTAGAGTTCGGTGCCGAACGGCACCTGCCCGGCGAGGGCGGCGTCGATCGCGCCCGGGGTTTCTTCGACCATGCGGATTTCCAGAGTCGCCGTGCGGCCGAGAATGTCCTTCGCCTTGGCGGTGTCCTGGACGCCCGGTAACTGGACGACGATGCGGTCGGCACCCTGCTGTGCGATCACCGGCTCGGCGACGCCGAGTTCGTTGATCCGGTTGTGCAGCGTCGTCATGTTCTGCTTGATCGCGAATTCCTGGATCCGCTTGATCGCTTCCGGCCTCAGCGTGCCGACCAGTCGCAGGTCGTCGCCTTCACCCTGGTCGGCAAGCAGCAGTTCCGACTGGTTGTCCTCGAGTGCGATGCGGGCCTTGTTGCGCGTCTCGCCGTCGCGGAAGCGGATCAGCATCCGCTCGCCTTCGCGGCTGATGCCGGCATGGCGGATGTTCTTGTCGCGCAGCAGGCTGCGCAGGTCACCGCCGAGGGCATCGAGGCGCTTGGTGACGGCGCCTTTCATGTCCACCTGCAGCAGGAAGTGCACGCCGCCGCGCAGGTCGAGGCCGAGGTACATCGGCAGCGCGTGCAGGCTGGTCAGCCACTGTGGCGAACTCGACAGCAGGTTGAGTGCGACGACGTACTGCGGGTCAGCCGGGTCCGGATTGAACTGCTTCTCCAGGACGTCCTTCGCCTGCAGTTGCTGGTCGGCCGTTGACAGCCGGACCTTGACGCCGTTGCTGTCGAGAAAGATGCCGCTGTCGGCGATGGCGGCGGCCTGCAAAGCGCTGGCGACACGCTCACGGGCGCGGTCGTCGATCTTGATCGTCGCCTTGGCGCTGGAAACCTGCACCGCCGGCGATTCGCCGAAGAAGTTCGGCAGTGTGTAGATCAGGCCGAAGAGCAGTGCGAGGCCGACAATGACGTATTTCCAGAGCGGATAACGATTCATGAATGCTTGCCGTCAGTTGTGCGTCCCCGTTGCCCTCAGGCAGGCAGCGGGTGCGCTGGTTAGAGCGCCTTCAGCGAGCCCTTGGGCAGAACCAGCTGCACGGCCGGCTTCTGTACCTGGATCTCGACGCCTTCGGCCACTTCGAGACTGACGAACTGCTCGCCGACCTTGGTGATGCGTCCGGCAATGCCGCCACCGGCAATGACTTCATCGCCCTTGGCGAGTGCTTCGACCAGCGCTTTGTGCTCCTTGGCGCGCTTCATCTGCGGCCGGATCATCAGGAAGTAGAGGACGACGAACATCAGGATGATCGGCAGCAACTGCATGAAGCCGCCGGTCGGGTCGGAAGAGGCTGCCTGTTGGGCGTGGGCGGTGCTGATCAGCACATCATTCTCCTGAGAAAACAGAGGCGTTGGAATTGAGCCGGCGATTGTACCACTAGCCTTCGCCGTGCTGCGCACGCGCCAAGTGGAAAGACGCCACCATGGTCTGCAGCGTGCCGGAGGCGATCGCCTGCCGCAGGTCGCGCATCAGGTCCTGATAGTAGTGGAGGTTGTGCATGGTCGCGAGTTGCGCGCCCAGGATCTCGCCGCTGCGGTTGAGGTGATGCAGATAGGCGCGTGAGAAGTTCTGGCAGGTGTAGCAGGTGCAACTCGCGTCGAGCGGCCGCAGGTCGTTGCGGTGACGCGCGTTGCGGATGCGGATGTCGCCGTGGCGGGTGAACAGGTGACCGTTGCGCGCGTTGCGCGTCGGCAGGACGCAGTCGAACATGTCGATGCCGGCGGTGACGGCGCCAACGAGGTCCTCCGGCGTGCCGACGCCCATCAGATAACGTGGCCGTTGCAGCGGCAGCCGTGGTGCCGTGTGCGCCAGGATGCGTGTCATGTCGTCCTTCGGCTCGCCGACCGAGAGACCGCCGATGGCGAAGCCATCGAAGCCGATTTCCAGCAGGCCGGCGAGCGATTCGTCGCGCAGGTCTTCGTGCATGCCGCCCTGGACGATGCCGAACAGCGCGTTGCCGTTCTGCAGCCGGTCGTGCGCCGCGCGCGAGCGGCTCGCCCAGCGCTGCGACAGGCGCATCGAGCTGGCAGCCTCGGCATGGCTGGCAGGGTAGGGCGTGCATTCGTCGAGGATCATGGCGATGTCCGAGTCGAGCACGTGCTGGATGCGCATCGACTCCTCGGGCGTCAGGAAGAGGCGGTCGCCGTTGACCGGCGACCGGAACCGCACGCCCTCTTCGCTGATGCGGCGCAGGGCGCCGAGCGAGAACACCTGAAAGCCGCCCGAGTCGGTGAGGATCGGCCGCTCCCAAGACATGAAGCGGTGCAGTCCGCGGTGCGCCGCGATCACCTCGAGGCCCGGACGCAGCCAGAGGTGGAAGGTGTTGCCGAGACAGATCTGGCTACCGGTGGCGAGCAGGTCGCGCGGGCTCATCGCCTTCACCGTGCCATAGGTGCCGACCGGCATGAAGGCGGGCGTTTCGACGGTGCCGTGGCGGAGGTGGAGACGACCGCGGCGGGCTGCGCCATCGTTGGCGAGGAGCTCGAATTTCATTGGCGTTTGAGGACGATCGATGCTGGAAGGCCGGCCACCTTGGCTGCATCCTGGCGGCCGTCGGCAGCGTCGCCAGCAACCGGGGTGCCGGCAGAAACGAAACGCCCGACCGGCGATGGCCGGTCGGGCGGACAGGGCCTGCTGCCGGGTGATCCGGTCAGCAGGGCACATCGTGGCGCCTCAGGCGGGATTGTCGATCGCTGCCTGGGCCGCTGCCAGACGGGCGATCGGCACGCGGAACGGCGAGCAGCTGACGTAGTCGAGGCCGACGCGATGGAAGAAATCGACCGAAGCCGGATCGCCGCCGTGCTCGCCACAGACGCCGAGCTTGATCCCCGGGCGTACCGAACGGCCCTTCTCGACCGCCATCCGGACCAGCAGGCCGACGCCCTTCTGGTCGATCGACTGGAAGGGATCGCTCTCGTACATGCCATCCTTGAGGTAGCTCGGCAGGAACTTGCCGGCATCGTCGCGCGAGAAGCCCATGGTCATCTGCGTCAGGTCGTTGGTACCGAAGGAGAAGAACTCCGCCTGCTGGCCGATGCTGTCGGCGATCAGCGCGGCGCGCGGCGTCTCGATCATGGTGCCCAGCATGTAGTCGAGCTTCTCGCCACGCTCGGCGAAGACCGCTGCCGCCGTTGCCCGGATCACCTTCGCCTGCGCGTTGAATTCACGCACGGTGCCGACCAGCGGAATCATGATTTCCGCCTTGACCTCGATTCCCTTGGCCTTCATGTTGAGGCCGGCTTCGAGGATGGCGCGCGTCTGCATCTCGGTGATTTCCGGGTAGGTGATGCCCAGACGACAGCCGCGATGGCCCATCATCGGGTTGAACTCGTGCAGATCGTCGACGCGCATCTTGATCACCGCCAGCGGCACGTTCATCTCGTGCGCCATCACGCGCTGGTTCTCCTCGTCGTGCGGAACGAACTCGTGCAACGGCGGATCGAGCAGGCGGATGGTGACCGCGAGACCGTTCATCTCGCGGAACAGGCCCTCGAAGTCGCCGCGCTGCATCGGCAGCAGTTTCGCCAGAGCCTTGCGGCGACCCGTCTCATCTTCGGCAAGGATCATCTCGCGCACCGCCTTGATGCGGTCGCCCTCGAAGAACATGTGTTCCGTCCGGCACAGCCCGATGCCCTTGGCGCCGAAGTTGCGTGCCACCTTGGCATCTTCCGGCGTATCGGCATTGGCACGCACGCCAAGCTTCCGATAGCGGTCTGCCAGCTCCATCAGGGTGCCGAAGTCACCGGTCAGCTCGGCTTCCTTGGTCGGCACCTGGCCGAGGAAGACGTCGCCGGTCGAACCGTCGAGTGACAGCCACTCGCCTTCCTTCCAGGTCTCGCCGCCGATCGACATGGTGCGCGCATGGTAGTCGACGTGCACCGCACCGGCGCCGGAAACACAGCACTTGCCCATGCCGCGTGCGACCACCGCTGCGTGCGAGGTCATGCCGCCGCGGGCGGTGAGGATGCCCTTGGCGACGCTCATGCCGCGCAGGTCTTCCGGTGAGGTCTCCTGGCGCACGAGGATGACGGTCTTGCCCTTGCGCACCCATTCTTCCGCCTCATCGGCAAAGAAGACGATCTGTCCGGTTGCCGCACCGGGCGAAGCCGGCAGGCCATGCGCGATGACGCGCGCCTTGCGGATCGCCTGCGGGTCGAAGACCGGGTGCAAGAGTTCGTTCAGTCGCTCGGGGTTGACCCGGCGCAGCGCTTCCTTCTCGTCGATGATGCCCTGCCGCAACATCTCCACGGCGATGCGCACCATCGCCGCACCAGTCCGCTTGCCGCTGCGCGTCTGCAGCATCCACAGGCGGCCTTCCTGGATGGTGAATTCGACGTCCTGCATGTCGGCATAGTGCCGTTCGAGCATGGTTTCGGCCTGCAGGAGCTGCTGGTAGATGTCCGGCATCAACTCCTCGAGCGAAGGGAAGCGCGCCCGCCGCTCGTCTTCGCTGACCATTGCCAGTTGCGCCCAGCGGCGCGATCCTTCGAGGGTCACCTGTTGCGGCGTCCGGATCCCAGCGACGACGTCCTCGCCCTGGGCATTGATCAGGAACTCGCCGTTGAAGAGGTCCTCGCCGGTGCTCGCGTCGCGCGTGAAGGCGACGCCGGTGCCGCTGTTGTCGCCGAGGTTGCCGAAGACCATCGCCTGCACGTTGACCGCCGTTCCCCAGCTGTCCGGGAGATCGTTCAGTTCGCGGTAGACCTTGGCGCGGTCATTGTTCCAGCTCTGGAAGACGGCCATCACCGATCCCCAGAGCTGTTCCCACGGATCGCTCGGGAATTCGCGGCCGACGCGCGCGCGAATCAGCCCCTTGAAGCGCGTCACCAGTTCCTTCAGATCCTCGGTATCGAGGTCGGTATCGAGCTGGACCCCCTTCTTCTCCTTGACCATGTCGATAACGACTTCGAACGGATCGTGATCCTCTTTCGATACCGGCTTGAGGCCCATGACGACGTCGCCGTACATCTGGATGAAGCGGCGATACGAGTCCCAGGCAAAGCGCTCGTTCTTCGCTTTGCGCGCCAGACCTTCGACCGCCTCATCGTTGAGCCCGAGGTTGAGGATGGTGTCCATCATTCCCGGCATCGAGGCGCGCGAGCCCGAACGTACCGACAGCAGCAGCGGGTCCGATGCGTCACCGAACTTCTTGCCCATCTCCTGTTCGACATAGGCGACGCCGGCGCGCACCTCGGCATCGATCAGCTTCAGGACCGCGTCCTGACCCTGTTCGGTGTACACCGTGCACACCTCGGTGCTGATCGTAAACCCGGGCGGGACGGCGATCCCCAGGCGGCACATCTCCGCCAGGTTGGCACCCTTGCCGCCGAGCAGATTCTTCATCTTGGCGTCGCCGTCGGTTCGCGCGGCACCGAATACGTATACGTTCTTGCTTGCAGTTGTCATAAACACCCCACTCGTGAGGAAAGGAGAAAAGGGCACTTCGAACGGCATGTTCGCAGTGCCCCGAGAGTCAGCGACCCAGGCGTCTGTGCCGGATCACGGTGTGGCGGCGCCGCTGCCGATGCTGCCGGTCAGCGGCGCCATGGCCCGGGAAAGGTGGACGATACTATATCTCTTCCGCCTCCATCTTGATCGCGCCGCAGGGACATTCGGCAACGCACATGCCGCAGCCCTTGCAGTAGTCGTAATTGAACTCGAAGCGCTTGCCGGGGCCGAGCTTGATCACCGAGTTGTCGGGGCAGACACCGTAGCAGTTGTCGCATTCGAAGCAGTTGCCGCACGACAGGCAGCGCCGCGCCTCGAAGAGGGCGTTGCTCTCGTCCAGCCCGCCCTGCACCTCTTCGAAGGTCGACTGGCGGCGGATGATGTCGAGCATCGGCCGCACCGTCTTCGGTGCGTCGGCGTAATACCAGGTATTGAGGTTCTCGAAGGTCGCCACCTCCTTCTTCGGTGGTGCCACATACTGTTCGCCGCGCAGCCAGGCATCAATGTTCTTCGCCGCCTTCTTGCCGTGACCGATGGCGACCGTGACGTTGCGCTCGGCCGGCACCATGTCGCCGCCGGCGAAGATTCCGGCGTGACCGGTCATCATGTTGGCATTGACCTGCACGACACCGTCGCTGACCTCGAGTCCGGGCACCCCTTCGAGCAGGCCGAGATCGACATCCTGACCCAGCGCCAGCACCAGCGAGTCGGCCTCGATGGTCTCGTACTCGCCCGTCGGTTGCGGGAAGCCCTTGCTGTCGAGCGCCATCTTCTCGATCGTCAGCGACGACTCGTGCGCCTGTTTGATCGTCGACAGCCACTTGACCATGATGCCTTCCTGCAGCGCCTCTTCGACCTCGAAGTCGTGCGCCGGCATCTTCTCGCGCGTGCGGCGATAGACGATCAGCGGCTCGGCACCCATGCGCTTGGCGGTGCGGGCGACGTCGATGGCCGTGTTGCCGCCGCCATAGACGACGACGCGGCGGCCGAGCAGCGGCTTGTCCTCGCCCTCCATGCTGCGCAGCAGCGAGATGGCATCGATGATCTTGGCCGCGTCACCGGCGGGAATCATCGCCCGCTTGCCGATGTGTGCTCCGACAGCGAGGAAGGCAGCATCGAAACCGCCGTCCTGCATGGTTTCGAGGATGTTGTCGACCTTGCTGCCGAGCTTGACCTTGACCCCGAGGTCGACGACCCGCTGCATCTCGGCTTCGAGCACGTCGCGCGGCAGGCGGTACTTGGGAATGCCGAAGCGCATCATGCCGCCGAGCAGCGGCCCCGCTTCCTGCACCGTGACCTGATGGCCGAGGCGGCGCAGGTGGTAGGCGGCCGACATTCCCGACGGGCCGGCGCCGACGATCAGAACGTGCTTGCCCGATTCGCTGGCAGGCGCGGTCAGCTTCCAGCCGCGCTTGAGCGCCTCGTCGCCGAGGAAGCGCTCGACCGAATTGATGCCCACCGGCGCATCGAGCTGGCCGCGGTTGCAGGCGCCCTCGCAGGAGTGGTAGCAGACCCGCCCCATGATCGCCGGGAAAGGGTTGTCCTTGGTCAGGTGCCGCCAGGCGCTTTCATAGTCGCCCGATTCGGCGTGGAACAGCCAGCCCTGGATGTCCTCGCCGGCCGGGCACTGCTTGTTGCACGGTGGCAGCCGGTCGAGATAGACCGGCCGCGAGGTGCGCCAGGAGCCGGTACGGTTGGCCAGCGATGAGCCGGGATCCAGTGTGATCGCAAAGGGTTTGTCCATCAGTTCGCCTCCTGGTCGAGCAGTCCGTACTTGCGAATGTTCTTGTCTGCCGCTGCCTGCAGGCGAGCGATCGTTTCCACTGCCGGCTTCTTGCCGAACAGGTGCGCATAGCGCTTCTGCAACTTGAGATATTCCTCGACGGGCTGCGGCCGGCGGATCTTGAGAACGCCGCTGACCTCGCCATTTTCGGCCTCGAAGACCGGGAAGATGCCGGTTTCCTTCGCCAGTCGCGCCAGCTTGATGGTGTCCTGCGACGCTGCGCCCCAGCCGAGCGGGCAGGGAACGAGAATGTGGATGTAGCGGGCGCCACGCAGGCCCATCGCCTTGGTGACCTTGTACTCGAGGTCGCGCAGGTCGGCGACGGTCGCCGTTGCGACGTAGGGGATCTCGTGTGCCATGGCGATCGCCGGCACGAACTTGCCTTGGCCGAAGTTGTTGCCCGGCTCCGGCCCGACCGGCATGGTGGTCGCCGTGCGGGCTGCCGGCGGCGTCGCCGAACTGCGCTGGACGCCGGTATTCATGTAGCCGCCGTTGTCGTAGCAGATGTAGAGCACGTCGTCGTTGCGCTCGAACATCCCGGAAAGACAGCCGAAACCGATGTCGGTCGTGCCGCCGTCACCGCCCTGGGCGACGACGCGGACGTCATCCATCTGGCCCTTCTGCCGCTTGACCTTGATCGCCGCGGCGATGCCGGTACCGATTGCCGCCGTGTTGCCGAACAGCGAGTGAATCCACGGGATTTGCCAGGAGGTCTCCGGATACGGGGTCGAGAAGACCTCGAGGCAGCCGGTGGCGTTGGCGGCGATCAGGCGCCCGCGGGCGGCATTCATCGCCGCGTCGATCGCGTAGCGGGCGCCGAGCGCCTCGCCGCAGCCCTGGCAGGCGCGGTGTCCCGAGTTGAGTGAATTGGTCCGTTCGACGTTGGCCTGGACGCTGCGCTCCTCGGCGGAGAGCAGGCGGTTGCCGACGGTGAAGGTGCCGGTCTGGTAGAAATGAACGGGTTGGAAGCTCATGGTCGTTCTCCTCAGCCGATGCGGGCGGCGACGACGCCGATATCGCGCAGCATGCTCTCGGCTGCCGGACCCGAACGGCGCGTGGTGCGCTCACGTTCGAGCTGCTTGTTGACGACGTTCCAGTCGAGATCGAGGAACGTGAGGTGGCCGAGTTCGCCACTGATCGCCTTGGTGAACAGTCCGCGCAGCGACTTGCGCGTGATGGCGCGGCCGCCGAGTCCGGCGACCACGGTATGGCCGTGCAGTTGCAGGCCGGACATCGCCATGCGGACGTCGGTCGACAGGATGCCGCCGATGCCGACCGCCAGACTCTTCTCGAGGACCACCACACGCTGCGCGTTCTGCAGCGCGGCGCGGACGTTGTCGAGCGGGAACGGACGATACGAGGTGATGCCGAGGACGCCGATCCGCTGGCCCTCCTGGCGCATCTCGTCGACGGTGTCCTTGATCGTGCCGAGGACCGAGCCCATGGCGACGACGACGATGTCGGCATCGTCAACCAGGTAACTGTGGGTCAGGCCACCGGAATCGCGCCCGAAGACCGCCTTGAACTGCTCGGCCAGCTGCGGAATCCGCTCGAGCGCCTGCATCTGCTTCGCGTGCGCCAGGTAACGGACCTCGGAAAATGCTTCCGGACCGACCATGGCGCCGATCGACACCGGCTCCTTCGGATCGAGCATCTGGCGCGGCTCGTACGGCGGCAGGAAGGCGTCGACCTGCTCCTGCGTCGGGACGTCGACGCGTTCGTAGGCATGCGTCAGGATGAATCCATCCATGCACACCATCACCGGCAGGCTGATCTCCTCAGCCAGCTTGAAGGCCTGGATGTGCAGGTCGAGCGCCTCCTGGTTGGTTTCGGCAAACAACTGGATCCAGCCACAGTCGCGCTGCGACAGTGAGTCGGAGTGGTCGTTCCAGATGTTGATCGGCGCACCGATGGCGCGGTTGGCAACCGTCATGACGATCGGCAGACCGAGGCCGGAAGCGTTGTAGACCGCCTCGACCATGAACAGCAAGCCCTGCGAGGCGGTGGCAGTGTACGTCCGGGCGCCGGTAGCCGACGAGCCGATGGCGACGCTCATGGCGGCGAACTCGGATTCGACGTTGATGAACTCGCAGTTGGCCACCTCACCCGCCTTGACCATTTCGCCAAGGCCTTCGACGATGTGCGTCTGCGGCGAGATCGGATAGGCGCAGATCACCTCCGGTCGACAGAGCGCGACCGCTTCGGCGACGGCGTGTGAACCCTCGGTCTGTTTAAGCATGTGCAGTCTCCTCGTGCCGCGCGCGCGCGATCTCATCGATGACGAACTGGAAAGCCTCGCTGGCGGCGGCGACATTGTTGCTCGCCACCTTGTCGGAGAACTTGGCGTTGATCGCCTGGATCACCGATTCCAGGCGAATGATCCCCGAGGCGGCGGCAAAACCCGCCAGCAGGGGCACGTTCGGCATCGGCCGGCCGACATGCTTGCGGCTGAGGTCGGTGGCCGGTACCGTGCACAGGCGCTCCTGCGGCCAGTCGCGGACGTAATCGCCGAGGCCCAGTTCGTCGAAGCTGCGGCTGGTATTGATCAGGATGTAGCCGTTCTTCTTCAGGCCGCTGAAGACGTCGACCTGATAGAGCAGGGTGGGATCCTGGATGATCAGTGCGTCCGGTTCCATGATCGGCTCACGCAGGCGGATCTCCTTGTCGGCGATGCGGCAGAAGGCGACGACAGGGGCACCGGTCCGTTCCGAACCGAAACTCGGGAAGGCCTGAGCGTGGCGGCCCTCCTCAAAAGCAGCAATCGACAGCATCTCGGCAGCCGTTACCACGCCTTGGCCGCCGCGACCGTGTATGCGGACCTGGAACATATTTCCTCCGTTGTTTTACATCGTTCTTTCGACGTTCGCGCAGCATAGCCGAGTTCGACTCCGATGAAAACAACGATACCGCGGCGTATGGTGAGAGTTCCCGTCACGATGTGAAGGGTCCGCGCAGCCGTCGCGCGCCACGATGGATGGCGACGCCGAGCGGCGAAGTGGCGCCGCACGGGGGTCGTCGGTGGGGGCTGCCGGCGGGGCAGGCCGCGTGCTTTCAGGCTGCCGACAGCACGCGCAAGCGGTCGGCGGCAGTTGCCAGGCGCAACGGCGGTGGCCTGGTCCTATAATCCGCCGTGCGCATGCCGTCCGGTGTCGCAGTCGGCAGGGAGCCTCCCAATGAAACCACTTGTGAACGTCGCCCTAACCCTCCTGCTCCTTTTTGGCAGCCCCGGTGCGCGGTCGGAGCCGCCGGAGCGCTTTGCCTACCGCGGACCGTGCGATGCGTCTGCCGCGGTGGCCCTGGATGCGGACCATTTCGTCGTCGGCAACGACGAGGATGCGGTGCTGCGGGTCTATCGCCGCGGGCGGGCGGCCCCGATCGGGCCCGGCCTCGACCTGGCGAGCTTCCTCGGTGTCTCGCCGGGCGATGAAGTGGACATCGAAGCGGCAGCGCTCGTCGGTCGGCGCATCTACTGGATCAGCTCGCATGCTCGCGACGGCAAGGGCCGCAAGGAGGAAAGCCGGCGGCGCTTTTTCGCGACCGACATCGTCGACGGGACGAACGGTCAGGCACCGCAGTTGCGGCCGGTGGGCACGGCCTATTCAGGCCTGTTGCAGGCGATCGAGATGGCTCCAGCCCTGCGCCCCTACAAGCTGCAGAAAGCGGCCCGGCGGGCTGCCGAGGCGAAGGACGGGTTCAACATCGAAGGCTTGGCGGCGACGCCGGATGGTCGTCTGCTGATCGGGCTGCGCAACCCGTTGCCGAAGCAGCGGGCGCTGCTCGTGCCACTGCTCAACCCGGCCGCGGTGGTGGGCGGTGAGGCGGCAGCAGAACTTGGGGCGGCGAGCGAAATCGACCTCGGGCGCCGCGGCGTCCGCAGCATTGAACTGACGGGTTCGTCCTACCTGGTCGTTGCCGGTCCGCCGGGCGACGACGGCAGTTTCATGCTCTTCCGCTGGTCGGCACGGGCGGGCGACGCGCCGCAGCCCGTGGCGGGTGTCGACCTGCAGGATCTGCGGCCGGAAGCCCTGTTCGTCATCCCTGGCGGCGCGCACGTCCAACTGCTGAGCGACGACGGCGGTGTCACGGCCGCGAACGGCAAGGAATGCAAGAAGCTGCCGCCGTCGCAGCAGGCCTTCCGCAGCCTGACGCTGCCGCTGGGCGCCCGCTGAACCGGGCGTCGCCGCTGCCAGGCCGACCCCTTCCGGCACCCAGGGCGCCAGCGGCGCAGTGCCCGTTGCCGGTGCCGCTACGCCCGCCGCGGGATCAGCACGGTGTAGTCGAAATCGAGCAGTACCCCGGTCTCGTAGGCGCCGTCTGCGGTGCGGTACGGGAAGTTGCTGCACGGCAGGTCTTTCGTTGCCACGGTACGCAGGCGCAGCGCGCCGACGTCGCTGCGCCCGGGCAACGTCAGCGGCTCGATGACTTCCGTCCACGCGTAGATGGTGTCGCCGGCGAAGGCCGGGCTGACGTGCCGCCCGCCATTGATGGCGGCGATGCTGAAGGCATTGGCCAGGCCGTTGAACGACAGCGCGCGCGCCAGGCTGACGACGTGCCCGCCATAGACGACGCGACGCCCAAAGCGGCCGCCGCGCTCGCTCTGCTGGTTGAAATGCACCCGCGAGGCGTTCTGGTAGAGGCGGGTGGCGAGCATGTGTTCGCTTTCTTCGATCGTCATCCCGTCGACGTGATCGATGCGCTCGCCGGCGGCATAGTCTTCCCACAGTTCGTCGCTGCCGGCCAGCGAGCTGTCGTACTGGCTGAGGCGGATTCCCGCCGGCACCACCAGTTCGCTGACATCGATCGCGTCGGGCAGGTCGGGAACGCAGGTCGGCGGTGCCGGCGACTGCGGGTCGCGCTTGCGCACCATCACCCAGCGGCAGTACTCGAGGGCGATCTGGCCGCGCTGGTTGACGCCGCATGAACGGACATGGACGACGCCCGACCTGCCGTCGCTGGTCTCCTTGAGCCCGATCACCGTCGAGTCGGCGCTCAGTGTGTCGCCGGGATAGACCGGGTGGCCGAAACGGCCGGCGGCGTAGCCCAGGTTGGCAACCGCGTTGAGCGAGATGTCCTGCACCGTCCGCCCGAAGACCATGTTGAAGGCGAGCAGGTCATCGACCGGTGCACGCGGGAAGCCGAGACTGTGAGCGAAGGTGTCGGCGGAGGTGGTCGCGAAGCGCGAGCCGGTCAGAGCCGTGTACAGCGCGACGTCGCCTTCGGTGATCGTTCGCGGCGGCGCATGGGCGATCTTCTGGCCAACCTTGAAATCCTCAAAGAAACTGCCGAGTCTGTTCTTCGCACTCACTGAATGTCCTCCCTCTGCCGTTGATCGGGTGCCCTACAGGCCATAGGCGGCGGCGAGTTCGGGGTCGCGTCGCGCCACCAGTCGCGCCAGGTCGACGATGACCTTCGCCTGTTTCCAGGTGGCATCGTCCTGCATCTTGCCGTCGATCGTCGCGACGCCGCTGCCGTCAGGCATCGCCTCGAGAATACGCTTGGCGAAGAGGACTTCCTTGATCTCGGGACTGAAAACGCGTTTGGCGATGGCGATCTGGTTCGGTGCCAGCGACCAGGCACCCGAGCAGCCCATCAGGAAGGCATTGCGGAACTGCGCCTCACAGGCGGCCTCGTCCTTGAGATCGCCAAATGGCCCATAGAACGAGCGCAGACCATGCGCGACGGCCGCGTCGACCATGCGCGCGACCGTGTAATGCCAGAGATCCTGCTGGAAGAAGGCGCGCTGGTGCTGGCCCGCCTCGGGGTCGGCGAGGACGCCGTAGCCCGGATGGCCGCCACCGACGCGCGTCGTCTTCATGCCGCGGGAAGCCGCCAGATCGGCCGGACCGAGGCTGAGGCCATGCATGCGCGGGCTGGCGCCGCAGATCGCCTCGACGTTGGTGACCCCCTGCGCCGTCTCCAGCAGTGCGTGCAGCAGGATCGGCTTGCGCACCGAGTACTTCGCTTCCAGCAACGCGACGTATTGATCGACGAAATGGATGTCCCACGGACCCTCGACCTTCGGAATCATGATCACGTCGAGCTTGTTGCCGACATGCTGGATGATCTGTTCGAGGTCATCGAGAAGCCAGGGGCTGTTCAGCGCATTGACGCGCACCCACATCGCGGTGTCGCCGAAATCGTGCTCGCGCAGCAGTTCGATGAAGCCGGCGCGGGCGGCTTCCTTGGCGTCGATCGGGATCGCGTCCTCGAGGTTGCCACACAGGACGTCGCACTGTCGCGCCGTCTCCGGCGCCTTGGCGCGAATCTTCTCGATGTGCGGCGGAAAGAAGTGGATCATCCTTTCGGGTCGTACCGGCAGTTCACGCAGGGGCTGCGGCGCGCCGATGGCGAGCGGTTTGTAGAAATGGACGGGCAGTTTCATGGCGTTTCCCCTGGTGGCAAGAAAGCGGGTGGGTGCAGCGGCAGGAAGGGGCCTGCCGTCGCGGTGTCAGGCCGGTCCGGCAACGATGCGCGCGTCGTGCAGGCGGCCCACCTCGGCCTCGCTCAAGCCGAGAATGTCGAGCAGAATCTCGTCGGTGTGCTCGCCGAGCCGCGGTGCCGGCATCGCCGGCAGGCGCGGCACGCGGCTGAAGTCGAGCGGTGTTGCCGGCATCAGGTAGGAGCCGATGCCTGGCTGGTCGACGAGCGAAAACATCGGGTTGTCGGTCGAACAGTCCGGGTCGAGCGCGATCGCTTCACGCACGCTGCGGTACGGACCCCAGGTGACGCCATGCGCATCGAGTGTATGCGCCGCCTCGGCGAGCGTGCGGGCGTGAAACCATGGCTCGAGCAGGGCAGCGATCTGTTGCCGCGCACGATAGCGGTTGCCTTCGTTCTCGAGGTCGAGGCCGAGGCGGGCAGCGAGGCTGGCGATCGCCTCGCGCAGGCCGGTGGCCTTCAGCAGGCGGTGCCATTGCATTGCCGTCAGGCCGACGATCATCACCCGCTTGCCGTCGAGCGTTGCGAAGTCGCGGCCGAAGGCGCCATAGAGATAGTTGCCCTGCCGCGGCCGGTCACTGTCATTGACCATCACCTCGGCCAGCATGCCAAAATTGCCGAGCATGGCCAGTGCCACGTCCTTCAGCGCCAGGCGGACGAGCTGTCCTTCGCCGCTCAGGCGCCGATGCCGCTCGGCGGCCAGCACGCCGACGGCGATCATCTGGCCGCTGATGAAATCCCAGGCAGGAAAGACGTGGTTGACCATTTCCGGCGAACTGATCGGTCCGGTCATCAGCGGCAGGCCGACCTGCGGGTTCAGCGTGTAGTCCACCTCCGAGCTGCCGTCGCGCCGCCCGCTGAGGTTGACCATGATCAGGTCCTGCCGGTGTGCCTGCAGGGTCTCGTAAGCCAGCCAGCCCCTGGCCGGAAAGTTGGTGCTGAACAGGCCGGCCTGCTCGCCCGGCGCGCAGATCAGCTGTGTCAGCAGTTCCTGTCCGCGCGGGAAGCGGAAATCGACGACGATCGACCGCTTGCCCTTGTTCAGACCCGCCCAGAACAGGCTGTGCCGGCCATCGCGGGTCAACGGCCAGCGACCTTGGTCGAGGCCGCCACCCGGCGGGTCGAAGCGGATGACCTCGGCGCCGAGCTGGGCGAGCGTCATCCCGCCCAGTGGCGCGGCGACGAAGGCCGATCCCTCGACGACTCGCAGACCCTTGAGAATTCCCTGCATGGCTGGCTTGACTCCCCGTTTCAGATGACGCGCTTGCGGCGCAGTTCGGCGATGCCGGCCGCATCGAGGCCGAGCAGGTCGTCGCGATGCAGCGAGCCGCACCAGTCGCGAACGATCTCGTTCACGTCGTGGCGGTTCTCGGCCCGTGCCGCTCGTTCACGCGGCCGAACATGCCGTAGGCCGGCGCCAGTTCATCGGTGCAGCGCCACGCCGACTCGTAAAGGGCGGCATCGATGTACTGTCCCTGGCCGGTGCGGTCGCGGTGGCGCAAGGCCTTGAGAACCTCGGCGCCGAACTCGCCGAGGATCGAGGCCGCATGGGGGCCGGCGAGAAAGGTGCCGATATCGACGACCCGCAGGCCGCTCATCGGCAGTCGGTCACCTTCCGGTGAGCGTTCCTGTTCGTTCTCGTACGACGGCCGGGTTGCCACGGCGGCTTCGCCGGGCGCCCCTGCTGCCAGCTGGTCGCGCGCACCACCTGTTCCCGCTGCCCCGCGTGCGGCAGGCTTCGTCGAAGCTGGCTCCCCTGTCATTGCCGATCCTCCCTGCTGCGCCTGGCGCGTGCCAGCCATGACCGCCCGCCCTTGCCAACCGCTCCGCGGCCGCCGGCTGGTCCGCAGCGATCGTCGCACGCCGGGTACGGCCTGCGGCAGATCGCCCGGCGTGTGCCACCCGGCGCCAACGCAAGCCTCGCAGTATAGTTTCAAAAGGCCGTCGCCGGTACCAGCGACGACGCTTTGTCGAAACAGGCGACGCGCCACGGGGCGGGCGTCCGTGGCGCGTCTGCAGCCGGGCGGCGGCCGTCCTGCCCCCGGTTGGATGACCATGGCGGGAGGCGCCAGCGCCGTCGGCGCCGGTGCGCGCAGGAGATGCGAAACCCGGCTGGAAAAATGGTCGGGCTTGGGCTATAGTGGTTCCAGTTTTGCGGGAACGGTCAGGTAGCGCGGCGTCGTGTCGGCGAGGCGCCGCCGTGGAGCCTGCAGAGGCGGCAGTCCGCTGCTGCGCGTATAGCTCTGGCGGGCGGTGACGCAGCGCGCCGGCACGAGTCGCAAAGGCTGCGGTCTGGCAGTCGCAGGCGTCTCGGGCGCCGGCAGGGCTTTTTTTGGGGGGGCGAGCGAAGTCCCGGGCCGCAGGTGGCTCGGCGAGGACTCCGCTTGCCGGACAGCACTACTTGCGAGTCGAAGGTGGAACCTGACCGGCGAAGAAGAAGCCAGGTAACAGCCTGTCGTTGGCGGGCCGCAGCGGCTTGTCCTCACCCCCGTGCCGATCTCGCCGGGCGCCTTCTTGCGTCGGCCCGGAGCGCTGCCGGCAACCGTTCGCCGGCTTGGCTCGCCCGCGGACGCGATGGCAGGTTGCCGGTAGTGCCGCGCGCGTCGGCGTCGCTGGCGGAAGCTTGGTCGCCGTGTCCCGGCAGCGTGCCCGGTGGCCGCGCGGCCACATCACCACGAGGCGGCGGCCGTCCCGGAACAAATGCCCGCGCCAGCCGGCAGACGGCGCCGGCCGCAGCCCGCGCCAGCACGCTCGCTCAGTGCCGTGCCGCGGGCGGCGATCCGGCAGCCATCCTTTCCCGATTCCCGACCCTTCTGCCGGTTGCCGGCGAGGGGCTGTTCGTGCGTCGCTGGCGCGACTGGCACGCGAATGACGTCTTCCCCTGACCTCAGCAACGATTACGGAGGCAACACATGAAGCTCACGCTGACCCCTGACGAACTGAACGCCTGCTATGGCGAGCTGCACGAGGCGAATGCAGCCTTCAAGGGGCATTACCCCGCGGATTCCTCCGAGCGGCAGCCAGTACACACCGTTTATGGCGGTGCCAATCTGTTCAAGGCCGGGTTTGCCGGCAAACTGGGCGAGGTGGCGCTCAAGACCCTCGACACCTATGCGCCGAACTATCACGTCTTCGCCCGCGTTCTCGGTTTGCCGGGCTCAGAGACCCTGCCAAGCAACCCGATCGAAATCGACAGCCTGACGCGTGCGCTGGAAAGCAACCCGGAGCAGGTGCGCGAGATCAAGCAGGCGGCCTGGCTGGCATTCACCGTCTATAACCGGGTGGTCAAGAAGCTGCGGACCGAGCCCATCGAGGACAACCGCATCGACTTCGAGGATGGCTACGGCAATCGGCCGGACGACGAGGAGGATGGCCACGCCGTCGCCGCAGCGGACGAGGTCGCCAAGGGGATGAGCGAGAACGTCCTGTCGCCGTTCATCGGCATTCGCATCAAGACCTTTTCCGACGAGTGCAAGGTGCGCTCGATCCGCACCCTCGACATCTTCCTCACCCGCCTGGCAGAGAAGACCGGCAGTCGCTTGCCGGAGAACTTCATCGTCACCCTGCCCAAGGTGACGACTCCGGAGCAGGTGTCGGCGTGCGCCAGCATTCTCGCGAAGCTCGAGGCGCGGCTGGGCTATCCGAAGGACTCGCTGCGCATGGAGATCATGATCGAGACCACGCAGTCGATCATCAACCACCGCGGCGAGAACACGGTGCCGCTGCTCGTTGCAGCCGCTGCCGGCCGCTGTCGGTCGGCGATATTCGGCACGTATGATTACACCGCCTCCTGCAACATCACCGCGGCGCACCAGAGCCATACCCACCCTTCGTGCGACTTCGCCCGCCACGTACTGCAGGTCAGCCTGGCCGGAACCGGCATCACGATCAGCGATGGCGCAACGACCAGCATGCCGATCGGACCGCACAAGGCCTCCGCCGGGTCTGCCCTGTCGCCACAGCAACTGGACGAGAACCGCGCCGTCGTGCATGGTGCGTGGAAGCTGCACTACGACAACATCATGCATTCGCTGCAGCATGCCTACTATCAGGGTTGGGACCTCAATCCCGGGCAGTTGCCGGTACGCTATGCGGCGGTCGACACCTTCTTCCTCAGCGGGCTGCAGGACGCCTCGGCGCGCCTCAACGCCTTCCTGAACAAGGCGGCGCAGGCGACGCTGGTGGGCAACACCTTCGACGACGCGGCCACCGGTCAGGGGCTGCTCAACTTCTTCCTGCGCGGCATGGCCTGCGGTGCCATCACCGAGCAGGAAGTGCTGGCAACGGGGATCACTCTGGACGAACTGCGTTCGCGTTCGTTTGTCCGCATCGTCAATAACCGGACGCGGAAATAGAAGCCGCTCCGGAACCACGCAAGCAGAAAGGGATGAGTGATGACTGAGGTCAACTGCGGGATACAGGGGGGGTTGCCGTATCTCGATGCAGCCGACGCGGCGATCAGGAAAGCGCTGGGCTGGATGAAGCAGCGGTGCATGGGCAGCAAGGGCGTGTCGAACGAGAAACTCGACGAACACCAGATGGCCAGTTTCGATCTCGCCTGGTGTGCCGCCGAAGCGACCGCGGCGCGTTTTGCTGTGGACTACGCCGCCAGGGTAGTGGCCGCCGGCGCCGGCCAGCAGGGCGAGGGCGCCTGCCTCGAGGAGCGGATGGCGCTGGCGTTCTGCGCCGAGGCGCTGCAGAACATCCACAACCGGTTGTGGGCGAGACCACAGAGTTTCGGTCTGAGCGAGGCGGATGTCGCCGCTCTGGCTTCGTCCGGCCTCAGCCGTTTCTGCCAGTTGCAGCTCGATGCCGCTCACCTCGAGGCGCTTGGCCGTGACGTCATGGCGCTGAACGGTGCCAGCGGGGCCTACATGCTCAGCGATGATGCGACCATGATGCAGGATTCGTTCCGCAAGCTGGCGACGAACGTGGTGATGCCGCTGGCCGAGGAGATCCATCGCCACGACCGGATCATCCCGCAGGAGATTCTCGAGCCACTGACCGAGATGGGCTGCTTCGGCCTGTCGATCCCCGAGCGCTACGGCGGCATCCAGAGCGACGATCATGAAGACAACATGGGGATGATCGTCGTCACCGAAGAGCTGTCGCGGGGCTCGCTCGGTGGCGCCGGCAGCCTGATCACGCGACCGGAGATCCTCAGCCGGTCGCTGCTCAAGGGTGGCACGGAAGCGCAGCGCGAGAAGTGGCTGCCACGGGTTGCGATGGGCGATCCGCTGTGTGCCATCGCCGTCACCGAGCCGGATACCGGTTCCGACGTCGCCGCCATGCGCCTCAAGGCCAGCAAGTGCGAGGGCGGCTGGATTCTCGACGGGGTGAAGACCTGGTGCACGATGGCCGGCAAGGCCGGAGTCCTGCTCGTCCTCGCCCGTTCCAACCCGGACCGCTCGCTCGGCCACAAGGGGCTCAGCATGTTCCTGGTCGAGAAGGACTCGTACGAGGGGCACGACTTCGAGTACCGCCAGCCCGGAGGAGGCGTCCTCAGCGGCCGCGCGATCGCCACCATCGGCTATCGTGGGATGCATTCCTACGAGGTCTTCTTCGACCATGTCTTCGTCCCCGACGAAAACCTGGTCGGCGGACCGGAGGGCGAGGGCAAGGGTTTCTACTTCACCATGGCCGGCTTTGCCGGTGGCCGCATCCAGACCGCGGCGCGGGCCATTGGCGTCATGCAGGCGGCGTTCGAGAAGGCGGTTTCCTACGCTCAGGAGCGCAAGGCATTCGGCAAGCCGATCGGCGATTTCCAGTTGACACGCGTCAAGCTGGCGCGCATGGCGACGCTGCTGACCGTCTCGCGCCAGTTCACCTATGCCGTCGGTCGCCTGATGGACCAGGGTCAGGGGCAGATGGAAGCGAGCATGGTCAAGCTGTTCACCTGTCGCACCGCCGAGTGGCTGACGCGCGAAGCGATGCAGATTCACGGCGGCATGGGTTATGCCGAGGAGACGGCGGTCAGCCGCTACTTCCTCGATGCGCGGGTGCTGTCGATCTTCGAGGGTGCAGAGGAAACCCTGGCCCTGAAAGTCATCGCTCGTTCACTGATCGACGCCGTCCAGTAGCGGCTGCACTCGCCACCGCGCGTTTCGCAAGAGGAGGTTTCAATGTCGCAGGCAATTCGTTTCCGACCGCAGGTCGAACTCGCCCGGACGGTCGGGGTGGACGTCGGCAAGGTCCGCCATCCGCACTATGGACGCTATCTGGAAGAGTTCGAGCCCGGACAGGTCTTCGTCCACCCGCGTGGTTTCACCTTCTTCCGGGCGCAGATGGAAGCGTTCGCGCGGACCTACATGCAGTGCAATCCGCTCTACCTGAACGAGGAGTTCGCCCGGGCGAGCGGCTTCGCCGGTCTGCCGGCGTCGCCGCAGATGGTCTTCAATGTCGTTCTCTCGCTGGGCGTGCAGAACGATTCGGAGAAGGCGATGGCCAACCTCGGCTACTACGATGCCCAGTATCTGCAGCCGGTGTACGCCCAGGATACGATCCGCTCGCTGACCAAGGTCATCGATCGCAAGGAGCGCGGCGCCGGCAAGCCGGGGATCGTCACCATCCGCACGCTGGGAATCAACCAGAACGATCAGGTCGTGCTGCAGTACCAGCGCAAAATCATGGTCGCGGGGCAGGGCGGGCGGCCGCCGACGACGCCCTTGCCAACGTCGGCGGACGGGCTGATGCCGGCTTTCCCCTGGGTCGACGATGCGGCGGTCGTCCTGCCGCGTTTCCCGGACGTCCTGCCGGCCGGGCTCACCGGCCCGCGGTCCTGCTGCGAGGATTTCGCGGTCGGCGAGATCATCGTCCATGCCAATGGCCGCACGATCACCGACGAGCATCTGCCGCTGACCTATGCGGTCGGCAATACCCATCCACTGCACTTCGACCGCGTCTTCAGCTCCGGCCTGTCGGGCAAGATGAGCGGTGATCCGATCGTCTATGGCGGCCTCGTCTTCGCCTGGCTCGAAGGACTCGCCAGCCGCGATGTCAGTGACAACAGCGTCTGGGAACTCGGCTTCACCGAGGGCTACCACACGCAGCCGTCGATCGCCGGCGACACCGTTGCGGCGCTGTCGCGCGTGCTGGCCAGCGAAGACGCTCCAGGCGAACTCGCTGGCCGCTTCGGGGTCGTCAGCTTCCAGCTCATCGGCGTCAAGAACGTCAGCGCCGCCGAGGCGCTGGCGAAGCATGGCGCCGACCTGTTCATCAAGGAGAACGACAAGAAGGATCTCGGCAAGGAAAAGATCGACGAGAAGATTTTTGAGATCGAGAGGCGCCTCTTGATCAGAAAGAGGAGATAGTCATGGTTGCCCCGCGCAAGAATCGCGATCAACCCTGGTTGATGCGGACCTACAGCGGTCACAGCTCGGCCCGGGCGTCCAACGCCCTCTATCGAACCAACCTCGCCAAGGGGCAGACCGGGTTGTCGGTCGCCTTCGACCTGCCGACGCAGACCGGCTACGACGCCGACAGCCCCCTGGCGCGCGGCGAAGTCGGCAAGGTCGGTGTGCCGATATCGAGCATCGAGGACATGGATCAGCTGTTCGACCAGATCCCGCTCGACCAGATGAACACCTCGATGACGATCAACGCCACCGCCGCCTGGTTGCTGTCGCTGTACATCGGCCTGGCGCAGCGGCGGGGGATCGACCCGAAGAAACTCAGCGGCACGACCCAGAACGACATCATCAAGGAGTACCTCTCGCGCGGCACCTACATCTATCCGCCCGGCCCGTCGATGCGCCTGATCGCCGACACGATCAACTACACGGTGAAGAACGTGCCGAAGTGGAACCCGACCAACGTCTGCAGCTACCACTTGCAGGAAGCCGGGGCCACGCCGGTGCAGGAACTGGCTTACGCCCTGTGCACGGCGATGGCGGTTCTCGATCGGGTCAAGGCTTCGGGCGAAGTCCCGCCGGAGGAGTTTCCGCAAGTCGTCGAGCGGATCTCGTTCTTCGTCAATGCCGGTATCCGTTTCATCGAGGAGTGTTGCAAGCTGCGCGCCTTCGGCGAGATGTGGGACGAGCTGACGCTGACCCGTTACCAGGTGACTGATCCCAAGCTGCGCCGCTTCCGCTATGGTGTGCAGGTCAACTCGCTGGGCTTGACCGAGGCACAGCCGGAGAACAACGTGCAGCGGATCGTCCTCGAGATGCTGGCCGTCGCGCTGTCGAAGCGCGCGCGCGCGCGCGCCATCCAGCTGCCGGCGTGGAACGAGGCGATGGGGTTGCCACGCCCGTGGGATCAGCAGTGGGCGCTGCGCATGCAACAGGTGATGGCTTTCGAGACCGACCTGCTCGAGTATGGGGACATCCTCGACGGCTCGCCGGTGATTGCCGCCAAGGTCAGCGAACTCATCGCAGGAGCGCGGCGGGAGATCGAGAATGTCGAGGCACAGGGCGGGATCATTGCCGCGATCGAATCGGGCTACATCAAGCGCGAACTCGTCGGCAGCCACATGAGCCGCCTGCGCGCGATCGAATCGGGCGAGCTGAAGATCATCGGCGTCAACTGTTTCCAGGAGACCGCCGAGTCGCCGCTGACGACCGGCAGCGACGGCGCCATCATGAAGTCCGATCCGGCGGCCGAGCGGCAGCAGATCGAACGCTTGCAGGAGCATCGCCGGCAGCGCAACGACGCCGACGTGCGGGCGGCCCTGCAGGGGCTCGGCGATGCGGCGAAGAGCGGCGACAACATCATGCCAAGCTCGATCCGCTGTGCGCTCGCAGGCGTCACCACCGGCGAGTGGGGTGACGCGCTGCGCGCCGTTTTCGGCGAGTTCCGTCCGCCGACCGGGGTCGACATCGCCATTGACAGTCGCGAGGTGCTGGGCAGGAAGGATCAGGTGACCGAAATCAGGGACCGGGTCGCCCGTACCGGCAGCGCGCTGGGTCGACCGCTGAAGATTCTCGTCGGCAAGCCGGGGCTCGATGGCCATTCCAACGGCGCCGAGCAGGTGGCCGTCAAGGCACGGGATGTCGGCTTCGAGGTCGTCTACGACGGCATCCGTCTGACGCCGCAGCAGATCGCGCAGGCGGCGCAGGAGGAAGGGGTGCATGTCGTCGGGCTGTCGATCCTCTCGGGAAGCCACATGGAGCTGGTCGGGTCGGTGCTGCAGGAACTGCGTGCGCGTGATCTGGCGGCGCTGCCGGTGGTTGCCGGCGGCATCATACCGCCAGCGGATGCCGAGCGGCTGCTGGCACTCGGGGTGCGCGCGATCTACACGCCGAAGGACTTCAACCTGAACGCGATCATGGGCGACATCGTCGACGTCGTGCGCGAAAACAACGGCCTCGAGCGGCTTGGCTTGCTGTCTTGAGAGGTAGATGACCAACCTCGGCCTTCCCGATCCCGAACAACTCGCGGCGCGCATCCTGCGCGGCGAGCGGGCGGCCGTTGCCAGCGGCCTGAACCTGCTGGACAACCGGCTGCCGGCGGCGCGCAGCCGCGCCGTGCGGCTGCTGGCGTGTCTCTCCGGCGAGCGCTGGCTGACCGCTGGCCATCTGATCGGGGTGACCGGACCACCTGGTGCCGGCAAGTCGTCGCTGGTTTCGGCGATGATCCGTGAATGGCGACTGGCCGGCACGACGGTCGGCGTGCTGGCGGTCGATCCGTCCAGTCGGCCCGAGCTGGGCGGTGGCGCACTCCTCGGCGACCGCATCCGCATCAAGACCCCGGCACAGGACGAGGGACTCTTCATCCGCTCGCTCGCCAATCGCAACCAGCTTGGTGGGGTTGCCGGCGAGGTCTGGCCGATGAGCTGGCTGATGCTCGCCTGCTTCGACATCGTCGTCATCGAGACCGTCGGCGTCGGCCAGACGGAAATCGACATCGCCGAGATCGGCGACACCGTCTGCTATGTGGCGCAGCCAGCCTCCGGTGACACGATCCAGTATCTCAAGTCCGGCATCATCGAGATTCCCGACATTTTCGCCGTCAACAAGGCCGACCTGGGCGCCGCGGCGCGCAAGACGGCGAGCGAGATCGGCCGCAGCGCCCCGCGGCAGGATCGCCGCGAGGGATGGGATTACCCGGTCTGCCTGCTGAGCGCGACGATGAATACCGGGATCAGTGAGTTTCACGCGCACTTCGATCGACACCGCCGCTTTCTCGTCGCGGCCGGTCTCCTCGCGCGGCAGCGCAGCCAGCACCAGAGTGCGTGGGTGCTGCGGCTTCTGAAGGAGGAGTTCGGCTCTTTCGGCCTCGAACTGGTCGGCGGCCGCGCCGCCATCGAGAAACGTCTGGGCGAGTATCGGTCGAGCCAGTTTGAGGAGTACGAACGTATGCGAGAGCATATTCTTTCCCGTTTGCTGTCGGTCAATCAACCGACCCTTTCACCATAAAAGGAGCATCTGATGAGCAAGCAGCTGTATGCACTTGGCGAATTGCCCCCCCTGGGCGAAGTTCCCGAAAAGATGAATGCTTGGCTGATCCGTCCGGAGCGTTTTGGCAAGCCAACCGAGGCGTTTCAGAAGGAGGTGGTCAATACCCCGTCGATCGCCGATGACGAAGTGTTGGTCTATGTCATGGCCGCGGGCATCAACTACAACAACGTCTGGGCGGGACTGGGAATTCCGGTCAATGTGATCGCCGCGCGCAACAAGGGCGGCGAACCCGAGGACTTCCACATCGGTGGCAGCGATGCGTCCGGCATCGTTTACGCCGTCGGCAAGGACGTCACCAACGTCAAGGTCGGTGACGAAGTGGTGGTGCATTGCGGCACTTACAGTCGCAATTGCGAGTGGGTCAAGAAAGGCGGCGATCCGATGTATTCGCCGACGTACAAGATCTGGGGGTACGAAACCAATTTCGGCAGTTTTGCCCAATTCACCCGCGTGCAGGGCCAGCAGTGCATGCCCAAGCCCAAGCACATGAACTGGGAAGAGGCGGCAGCCTATACACTGGTCGCTGCGACCGCCTGGCGAATGCTGCACGGCTGGGGCGCCAGCTCGATCAAGAAGGGAGATGTGGCCTTGATCTGGGGCGGCGCGGGCGGTCTCGGCTCGATGGCGATTCAGATCGCCAAGGCGGTCGACGCAACGTCGGTGGCCATGGTGTCAGGCGAGGACAAGTTTGACTATTGCATGAAGCTCGGCGCCAAAGGCTGCATCAACCGCAACGACTTCGATCACTGGGGCATGTTGCCACACTGGAAGGACAACGCCGGCTACGCCAAGTGGTTGAAGGGCGTGCGCTCCTTCGGTGCAAAGATCTGGGAAGTCCTGGGTGAGAAGCGCGCGCCGAACATCGTCTTCGAGCATCCCGGTGAGAGCACCATCCCGACCTCGATTTTCGTTTGCGAAACCGGCGGTATGGTCGTCGTCTGCGCCGGCACCTCCGGCTATAATGCAACGGTCGATCTGCGTTACCTGTGGATGCGGCAGAAGCGCCTGCAAGGCTCGCATTTCGCCAATACCGTGCAATGTAACGAGATGAACGAACTGGCGTTGCGGGGCCAACTGGATCCATGCCTGTCACGAGCGTTCACCTACGAAGAATTGCCGCTTGCCCATCAGTTGATGCACGACAACAAGCACCCGCACGGCAACATGTCGGTGCTGATTGGCGCTACCGGGTTCGGCCTGGGTGCCAGCGGCAAGCCGGCCGTGACGATGGTGCATCCGACGCTGCCCAAGGGCGACGTGCATACCACACCCCATCCGTACCCGATGTCCGAGCCGTTGCCAAGTATTGAGGAAGCTCAGGCGCTGACCATCGCCGACGATGGCAGCAAGGTGCGCGACTTGATGCATATGGGCATCATTTCCTGCACGCCTGACGATACCATCGGCACCGTGGCCAAGATCATGGTGGAGAAGGAGATTCATGCCGTGGTGGTGATGGATGGGCAAGGCAAGGCCATCGGCGTCGTCTCGCAAACCGACATGGTTCTGGCACGGCAGGGCCGGACACCCGATCAGGCACGCGCAATGCTGGCCAGCCAGGTCATGACCCCCGGTTGCGCAACCTGCGATGCGGACATGCTGCTGAGCGACGCGGTCAGCCTGATGACCGGCCGTCGGATGCATCGCCTGGTGGTCACCGAGAAGGAGCAGCCGGTCGGCGTCATCTCGATGACCGATGTCGTGCGCAAGATCATCGGCGAATGAGCTCCGCTTGCTCGAGTTGATCCGATGTCGTGTCTTCCCTTCCCTTTGCCGGGGAGGGGAATGAGCACGAATCGCAGCGATGTTCGTCGAATCCATTCGGCTCCCTTCCTTGGCGTCGCAGCAGGGAAGGGAGATTTCTTCTTGACCGCCTGAACCCCAGCCATGAAAGCGATCGTTTGCCACGCGCTCACCGGGCCCGATTCGTTGCGCCTCGAAGACGTTGCCGAGCCGCGTCCCGGTCCTGGCCAGGTGCGCATTCGCGTCCGCGCCTGTGGGGTCAATTTTGCCGACAGCCTGATCACCCGCGGCCAGTACCAGAAGCAGCCGCAGCCGCCGTTCAGCCCGGGTTTTGAAGTTGCCGGCGAGGTTCTCGAACTCGGTGCCGGCGCGCAGGGTCATGCCGTCGGCGACCGGGTGATTGCCCTGACTCCGCACGGGGGTTACGCCGAGCAACTTGTCGCCGATGTGAACCGCTGCGTGGCGATGCCGGCAGCGATGTCGTGGGAGGACGGAGCTGCGTTTCCGGTAGTCTTCGGCACCTCGCATGTTGCCTTATGGCATCGGGCGCGCCTGCGCGCCGGAGAGACGCTGGTCGTGCATGGCGCGGCCGGCGGCGTCGGCCTGACCGCTGTCGCCATCGGCAAGCTGTTGCAGGCCAGGGTCATTGCCACCGCCAACGGGCGGGCGAAGCTGCAGGTGGCCCGCGAAAACGGCGCCGATCATCTGATTGACACCAGCGTGGACGATGTCCGTCTGCGGATCAAGGAACTGACCGGCGGCCACGGCGCCGACGTGGTCTACGATCCGGTTGGCGGCGACCTGTTCACCGCCTCGTTGCGCAGCATGGCCTTTGAAGGTCGGATCCTGGTGATTGGTTTCGCCGGTGGCGGCGTCCCGCAGATCCCCGCCAATCACCTGCTCGTCAAGAACCTGGACGTGATCGGCGTCAACTGGCCCGCTTACGCCGAGATGCAGCCGCAGGTGATGGGCGAGAGCTTCCGGCGGCTGATGCAGTGGGTGGTCGACGGCGCGATCAAACCGCATGTTTCGGCGACGTATCCGCTTGCACAGGCGGTCGAGGCGCTGCATCAGGTGCTGAGCCGCAAGTCGACGGGTAAAGTCGTGATTGTGATGAACTAACAATGGCAGGCAGCGCCCATCGGGCTGCAGACGCTGGTCGCTGCTGCCTGCCCACCGAGGTATCCGTCGCGAAAATGCTTTGCTTCCTGCGGTTGTGATCGTCGTCCTGGCGAGAGACCAGGCGCACGCGAAGACCCGCGGGATGATCCGACTGGCGCTGGCAATCGCGAGCGCCATTTTTCCAGGGTGCGGCCCACGCCGCCCCGATGTTCAGCAGAAAGGACTGTCATGAATCCACAAAACGGTTACGACATTGAAGACTTGTCGGTCGGAATGAGTGCGGAAATCGCCAAGACCATCACTGATGCCGACCTCGTGCTCTTCGCCGGGGTGTCGACGGACGTCAATGCGGTTCACATGGACGAAGAGTTCGGCCGCACGACGATGTTCGGTGGCCGCATTGCGCACGGCATGTTGTCGGCCAGCCTGATCTCGGCGGTATTGGGAAATCGTCTGCCCGGCCCCGGAACCATCTACATGAATCAGTCGTTGCGCTTTCGCGCTCCGGTGCGTCCTGGCGACACGGTTCGCGCCAGGGTCACCGTCAAGGAGGTGATCGAAGACAAGTGCCGGGTGGTGCTCGATACCGTGTGCACCGTCGGCGACAAGGTGGTCATCGACGGCGAAGCCACCTTGATGGCGACCTCCCGCAAGAAGCGCGAAGCCGGAAAGTAGTCTGTTGCGGCGATCGGGCTTGCGCCGGCCGCTGCTTCCGGGTTCGCGCGACGCGAACCCGGAAGCAGCGGCCGGCGTTTTTTTCCACGGGCGGCTGGGCGCGTCGCGGCTGTCGCAGGGGAGCGGTCTTCGCGGCGAAACAGTCGCCCGGCATCGGCAAACCGCGAGACAATCGACCGACGCTGGCGGCGACACGCGCCGCTCGTCCTGGTGCGGCGAAAACCGCACGGATGATCACCAGAAAGGACTGCCATGAATCCCCGGAATGGTTGCGATGTTGACGACCTGTCGCTCGGCATGGGTGCGGAAACGGCGAAGACGATCGCCGCTGCCGACCTCGTCCTGTTTGACAGGATCGGCATCGACGGAGAAGAGACCCTGATGTCCACCTCGCGCCGGAAGCGCACGGCGGCGGGCAAGTAGATGGGCGACCTCGGCACCGACTTCAGTGCCTGGATCGGTCGTCAGGAAAGCACTGACGACGATCTCGGGCTGGCGGCAGCGCTGGCAGCCGCGGCGACGCTCGACGATGGTTCGCAGAGCTTCACTGCCGGCAGCGCGCTGCCGCCGCTCTGGCACTGGTTCTACTTCCTGCCGCGGGTACCGCAGGCGAGCCTCGGTGTCGACGGGCATCCGCAGCGCGGTGGCTTCATGCCGCCGATCCCGTTTCCGCGGCGGATGTTCGCCGGTGCCCGGCTGCGCTTTCACGCGCCGTTGCTGCTCGGCCAGCCCGCGCGGCGCGTCGCCACCATTCGCGATGTCCGGCTGAAAACCGGGCGTTCGGGCTCGCTCGCCTTCGTCTCACTGCACTACGGCTACTACCAGGGCGATCTCCTGTGCATCGACGAAGAGCAGGATATCGTCTACCGCGAACCCGGTCCGGCGCTGCCGGCGCCGCCGCGCGTCGACTGGCCGCCGTTGCCGGCAGCAGCCTGCGCACGCATCGTCACGCCTGATCCGAGACTGCTCTTTCGCTTCTCGGCGCTGACCTTCAACGCGCACCGGATTCATTACGATCGCCCGTACGCGATCGACGAGGAGGGCTACCCCGGCCTCGTCGTCCACGGTCCGCTGACTGCCGTGCTGCTGATGGAACTGCTGCGGCGGCAGGTGGCACGGCCGGTGAAGGCGTACAGTTTTCGCGGCCTGGCACCGCTCTTCGACCTGGCGCCCTTCCGGCTGGTGTGCACCCCGGAGGATGGCGGCTATGCGCTCGCGGCACAGGGGCCCGACGGCACGTTGGCGATGAGCGCCAGGGCCGAGCTTGCCGAGGCGGCCGGGTAGTCGGCGAGCGGCGGCCAGGGGTTCGCCGTCGGCGGCGCGCTGCCGACGGCGACCACCCTGCCTGTCCGCGCATCCACGCTGTCGCATTGCCCGGCATTGCCGGTCGCATGCAAGTCACTCGCCGCGGATCAGCGCCACCAGATCGTCGGTCGACGGCAGCGCGCTGGCGTCGCCATCGGCGAGGATGCTGTCGGCGAGGGCGCGTTTCTCGTGGTGCAGGTCGACGATCCGTTCCTCGACGGTGCCGCGGGTGACCAGACGGTAGACGGTCACCGGCCGCAACTGACCGATGCGGTGCGCGCGGCCCATCGCCTGGTCCTCGGCCGCCGGGTTCCACCACGGGTCGGTGATGACCACGTAATCGGCGGCGGTGAGGTTGAGGCCGAAGCCGCCGGCCTTCAGGCTGATCAGGAAGAGGTCGCCGTCGCCGGCCTGGAAGGCGGCGACGCGGCGGCTGCGTTCGGCGGCAGGCGTGGCGCCGTCGAGGTACTGGTAGCTGATCCCCGCGTCGTCGAGCGGCGCACGCAGGATCTGCAGGAAGTCGACGAACTGGCTGAAGACGAGAGCCTTGTGGCCGTTGGCGATCAATTCGCCGGCGAGGTCGGCGAAGGCCTGCACCTTGGCGCCGGCGATGCCGAACTCCGGACTGCACAGGCGCGGGTCGCAGGCGGCGCGGCGCAGGCGGGTCAGTTGCGCCAGGATGTTGAAGCGCGCCTGCGCTTCGGGGGATTCTTCGAGGGTGGCGTCGATCTCGCGCGCCGCCTCCCGGCGCAGGGCTTCGTAGTGCGCCGCTTCGGCGGCTTCGGGGGCGACGCTGAGGATCAGTTCGGTGCGTGGCGGCAGGTCCTGCAGCACCTCCGACTTCGTCCGTCTGAGGACGAAGGGGCCAACCAATCGCTTCAGGACATGCTGCGCTTCGCGGTCGCGATTGCGCTCGATCGGCCCGGCGAAGCGCTCGTTGAAGCGGTTGCTCGTTCCGAGCAGACCGGGGTTGGCAAAACGCATGATCGACCAGAGGTCGGCGAGGCGGTTCTCCACCGGCGTGCCGGTCAGTGCCAGGCGGAAATCCGCGCTCAGCTCGAAGACCGCCTGCGAGCGCTTGGTGGCGGCGTTCTTGATCGCCTGCGCCTCGTCGGCGACGAGCGTGTGCCAGGAGCGCCCGGCAAAGCGCTCCTGCGCCAGTTGCAGCAGCGTGTACGAGACGATCAGCAGGTCCTGTGGTCCGGCGTTGCTGACCAGAGCCTCGCGTTCGCCGTCGCCCGCCTCGCTGTAGATGCGGGCGTTGAGTGTCGGTGCGAAACGGCGGCATTCGGCGAGCCAGTTGCCGCAGACCGAGGTCGGCGCGATCACCAGCGCCGGTCCGCCTGCTGCCCGCTCGAGCAGTACGGCGAGCGCCTGCAGGGTCTTGCCGAGCCCCATGTCGTCGGCCAGGCAGCCGCCCATGCCGGCGGTCGCGAGGCGCATCGCCCACTGGTAGCCGTCCTCCTGATACGGACGCAGGCTGGCCTGCAGCGACTTCGGCAACTGCGGCGCGAGCGCCTGGGCATGGCGCAGGCGCTCGATCGCCTGGCGGAAATCCTGACCGGCGCTGAGCCCGGTTCCGTCGAGCACCTCGTCGAGCCAGGCAGCGGCGACCAGCGGTGCCTTGCCGCCATCCAGGTCGGGTTCGAGCACCGCCGCGAGATCGGCGAGCTTCTGCTTCAGCGAGCGCGTCAGCGCCGCGTAGACGCCGTTGCCCATCGGCACGAAGCGCGATCGGTCGCGGGCGGCGCCGAGCAGGGTCGATAGCTGCAGCACCAGCCCCTCGTCGAGCGTCGCCTCGCCGGCGAGGCGGAACCAGTCACGCTCACGACTGACGCGCACTGCGAGTTGCCGCGTGTTGAGGGTGACGACACGCACACTCTTGCCCTTCGGCCACTCGACGGCAGCCAAGTCGGTCAGGGTCGGCAGCTTCTCGACGGCAGCCAGGGCGTCTTCCGCATCCTCGATCAGCCATTCGCAACTGCGCTCGCTGTTGTCGAGGAAGGGCAGGGCGTCGAGGATCGTCTCGAGGTGCCGCTTCTCGCTCGCCAGATCGCGCTCGGTGCCGACCGTTTCGCCGTCGACGACGGCGAGCAGCCGCCGGCGGCCGCTCGCCGGCGTCAGTCGCGGCCCGTCGCTGCCGAGCGGCGTCACGACCAGACGCAGCGAGAGCTGGTCGCCGGCCGGCGCCAGCTCGGCGCGCAGGCGTGAGTCGCTGACGACCTGTCGCGCCGCCTGTGCCGAGTCGGCGTGAACCTGGAAACGGGTGGCCAGTGCGCGCAGCGTCTTCTCGACCTCCTCCTGCACACCGGGAGCGCTGGCCGGAATGGCAAAGCGGCCGCTGACCAGCTGCGCCGCCTGCTGCTGCTCGGCCGAGAAGCGCACCAGCCGCAGTCGCTGCGGGCCATCCGGGATGAGCGTGATCAGGCGCAGCGCGGCGGCTTCGCGCTGCTGTTCGGCATCCATGTAGTACACCTCGTTGCTGGTATTCGGCCGCAGCGGCGGGTCGATCCGCATCAGGTAGCGGTCGCCCTCGCGAACCAGTTCGAGCGCTGGCGCGCTTTCCGTCAGGTCGACGAACTGCTCCGGCGCGTCGGCCAAGACGACCGCGGGATGTCCGATCAGGGCGACGATCGCCGCCGCGAGGTCGAGGTGAAAGCGCCTGCTGTAACCGGGCTCGGCGCGGATTGCCCGCGCGACCTTGCCGTCCGCCGCCGCGAGCTGCTGGTTGCCGGCGATCCGCGCCAGCGTGATGGCGCGCGGTCGGCCCCAGCCGCGCGGGCCACGCTTCTGCTCGAGTGGGCGGATGTCATCGAGGCGGCCGTCCTTGCCGACCGTCACTTCCCATAGCAGCCTGGTGGCGTCACCTGCAGCCTCGGCAGTGCCGGCCTGGCCGCCGAGCGACTGCAGCGAGACCAGGATCTCGCGCCAGTGCTCGCCGGCGCCGGAGATGAAGAAGCCGGCCGGCGGCTCGCGACCAGCGAGCACGGCTTCGGCGCTGTCGAGTTGGTGCAGCAGTGACTGCATGCGGCAGGCGATCAGCGTGCCGCGCAGCAGGGTGATGGTGGGCGCCCATTCCTGCAGCGGATCGCGCGTGCCGTCGTCGGCGATCGTCTCGCTACCCAGCCAGGCGGCGAGCAGGACCGCCCACAGCGAGTCGAGCGGCCGCCCGTACAAGTGGTCGGCGGCAGGATGCGGCGGCCGGAAGGCGCTGCGGACAAGCGCCGCCCTGCCGAGGCGGACGTCGATCGCGTGCACCCAGCGTCCCCAGCCGGCTTCCGCGTCAGGCTGGCGTCGTCCGGATTCGGCGGCGCAGAACTTGCGCGCCAGCTCGAGATGGCGCGGTGTCGCCTGGGCGAGCAGCGACAGCGGGTAGAACCAGGCGATGCTGTCGGACAGGAAGCGCTTGTTGCCGCCGATCTCGGATCGGCGTTGCCTGAAGGCCGTTTCGAAGGCGGCCTGCCCGGCAGCCCAGTGACCTTCGAGTACCAGCTTCGCTGCCCGGATACCGGCCGCCCACCCATTGTCGATACCGACCAGGGCGGCCTGCAGGAGATCGGCATCCGTGCGCAGCAACGCCAGGTCGGCGAGCACCAGGCGCAGGTATTCGGGCATGACGGCCGCGTCCCGGGCGAGTTCCGCGCAGGCCCAATCGACGATCGCCAGGTATGGTGCGCTGTAGTGCAGGCAGACGCTGGCGGTGGCCTGGTAGGCCAGTGACCAGCGCTCGGGGCCATCGATACGGGCGAAACTGGGGCCATCGAAGGCGGGCAGGATCGCCCTGAGGACGATGCTGTCCCAGTTCAGCGAGCGCGACACGAGGCTTCTGATCGACTGCAGTTCGGTCGTCGGCGCACCGCTGAAGTACTTGGCGCGAACGTAGGCGACGGTCGTTGCCATGCTGCCGGTACTCCAGTAGTAACTGGACCGACCCGGGTGGAAACGATCGGCTTCGCAGACCAGATCGACCAGCTTGCTGCCCGCGGTGGTATCGAGCCACTGCCGGTACAGCGGCGCTCGCAGCGTGTCCACCAACTGGAAAACACCCTGGCGCGACGGATCCTCGAGTAGCAGGTCCCTGTTCGCCAGCTCCAGCCAGGCCTTCCTGACGTCGGCGAGGCTGAAGGCATGGCCGCTGCTTGTCTTCAGACCGCTGACGACGAGCAGCCGTTGCACGTCGGCTGCCGGGCGGCTGGCCCACAGCAGCGCGCAGGCGAGTGCCACCCTGTATGTGTCGGGAGCCAGGCCGAGGGTGTCGAACTGGTCGAAGGCGGTACTGGTCGGCGGGTTTCTTGGCATCGTTCCTGGGGGTCAGGCGGAATGACGAACAGGCGACACGCCCTGCCGGGTCAGCAGCATCGCGTCGCCGTAACTGAAGAAGCGGTAGCGCTGGCGAATCGCGTGTTCGTAGGCGCGGTGGACGGGCGCCCGCCCGGCGAAAGCCGAGACCAGCATCAGCAGCGTCGACTTCGGCAGGTGAAAGTTGGTCAGCAGCCGGTCGACGACCCGGAACTCGTAGCCTGGGGTGATGAAGAGATCGGTCTCGCCGGCGCCGGCGCGCAGTTCGCCGGACTGCGCCGCCGCTTCGAGCGCGCGCAGGCTGGTCGTGCCGACGGCGACCACCCGACCGCCAGCGCTGCGTGCTTGGGCGACGGCGTCCACTGTCGTGGCGGGAATCTCGAAGCGCTCGCTGTGCATCCGGTGCTCGGCCAGATTGCGGACGCGCACCGGCTGGAAGGTGCCGGCACCGACATGCAGGGTCAGCCAGGCAGCACCGACACCATGCTCGGCGAGCCGCTGCAGCAGTGCGGCGTCGAAGTGCAGGCCGGCGGTTGGCGCTGCCACGGCACCGGGCGAGCGGGCAAAGACGGTCTGGTAGCGTTCTTCGTCCGCCGCTGCGGCGGCGTGCGTGATGTACGGCGGCAGCGGCAGCCGCCCGTGGCGCTCGACCAGGCTCCACAGGTCGCCGTCGGCGGCGAGTTCGAGTTCGAAGAATTCGCCCTGCTCGCCGCTGCGGCCGCAGACGCGCAAGGGAATGGTCTCTTCGAGCAGGATCAGGCTGCCGGGCTTGGGCGACTTGCTGGCACGGATCTGCGCGACGGCGTGGCGGGCGTCGATGATGCGCTCGAAAAGGACTTCGATGCGCCCGCCGCTCGCCTTGCGACCGAGCAGACGGGCGCGGATCACGCGCGTATCGTTGAACACCAGCAGGTCACCGGCGCTGAGCAGCGCCGGCAGCTCAGTGAAGTGGTGGTCGTTGATGCCGCTGCCGAGCACCTGCAGGAGCCGGCTGCCGCTGCGTTCGGCAGCCGGCTTCTGGGCGATCAGTTCGGCCGGCAGGTCGAAGTCAAAGTCGTCGAGGGTCAGCATCGCTGGGCTCTGGAGAATGCCGCAGCAACCGACGTACGGCGGGCGTTGGCTTGTTCGCCGCCGGAGAATGCGCGATAATCGCCGCCTCCTGCCGCGCAGACCGCGCGCTCAGGCCGAGATGGCGGAATCGGTAGACGCAGCGGACTCAAAATCCGCCGCCGCAAGGCGTGGGGGTTCGATTCCCCCTCTCGGCACCACAACACAACACAATGACGACCCGTGCCCGCAAAGCCGCGGATTATAGCAGCCTCACCCGGCGCGTCGCGGGCAGATGGGTGGTTGGCGATTCGTCGCGAGCAGGCCGGGAGGCGAGGCCAGAAAGAGCGAACGGCGACCCAATGCCGATGAACAGGCGCCAGGCGGGCAGGCGGGGAACGACGGACGGCCCCGCGGTCGACTCGTTGGCAGCCGCCGAACGGCCGCTCGCCACAGACGATGCCAGTCAGGCGGCGGCAGTGATGCAGGGGGGTGTGATGCCGGGCCGCGGCGACGCCTGGTGGCTCGCGATTCGTCCGAAGACGCTCAGCGTTGCACTGGTGCCGGTACTCGTCGGCAGCTCGCTGGCGTGGTCGCAGCACGCGGCCGTCCTCTGGCTGCCGGCGCTGGTTGCGCTGCTTGCCGCGCTGCTGATCCAGATCGGCACCAACCTGCACAACGATGTCGCCGACTTCGAGCGCGGCGCGGATGGGCCGCAGCGCCTCGGGCCGCCACGCGCGACGGCGATGGGCTGGCTGCCGGCGACAGCGGTGCGGCGTGGGGCGCGGATCGCCTTTGCTCTGGCATTCAGTCTCGGAGTCCATCTCGTCCATCACGGCGGCTGGCCGATCGTCGTCATCGGCCTGGCTTCGCTGGCGGCTGGCTGGGCCTATACCGGTGGGCCACGGCCAATCGCCTATACGCCTTTCGGCGAGTTCTTCGTCCTGCTTTTCTTCGGCGTGCTCGCGGTCAGCGGCAGCTACTACCTGCAGACACTGGCGCTGGCGCCTGCCGCCGTGCTGGCCGGCGCCATCGTCGGTCTTCTCGCCGCTGCCGTGATCACCGTCAACAACACGCGCGACCGCGAAAGCGACGCCCGTGCCGGACGGCGGACGCTGGCGGTTCTCTGCGGGCCGCGGGCAGCGAGTTGCATCTACGCCGGCGAACTCTTGCTGCCGTTCGTTCTTCTGCCCTGGCTGGCCATGCTGACTGGCCGCGGTTTCTGGCTCGCGCTGCCGTTTCTGGTGCTGCCGCTGGGCCTGCGGCTGATCGCGCGCTTCCGGCGCGCGGCCGGGGCCGCGTACAACGAACTGCTCGCCGCCACTGCCGGACTGCAGCTGCTTTTTGCTCTGCTGCTCGCTGGTGGGCTGCTCGCCGGGTTGCCCTAAGGCTCTGCGCTGCCGGCCTTCGCGCCGGGAAACCAGGCGAGGGTCGATTGCAGGCGAACGACCGTGCCGACGATGATCAGCGCTGGCGACTTGATGCCGGCGGCTGCGACTTTCGCCGGCAGCGTCGCGAGGTCGGCGGTCAGCACCCGCTGTCGCCGCGTCGTGCCGTTCTGCACGATGGCCGCCGGGTGGTCGGCGGGCAGGCCATGGGCCATCATCTCGCGGCAGATTTCCGCCAATCCGCCGACGCCCATGTAGAAGACGACGGTCTGCCGCGGCCGCGCCAGCGACTGCCAGTCGAGATTGATCGTGCCGTCCTTCAGGTGGCCGGTGGCGAAGGCGACCGCCTGTGCGTGATCGCGGTGGGTGAGCGGGATGCCGGCGTAGGCGGCGCAACCGGCGGCGGCGGTGACTCCCGGAACGACCTCGAAGGGGATTCCCGAGTCGACCAGCGCTTCGATCTCCTCGCCCCCGCGCCCGAAAACGAAGGGGTCGCCACCCTTCAGGCGGACCACGGTCTTGCCACTGCGCGCCAGGCGCACGAGCATCCGGTTGAGGTCCGCCTGCGGCACGCTGTGATTCGAGCTTTCCTTGCCGGCGTAGATCTTCTCGGCGTCCGGCCGCGCCAGTTCCAGCGCGCCCTCGGCGATCAGGTGGTCATAGACGATTGCATCCGCCTCGCCGATCAGGCGTGCGGCACGCAGCGTCAGCAGGTCGAGATTTCCGGGCCCGCTGCCGACGATGTAGACGGTGCCGCATGTTGCTGACGAGGGCGACTGACTCATTGCACGGTTCCCGATTTTTCGCTGAGGCGCAAGCATAAGCGTCCGCGCCGGCATGTTCAACTGATCCGCAAACGCCTGCCAACGACGCCGCGTGATTTGATGAAAGTCAAGGAATCACCACGGGCCGGCGTGTCATCCTGCGAGCAGTCTGACAAGGGTCTGACCGCGAGCGCCGAACAAGCAACTTCAAGAGGAGAGGAATCGAACAATGCAGAAGGGAATCCGTAACGTACTGATGCTGGCAAGCCTGCCGCTGGCCATGAACCTGGCGTTTGCCGCGCCGGCCCAGAAGGCCGCCGCGCCAGCCGCCAGTGCCGCACCAGCTGCAGGGCCGACGCTTTCCGCCGAAGACAAGGCGGCGGCCGGCAAGACCTACTTCGAGCGCTGCGCCGGCTGCCACGGCATGCTGCGCAAGGGCGCCACCGGCAAGAACCTCGAACCGGCGAACACCGCCAAGCTCGGCAGCTCGCGTCTCGAGAAGATCATGTCCTACGGTACCGAAGGCGGCATGCCCAACTTTGACGACATCCTGTCGAAGAAGGAACTCGCCGACATGGCGACCTACATCCAGATGCCTGCCGAAGCCCCGCCCGAGTGGGGCATGAAGGACATGAAGGCGAGCTGGAAACTGGCGGTGCCGGTCGCCCAGCGGCCGACGAAACAGATGAACAACGTCAATCTGAAGAACATCTTTGCCGTCACGCTGCGTGATTCCGGCGAGGTGGCGCTGATCGACGGCGACACGAAGAAGATCTGGGGCATCGTCAAGACCGGCTACGCGGTGCATATCTCGCGCGTTTCGGCTTCCGGGCGCTATGTGCACGTGATCGGCCGTGATGGTCGTTACGATCTGATCGACATGTGGTACGAGAAGCCGACGATCGTCGCGACGATGAAGGCCGGCTACGAGGCGCGTTCGGTCGACACCTCGAAATACAAGGGCTTCGAGGACAAGTATGCCGTCGTCGGCTCGTACTGGCCGCCGCAGTACGCGATTCTCGATGGCGAAACCCTCGAGCCGCTGAAGCTGATCTCGACCCGTGGCGTCACCGTCGATGGCGAGTACCATCCGGAGCCGCGCGTCGCCTCGATCGTCTCCTCGCACGACAAGCCCGAGTGGGTGATCAACATCAAGGAAACCGGCATGATCAAGCTGGTTGACTACTCGGACATCAACAACCTGAAGGAAGTCACCGTCAACTCGGCCAAGTTCCTGCACGACGGCGGCTGGGATGCCTCGAAGCGCTACTTCCTCGTCGCCGCCAACGCCTCCAACAAGGTGGCCGTCGTCGATACCAAGGAAGGCAAGCTGGCGGCACTGGTCGACACGGCGAAGATCCCGCATCCGGGTCGTGGTGCCAACTTCACCCATCCCAAGTATGGTCCGGTCTGGGCCACCTCGCACCTGGGCGCCGACGTGATCAGCATCATCGGCACCGATCCGGCAAAGAATCCGCAGCATGCCTGGAAGGTCGTGCAGGAAGTCAAGAACCACGGCGCCAACTCGCTCTTCGTCAAGACGCACCCGAAGTCGAAGAACCTGTGGGCCGACGCGCCGCTGAACCCGGATCCGAAACTGGCCGGTTCCGTCACGGTCTATACTATCGCCGATCTCGGCAATCCGGATCCGAAGCCGCAGGTGCTCGATCTCGCTGCTGCCGCCGATCTCGGCAAGACCAAGGGTATCCAGCGTGTCGTGCATGGCGAGTACAACGAGAAGGGCGACGAGATCTGGTTCTCCGTCTGGACCGGCAACAAGACCGAACCGTCGGCGATCGTTGTCCTCGATGACAAGACGCGGACCGTCAAGAACGTGATCAAGGATCCTCGTCTCGTGACGCCGACCGGCAAGTTCAACGTGTACAACACGCAGTACGACATCTACTGAACGAAGACCGCAGTCGAAGCGAACGGGGGGCTGCGGCCCCCCGTTTCGTTCATGGTGCGGCGGACGAGTCAGCTTCGGCGCGTCTGCCAACAGGAGAAGCGATGAACCCGAAAACCCTGATCCCCTGTCTGGCGTTGCTCTCGCCAATGGCACTGGCGGCGCCGCCGCCGGTCGATCCGGCGATGCTCGAACTGGCTGACCAGAGCCGCTGCCTGACCTGTCACGATGTCGATGAAACGCTGCGCGGTCCTGCCTGGCGCGACGTCGCCAGGCGCTACCGCGGCAAGCCGGAAGTCGAGGAGATTCTCGTCACCAAGGTGTATGAGGGTGGGGGTGGTGCCTGGGGGAATGACTACATGTCGGCCAACAAGCGTGCCGGCATGGACAACATCCGCATCCTCGTGCGCTGGATCCTGACTCTGCCCTGAGCCGGCGGGCTGCTGCCGCGGGATCACTGCCGTCGCGGCTGCTTCAGTCGAACAGTCCTTTGTCGAGCCGTGCCGCCAGTTCTGCCGTCACCTCGCCAAAAGCGAGTATGCGCCGACCGCGATGTTCCTTGAGGAACTCCTCCGCGTCGGCGCGCGTGGCAAGGGGGACGAACTCGTGTCCCATCGGTCCCGGCGTGTCGGAACCGATGACGTAGAAGGCCCGGCGGGCGTCGATTCGGGTCAGTCCGTAGTACTCGGTGACCCAGATGCTGGCGATGTCGCCGGCGCTTCGGCCAGGCGCATGGCGCGGCAGGTTGCCGAGGTACTTGAACAGGTCCTTGGCGCCATCGAAGAAATGCGCCTGACCGTCACGGTAGGCGACCACAGCGATCCAGTGCGGGTAACGCGAGACGAGCATGCCGCAAACCGGGCAGAGATCCCGCTCGCCCGGCTTTGGTGGCAGCGGGCCGGCCATTGCGAGGCCGGCAGCCAGCCAGAAAACGCCGGCAACGAGCCACTGCGGCAGTCGCGACCACAAGGTGGCGGCGTTCACCCCTGCGGTCGCGCCGCTCGTTGCCGCCGCTCTTCACGACTTCTGCGGATCATCGCGACATCCTGCGACATGTCGGTGTAGGCGGCGAGCAGCGCCTGCTCGAAATTTCCCAGGTCGCCGCCGTTCTCCGCCATGGCTGCCCGGGCTGCCGCTTCGCTGCCGTAAGCGACCTTGCTGCGCCTGCTCATCACCCCCTTGATGCGGCTGCCGACCAGGAAGCTGGCCTGGTCGACGCCGAGCAGCGGCTTGATCTCGGCGCTTGACGCGTTGTCGGCGACCCAGATGCTCTTCGGCTCGCGGTCGACGTTGACGGCCAGGCTGATCGCTGCGCAATGCAGCGAACAGACGCCGTCGGGCAGATCATCGCTGTACTGCAGCAGCATGCGCGAGTGGTGGAACTGGCGGCGATCCATGCCGCAGTACGGGCATTTCGGGAACTTCTCGAGGTCGTTCTCGGCGGGTCGGGGATCGGCCGCCTTTTTCGGGATGAACTGGGCCGGGGTGCCGTCGGTGGCACAGGATGATTGCGCCTGTGCGGTGGTGGCGAGAAGGCCGGTCGAGGCGAGCGAGATTTTCAGCAGATCACGGCGGTTCACGGTCATGCTCCTGGCCAGGGGTGAAGGGTGCCAGCGCGGGGTGGCGTCACGACGCATGGTAGGGCCTTTGCCGGGCGGTGCGTTGCGGCAAATCGTCGCAGCGACAGTGGGCAACGGGCCTGCTGGTGCTGCCAGCCGAGCGTCGCTTGCGAGGCGCCGCAGGCGATGCCCTCGTCGCTGACCGATCCGGCCGCCGGCAGGCGCTGCCACGGTCTCGCCGCCGGTGTGCGCAGACTCCTGTCGTGGCCGCCGCTCAGCCGAGCAGCCGCTGCATCACGAGGTAGTAGCGGACACCCTGCCAGACGGTCGTCAGCCCGAGGACGATGACGAACAGCGCGGCGCCCCGCAGCAGCCAGCCACGCGTGCGCACGCCGAGCCGGCCGAAGAGGAAGCTCGCCGAGAGCATCGATGGCAGCGTGCCGGCGCCGAATGCGAGCAGCAGAAGGCCGCCTTCGACGATCGACGGCGCGGTCGTCGCCTTGATCGCCATTGCCATGGTCATCGAGCAGGGCATGAGACCGTTGATCGCGCCGCCGATCATCGCTCCCGGCAGCACGCCGCGTGCGCTGGCGTCGACGAACTGGCGGCGCAGCCAGTTGATCGGCGCGAAGGCGAGCGTGTTGCGCCACGGCGAGACGCCCAGCAGGTCGAGACCGAGCAGGATGACGATGCCGCCGGCGACGATCTGCAGCAGTCCCTGCAGCCTGCCGAAGGCACCGGTCTGCACGAGGACGGTACCGAGCGCCGCTGCCAGCAGACCGATCAGCACATAGACGCCGACGCGCGTCAGGTGGTAGGCGAGATAGGGGGCGACGCCCCGGGCACCGAGCTTCATGAAAAAGCCCGAGACGAGGCCGCCGCACATGCCGAGGCAGTGGCCGCTGCCGAGGATGCCGGTCATGAAGGCGAGCCAGTAGGAGAACTCGACCAGCGTCTGATGTTGTGTATGGTCCAAGCCTCAGTGCTTCTGCAGGCGCAACGAATTGCTCACCACGGAAACGGACGACAGCGCCATCGCCGCCGAGGCGATCATCGGGCTGAGGCGGCCGGCGGCGGCGACCGGAATCGCGACGACGTTGTAGCCGAGTGCCCAGAAGAGGTTCTGACGGACGATGCGCATCGTTTGCCGCGACAGTTCGATCGTCGCGGCGACGCGCCCGATGTCGCCACCGACGAGGGTGATGTCGGCCGCTTCGAGGGCGATGTCGGCGCCGCTGCCGATCGCCAGTCCGACATCGGCAGCGGTCAGCGCCGGTGCGTCGTTGATGCCGTCGCCGATCATGCCGACGCGCCTGCCCTGGCGCTGCAGATCGCGGATCAACGCCAGCTTGTCGGCCGGTGTCGCGCGCGCGACGACGCGCCCGATTCCCACCTGGCGCGCGATCTGGCGGGCGACGGCGGCGACGTCGCCGGTGGCCATCACGGTCTCGATGCCGAGGCCATGCAGCAGCGCGATCGCCTCGCGCGCGCCGGCGCGCGGCTGGTCGGCGACTGCCAGCAGGGCGACGGGATGGCCGTCGACGGCGACGAAGACCGGCGTCCGGCCCTGGTCGGCGAGTGCCGCCGCCTGCGCCGAGCTGGCCTGACAATCAATGCCGGCCTCCGCGAGCAGTGCCGAGTTGCCGATCAGTACCGTCTGCTGCTCGCAGACGGCACGCACGCCGCGCCCGGGGATCGCCGTGAACTGGCTGCATTCTGCCGGCACGATCGCCTGTGCCGTGCACCAGGCCGTGATCGCCCGGCCGAGAAAGTGCTCGGAGCCGGCTTCCGCAGCGGCAATGATCGCCAGCAGCCACGTCCGCCCGACGTTGGCGGTGGGGAAGAAATCGGTGACCACCGGTCGGCCTTCGGTGATCGTCCCGGTCTTGTCGAAGACGACCGTGTCCAGCCTGGCGGCGCTTTCCAGTGCCTCGCCGTTGCGGATGTAGATGCCGCGCCGCGCTGCCTGGCCGGTGCCGACCATGATCGCCGTCGGCGTCGCCAGCCCGAGCGCACACGGACAGGCGATGAGCAGGACGGCGATGGCGTGCGCCAGCGCCCTCGCCGGCGGACTGCCGGCGAGCAGCCAGCCGCCGAAGGTGAGCCCGGCGATGCCGCCGACGGCAGGAACGAAGCGTTCGGCGATGCGGTCGGCAAGTTTCTGCACCGGCAGCTTGCTGCCCTGGGCGTGATCGACCAGGCGGACGATCCCCGCCAGCACGGTGTCGGCACCGACCGCGGTGGCGCGCAGCGTGAAGCTGCCGTTGCCGTTGACGCAGCCGGCGTACACACGGTCGTGGCAGCCCTTGCCGACCGGCAGCGACTCGCCGCTGAGCAGCGCTTCGTTCACCTCCGAACTGCCGGACTCGACGACGCCGTCGGCCGGAATGCGCTCGCCGGGGCGCACACGCAGCCGGTCGCCGACGACGACCTCGTCGATCGGCAGAACTTCCTCGCGGCCGTCGCGCAGGACCACCGCCGTCGTCACCTGCAACTCGATCAGCTTGCGGATCGCCTCGCTCGCCTGGCCCTTGGCGCGCTCTTCGAGGAAACGGCCGAGGAGGACGAAGCTGACGATGCCGGCGGCGGCCTCGAAATAGACGTGGTGTGACGCGCGCAGCAGGCCCGGGAGGCTGTACAGGTAAGCCGACCCGGCGCCGAGGGCGACCAGCGAGTCCATGTTGGCACCCTTTTGCTGCGCCATCCGCCAGGCCTTGTCGAAGATCTCCCGGCCGGGGCCGAAAAGCACCGGCGTCGCCAGTGCGAACTCGAGCAGGCGCAGTGCCGGCGAGCGATGCATCGCCATGCCGAGCAGCATCACCGGCGTCGTCAGGGTGGCGGCGACGACGACACGCCTTTTCGCCAGTGCGAGTCTCTCCTTCTCGCGCTCGACGAGCAGGCGGCGCTGCGCCAGCGTGTCCATCGCCTGTGCGCGGTAGCCGAGCCGGTTGACCAGTGCGAACACCTCGTCGCGGCTGATCGTGCCGCGGACGACTGCCGTCTGCGCGGCGAAATTGACGTTCGCCACACTGACGCGTGGATCACGGCGCAGCGACAGTTCGATCAGCAGGGCGCACGAGGCGCAGCTCATGCCTTCGATGGCCAGCGAGGATTCCTGCAATGGCGCATCGCCGCCGACCGCGCCGACGGTCGGCTCTCGCAGCGGCGGGCAGGCAGCCAGACGGCCGATGAGCTCGTCTACGCCGGCCAGCAGGCGGGCTTCGGGCAGGCGCCGCGGATCGTAGTGAATTGCCAGCGAGCCGAGCGCGGCAATGGCGCGGACGTCGCTGATCTCGGGCCGCTTGCGCAGCAGGATCTCGACGATGCAGCTGCGTTCCTCATTCCGCGCCAGCGCGGGCGCGATGACGCGCACCCGGCGCCGCAGCCGGTGCACGACGTACAGGTTGCGGTGGCCGTCGGCGCTCACTTGCGGTCGCCGCCCTTGCGGTAGCGAACGAGCAGGAACACCAGGTAGAAGATCGTCAGCCAGGCGGAACGGAACTTCAGCGGGTCGCGCAACCATTGCTGGGTGATCAGATCCCAGTGCACGCGGATGAGATGGAAAGCCAGCAGGTCGTTGAGGAAGTTGAGGATCGCCCGTTCGCTCAGCGCGCTCTCGAGGACCGGTTGCACGCGCGTCCGCACGCCCTGCAACTGCGGGTAGCGATCCATGCCGCGCAGCAGACGACGCAGCGCACGCCGGGCCGCGGCCTCGAACTGCGTCGCCGTGCCCGCCGGGCGCTCGCCGCGCCCCGCTGCCGCAGCCGCTGCCGGGACGGCGGCCTCGCCGGCCGCCGTCGCCAGCCCTGGATCGCCCGCTGTCGGCAGATCCGGCAGTAGCCGGTACAGGCAGCGGGCGATGGCGCCGGCGTCACAGGCGTGCTCATCGTAGAACACCGACAGCTTGCGCTCGCCGGCATGCAGCGCAACGCGATAGACGCCTTCCTGGCGCCGCAGGGCCGCCTCGATGCTGCGCGCGCTGGCCGGCGAACAGATTGCCGCCGGCAGTTCCAGCCGCAGGTGGCCAGCGGCACGGTAGCGAACGAATATCCGGCGCGCCAGGGCGTCGGCAGAGTCGGTGGACGCCATCATGGCTGCTCTCGCTGGCACCGGACTCAGCCGGCCGTCTTTGGCGGCACGTCCGTGTCGCTGCTTTCGCCAGCCGCCGCGGCGGCGTCTGCCTCGCGTTCGCGGGTCTCCTCGAGCAGGTCGGCGAGGCTTTCCTTCTGCTGCAGGACGAAATCCTTGCTCATGCCGCAGGCGCGCGAGACCGACAGCGCGATCTCTTTGCGGTAGCGGTAGAGCAGGAAGCCGGCGACCATGCCGCCGGCGGCGCCGACGGCGAGCAGGGTCAGCGGGTTGAGCAGCAGCGTGCGCGCTGCGACGACGCCGTGGGCCGTGGCGCCGCCGATTGCCGCCGCCTGTGCCGCTGGCCTGTTGATCACATGTCCAAGAGCTTCCATTGTGCCTCCGTTCATCATTGCATCCCTCCCTGTCAGCCGGTCGGCTGATTCCCGCCAGCGTCCGTCGAACTGGCTGGCGCTTCCTTGATATCGTGCAACAGCAGATAGATTCCCTTGCAGCCTTCGCAGCAGAAAGACAGCTCGGCCGTCGTCGTCTGCAGCAGCAGCGGTCTCTTGCCGCAGTCGAGGCCACACAGGTGGCAGGCACGTTGCTCGCTCATCGCAGCAACTCGCCAGCCAGACGTTCGAAGGTCGCGGCATCGGCCTCGCCGAGGAGCTTGCCACGGATGCGGCCATCGCCGGCGACGAAGTAGGTCGTCGGCAGGCCGACGACGCCATAGCGGCGCGAAATCGCCGCCTGGTCGTCGAGCAGCACCGCATAGCCGACGCCGATGCGGCGAATGAAGGCCTCGACATCCTGCCTGCTCTGGCCGGCGTTGATCGCCAGCACGACGAGCCCCTGCTGTCGGTGACGCTGCCAGACGCCGTCGATCGCCTGCATCTCATCGGCGCAGAAGCGGCACCAGTCGGCCCAGAAGCGGATGACCACCGGCCTGCCGCGCAACTCGCCGGGAAAACTGATGGGTTCGGCGTCGAGCGTCGGCGCGACAAAGGCCGGTGCCGCGTCACCGACGTTCAGCCGGACGCCGCTGCCCTCGTCGCAGGCAGCCGCGATGAGGGCGAGCAGGGCGGTCACGAGGCGCTTCGGGAGCAGGGTGTTCAATTCGCGAGCAGCAACAGGCGGGAGTTGAGGACGATCAGCGAAGCGACGACGGCGACGACCGCGAACATGCCTGCCGCGAGTCCGGCCAGTCGGCCGGCGACGACCGGCACGACGGACTGCAGAGTGGGGACGCTGGCAAAAGCCTGCACCGCGCCGACGCCGAGGCCGGCGGCCGTCCCGACGAACAGCGGCCCATAGAGCGCGTAACCCTGGTAGGAGTAATCCGGCTTGAGGACGCAGAACGGGCAGTGGTGGTGCGGATGTTCGTACACGTAGAGCGAGATGAAGGCCAGTATGGCCGCCATGGTGACGGCAAACGCGAGCGCCGACAAGAGGGCGACGAGATAGCCGCCGCGCTGCCATCGGCGGTAGAGCAGGGCGGCGGCGCCGGCGAGCAGCAGGCTGAGGTAGAAGGCGATCATCGTCGGCAGCGGCGGCGCCGCCGCCAAGTCGGCTGTGACCCCGGGCGTCGCGTCGGAGAACAGGCTGCCACAGCAGGACGTGATGACGTCGGCCTTGAGGGCAAGGAAGTAGCGCCATTGCAGCAGGGCGGCGGCGAGCAGGAGCGGCAGCAGGCAGAGCAGCAGCACGTACTTGGTTCGCAGCAGCGGGTAGTCGGGGGCACGCGTGTCGACGTGGTTGATCACCAGCCAGACTGCGGCGAGGAAGAAGACGAGGATCTGTGCCAGCAATGCCGGGAAGCCGAAAGCGTTGGCCTGCAGTGTGCCGACCGCGCACATTGCGCCGACGAACAGCGACGCCATTCGATCGGCATTGAAGACGAAGAGCAGGAGCGCGAGCAGTTGCGTGGCGAAGACGAATGCGAGCAGGGTCGACAGCAGGTAGGTACGCCGTTCGCGCAGCAGTTGCCGTTCGCTGCCGCTGGCCAGATCCCAGTTGCGGATGAGGTCGATGGCGAACGGGGTCGCAGCCAGCAGCAGCCCGATGCAGAGCAGCGACGAGAGCAGCAGGGCGATGATCGCCGGCTGGAAGATCATCCACCGGCCCCGGCGGCCGCTGCGGCGGCGACGATGCGCCCGTCGCGCATGTCGATCACCCGGTCTACCAGCGACGAGTCGACGAGCAGCGGGTCGTGGCTGCTCAGCAGCACCGTGCGCCGGGCATCGGCGAGCTGTTCGATGATCGCCATGAACTCCATCGCCAGCGCCGTGTCGAGGTTGGCCGTCGGTTCGTCGGCAATGATCACCGGCGGCTCGTTGATCAACGCGCGGGCGATCGCCACACGTTGCTGCTCACCGCCGGAGAGCAGCTCGACTTGCGTCGTCCGCCGGTGGGCCAGTCGCAGGCCGGCGAGCAGATCTTCGGCGCGGGCCTGCAGTGCGCGCCGTTCGCCGCCCAGCGGATAGGCTGGCAGCATGACGTTCTCGGTCGCCGAGAGGCCGCTGATGAGGTTGAACTGCTGGAAGACGAAGCCGAAGGTACGGCGCCGGATGTCGGTCAGGAAGCGTTCGGGCAGCCCGGAGATGTCGCGCCCGTGCAGGCGGACGCGGCCACTCGTCGGTCGCGCCAGGCAGCCGATGATCGACAGCAGGGTCGTCTTGCCGGAGCCGCTCGGGCCACGGAAGGCCGTCACGCGTTGTGCCGGCAGTTGCAGGTCGATGCCGTTGAGGGCGCGGAATTCGTTCTCGCGTCCGGCGTTGAACGCCTTGTGGATCTGTCTGAGTTCGATCATCGCCGGTTCAGCCACGCATCACCGCGTCCGGGTCGGTGATCGCGACGCGCCAGATGGGCACCAGCGTCGCCGCGGCGTAGGGGAAGACCGTGAAGAAGAACAGCGTCGTCACCTGCAGGCCGTCGATCACCGGACTGAGTTCAAAGCGCGGATAGAGCACCGCCCAGCCCTTCAGCACCGGCGCCAGGAGCGATGCCGCGAAGTGGAAGACGTGCACGTAGGCGGCCAGGTAACCGAGCAGGAAAGCGCTCAGCGACAGCAATGCGCCTTCCCAGAACTTCATCCGCAGGACATCGCCGGTCTCCCAGCCGATCGCCTTGAGGATGCCGATCTCGCGCCGCTCGTCGGCCGACAGACCGGAGGCCTTCTCCCAGGCGAGGATGGCGAAGGCGAGGAGGGCGAGCGTGGCGAGGGCGAGAACGACGCCCTCCCGCCAGCTGAAGATCGAATCGTAGGTGCGCAGGATCTCTTCGCGCAGGATCGGTCGCGAGTCGGGAAACTGCTGCGCCAGCTTGCCGGCCACGTTGCGCACTTCGAGCGGATTGGCGACGCGCAGCGTGATGTCGGTGAAATGGCCGGGCGGGATGTCGAAGAAGGCGCGGAAGTCGGCCTCGCTCAGCAGCACGAGGTCGGCACTGACCAGTTCGGACTTCGCCGGCAGGATGTCGGCAATGCTGAAGGTGAACAGCTTGCCGGAATAGGCGCGAAAGGAAATGAGGTTGCCCGGCGCGACGCCACGCGTGCGGGCGAGCCCGGCGCCGACGACCAGCGTGCCGGGCGCCAGCGCCCGGTCGTCGGCGACCATGAAGGTGTAGTTGGCCTTGACGACTGGGTCGTAGTAGTAGCCCCAGAGCCGCCCCTGCTTTTCCTGGACGCCACGCAGGCGGCCGATCCGCTCGAGGTAACCGGGTGGGATGAGGTCGTGGCGGCCGGCGACCATGCGCTGCAGGACCACCTCCGGAGCACCGGCGAGCAACTCGTTGGCCGCCTGTCGCAGCGCATGCGTGAACAGCATGACCGAGGCGAGGAGGAACACGATCAGCGCGTAGACCAGCAGCAGACCGAGGTTCTTCGCCTTGCGCCGGGCGAGCGACGCGAGCGTGAAGTCAATCAGGTACTTCTGCTTTTCGATCCAGACGTTCATAGTGGTTGCTCAGGATGGCGGGCGGCAGCAGCAGCGAGCCGCTGGGAAAGTGTTCGAGTGCCAGCGGATGGTCCTGAAAAGGCGAGTGCAGGTCGGCCTGCGACGGGTGGCGGGTGTAGCGGGCCTCGGTGAACAGGCAGAGGTCGGTGAGCTGGAGTTGCCGCACCAGCGCCCGCATCTCGTCGCCGGCGCCGGCGCGCTGCTGGCGCAGACGGGCGGCGTCGGCAAAACTCGCGACGAAGAGGGCGCCGCCGCAGCAGAGGAGGCACAGGGCGAGGTGGCTCGGACGCGTGGCAGGCATCACAGGGCGGGCGTTCCGGCTCGCTTCAGTTGGCGCAGCGCAGTCTGCGCTGCCAGCCGACGCGGTTGGCAGCGGCCGTAGCCAGTCGCCGATGGCGCTGCCGTGAGCCAGGCTTCAGATGCGGTTGGCAGCGCGCATCAGGGCGCCGCGCAGGGCGATCGTCAGACTGCTGCCGATGCCGACTCGCTGGGCGATCGCCGGCAGGATGATCAGCGACGCCAGAGCGAAGCCGGCGCCGAGAAGCAGTGACGCCAGTTCGCCTTCGCCTTCGTCTTCGTCGCAGTACTGTTGATCGTTCTCCTGCATCGTCGTCTCCCTTGGCTGGTTCTGCGGTTCGGCTAGTAGAATGGGAGGAATCTTAGTGTTCTTCGCCACCTCGTCGCATGCGACATAGTGTCGCAGTGTCGCAGCGACGCCTTGCCCGTCTGAAAGCACCATGCGTCTTCTCATTCTCCTTGGCCTTGTCGTGGTCGGCACGCCGGTGCCGGCGGAGCCGCTGCCGTCGGCAGCCAGGCAGCGCGAACTCGTCCATCTCGTGCGGCAGGACTGTGGCTCGTGTCACGGCATGACGCTGCAGGGGGGGCTTGGCCCATCGCTGACGCCCGAAGCCCTGCACGGCAAGCCCGTCGACTCGCTGGTCGCGACGATCCATGGCGGGCGCCCGGGAACGCCGATGCCGCCCTGGCACCGGTTTCTCAGCGAAGCCGAGGCGCGCTGGATCGTCGAGCAACTCCTGGCCGGCTTTCCGCAAGAACGGTAGACGCCAGCCGGACCGCACAGGCGCTTTGCCCCGGTACTGATTCCGCGGCCTTGCGGGCCGGGCGGTTGCTCGCGTCCGCACCACCGGTGGATGGCTGGCCGGCGCCGTGCCGGCAACGGTGGCGGCCGCGCGAGGCCGTCACCGCCAACCCGTCGCTGCCGTGCGTCGCGCGCCCGCCGCCGGTGGGCAGCCGGAGGGCGCCTCGACGAGGTTGGGCAGCCCTGCAGGCGTCAGCTTTTTTTACACCTGCTGCCGCCGTTGGCACATCGCCACCTTCGCTCCACGAACAATTATTCATAAAAACAGTTTGTTGGGTTTTTTCGGATTTTCTGGCACGCATGTTGCTTATATTTCGCTGCGCACCCAGGTGCGAGAAAACCTGGGGTCTTTCTACTATAAGGAGTATCAATCATGAACAAAACTGGCATCGCTCTTGCCCTCGCCCTCGCCATGGGTGCGGGTGCGGCAAGCGCGGCAACGGTCAACGGGGTTTCGTTCGCTGGGGGCGCCTATTTCGAGGTCGGTGACGTCTATGAGGGCACCCTCGCTTCCGACGGCACGGCGGCCGTCACGGCGCCGGGGCAGATTCTGGCTGGCGTTGGTCGCATCGACAACTTCAAGGATTCGCAGGGCAACGTCACTTGGTCGCGCGGGCAGAACGGCGTCTTCCTGAGCTACTGGTTCGACGGTTACAAGACGCAGGCGATCAATTCTGCTGTTCCGGCGACGCCCCCATTCAACGTCCTGTTCTCCGGCGGGTCGATCCACTTCTACACCTCGGCGACCGAGTTCGTGCCGACCGGCAGCTTCGCAGCCGATAAGGCGACCATATCGGCGGGCAACCTCTGGGTTGACGCCACCGGCGCCACGACCCGGCTGTGCACCGTCGCCGACAATTGCCTCGATGGCGTCGGTACGCCGATCGCTCTCGACTCGTTCATCCTCAGCGGCAGCCTGGGCTCGATCGGCAGTGGCGCGGGTAACGGCCTGCTGAACTTCACCGGCGGTCCTGCGCAGCTCTACCTCGACACCAACGCCTTCCCGGGCGGCAGCGATGCGGCGCTTGGCAGCAGCTTCAACAGCGGTTCCGCCACTGCCGGCTACGCCGCCAGCGGCAGCATCGACATCCGCGGTGTCGCACTGCCGGAACCGGCGACGCTGAGCGTGATGGGCCTTGCTCTGCTCGGCATGGCTGGAATCCGCCGCCGCAAGGCAGCCTGAGCAACAACTGGCCGGGCCGCCGGGGATCCCTGGCTGCCCGGCCCGCAAGAACAGAAGCCCGTCTGCTGCCAACCAGGCGGGCTTTTTCCTGTCCGGCCGGGCCGATCAGCGGCAGCGTGCGTCTTCCTGCAGGCTTGCCGACAGGACGGCATCTGCACCCTGCTGGCCGCTGGGGTTGCCCGGTGCCGGCAGCGGTGGCGGTCGACGGTGTCAAGGTTCCCGGCGCAGCGGCGGCGCCGGAAGGCCGTGTCAGCGGCGCGCTTGCCGGCCTCGCAGCAGGGGCGTCAAGGTGGAGAGCGGATCAGGTTGCCGCCGGCGGCAGCAGCGCGCGCAGGTCGCCCGTTCGATTGACCTCGACCGAGATGTGCGCGAGTTCGGCGTGGCGGGACAGTTCCTGGCGCACCGCAGTGGGAGTGAGCGCCGGATCGTCGCTCACCAGGCTGGCGATGACGGCGAATTTCTCGCGGCCGACGCGCCAGACGTGCAGGTCGTCGATCAGCGGTGGCGATCGCCAGGTGGTGTTGCCGGCAAGTGTCTGTCGCACCCTGTCCACCACCGGATGGTCCATCTCCCGGTCCAGGAGCACGCGGCCGGTGTCGCGGATCAGTCCCCACGCCCAGCGCGCGACGAGAATGCTGCCGACGATTCCCATGACCGGATCGAGCCAGTCCCAGCCGTAGACCATGCCGCCAACCAAGGCGACGATCGCCAGCACGGAGGTCGCGGCATCGGCGACGACGTGCAGGTAGGCGGCGCGCAGATTGAGGTCGGGATCGCCGCGGTGGTCGGGCGTCGCATGCGTGTGCGGGTGCCCGTCGCCAAGCGGGTGCGCATCGGCGCGGGGATCGTGGTGTTCGTGGTGGGCGCGGTGTTCGTGATGGTCGTGCGGGTGACCGTGGTGGTGAGCGTGTCCGTGTCCGTGGCCGTGGCCGTGGCCGCTCGCCGCATGCAGGATGATCGCGCAGGCGATGTTGACCGCCAGTCCGAGCGTGGCAACGACGATTGCCTCGGTGAACCGGATCGGCTGCGGCGACAGCAGACGTTCGAGCGAGCCGCTGACCATCATCAGCGCCACGCCGAGCAGGAAGATGGCGCTGGCGAAGCCGGCGAGAATCTCGATCTTCCAGGTGCCGAAGGCAAAGCTCCGGTCGTTCGCGTAGCGTCTGGCGGTGCTGTAGGCGAGAGCCGAGAGGCCGATCGCCACCGCATGCGAACTCATGTGCCAGCCATCGGCGAGCAGCGCCATCGAGTTGAACCACCAGCCGGCGACGATCTCGACCAACATCATCGTCGCGGTGATCAGCATCACCACGCGGGTGCCCTTTTCAGCCGCCAGGTTGCCTTCGTCGAAGACGTGCGTGTGGCTCCAGGGGGATGTCGGGGCTTGTTGCATGGGGCGGATCCTTCAGTGCGTCAGAGGTACTTGCAGATTTCCTTGAATTCGCGGATGGCGTCGTTCGCGCTGCGCGGCCCGTCGCCGGTGGCCTGATCGAGACAGTGGTCGATGTGGTCGTGCACCAGTGTCTTCTTGGCACTGGCGATGGCACGTTCGACTGCCTGCAGTTGTTGCGCGACCTCGAGGCAGCCACGGTTGTCCTCAAGCATGGTGACGATGCTGCGCAGGTGGCCCTCCGCCCGTTTCAGGCGCTTGATGATCTCCGGATGCGAGGCGTGCGTGTTCATGGCCGAATCCTATCCTCCTGGACAGGATGGGTCAAGCAGTCGGGCGGGAAAGCGGAACAGGACTTGCGGCGGCGACGGGGCCATGCTCGAGCTGCGGTTCTGCCGCCGGCGCTGGCGCTGCCGCCGCCGGGTCGCTGCACGCCGTCCGGCGACGACGCCGGTCGTCGCTCGCCAACCCCGGGCGCCGGTTGGAGAGGGCAGGCTTTATCGGCTACAATCGGGCTTTCCCGCTGCAGCCATCTCCATGATCAAATACGTTTTCGTCACCGGTGGCGTCGTTTCGTCCCTCGGCAAGGGAATCGCCGCCGCCTCGCTCGGAGCGATCCTCGAATCGCGCGGAATCCGGGTCACCCATCTCAAGCTCGATCCCTACATCAACGTCGATCCGGGCACGATGAGCCCGTTCCAGCATGGCGAGGTCTTCGTCACCGAGGATGGTGCAGAGACCGACCTCGACCTCGGGCACTACGAGCGTTTCACCAATGCCCGCATGGAACGGCGCAACAACTTCACCACCGGCCAGATCTACGATTCGGTGATCCGGAAGGAGCGGCGCGGCGAGTATCTCGGCAAGACGGTGCAGGTGATCCCGCACATCACCGACGAGATCAAGGCACACATCCGGCGCGGCGCCGAGGGCGCCGACCTGGCGATCGTCGAGGTCGGCGGGACGGTCGGCGACATCGAATCGCTCCCCTTCCTCGAGGCGATCCGCCAGATGGCGCTGCAGGAAGGACGCACCAACGCCTGTTACATGCACCTGACGCTGGTGCCGTACATCGCCACCGCCGGCGAACTGAAGACCAAGCCGACGCAGCACTCGGTCAAGGAACTGCGCGAGATCGGCATCCAGCCGGACATCCTCCTCTGCCGCACCGACCGGCCGATTCCCGAGGATGACAAGCGCAAGATGGCGCTGTTCTGCAATGTCCAGCGCGAAGCGGTGATCGAGGCACGCGATGCCGATTCGATCTACAAGATCCCCGCCATGCTGCACGACCAGATGCTCGACGAGATCGTCTGCCACAAGCTCGGGATCCTCGCCCGGGCGGCCGATCTCGGCGTCTGGAAGAACATCGTGCACGCGCTGGAGAACCCCGAGCGGGTGCTCGACGTCGCTTTCGTCGGCAAGTACGTGGACCTCACCGAGTCGTACAAGTCGCTCACCGAAGCCCTCGTGCACGCGGGCATCGCCACCCGCAGCAAGGTCCGCATCAGCTACATCGACTCCGAGGAGATCGAACGCAACGGCTGCGAGGCCCTGCAGGGGATGGATGCGATCCTGGTCCCGGGCGGCTTCGGCCGTCGGGGCACCGAGGGCAAGATCGCCGCGATCCGCCACGCGCGCGAGAACCGGATCCCCTTCCTCGGCATCTGCCTCGGCATGCAGCTGGCGGTCGTCGAATTCGCCCGCAACGTCGCCGGCATGAGTGGCGCGCACAGCAGCGAGTTCGACCAGGAGACGCCGCATCCGGTCGTCGGCCTGATCACCGAGTGGCAGGATGCTTCGGGCCGCGTCGAGACGCGTGACGAGAATTCGGATCTCGGCGGCACGATGCGGCTCGGTGGTCAGTTGTGCCGGCTGGCCGAGGGGACGATGGCGCGGGCGATCTACGGACGGGACGAAATCGTCGAACGGCATCGTCACCGCTACGAGGTCAACAACACGCTGCTCGGAGAACTCGAGCGGGTCGGGCTGGTGGTTTCCGGGCGGGCGCCGGTCACCGAGCTGTGCGAGATCGTCGAGCTGCCGAAGGAGGGGGCCAATGCCCATCCCTGGTTCCTCGGTTGCCAGTTCCACCCCGAGTTCACCTCATCGCCGCGCCGGGGCCATCCGCTCTTCACCTCCTTCGTGCAGGCAGCGGCGGCCCGCCGGGGCGCGGCATGAGGCTCGGCAACTTCGAGGCGGGACTCGCGCAGCCGCTCTTCCTGATCGCCGGTCCGTGCACCGCCGAGTCGCTCGATCTCTGCCTCGAGGTCGCCGGGCAGATGCAGGAGATCTGTGCCCGCCTGGGTCTGCCGTACATCTTCAAGGCTTCCTACGACAAGGCCAACCGCAGTTCCGGGCGGTCGCCGCGGGGACCGGGGATCGACGAGGGGCTGCGCATCCTGGCCGAAGTGCGGCGGCAGATCGCTGTCCCGGTCCTCACCGACGTCCATCGCGAGCAGGACATCGCCGCCGTTGCGTCCGTCGTCGATGTCCTGCAGACGCCGGCCTTCCTCTGCCGGCAGACCGACTTCATCGAGGCCGTCGCCGCCTCGGGCAAGCCGGTCAACATCAAGAAGGGACAGTTCCTGGCGCCCGCCGACATGCGCAACGTCGTCGACAAGGCGCGCAGCGCCGCCGCCGGTGCCGACACCATCATGGTCTGCGAGCGCGGCGTTTCCTTTGGCTACAACAACCTCGTCGCCGACATGCGCAGCCTGGCGATCATGCGCGACAGTGGCTGCCCTGTGGTCTTCGACGCCACCCATTCGGTGCAGTTGCCGGGTGGCCAGGGAACGGTTTCCGGTGGCCAGCGCGAGTTCATTCCGGTGCTGGCGCGCGCAGCGGTCGCCGTCGGCATTGCCGGGCTGTTCATGGAAACCCATCCGCGTCCGGAAATGGCAGTGTCGGACGGCCCCAACAGTTGGCCGCTGGCGCGCATGGAGAACCTGCTGACGACGCTGGTTGCCATCGATCGCCTGGTCAAGACGGCTGGTCTGGCGGAGACGGGCCTGTGAAGGCCTATCTGCTGGCCGAGGTGAAGGCTGCCGACGCGCCGGCCTTGGCCACGGGCGACGAGCTGGCGGCGGCGATCGCCCGCCACGGTGGCCGCTGCCTGGCGGATGGCGGCCGCAGCGAGGTGCTCGAGGGGAAGTGGCAGGCGCCCGAGCGGTTGCTGATCGTCGAATTCGATTCGCTGCAGCAGGCGAAGAGGTTTTATGATTCGCCCGAGTACCAGCAGGCACGAGCCGCACGCGGCGATGCTGCGGCCATGAACATGCTGGTCGTCGAAGGATTGTCGCTTTGATCATGTTGAGACTTACGAAGGAAAGACCATGAGTTCAGTCGTTGATGTCGTCGCCCGCGAGGTGCTGGATTCGCGCGGCAACCCAACCGTCGAATGCGACGTCCTCCTCGAGTCGGGGGTGATGGGCCGGGCGGCGGTCCCGTCGGGCGCCTCGACCGGGTCGCGCGAGGCGATCGAGCTGCGCGACGGTGATGCCGCCCGCTATCTCGGCAAGGGCGTCCTGCAGGCGGTCGAGAACGTCAACACCGAGATTTCCGAGGCGATCGTCGGTCTCGACGCGCAGGAGCAGGCGTTCATCGACCAGACGCTGATTCATCTCGATGGCACCGACAACAAGGCGCGTCTGGGCGCGAACGCGATGCTCGCGGTGTCGATGGCGGTTGCCAAGGCGGCCGCCGAGGAGTCCGGTCTGCCGCTCTACCGCTACTTCGGCGGCTCGGGCCCGATGCAGATGCCGGTGCCGATGATGAACATCATCAATGGCGGCGAACACGCCAACAACAGCCTCGATTTCCAGGAGTTCATGATTCTCCCGGTCAGTCAGTCGTCGTTCCGGGAAGCGCTGCGCTGCGGCGCCGAGGTCTTCCATGCCCTGAAGAAGCTGCTGCACAAGAAGGGTTTCTCGACCGCAGTCGGCGACGAGGGCGGCTTCGCGCCCAACCTCGGCAGTCATGCCGAAGCGCTGCAACTGATCATGCAGGCGATCGAGAACGCCGGCTACGGGGCTGGTGAAGACGTCCTGATCGGCCTCGATTGCGCCGCCTCGGAACTGTACCGCGATGGCCGCTACCACCTGGCCGGCGAGCACCTGCAACTGAGCCCGCCCGAACTGGTCGATTACCTCGCCAACCTCGCCGATCGCTTCCCGATCGTCTCGATCGAGGACGGCATGGCCGAAGGCGACTGGGATGGCTGGAAGCTCCTCACCAGCCGCCTCGGCAAGGGGGTGCAGATCGTCGGTGACGACGTCTTCGTCACCAACACGCGCATCTTCAAGGAAGGCATACGGCAGGGAATCGGCAACTCGATCCTGATCAAGATCAACCAGATCGGCACCCTTTCCGAAACCTTCGCCGCCATCGAGATGGCCAAGCGCGCTGCCTACACGGCGGTCATCTCGCACCGCTCCGGCGAGACCGAGGACAGCACCATCGCCGATATCGCGGTCGGCATGAACGCGCTGCAGATCAAGACCGGTTCGCTGTCACGTTCCGACCGCATCGCCAAGTACAACCAGTTGCTGCGCATCGAGGAGGATCTCGGCGACACGGCGGGTTACCCCGGTCGCGACGCCTTCTACAATCTCTCCTGACCGACCGGCGCGGTTGACGCAAGGTGCGCTGGCTGGCTATCTCCCTGGTGGTGGTCATCGTCCTGCTGCAGCACCCGCTGTGGCTGGGCAAGGGCGGCTGGCTGCGGGTCTGGGAGGTCGACCGGCAACTGGCGGAGCAGAAGGAGATCAACCAGGTCCTCGAGTTGCGCAATGCCGGGCTCGATGCCGAGGTGCGTGACCTCAAGCAGGGTTATGACGCGATCGAGGAGCGTGCCCGCTTCGAGTTGGGGATGGTCAAGCAGGGCGAGGTCTTCGTGCAGATTCCGGAAAGGGCGGCGGTAGCCCAGGCGGCTGCAGCGGTGCCCGGGAAACCGCCAGCGGCAGCCAGCGCGGCGGCAGCGGCGCCCAAGGTGGCAGCAGCGGCTCCTGTCAAGGCGGCGGCAGCCGCCGCGCCTGCCAGCAGGGCAGCGCCAGCGGCGACCCCGGCGAGGCAGGCCGGAGCGGCGGCAAAGCCGGCACCGGCTGCCCAGCCCTAGCGCTCGGCCGCGCCTGCCGGCAGCGGCCGGCCGCCGGGCTATTCGAGCAGTTCGATCTGCCCCGAAACCGTCGTGCTGACCAGGCTCTCGCCAGCCTCCAGCGGCATCGGTGGCGCTGCGTCGGCAGCCATCGCCGGCGAACGCATGATCGGCATCACGGGCGGCCGACCGCTGCTGTTGACCGTCAGGTGCCGGATCCGGAAGGGCTTGCCGAGTGCGTCGGCGATCACCTTGGCGCGTTCGCGGAAGGCAGCCAGGGCGGCGATCGTCGCTTCGCTCTCTGCCTTGCGGCGCGTTTCGGCCGCGGGCAGCATGTTCAGGCTGGCGACGCCGAGCGAGGCCTGCAGCTTGCCGAGCAGTTCCGACAGCGCCGCCGGGTCGGTGGACTCGAGCGTCAGGTCCGACCGCATGCGCCAACCTTCGATCCGGTTGCCCTTGCCGTAGACGGGATGCGTGTGCGTGGCGCCACTCTGCACGCGGACGTTGCCATGGGACTTGGCGATCTTCAGCCCGTCGGCGACCAGGCCGTTGACCCGTTTGCCCAGTTCGCCCGGTGTCGCACCGCTGGCTTCGGCGAAGACCGTCGCGCGCGCCAGGTCGTTGGCCGCCGGCCGGCTGGCTTCTGCGGCCAGGTCGACGGTCGTCGTGCGCTCTGTCGTTGCCGCCAGCGTCGGCGGAGCAGACAGCAGGCCGAGGAAAGGCAGGGCGAGGAGGGGCAGGGCGTTGCGCAGTGCCGCGAGTGCTTTCATTTTTCTCTCCAGTTCGGACGCCAGGTACGGATGATGGGTCGCCGGGCCGCCGCACCCAAGCCGCCGCGCGGCTTCGCGGGCGCACCGCCGGCGGCCGGACGGAATCATTCTAGCCGCATTGCCGCTTGTCGTTCCGGTAGTCAGATCCGGGAAGCTTGGTTAGAATCTGCTCCGCCCGCGTGCTCTTTGTGCGCGGTTGGGGTCTTTGAGGGGGTAGCATGCTGAAAGCAGGACAGGCAGCGCCGATGTTCGTCCTCCCCGATGCGGACATGGAACTCATCGATATCGCCCGCTTTCAGGGCAGAAGCAATGTCATCCTCTTTTTCTACCCAAGAGATGGCGCACCGTGCTGTACCCTGCAGGCAACCGATTTCTCGGATCACGAGGACGAGTTCGCGCGGCTCGATTGCCAGATCTTCGGCATCAGCCGCGACGACTGTCTGAAGCATGCCGAGTTCCGGGACGAACATGGCATCTCCGTGTGCCTGCTGTCCGATGAAGAGGGGATGGCGTGCAGGCAGTACGGTGTCTGGCAGGAACGAGAGGTGAATGGTGTCCGCAAGTCCGGCATCGTCCGCTCGACTTTCATCATCGACAAACAGGGCGTCCTTCGGCTCGCGGAGTACGGAGTCAACGCCAAGGGCCACGCGCGCGCAATGCTGCGGGCGGTGAAGGAACTCAATTCATGAACATGCAAGTTGCCAAGAATACCGTCGTTACCCTCGACTACAGCGTCACCGATTTCGACGGCGAACTCGTCGATGCCGGCCAGGAACCGCTCGTCTATCTGCACGGCGGTTATGACGACATCTTTCCGCTGATCGAGGAAGCCGTCCACGGCAAGCGCGTCGGCGAGTCGGTGGTGGTCAAGATGCAGCCTGACGATGCGTTCGGCGAGTACGATGCGACGCTCGTGCAGCTCGAGCCGCGCAGCCAGTTTCCCGACGAACTGCAGGTGGGAATGCAGTTCGAGGGCATCCCCGAGGGCGGCGATGAGGACGACGACGAGGATGTCCTGATCTACCGCGTGACCGAGATTGCCGCCGACAAGGTCGTACTCGATGGCAACCACCCGCTGGCCGGGATGGCGCTGATCTTCACCTGCACGGTGACCGATGTGCGTCCGGCGACCGCCGATGAAATCAGGCATGGCCATACGCATGACGACGATCTCGACGATGACGACTGATCGCCGGCCGGTGCAATGCGGCGGCAGCGGCGACCTGTCTGCCGACGGCGGCCGGTGAGTCACGGCTGCCGCCTGCCGCCGGCGGCAGGCGTCGGTCCTGAGCGGCGGCGCAGCGGCTGGCTGGCGGCCAGGGCGCGCGCGCTGGGCGCAGGGTGAACGCAAGCAGCGCCAGCGTCGTCCTGCCGCAGCCCTTGCTGCGTGGCCGGCGCCGCCCGCGCGTGGCGCTGGTCGGTCGCCCGCTTACCGGCAAGAGCAGCCTGTTTCTGGCTGCCTCGAGTGCTTCGCCGCAGCACCGGCGGCTGCTGCGCACGGGCGATGCCTACGCCGAGTGCGTGGTCGATATCGGGCTCGAGCAGATCTCGCTCGTCGACCTGCCGGCGGTCGACTCGCTGCATGCGCCCGGGGCGCGCGACGTGCTGTTGCTGAAGCATCTGCTCTGGGGCGACCGCTGGCCACCGGTGGCGGCGCACGAAGATGATCTGCCGGCAGATCCCTTCGACGCGCCAGACGTCCTCATCCAGGTCGTCGACGCGACGGCGCTGCAGCGCGATCTCGAACTCAGCCTCGAACTGTGTCTGCTCGGCAAACCGCTGCTGATCGCCCTCAACCGCGTCGACGAGGCGCGGCGCAAGGGCGTGTACCTGAATGTCCGTGCCCTGGCGGAACTGCTCGGCGTGCCGGTGCTGCCGACCGTGGCGCACATGGGGATCGGTGTCAGTGACCTCTTTGCCGCGGCGCTGGAGGTCGCGCGCGCGCCGGTGCTGCCGCGCGCGCAGACGCCGGGCCCGCACATCGCCGCCGCCGTCGAGCCGCTGCGTGCGCTGCTCGCGCAACCGGCGGTGGCACAGAACTTTCACGTGCCTCTGCCCTTCCTCTGCATGCAACTGGCGGAGAACAACGCATACTTCCTGCAGGAGCTGGCCTGCCATCTGCCGCAACTGCTGCCGCAGGTGCTGGCAGCGCGCGAAGCCGCCGCGCGGCTGTTGCCGCGACCGCTGTCGGACGAGTTGCACGCCGACCGCCACCATCAGGCGGCGATCCTCTTCGAGAACGTCAGCCGCTGCGGCGGCGCGGCCGCTGCCGGTCGCTGGCAGCGCCTGCTCGACGGCTTCTTCCTGCATCCACGCTGGGGTCTGTTCGGCAGCACGCTGGTCTTTGCGCTGGTCCTGCTGGTGGTCTTCAAGGTCAGCGGCACGATCGACGCGTGGACGGCGGCCCCGCTCGTCGAGTGGGCGCAGCAGTGGCAGCCCGCCTCGACCACCGCCGTCGTCGGCCGGGCCGTGGTCGACGGCCTGATCGGTCTCGTCGCCATCGTCGTCCCCTACATGCTGCCGCTGGTGCTGCTGCTGGTGGCGCTCGAGGAATCCGGGATCATGCACCGCGTCGCCTTCGTCGTCGACCGCGGTTTCCACCGCATCGGCCTGCACGGCGGAGTCGCCGCGCCGTTCCTCGTCGGACTCGGTTGCAACGTGCCGGCCATCTCGATGGTGGCGGCAAGCAGCAGCGGCAAGGAGCGGCTCGTCGCGACGCTGCTGCTGGCCTTCGTTCCGTGTTCGGCGCGCTCGGCGATCATTCTTGCGATGGGCGGCAAGTACCTCGGCGGGCTGGGCGTGCTCGCCATCTTCGCCCTCACCTTCGTCGTCCTGACCCTGCTCGGGAGCCTGCTCGCACGGCGCTATGCCCACGTCGCGGTCGGGCTGATCCAGGAGATTCCGCCCTACGCGCTGCCGCGGTGGCGCCCGTTGCTGGCGAGGACCTGGGAGCGTTGCCGCGACATCGTGACCATCGTCACGCCGCTGCTGGTGGCGGGCAGCATCCTGCTGGCGCTGCTTGGCCATTTCGGCGCCGACGAGTGGATCAACCTGGCGTTGTCGCCGGTCACCACCTGGTGGCTCGGCCTGCCGATCCTGCTCGGCGTGCCGATCCTGTTTGGCGTCCTGCGCAAGGAACTGTCGCTGCTGATGGTCTATCAGGCGCTGGGCACGATCGAGATCGTGCCGTTGCTTGACCACGTGCAGATCGCCACCTTTCTCGTCTTCATCACCTTCTACATTCCCTGCGTGTCGACCTTTGCCCTGATGCTGCGAACGATCGGCCCGCGGCAGGCTGGCGTCTCGATTGCCCTGTCAGTGGCCGTGGCGTTGCTGATTGCCGGCGGCGTCCGTCTGCTGCTCGAACTCTGGCGGTTGCTCGGCGGCTGATGCTGCGGCTGCCGGATCAGCGCAGCAGCTTGCCGCTGCGGTTGAGAATGGTGATGTCGACGAAGCGCGACCCGGCGTGGCGTCGCGGCGAAAAATTGATGAAGACGCCGCCGACGTCGTGGTTCGAGAGCGCTTCGAGCGCGTCGCGCAGCCTGCGTCGCGTCGGCTCTGGGCCTGCCCGGCGGAGCGCTTCGACCAGCACCTTGGCACCGAGGTAGCCCTCGACGAAGGTGTGATTGAGCGTCACGTCCTTGGGTTTGAACTTCCTGAAATTGTCCTGGATCTCCTTGATCAGGGGAATCGTGTGGCTGTTCGGGTCGGGCACGACCTGGGTCAGTGCCAGCCCCGCGGCCTTCTCGGCGCCGATCTTCTGCACCACCTGCGCGGCGTCGGTGACCGACAGCGCGACATACTGCGCCAGGTTGCCGGCGGCGCGTGACTGCAGCAGAAATTCCGCGCTGGCAGCCGTGTTGGCGATCAGGATGACGGCCTGCGGCTGTGCGGCAGCGATGGTCTGCACGGCGGCGCCGACGTTGGTCGTGTTCTTCTCGTACCCGCCCTCGGCGACGAGGGTGCCGCCGGCCTTCTGGATCGACTCCTTGGCACTCGCCAGCGCACCCTTGCCGAAGGCGTCGTCCTGGTAGAGGACGGCAAAGCGCTTGTAGCCGGTGGTCGCGTACTGGTCGGTGATCTTGTCGATCTCCTCCGCGTAACTGGCGCGCGTCATGAACAGCAGATGGTCATTGCGGCGGACCAGCGTCTCCGCGCCCGAGCGGACGGCGATGAGCGGAATGCCGGCTTCGGCGAGCACCTTCTGGTCGAGCATCGCCTCGACGTTGCCGGTGCCGACGAAGCCGATGAAAGCCAGCGGCTGCTGCTGCCGCAGCATTTCGCGCGCGAGCCGGACGGTCTCGTCGGTCTTGTAGCCGTCGTCGGCCGAAACCAGCCGAATCCGCGCTCCGTGTATCCCGCCCTCCGCGTTGACGGCGTCGAACAGGAGCTGTGCACCTGCGCGCATGTGCGTGCCGGTGGGAGCCAGCGGGCCGCTGAACGCCGCGACCTGAGCAATCACGATGTCGGCACTGGCACCCGCAGCCAGAACGGCGAGCAGTGAAGCGAGCGCAGCGCGCAGCCAGGCGGTTCGTCTCATGATCCTTCCCTCCCGAGGCGACAGGAAACCGTGACGATCAAGCTCTCCTGGCCGGGCAGAAGCCCGCGAGCGTGCCGGCCCGATCGCTTGCCCTCGCCCGCCACCCCCTCCGTGCAGCAGGCAGGGAGGGTCTGCTCGCCATCGCGAAGCGGACGATTCGCCAGGCAAGTCTAGAGCCTGTGCCGGCCGCTGTCGACTGGCTTCTGCGTCCTCAGGGCAGGCGACGCGGATGCGGGTGAACCTCGAAGCGAAACAACTTCGGTTGCTGATCGTCGATGATGACCTTCACCCAGCCCATGAACGGGTAACCGAAGGTCTCGAGGCGGGTGAAGCTGCTGAGCGGCAGCCTGGTCAGTGGATCGCGCAGTGGCTGGTCGATGCGTTGCCAGTGCGAGTCGCCGTGGATCAGCAGCACCTGCCCGCCGAAAGCCACGGTTTCCTGGCTCAGGGTATCGAGCAGCTCGCGATAGCCGGCATGCGGCAGGCCGGCGGCGTGGTGGCGGAACGCCGGATTGCCCTGCATGACGATGACGATGCCGGCGAGTCGTTCGCGCCGTGCGACGGCGAAGCCCTGTCGCAGCCAGTCGATGACGGCCGGGTTGCGGGCGACGAACTCGGCGGAAGGCTCGACGCCGAGACCGAAGTGGTTGTTCGGCCCGGGAACGTTGAGCGAGATGAAGAGCACCGGGCCCAGCCGCCAGCGCAGATGCTCCGGGTAGTCGCCGGGTTGCCGCTCGAGCGGCAGTACCGATCGGCCAAGCGAGCGCGGCGCGGCAAAGAACAACTGCCGCAGCTTCTGCAGACGCTCGAGCGGATCGAACTTCCCGGCCGGGAGATGGCGGCAGTCGGTCCACTCATTGTCACCGGGGACGTAGATCAGCGGCACCGGCGAGGCGTCGAGGAGATCGCGGCGGGCGGCAAGAAGCGCGTCGCTGCAGACCTCGCGGCTGCTCTTGATGTCGCCGGCGTGCACGATGAAGGCCGGATGCTCGGCGGCGATGTCGGCCAGCATCCGTGGCAGCTCGCGCAGCTCGTGGCTGCTGTACGGCGTGTCGCCGATCGCTGCGAAGCGCCAGGTCTCCGCCTGCAGCGTGCACGCCAGCAGCAGGCCGGCGGCGGCGAGCAATCCCCTGCCGGTCCTGACCCGCTTCATGGCAGCAGCGCCCGCAGTTCGTAGAGGGCATCGAGCGCCTCACGCGGCGTCAGCCGGTCGGGATCGATCGCCTGCAGCCGGTCGATCGCCGGGTGGGTGGCCGGTTCGCTGGCTTCGGCCGCCGTCGACAGCGCGCTGGCAAAGAGGTCGGGCTGCAGCGGGTTGATCGACGCCCGCTGCTCGAACTCACGCAACTGCCGCCGCGCCGCCTTCAGCACCGCCGTCGGGATGCCGGCCAGAGCCGCCACCTGGATGCCGTAGCTCTGGTTGGCCGGTCCTTCCTCGACTGCATGCAGGAAGACGATGCGCTGCCCATGCTCGATCGCGTCCAGGTGCACGTTCGCCAGTTCGGCGTATTCATTGGCGAGCAGGGTCAGCTCGAAATAGTGCGTGGCGAACAGCGTCAGGCAGCGATTCTTCTCGATCAGGTGGCGGCAGATGGCGAAAGCCAGCGCCATGCCGTCGAAGGTCGAGGTGCCGCGCCCGACCTCGTCCATCAGCACCAGGCTCTGCTCGCTGGCGTGGTGCAGGATCGCGGCGGACTCGGTCATCTCGACCATGAAGGTCGAACGACCACCTGCCAGATCGTCGGCGGCGCCGATGCGGGTGAAGATCTGGTCGAGCGGGCCGAGAACGGCACGGGTTGCCGGCACGTAGCTGCCGATGTGGGCGAGCAGCGCGATCAGCGCCGTCTGCCGCATGTAGGTCGACTTGCCGCCCATGTTCGGGCCGGTGATCAGCAGCAGCCGCCGCTCGTCGCTCAGGCGGGTGTCGTTGGCGATGAAGGTCTCGCCGCCGGCGAGCTGCTCCTCGACCACCGGGTGGCGACCGCCCTCGATCAGCAGCCCGGGTTCGTTGCTGAACACCGGCATGCAGTAGTTGCGCCGCTGCGCCGTGTCGGCAAGACTCGCCAGCAGGTCGATGCTGGCGACCGCCTGCGCCACCCGCTGCAGCTCCGGCAGCTCGGGCTGCAGGGCCGCCAGGATGCCGTCGTAGAGCAGCCGCTCGCGCGCCAGCGCCCGATCCTGAGCCGACAGCGCCTTGTCCTCGAAGGACTTCAGCTCCGGCGTCAGGTAGCGCTCGGCGTTCTTCAGCGTCTGCCGCCGGCGGTAGTCGTCCGGCACGCGGCTGGCGTTGGCATGGCTCACTTCGATGTAGAAACCGTGCACGCGGTTGTATTCCACCTTCAGGTTGGCGATTCCCGTCCGCTCGCGCTCGCGTGCCTCGAGTTCGACGAGGAACGCCCCGCAGTTGTCGTTCAGCGCACGCAGTTCGTCGAGTTCGGCGTCGAAGCCGGTGGCGATGACGCCGCCGTCGCGGACCAGCGCCGCCGGTTCGGGCTGGATCGCGCGCTGCAGGAGATCGAGGGCGGCCGCCGGCGTCGCCAGTTGCGCCAGCAGTTCGACCAGCAGCGGCGCGCCGCTGATCGGTTGCAGCGGCGCCCGCAGGTCGGCCAGTCGCTGCAGGCTGTCGCGCAGGCTCGACAGGTCGCGCGGGCGGGCGCTGTAGAGGCCGATGCGGCCGGCGATCCGTTCGATGTCGGCGAAGCCGCGCAGCGCCTGGCGCAGCGCCCGCAGGCTGCGGCCCTCGTCGTCGAGCAGCATGGCGATCGCCGCGTGCCGGGCGGCCGGGATCTCCGGCTCGCGCCAGGGATGATGCAGCGCGTGCCGCAGGAGCCGCGAGCCCATGGCGCAGACGCACGTGTCGAGCAGGCTGTACAGCGTCGGTGCCGGCTGCCCGCGCAGGGTTTCGGTGAGTTCGAGGTTGCGCCGGGTGGCTGTGTCGAGTCCGAGGAAGGTGGCGTCGCGTTCGACGATCAGCGCCCGCAGGTGCGGCAGGGCGCGCGTCTGCGTCGCCCGCGCATAGCGCAGCAGCGCGCCGGCAGCGGCAATCGCCGGCCGCAGGCCATCGGCGCCAAAGCCGGCGAGCGAACTCGTGCCGAAGTGCGCGCACAGCTCGCGGCCACCGGCCTCGACGTCGAAATGCCAGTCCGGCTGCCGCGTCAGCGGTGCATCAGCGGTGAAAGCGGGCGCCAGCGTCTCGGCGACGACGATCTCGGCCGGCCGGATCCGTTCGAGGGTGGCAGCGACCCGGCCGGGAGCGACCTCGCAGACGCGGAACTCGCCGCTCGCCAGGTTGATCCAGGCGAGGCCCGCGAGTTGGCGGGTGAAATGGATCGCCAGCAGCAGCGTGTCGCGCTTCTCGTCGAGCAGCGCCGCGTCGGTCAGCGTGCCCGGGGTGACGATGCGCGACACGGCGCGCTCGACCGGTCCCTTGCTGGTTGCCGGGTCGCCCACCTGCTCGCAGATGACCACCGACTCGCCGAGCTTCACCAGCTTTGCGAGATATTGCTCGAGCGCGTGGTAGGGCACGCCGGCCATCCGGATCGGCTGTCCGGCCGACTGCCCGCGCGTCGTCAGGGTGATGTCGAGCAGGCGCGCCGCCTTCTCCGCATCCTCATGGAACAGCTCGTAGAAGTCGCCCATGCGGTAGAACAGCAGCAGGCCAGGATGCTCCGCCTTCAGCCGCAGGTACTGCTGCATCATTGGCGTGTGCGGCGTTGGCGAGCCTGCCGTGGCGCCCTGCTTCTTCTGCATGTTCTGGTCAACGCGTTGAGTTGTTGAAAAAGGCGTCAGCATCGTGAGGCTGGTGAGGGGCAACGAAGTGCATCCACACAGCACTGCACCTGGCTTCGCGCTACCGGTTTCGGTGGCGTGTTCGCAAGAACCCGGTGCCAACGCTGTTCTTGCCGCAAGGAGCCCGTACCGAGGGCTGCTCATGGGCTTCGCCGGGTGTCCAATCATCCCTGCCGCAGCCAGGGCAGCATCTTACCAGTGCTCGGACTCCCGGACGGAGGGTGGATGTGTTCCCAGGCAGGAGAACCCGGACTTGCCCGTACCGGCGCCTGATCAACGCGCTCCGGCTGATCCGCATCGCCGGCCGAACTCGCAACGGGATCAACCCGGACTGCACGTCTTCTGGCAGGCCAGGGTCTCGTCGCCCGATGCTGGGCTGGTCCAAGCAATGGCCCAGTTCGGCGCCTCGCACGATCTGGCCTGATTCCCCGGGTGGGATTCAGGTGCGCTTCGCAAGCTTTAGTCCAAGAGCCCTTTCAAGCACGCTGACCAGAGTGATGACTGACATGGCTATGGCCAGAACGTTTGATGCAGTGATCACCTGCTGGTCGTCGGTGACAGCCCTGAACTCGAAGTGTGGTTCCTGTAGTTCAGCAAAGGTCTCCGACGTCTCGTCGATCTGATCCTTCATCTCATCAAGTTGCTCGACCAATTCGGCAAGTGCGCGTCTGGCTGCGTCACCGCGGCTTGTCGACTCGGTCCCCAGTTCGTGGGCAAGGTAGGCTGTGTTCCGAGCCGCCCACAAGTCAAAGTTTCCACCATGCGTGCGCGTGGAGTCAGCGGATCGCGGGCGTACCGGAACTTTCGACTGCCTTGCCCGGAGTGCAATCTTGTTGATCTTTTGGGTTTGAAGATACGTTCCCTGTGGTTTTGGCATGGCAACCTCCTTGTCAACCGCTGGTCCGGCCGCGGCCGATGAACCTCGTTGGACTGAAGCGCCTCGGACGCGGTACGGGTACGTCATGGGGATTGTAAGCGTCCGGTGGCATGGGTCAAGCCTGCGGCGCGGCATCGGTACTTTCGGTAAGGGGGTCGCGAGCTTCTGCCGCGTGGTCGCAGGAGCGTCAAAGGAGCGAAGACTGGCCGTCTGGGAGCGGCGGAGCGAAACTGCAGGGAGCCCGGGGGGACTCGTGTCCGAGAAGGCGGTGGTCCACGAAGTGTTCTTTTCGCTGCCGTTTGCTCACTGCCCAGGGGTCCTGGCGCGACCCGCTTGCCAACGGACTGCTTGGCGCATGAACGGCCCTCAGCCCGAGAGCTGCCGCGCCTGATCCCGCCAATAGGCCAGCGCGGCGTAGTACCCTTGCCAGACACAACCGTTGCAGCCCCGACCACAGCAGGTGTCCGGCACGGGCGGCGGAGGGCGCAGGTTGAGGCCCCGCTGGCTGAGCCAGGCCTCGATCGCGCACACGAGCGCCCGGGCGTCGTCGAGGTTGTTCATCGGCAGGGAAAAAGGATCGGGACGGGAGTTCGTGTCGGACATCATGGCTGCGGGTGGATGGCGGATGTGGTCGGGGGCGGGGTCGTTCGCCATTGCGGCGATCAGGGTTTACGGAGGCGACGATTCACCGCAGCACTGACGGAGGTCAACATGGAATCCCGGGAAGCCGCCTATGCTGCACCGACCAGGTGGATTTCTCCCGGAGGTGATCAGCATGAAGCGGCGAAGCTTCCTCGTCGGTGCCGGCGTCGCGGCCGCTGCGGGCGCAGGAGTGCATTGGCTGCCGCGCAGTCGGGATTATGACGCAGCCGCGACCACCTTGTGGTCGCATCGCTCGTCCGCCAGCGGCGTGGAGTTCGCCGACCTGGTGCACTACGCGACCCTGGCGGCGAACAGCCACAACGCCCAGCCCTGGCATTTCCGGCTGACGCCCGGCGGTGTGGCGATCTCGCCGGATTTCGGTCGCTCGCTGCCGGTGGCCGATGCCGATCACCATCACCTCTACGCCTCGCTCGGCTGCGCCGCCGAAAACCTGATGCTGGCGGTCCGCGCGGCCGGCAGAGCGAGCGAACTGGCTTCCGACCCCGCTTTCGTAGCCGAGCTGTGTTCCTGGTTGCGTTTCAATGCCGCCGCGGCAGTCGCGAGTGGTGACGGCCTCCATGTCGCCTGTTCCGGCAACCCGACGTTGCCCATCTGGCTGGGGTCGATGCTGTTCGCCGCCTTCTTCAAGCCAGCGGCAGAGAGCGCGCGCCACGCCCGGCAGGTCCGTTCGAGTTCCGGGCTGGCTGTCTTCGTCGCTGCGCGCGACGACAGGGAGCACTGGGTGCAGGCCGGACGCAGCTATCAACGCTTTGCCCTGCAGGCGACCGCGCTCGGTATCCGCCATGCGCATCTCAACCAGCCGCTGGAGGTCGCGCCCCTGCGCCGGCAGCTTGGTGCGCTGCTGGGGGTGGGCGATCGTCGCGTCGATCTGCTGGTCCGTTATGGCCACGCCGCACCGATGCCCCGCTCGCTGCGCCGCCCGCCCAGGGATGTGATCATCGCCGCGTGATTGCTCCATCTTGAAGCCGTTGCAGGCGGGCTGTGCCTATTTCGCCGGGGTGTTCGCCGTCGGCTTTCTCCTCGGCGTACTGCGGACCCTGGTGCTGGTGCCTCGCGTCGGCGAACTCGTGGCGGTGCTCATCGAGTTGCCGATCGTCCTTGGCGCGTCCTGGCTGATCTGCGGCCGCATCCTGCGGCAGGCATCGCTGTCCCCGGCGGCTGCGGTCGTCATGGGCGCTTCCGCCTTCGCACTGCTGCTGATGGCAGAGCTGTCGCTCTCCATGCTGCTTGCCAACCGGAGCCTGGCGGCGCACCTGGCGCTGTACGCGGAGAGCCCGCACCGGCTCGGGCTGGCCGGGCAGGTTGCCTTTGCACTGTTTCCCGTGCTCCAGGCAACCTGGCAGCGCAGAGCCGGCAGAGGCTGAGACCGGTCCCTGTTGCGGATATTGCCGGCTTTCAGGCCTGGTCGTAGCGGAAGAAGCCGCGTCCCGTCTTGCGGCCGAGGTAACCCGCATCGACCATCTGCTTCAGGAGCGGGCTTGGGCGATACTTGGGATCTTCGAATCCTTGGTAGAGCGTCTCCATGACGTTGAGCACGATGTCGAGGCCAATCAGGTCGGCCAGCGCCAGCGGCCCCATCGGGTGGTTGGCTCCGAGCTTCATCGTATCGTCGATGTCCTCCGGCTGGGCGAGTCCCTCGTAGAGGCAGTTGATTCCCTCGTTGATCATCGGTATCAACACCCGATTGACGACGAAGCCGTACGAGTCCTTGACGACGTGCGGGGTCTTGCCAATCTTTCTCGAGACCTCCTCGACGGCCCGGATGACCTCGTCGTCGGTCTGCAACGCACGGATCACCTCAACCAGCTTCATCAGTGGCACCGGATTGAAGAAATGCATGCCGACGACGTGGGTGGGCCGAGTCGTTGCCGCGGCGATCCGGGTCAGCGAGATCGACGACGTGTTGCTGGCCAGGATCGCGCCGTCCTTGCAGATGCCGTCGAGTTTCCGGAACAGTTGCGTCTTCAGGTCAACATTCTCGAGCGCCGCCTCGACGACCAGGTCGCAATCGGCGAGCGGGTCGAGCGTCACGCTGGGCCGGATTCGACCCAGAGCGGCAGCGACGTCATCGGCGCTCATCTTTCCCTTCGAGGCGACGCGCTCCAGGCTCTTGCGGATGGTCGTCAGGCCGCGCTGAACGAACTCATCCTTGATGTCCTGCATGACCACATCGTAACCGGCGACGGCGAATGCCTGCGCGATGCCGCTGCCCATCGTTCCGGCGCCAACGACGCCGACCTTGCGGATCTCCATCATGTCCTCCTTGAACTTTCAGGTTTGCTTGCCAGTGGCGTGCCGCGAATTCCCTGCCTGGCGGGGTTGCGGCACGGTGGACGGCGGCACGGCCGCGGCAGTGCCGGCCGGCTGACGCCTCGCGTGGCTGAATCATCAAGCCCGGTACGACCACATCGCGCACCTTCTTCCCATTCGTCGATCGATCGTGGCGCGATCGACGCATGCCGGATTCAGCGTTGCCGGGAAAGTATAGAGGATGGGAAGGCCAACGTTCACAACGAGAGTGCACGAGCCTCTACCGAGCGCGGTGCCACTGCCGGTGGTTGCCGCACCGCCCGGCTGTCGCCGGAAGTCAGCCCGCTGCCTGCGCCTCAAGAACCATCGCCGAGGTGGCGCAGAAGCAGCGCGGCCAGGGCACACATGGTCAAACCGGTCAACACGTCGAGCGCTTGCCAGGCGCGTTGCCGGGCAAACCATGGTGCCAGCCAACGCGCGCCAAAGCCAAGCAGCCCAAACCAGACGATGCTGGCCGTGCTTGCCCCGAGGACGAACCAGCAGCGCAGGTCGGCGGGTTGCTGGGCGCCGATGCTGCCGACCAGGAGCACCGTGTCGAGGTAGACGTGGGGGTTGAGAAGCGAAAACGCGGCCGCCTGGGCCACGGCGGCCCCGTGGCTCAGCCCGGCGCCGCCCTGCGCTGCCTGCAGTTGCTGCGAACGGCGCGCACGGTACAGCGCCTGGATGCCGTAGAAGCTCAGGAAGGCGGCGCCAGCCAGAGCCAGGGCGCGTGCCAGGTCGGCGCTTTCGGCGAGCGCTTGCGCCATGCCCATGACGCCGGCGGCGATCAACAGCGCGTCCGTCAGGGCACAGAACGCGACGACGCTGCCGACTTGCTCCCGGCGCAGGCCCTGCCGCAGCACGAAGGCGTTCTGCGCGCCGATGGCGACGATGAGTCCAAGACCCAGGGCGAGCCCCTGAACGAATACCGCGAAGAACATCGGTTGAGCGCCTGTCGAGCGAATGGATGGCCAGCTTGTCAGCTTGGCTGGATGAAGGCAAACTGTCTTTCCTAACTTCGATTCAGAAAAACTGCATCGTGCTCGACTATGCCTCACTGGCTGCGTTGGCTGCCATCGTTCGCGAGGGCAGCTTCGAGCGTGCCGCCCGTGCGCTGCACGTGACGCCGTCAGCCATCTCACAGCGGATTCGGTTGCTGGAGGACCGTGTCGGTTGCGCCCTGGTGGTCCGCGGACAGCCCTGCGAAGCCACGGCAATGGGTCGGCGCCTTTGCCAGCACGTCGACCGCGTTCGTCTTCTGGAGCAGGAGTTGCACGAGGCGTTGCCGACGCTTGCACCGACCGGCGACTTCAGGGTGCCGCTGCCCATCGCGGTCAATGCCGACAGCCTGGCCACCTGGCTCGCACCGGCGCTCGCCACGTTCGCGGCCGAAGCTCCGGTTCTACTGGAGGTTGCGGTGGACGATCAGGACCATACCGCCGAGTGGTTGCGCAGCGGCATCGTCCTCGCGGCCGTCACTGGCTCAGCCTGCCCTGCCGTCGGCTGCAACAGCCAGCCGTTGGGTGCGATGCGCTACCTGGCGGCTTGCAGTCCGTCCTTCATGGAACGTCATTTCCGTGACGGGGTTGGCGCGGGCAGTCTGGCGCGCGCACCGAGTCTGGCCTTCAATGCCAAGGACGAGCTGCAGACGCGCTGGGCCGAGCGACTTTGCCAGCGGTACATTGAATTGCCTCACCACACTTTGCCGTCGACGCAAGCGTTCGTGACCGCCACGTTGTCCGGCATGGGTTGGGGGCTGCATCCGCAGTCGCTGATCGCTCCTCAGCTTGACGATGGCTCGCTCGTCGAGCTGGTGCCGGGTACCGCACTGGACGTGTCGCTGTACTGGCAGCATGCACGAGCGTCATCGGCACTGCTTGAGGGCTTGGCGCGGCAGGTTCTGGCGGCCGGTCGCGGTGCACTGGTCCCGCCCTGAATGGCGGCAGGCCAGCAACCGCGGTGTGTGCGAGCGATCGCCCGCCGCCCGGTCAGTCGATCGGATTCCAGCGCGCCGGCTTCGGCCACTTCGCCGGGGCGTCAGCGCAACAGGTGGCCGATGATCCGTGCCACCTTGCCCTGATTCAGACGCCCGGCATCGACCCAGGCAAAGCGTCCGCCCGGCGCAGCGGCGATGTCACTCGCCACGGTCGCCCGATCGCTGCGATCGTCGTGCAGCAGCACCACGCGCTGCACCGCCGTCGCCAGCGAGAGCACGCCCAGCTCGTGGCGACAGCCCGCGTTTCCCGCATGGAAGCCACGCAGATCCATCAGCACGACATCGGCCCGTTGCACCAGCGCCGTCAGCGCCGCCTGCCAGGTGGTGTCGAAGCAATAGCACTCGTTGACCCGGTAGCGACCATCGGGATCGGGCTGCAGGCCGAACTCGCCCAGCCGCGCCGGCACCTGCGCGACGCTGGCGATGAAGCGTTCGCCCATGCGGCCGTTGAGGAAGGTGGACAGGTCGTCCGGGTCCAGTGTGCGGCTGACGAGATCGGTGCCGGCGATCAGCACCGTGTTGCCGGTCAGGCGCCAGCGCTCGATGAAGCGGTCGAACAGGGTTTCCACCGCTGCGTCCTGCTGGAACACCCGCAGCACCAGCAACGTCGGCGGCGTGCCCCGCGGCATCAGCCAGCGCGGCAGCACTCTGGCCAGTACCGGCAGCCACAGCCACGGCAGCAGGTGGCTGAGGCTGAACCAGCCTGCGTCTGCCGGCGCCGCCAGAGCGCTCGCTGCAAGAATCACGAACCAGTACGCCGCGAACAGGTAGCTCAGGTCGGAAAAACGTTTGTCGCGGTAAGCCTGCGCCAGCCACAGGCCGAGCTTCCACGCCGGCCAGGCCATCACCAGCCAGGGGAGCAGCGCCAGCAGCACGATGACCGGCCAGTCTCCCAGCATGCCCATCAGGTGCATGATCCAGGCCGGCCGATCCGGTGCCTCCACCGCCAGCAGGCTCAACGCACCCGTCGACGCCGCCGAGAGCAAGAGGAAGACGGGCAACAGATAGGGCACCACCGCGCGGATGCGGCCGCTGGCGCTGATGAGCAGGGCCACCACCATCGGCATCAACACCACGCTTCCGAGCCAGGCTGTCACATTCGCCCAGGATCGCCGCTCGTTCGGATTGAGCATCACCACGGCCAGCAGCAGCATGTAGAGGCTGATGCCGAGCAGCACACGCCCCCACGACCAGCGCCGCAGCAGACCCCAGGCCATGACCATGGGCCAAGCGTAGAGGAGGCCGAGTACCAGCAGGCGCCGCAGGGTCACGCCGCGGTCATCGTCGTAGACAAACAGAAGGGCCAGCCAGGACTGCGTCAGGCCGATACGATGCTGGCTGGCCCGGCCGGGTGGATGACCGAGGGCGCGTTGCGGGGTGTGACTGCTGCAACTTTTCAGCGGAGCCCGGATCCAAGAGCCAGATTGACGCTGCCTGATGACGGCTCATGGGCTTCTTGTGGCAGCGTTGGATTGGCGATCCTTCCCCTTGCTGTCGGAGGCATCCATGTTCGATCCCGATCTGGCTATCGAGATGCTGGCGCTCGCCGAGTTCTCGGAGCGTTTTCCGACGCGCGACGGTGAGCGCGTGACCAGCCCCAGCTCGATGTTCCTGCGCCCGCAGCAGCCCCCGCGGCCGCTTTTCGTGCGCGGCTCGCCGCTGGTCGCGGCGCGCGGCCTGGTGCGCGGCGACTTCAAGTCCGACAGCGAATGTTTCGTCGCGCACAGCGAAGCCGGCGATGTGGTCGTGGCCTTTCGCAGCACCGAGACCGGGCTCTTCAACCAGGAAGGCGCGTTCAAGGACTGGGTCCTGACCGACTTTCGCAGCAACCGCATCCCGTACCCGCCGGCGCCGGGGTCGCTGGGTGACCGGCGCTGGGTGCATGCCGGTTTCTGGCAGGCATACGAGAAGGTCCGCAACCCGCTGCTCGCCGAAGTGAGCCGCCAGGCGAAGGAGATCGCGAAGATCCAGCGCATCCATGTCACCGGGTTCTCACTCGGCGGCGCGCTCGCGCTGCTGGCCGCGCTCGACATCGCCGAGGCGATGCCGCGCACGCCGGTGTTCCTTTACTGCATCGCGGCGCCACGCGCGGGCGACGTGTCGCTGAACCGGTTGCTCGACGAGCGCGTGCGCGAGACCTGGAGCATCGGCTACGGCGGCGATCCGACGATCCACGTGCCACCGATCGGGCCGAACCTGCCCATCACGTTTACGCACCTGGCCAGGATCAATCTGGCCGGCATCCATGTGCCGCTCGGCAATCCGGGCGTCCCGCAACTGTTCCAGCAGTACCGCACCGCCGGCCACATCGCCTACATCGACGAGGGCCATGGCTTCCACGAAGGCTGGCCGCCGCTGCAGGTGGCGCTGAGCGGCGCGCACCACAACTACAACCGTTATCGCGATGCGCTGCAGGCGGTCAAGCGCGCGTTCGAGCGCCAGCAGGAACTCGCCGCCACCGCACCGCGCAAGGGTCGTGGCCTGGAGGTGATCGGCCTGATGCTCGCCGCGTCTCCCTGACCCCGGACCCTGTCCGATTCACCGTTCCGTCAACCGCTCGAGGAGGTTCCCATGCCCGTTCGCAGCCTCGCCGGCCGCATCAGCAAGCTCACGCTCAACGATGCCAGCCTGCAGTTCAACATCGACGACGAAGCCGACCCCTTCTCGGTCTCGATCGCCGAGCGCAACTACAACGCCTTCGCATCGGCCATCTTCATCGCCAGCGCCAACAACTTCAAGGTCACGCTCAAGAGTGGCACCGACGGCCGCTCGCTGAGCGTGTTGACGGTGGAGCCCTGAGCGACCGCTGCAGCGCGGAGTCAACGCCGGACGCAGAGGTCAGGCAGGGGCAGTGCAGGGCAAGGGAACATCGCCACTGCCGTCCGCGCTGCCCCGCTGCCTCAGACACTCGCTGTGCGGTGAACGCCCGCTGCGGTCGCCGGCGATCCCGAACAGGACAAGTGGGCCCCGTTGGCGCGCGGGCGCTGGCGCCTCGTGTCGTGCGCATGGCCCTGCAGGGCGCCAGTGGTGGCAGATCAGTCAGCGGATCGCGCCGACGAAGCCGTCGATCGTTGGTCGTGCTGCGTGCAGGTGCGCCAGGCAGTCGTCCCAGAGCGCCGGCCGCAGACCGAGACGTCGCAGTTGCGCCGCGTCCTGGTCGCTGGCCAGCGTCTCGACGAAGCCGTCGAGGGCCGCGTGCGCGACGCGGTTGGCAAGGCCGACCAGGGCGCAGAAGCGGTACTCGTCGCCACTGGCGTCGGGGTCATGGTGGTGGGCAATGGCGGCGATGTAGCGTGCCGGCAGGTCCCAGCGTTCGGCGACCATCTGGCCGACTTCGGGGTGGGTGAACTCGAACAGCGTGCGTTCGGCGTCGAGACTGCCGAGCGCCGAATTCCGTTCCAGATCCAGCACATGGCGGTAGCTCGACTCCGCCTGGACGGCGAAGATGAGCTTGCCGATGTCGTGCAGCAGCCCGGCCATGAAAGCCTCGTCGCCAGGGTAGCGGAGCGCCGCGGCGATGAAGCGCGCTGCCGTCGCGGTGGCGATCGAGTGTTTCCAGAATCCGACCAGGTTCAGTCGCTCGGTACGAAAGGAATCGAAGGCGCCGACCGAGATCAGCATGCCCTGGACGTTGGTGAAACCGAGGACGCGGACGGCGTCGGCAATCGTGCCGACGCGGCGGCAGAGGCCGAAGAAGGCCGAGTTGGCAACGCGCAGGATCTTCGCCGAGATCGCCGGGTCGTGAATGATCACCTGCTCGACGGCGCGCGCATCGCTGGCGGGATCCTGCATGACGCGCAGCGCCTGCATGACCACTGTCGGCAGCGTCGGCACCTCATAGACGTCGATCGGCCGGAAGCGGGCCAGCGGCTCGGCGGTCAGCTTGTTGCCTTCGAGGCCGTCGTTCGCTTCGAGGAGCCTGGTGGGCAGCCCGGGATGGACGAGCTGGAAGGCGTGGATCGGCTGCGGCAGGTCACGCAGGCGGAGCATGCCGACATCGTGCAGGCTGCTGCCGGCGGGCAGGGTGCTGCGCACCAGCGTCTCGGTTGCCGAGCTGAGCAGGGTCTGGCCGCCGTGCGTCACCGCCAGAAGGCGGGCGACGCGATTGAGCGTGCGACCGAAGTAGTCGCCGTCGCTCAGGTAGGCCGGCCCGCTGTGCAGGGCGATGCGCACGCGCAGCGGGCTGCGCGTCGGCCACTGCTCGCCGGCGAGGCTCGTCTGGATCTGGCTGGCGGCCCGCAGTGCCGCCGCGGCGTCATCGAAGGTGACGCAGTAGGCGTCGCCGACGGTCTTGAAGACCAGTCCACCGTGGCGCTCGATCGCCGCCGAGAGCAGCGTGTTGTGCCGCTGCAGCGCGACCCGCATCGTCTGCGACTCGCTTTCCCAGAGGCTCGTCGACCCTTCGATGTCGGTAAACAGGAAGGTGGTGTCGATCAGCGCGGCGTCGCCGAGGCCGGGCGTGCCGAGTTCCATCTGGCGCATGGCCTGCCGCCGCTGCGGCCGCTCAGCGCTGCCGGCGTGCGGCCGCTCGGCTGTCGCTCCGGGACAGCCCGAGAAGGCCGATCGCCAGGCCGAACAGGGTCAGCGCGGCGGGTTCCGGGATGAGGCCGACGGTGCAGGACGAGCTTGCGTCGCGCAGGCAGACGTTGTCGAGCCGGGAATCGTCGTTGCCCTGGTCGTCGCCGGTCTTCCAGTCGGCGTTGATCCAGATGCCGTGCACGTTGGCGAGGACGGCCTGGATGTAGGCGTCGGTTGCCACCAGTGCGAACGGGTTGTTGGTCCACCAGCCGGCCGATGTGTCGAGGGCGAAGTCGTAGTGCGTCAAGCTGCCGGTTGCTGGTGGTGGGGTCGCAATGAAGATCATGCGGCCCGCGTCGCCGAGAATCGCGATGTTGGGGAAGGCGTTGCCATCGTTCTGGCTGTCCTGCAGGTCGTAGCTGATCGAGCCGCCGAAGTAGGCACTCTTGTCTCCGCTGTAGGCCGCCGACGAGCGGAACGTGGTCCACGGATAGAGGTCCCCGGTGCGCAGCGTGCCGGCGATCGGGTCATGACCGACGGCGCCGGTGAAGGCGTCGTCGACCGCCGGCAGCAAGCCGGACAAGTTGATCTTGCCGGTTGCCCAGCCCTCTGCGTCGAGGTTGAAGTCGGAGCGGACGACGGCGGCCGACGCACCGCCCAGGGCAACGCTGAGGACCGCCGCAATGACTGCTGCAACAAGGTTCTTCTTCATCTCGCTTCTCCAGGAAAAGGCTGCTCTTGGCCAGCCGTCCGCCGCCAGGACGCTTGCCGGTGGCGATGGTCGCGACGGCGACGCACGCGGCACGCTCGGGCGGCCGGCGGCTGACGAACTGGGCCCGCCCGTCGGCGGACGTGTCAGTGACTGCCCCGGTGGCTGCACATGGCAAGACTGCCGCTGGCGCTGAACCGGCTTCCCCGCAACAGATCTGCACCCGCGCACTGCTACCGCAGCAAGTCTGGAGCATTCGTGGCCGGCGCGCAAGCATGCCGGTGACGTTGTCGCGGCGCCGGTTGAACGGGCGCCGCCAGGCGCTGTCATGTGGACTGCGGGCTCCGCTCGCAGCACGCACCCTTCTGGAGAACCCGCATGCGCCAGTCGCCATTCAACACCCTGTCCCGCTTCAGCCCGCCCGGTCAGCCGGAGGTCCTGTACTACTCGCTGCCGGCGCTCGCCGCCGCCGGCATCGGCAACGTCGATCGCCTGCCGGTGTCGCTGCGAATCGTCCTCGAGGCGCTGCTGCGTCACTGCGACGGGCTGCGGGTGAGTGAGAAGCACATCGTCGAGCTGGCGCAATGGCGACCGCGGGCGGAGCGCAGCGAGGAGATTCCATTCGTCGTTGCGCGCGTCGTCCTGCAGGACTTCACCGGCGTGCCGCTGCTCTGCGATCTGGCGGCGATGCGCCACGTGGCGGCCGAGCGCGGACTCGACCCGCGGCGCATCGAACCGCTGGTGCCGGTCGATCTGGTCGTCGACCATTCGATTCAGGTCGACCACTACGGGACGCCACAGGCGCTGCAGCAGAACATGCGCCGCGAGTTCGAACGCAATGGCGAACGCTATCAGTTCATGAAGTGGGGCATGCAGGCCTTCGATACCTTCCGCGTCGTGCCGCCCGGAGTCGGCATCGTCCATCAGGTCAACCTCGAGTACCTGTTCCGCGGCGTGCGGCAGCAGGAGACGGCCGACGGCAGGTTGTGCTTCCCCGACACGCTGGTCGGTACCGATTCGCACACGACGATGATCAATGCCGTCGGCGTCGTCGGCTGGGGCGTCGGCGGCATCGAGGCCGAGGCGGCGATGCTCGGCCAGCCGGTCTACTTCCTGACTCCGGACGTGGTCGGCGTTGAACTCGGCGGCCGCCTGCGCGAAGGCGTCACCGCGACCGATCTGGTGCTGACGGTGACCGAGTTGCTGCGGCGCGAGAAGGTGGTCGGCACCTTCGTCGAGTATTTCGGCGAGGGCGCGAGCACGCTGTCGGTGACCGATCGCGCGACGCTGGCCAACATGGCGCCGGAGTACGGGGCGACGATGGGCTTCTTCCCGGTGGACGAGAAGACCGTCGCCTACATGCGCAGCAGTGGTCGCAGCGAAGAGGACTGCGTGCTGTTCGAAGCCTATTTTCGTGCCCAGGGGCTGTTCGGCATCCCGCGCGCCGGTGAGGTCGATTATTCGCGCCGCGTCCACCTCGACCTGGCGACGATCGTTCCCTCGCTCGCCGGCCCGAAGCGACCACAGGACCGGATCGCGTTGCCCGACATGGCCAGCCGCTTCAACGCCCTGTTGACCGCCGCCGAGTCGGCGGACGGCTTCGGGCGGCCGGCGGCGAGCCTGGCGCAGCGCCATCCGACCGGGCTGCCGGGCGTCGACCTCGGTCATGGCGACGTCCTGATTGCGGCGATCACCTCGTGCACCAACACCAGCAATCCGGCGGTGATGATCGCTGCCGGGCTGCTGGCGAGGAAGGCGGTCGCCAAGGGGCTGCGGGTCAGGCAACACATCAAGACTTCGCTCGCTCCCGGTTCGCGGGTGGTGACCGATTATCTCGACCGCGCCGGGCTGCTGGCGCCGCTGGCCGAACTGGGCTTCGCGCTGGTCGGCTATGGCTGCACGACCTGCATCGGCAACGCCGGCGACCTCGATCCGGCGTTCAACAGGACGATCGCCGAGCAGCAGCTGATCGTCGCGGCGGTGCTCTCGGGCAACCGCAACTTCGAGGCGCGCATCCACCCCGGTCTGCGTGCCAATTATCTGGCGTCACCGCCGCTGGTGGTGGCGTTCGCGATTGCCAGCCGGGTCAACATCGACCTCGAGAACGAGCCTCTGGGAACCGGCGCCGATGGGCAGCCGGTGTATCTGCGGGACATCTGGCCGAGTTCGGACGAGATCGGCGCCGTGCTGCCGCTGGCGCTCGATCCGCAGACCTTCCGCCGGCGCTACGCCGATGTCAGCGCCGACCAGGACCTGTGGCAGGCGATTCCGGCGCCCGGCGGCGAGGTCTACGACTGGCCGGCGTCGAGCTACATTGCCCGGCCGCCGTTCTTCGAGCTGCCGCCGCAGGCTGCCGGCGACATTCGCGGCGCCCGCGCGTTGCTGCTGCTCGGCGATTCCGTGACCACCGACCATATTTCGCCGGCCGGCTCGTTCGGCGAGGCGACGCCGGCGGGGCAGTGGCTGCGCGCACAGGGGGTCGAGCGCGCCGATTTCAACTCCTATGGCTCCCGCCGCGGCCATCATGAGGTGATGATGCGCGGCACTTTCGCCAATGTCCGGATTCGCAACCTGATGCTGCCGCCCGACGCCGACGGCCGTCGGCGCGAGGGTGGTCACACGCTGCTCGACGGGCAGCCGACGACGGTCTTTGCGGCGGCGACGAGCTACCTGGAGCGAGGGATACCCAGCATCGTCGTCGCCGGCGAGGAGTATGGCACCGGCTCGTCGCGTGACTGGGCCGCCAAGGGAACACGCCTGCTCGGCGTGCGGGCGGTGATCGCCCGCAGCTACGAGCGGATTCACCGCGCCAACCTGGTCGGCATGGGCGTCCTGCCGTTGCAGTTCATCGGCGACGACTCGGCCGCCTCGCTCGGCCTGCGCGGCGACGAGCGCTTCGACATCACCGGGCTGGCCGGCGGGCTGTCGCCGATGCAGACGGTCGCGCTGGTGATCACGCGCGCCGACGGCGAGCGAGACGAGTGTGCGCTGCTCTGCCGCATCGATACGCCGATCGAGGTCAGCTACTACCGTGCCGGCGGCATCCTGCCCTTCGTCCTGGAGCAGTTGCTTGGCGGGCGGTGATGCGCTGCGTCCGGCACGCTGCAGCGTCGGCGTGGGCTGCCGCTCGCCGCAGCGGTTGCTGCTGGCGTTGCCGGCAGTGCCCGGCGGAGCGGGCTGCCGGATGTCGCTGGGGTGTATCCGCAAGCCTGCCGTGTTGCGTGGCACAATGCCCCATGCATGACACGTCGGGCGCTGTCGCCGGTCCCGTCAGGCAGGCACCGGGGAGCTTGGGTGCTGCGGTCGATCGCGGTCGCGACAGCATTGGCGGTTGCCGGCGGCGCCGGTGTCGGACATCGCGGCCAGAGCCGAAGCCGCGCTCCGCGCGCAGCCGGCGCGCAGTCCGGCCTTGTGCCGGGCGAGCAGCGCGAGACTCTGGTCAACATAGTCGTGCGAGCTGATCTGGCTGCCGACGTAGCGGCGCAGCAACTCCAGCCAGCGCTCGTGGATTGCGCAGGGTGTCTGCCGGTCGCCGCCGTTGGCCAGCGGGCAGTCCGGGCAGCGCGTCGTCTGCAGCGTGGCGACTGCGATCTGCTTCTGCCATTGCTGGCGATAGAGGCGGGCGTTGTTCTCGATCCAGGCCAGCGCCCGCGCCTCGCGCTCGGCTTCCGGAAAGGACGCGACGTAAGTCTGGACGGTTGCCAGTTGCCTCTCGAAGAACTCCTCGTCCGACAGTTCCGGACCTTCGCCGCCGCCGACAAAGCGGGAGATCAGCGCCAGGGTCGGGTCATCAACGACATACATCGGTGCCTCGCACAGCCGTCGGCGGAACGCTTCCGCCAAGAAGAAATATAGCATTTGTGCTGCGCTGCAGCAATCGTTTTCTTGTCTTCGCTGAACCGCAGGCCTTGGCCGCAGGCGAGTACGGTATTACCATCGCGGGCGACGCGGCGCAGTGCGGCGTCGTGATTCCCGGGAGGGCTTGTCGATGTTGATGCGCGTTGATCGTTCCGTTCTCCTGCTCGTCGATCTGCAGGAGCGGCTGCAGCCGGCGATCCATGATGCCGCTTCGGTGCTTGCGGCGAGCATCTGGCTGACGCGCGTCGCGCAGCGGCTGCAGGTGCCGGTGATCTGTACCGAGCAGTATGTCAAAGGCCTCGGGCCGACGATGTCCGACCTGCGCCAGTTGCTGCCGGAGGAATGCATGATCGAGAAGACGCACTTCTCGGCGCTGGCCGACGGCAGACTCCTGCAGCTTGCCGGTGGCGATCGGGCGCAGTTCATCGTCGCCGGCACCGAAGCGCATGTCTGCGTGCAGCAGACGGTGCTCGACCTGCTGGCAGCGGGCCGCAACGTTTTCGTCGTCGATGAGGCGATCGGCTCGCGGCGCGCCAGCGACAAGGCGCTGGCAGTCGAGCGCATGCGTCGCCACGGCGCCGACATCGTGTCGCGCGAGATGGTCGTCTTCGAGTGGCTGCGGCAGGCGGGGAGCGACGTCTTTCGCGCGATCAGCCGCGAGTTCATCCGCTGAATGGGCGCCGGCCGGCACAGGAAGGGGATCGAGGGATGAATTTTTCGGATGTGCTGCAGGCCCTGAACCAGGCTTCGGCGTTCGAGCTGTACCGCATGCGTGCCGCCATCGACCGTGTCATCGATCAGCCGCAGTGGATCGAGGCGATTCGCTCGCGGCTTCGCGTCGGGCAGATCGTCGAGTACTTCGACTGGCAACTCAATGCCGGCCGCAAGGCGCAGGTTCTCGAACTGCGACGCAAACAGGCGCTGGTACTCGACCTCGAGAGCCAGAAGCGGTGGCTGATGCACTACGCGTCGATCAATGTCGACAATGCCGACGTGCAGATTCGCGAGCAGGTCCGGCGCGGGCTTGGCCGCAACGAGGTGGCGGTCGGTGACGTGCTCGGTTTCATCGACCGCGATCAGCAGGAGCGCAGTGGAACGGTGCTGCGTTTGAACGACAAGACGGTGACGCTGCTCTGTGGACGCGCTCGCTGGCGGGTCGCCTACGCGTTCCTGCATCGCGTCGTCGACTCGCAGGCGATCGCCGGCGAGCAGCTCGCCATCGGCGACGCCGCTGCCGCGTCGGCTCGGCCGTGAGCGCAGGCGTGCCGGCAGCGCCTACGCCGCGGGTGCGGGTGGGGCGGTTTCCTCGCCGCTGATGCCGAAAACCTGGCGGCGGAGGCGGAAGAGTTCGTCCCGCGCGGCGGCGGCCTTCTCGAACTCGAGGTTGCGGGCGCAGTCGAGCATCTCCTTTTCCAGGCGGCGCAGTTCGCGCGCCAGTTCCTTCTCGCTCATCGCTGCGTAGCTGGCCTGGCGCTGCGCCGCCTTGAGTTCCTTGTGCGCGCTGTCGCTGTCGTAGACGCCGTCGATGATGTCGATGATCCGCTTGCTGATGCCGATCGGGACGATGCCGTGGCTGTCGTTGAAGGCAAGCTGCCGTTGCCGGCGCCGTTCGGTTTCGGCGATCGCCCGCTGCATCGATCCGGTCACCCGGTCGGCATAGAGGATGGCGGTCCCGTGCAGATGGCGGGCGGCGCGGCCGATGGTCTGGATCAGCGATCGCTCGGAGCGCAGGAAGCCTTCCTTGTCGGCATCGAGGATGGCGACCAGCGATACCTCGGGAATGTCGAGGCCCTCGCGCAACAGGTTGATGCCGACGAGGACATCGAACTTGGCAAGGCGCAGGTCGCGGATGATTTCGACGCGCTCGACGGTATCGATGTCGGAATGGAGATAGCGGACGCGCACTTCGTGGTCGCTGAGGAAGTCGGTCAGATCCTCTGCCATCCGCTTCGTCAGCGTGGTGACCAGCACGCGCTCGCCGGCTTCGGTACGGCGCCGGATTTCGGACAGCAGATCGTCGACCTGCGTCGAGGCGGGGCGCACGAGCAGCGTCGGGTCGACCAGCCCGGTCGGGCGCACGAGCTGCTCGACGACCTGTCCCTGATGCGCCGCCTCGTAGTCGCCCGGCGTTGCCGAGACGAAGATCGTCTGCCGCAGCAGCGCCTCGAACTCGGCGAACTGCAGCGGCCGGTTATCGAGCGCCGACGGCAGGCGGAAACCGTACTCGACGAGGTTCTCCTTGCGTGATCGGTCGCCCTTGTACATGCCACCGACCTGCGACACCGCGACATGCGACTCGTCGATGAACAGCAGGGCATCGGCGGCGAGATAGTCGATCAGCGTCGGTGGCGGCTGGCCGGGCCGGCGTCCCGAGAGATGCCGCGAGTAGTTCTCGATTCCCTTGCAGAAGCCGACCTGGTCGAGCATCTCGAGATCGAAGCGGGTGCGCTGTTCGATCCGCTGCGCCTCGACCAGGCGGCCAGCGGCCTGGAAGCTGGCGACCCGTTCGGCCAACTCGACCTTGATCGCTTCGATCGCCCGCAACACCGTCTCGCGCGGGGTCACGTAGTGCGACGAGGGAAAGACGGTGAAGCGCAGCAGGCGGTTCTGCAGGTGGCCGGTCAGCGGGTCGAAGAGCTGCAGGCCGTCGATCTCGTCGTCGAAGAGCGAGATGCGGATCGCCTGCTCGGCGTGCTCGGCGGGAAAGACGTCGATGACGTCGCCGCGGACGCGGAAGGTGCCGCGGCGGAAATCGGTTTCGTTGCGCTCGTACTGCATCGCCGTCAGGCGTTTGATGATCTCGCGCTGCCCCAGCCGGTCGCCGACGCGCATGGTGAGGATCATGCGGTGGTACTCGTCACGGTCGCCGATGCCGTAGATGCACGATACCGTCGCCACCAGCACGCAGTCGCGCCGTTCGAGCAGGCTCTTGGTGGCCGAGAGGCGCATCTGTTCGATGTGCTCGTTGATCGACGAATCCTTCTCGATGTACAGGTCGCGCGACGGCACGTAGGCCTCGGGCTGGTAGTAGTCGTAGTAGGAGACGAAATACTCGACGGCGTTGTCGGGGAAGAACTCGCGAAACTCGGCGTAGAGCTGCGCTGCCAGCGTCTTGTTCGGCGCCAGGACGAGGGCCGGGCGGCCACTGCGGGCGATGACGTTGGCCATGGTGTAGGTCTTGCCCGAGCCGGTGACGCCGAGCAGGGTCTGGAAAGCGAGACCGTCCCGCAGGCCGGCGAGCAACTGTTCGATTGCCTGCGGCTGGTCGCCGGCCGGCTGGAACGGTTGGTAGAGGCGGAACGGACTGCCCTCGAAGGTCAGCGAAGGTGGTCTCTCGACAGCTTGCGTTTGCTTTGCCATGCTAGAATTCTACGTTTTTTTGCGACCGCCAGTCGCCGCGACGAGCCGGCAGGCCGCGCGCCCGTGTCACCCGCCTCCTTGCTCACCCCTTCAGGAAGAACAGACCATGACCGCTTCGATCTTTGCTGCCGTGGAGATGGCTCCACGGGATCCCATCCTCGGCCTGACCGAGGCGTTCAATGCCGACGGCCGCACGACGAAGGTCAATCTGGGCGTCGGCGTCTATCTCGACGACAGCGGCAAGGTGCCGTTGCTGGCGGCGGTGAAACTTGCCGAGAAGGCGCGTCTGGAGGCGATGCCGCCGCGCGGTTACCAGCCGATCGACGGTCTGCCAGCCTACAACCAGGCGGTGCAGAAACTGCTCTTCGGTGAGCAGTCACCGCTGCTCGCCGAAGGCCGCGTCCTGACCATCGAGGCGCTCGGCGGTACCGGTGCCCTCAAGGTCGGTGCCGATTACCTGCGTCGCCTGCTGCCCGGGGCAACGGTCTACATCAGCGACCCGAGCTGGGAGAATCATCGCGCACTGTTCGAGTTCGCCGGTTTCCGCGTCGACTCGTACCCCTATTATGATGCGGCGACGCGTGGCGTCGATTTCGCGGCGATGCAGGCGGGGCTGAACGCGCTGCCGGCAGGATCGATCGTCGTCCTGCACGCCTGCTGCCACAACCCGACCGGCGCCGACCTCGATGCCGGACAATGGCGCGAAGTCATCGACATCGTTGCTGCGCGCGGCTTGGTGCCGTTCATCGACATCGCCTACCAGGGCTTCGCCGACGGCATCCGCGAGGATGCCGTTGCCGTCGATCTGTTCGCTGCCTCGGGCCTGCAGTTCCTGATCGCCAGTTCCTTCTCGAAGTCGTTCTCGCTCTATGGCGAGCGGGTCGGTGCGCTGTCGGTGGTCACCGCCAACCGCGACGAGACGGCCCGCGTGCTGTCGCAGATCAAGCGCCTGGTGCGCACCAACTACTCGAACCCGCCGACGCACGGTGGCGCCATCGTGGCGGCGGTTCTCGCCAGCGCCGAACTGCGCCGGCTGTGGGAGGAGGAACTGGCGCAGATGCGCCAGCGCATCCTCGACATGCGACTCAGCCTCGTCGAGCGCCTGCACGGCACGGCTGTCAGCGCCGACTTCTCGTTCATCAACCGGCAGCGCGGCATGTTCTCGTACACCGGCCTGAGCGCGGCGCAGGTCGACCGCCTGCGTGACGAGTTCGGCATCTACGCGGTCAGTACCGGCCGCATCTGCCTGGCGGCACTGAACACGCGCAACGTCGATTATGTAGCCGAGGCGATCGCGACGGTGCTGTAAGACGCGCGCTGCAGCTCGCCTTGCCAGGTGGCTGCCCCCCGCTTGCCGTTTCTGCTGCCCCGGTTCGGGTCGCCGCTGCGCGACCGCGCCGGCGGTCGCACCGGGTTGTGCTGCCGACGGGCGCGCGGACCGCGCTGCCGGTCGACGATCGTCAGTGCGCCGTCTGGGTCAGTGGCGACGCCAGGGCTCCGCTGATCAGCACCGGCATCGCCGTGTAGTCGGTGCGGCGGCGCGTCATCATGACATCCATGCGCCCGCGCAGTTGCAGTTCGCGGCTGACCTCGATCTGCCCCGTCGCGTGCATCAGTCCGGCGGTCAGGTTGAGGCGCGACAAGCGGAGCGCGCCGGGCGTCAGGGTGACCACGCCCGACAATTCCTCGAAGCGGGTCGCTCCGCCGAGCGTCAGTGGTACCACCGAGAAGCGGCGTACCGCTTCGGCCAGGTCGAGGCCGCCCAGGTGCCCGCGGTGGATGGTGAAGCTGCCGCTGGCCTGCAGCCGGGCGATCGCGTCCGGCAGGCTGTCGGCACTGGCCGAGAAACTCAGCTTGCCCCTGGCTTCGCCGCCGATGCGGCCGTTGAAACCAAGGGCCGCCACCAGCGCTGCGGTATTGATCCGCTCGAAGGCGATGTCTCCGGTCACCGCCGCCTTGTTGCCGATCCGCAGGGCGCTGCTGCCGCGCAGCACGCCGTCGAAGATCCGTCCGTCGATGCGGTCGATCACGAACTCGGGTCCCGAGATCCGTCCCTGCAGTTCCAGCGAGTCGAAGAGATAGGGAGACTTCGGTGCCGGCCGCCAGGCGATCCCCTCGAGTTTGACGGTCACGCCGCCGCCGGTCATGGGTTGCAGCTCGACCTGCAGGTTCTTGCTGGCCGAGTGCAGCGAGGCCGATTGCAGCAGATGATCGGCGGTGAGTTGCAGCTGGCCACCGAGGCCGGCAACGGCAAGGTCGCCAAACGTGATGCCGGCGTCGGACAGCGAGACCTGGACGACGCGGCCGCGTGCCGATCCCACGGCCGACGCGGCGAGCGCCTGCGCCAGGCTGTCGAAGGCTGCGGCCGACAGCGTGACGCCGATCAGCTCGGCCTCGCGAAAGACCACTTGTGGCGACAGCAACGTTGTCACCTCCGGCCGCAGGCGCAACGAAGCCATGCTGACCTGATCGGCGGCGCCGTCGTCGCCCAGGCGCACGTCCTCGAGCAGCAGCCCCGGCCGGGGATAGACGCTGACGCGCATGCCGCCGATTCGCGCCGGGCGACCGGTGCTCTGGGCCAGAGCGGCTTCCACCTCGGGCAGATAGCTGGCGTAGGGGAAGAGCAGAACGCCGACCAGGAGTGCTGCGCCGAGCAGCACCAGTCCGACCAGGGTGGCCATTGGCCAGGTCAGCGTCGGGCGCCGGTGGCCCCTGCGAATCGGCCGCAATTCGGTAGCTGCCTCTTTCTCGCCAGGTGCCAGCCAGGTTCGCAGGCGCGCCAGCAGCGACGGGCGGTCGTCGGCCGGGGGCGCTGCCGGCATGAGCGATTCCGCGGCCAGTTCGTCCGGCACGATCGACGCGTTGCTGGCGCCCATCGTCGACGTGCCTGAGCCGAGCGTGCTCGGTGTCAGGGTGCTGGGTGTCAGGGTGCTGGGTGTCAGCGTGCTCGGCGCGGGCGTGCTCGGTGCCGGCGCCTCCGTCGGCGGCGCCGTTCTGCCGGGCCGCACGTTCGGGAAGGGAATGATCTGCGTTTCCGGCGTGCCCGAAAGGCCCGAACTGGCCGGTGTCGACAGACCGCTCGGGCCGAAGGTGGAGAACTCCGAGTGCGGCCGCGGTGGCTGCGGCTGCTTGCGGCTGACCGCGTTGCCGGCGAGCCGCCAGACCGACTTCGTCTCGGCGCGGCGTTCGATGAAGCCATCGGCTTCCAGATCGATCAGCGCATTCTCGGTGAGTTGCACGTTGCCCGTCTTCTCGCACAGGTCGGCAACCGTCGCATTGCCGTCGACGAGAATGAGCACCATGCGATTGTTGCGCTGGACGACCCGCGTCCGCTGCGCCATGGCTTCCTCGCCGGCAGCGGTCCTGGCAAAGACCAGAGTTGGGTCGAGCGGTTCAGAAGTCATTCTTCCAGCCGGGTCGTCGGAGCAGTTGGTGGGCTTGTTCGGAATCCCGCATGTTCGCTTTCCTCCCGTCGCTATTATCGTGGAAACTGTCTTCGGGCGCGCGGCAAACACGGGTTTTCGCCGGCATCGCTGTCGTGCCCTCGTATCCGGGGCTGGCGCAATGGCGGCCGGATTCGCTATGCTTCGCTCCTCGTCAACAATCGCCCGTCCGCGCGTGCGGGCTGCTGTCCGGGTATTTCGCCATGACCATCGACAAGAGTCTTCTGCTGCTGTTGATCGCCGGGCTGGGCGGTTGTGCCGTCATCACCCGCCACACGCTCGACCAGCATTACGGCCCGGCCGAGCCGCAACGCTTCGATGTCCCGCTGGCACCGACCCGCGGCCTCTCCTACCGTGGCGACGTGCAACCGATTCTCGAGCGTCGTTGCGTCGTCTGCCACGCCTGCTACGACGCGCCATGCCAGTTGAAGCTTGGTGCCTGGGAAGGTGTGGCGCGCGGCGCCAGCGACGAACTGGTGTACGACGGCGGGCGCTTGCAGGAAGCGGCGCTCGCGCGGCTGTTCGTTGACGCCGGCAAGGCGTCCGAATGGCGGACGCAGGGTTTCTTCCCGGTCCTCAACGAGCGTGCGCAGGCGCCGGCGGCGAACCTCGCGGCGAGCGTCCTCTACCGCGCGCTGCAGCTCAAGCACAGCCACCCGCTGCCGCAGACCGCGGTGCTTCCCCCGACCTTCGATTTCTCGCTCGACCGTGCGCAGCAGTGCCCGCGGATCGAGGAGTACGACTCGTTCGCTGCCGCCAACCCGCTGTGGGGAATGCCATTTGGGCTGCCTGCGGTGAGCGACGGCGAGTTCGCCACTCTGCGCACGTGGCTCGAGCAGGGCGCGCCCTTCGAAGGGCTGCCGCCGCTGCCGGCGGCGGTCGAGCGGCAGGTGGCCGAATGGGAGCGCTTCTTCAATGGCGACTCGCGCAAGGAGCGCCTGGTCGGCCGCTACATCTACGAGCACCTCTTCCTCGCCCACCTGTACTTCGACAGCGGTCCGCAACGGCACTTCTTCCGCCTCGTCCGGTCGCGCACGCCGCCGGGCCAACCAATCGACCCGATCGCCAGCCGCCGGCCCTACGACGACCCCGGTGGCGAGCGCTTCCACTACCGGCTCGAGCGCGAGAAGGAGAGCATCGTCGACAAGACGCACATGCCCTACGCCCTCGGCGCGAAGCGCCTGGCGCGCTGGCGCGAACTCTTCCTGCAGCCTGCCTACCCGGTCGGCGAGCTGCCGCCGTACTCGCTCGCCGCTGGCGCCAACCCCTTCGTCACCTTCCGGGATTTGCCGGTCAGGGCGCGCTACCAGTTCATGCTCGACGAGGCGGAGTTCACCATCATGGGCTTCATCAAGGGGCCGGTGTGTCGCGGGCAGGTGGCGCTGAACGTGATCGAGGATCGCTTCTGGGTCTTCTTCCTCGCCAACGATGGTTCCGGGCAGGCAGCCGACGAATTTCTCGAGCGCGAGTCGAGGTTTCTCGAACTGCCAACGGCGCGTGGCAGCGACGCGGGAATCATCGGACCGTGGCGCGAGTACGCGAAGAAGGAGGAACGGTACCTGCAGGACAAGTCGGCTCATCTCGCCGCTCTCTCGGGTCAGCGGGGCCGGCCCGCGATGAGCTGGATCTGGGATGGCGACGGCAACAACCCGAACGCCGCGCTGACGGTCTTCCGCCACTTCGACAGTGCCTCGGTCGTCAAGGGTCTGGTCGGTGACGTGCCGAAGACCGGCTGGGTGATCGGTTACCCACTGCTCGAACGGATTCATTACCTGCTCGTCGCCGGCTTCGACGTCTACGGCAATGTCGGCCACCAGCTGCTCTCGCGCCTGTACATGGATTTCATGCGGATGGAGGGTGAGTCCAACTTTCTTGACTTCCTGCCGCTGGCGCAGCGGCCGGCGGTGCGCGACGACTGGTATCGTGGCGCCAGCGACGACGTCAAGAAGTACGTCTATGGCAGCCTGGCACACTTCGATATCGAGACCGGCATCCGTTTCCGGAGTGGCGATGCGCGGCGCGAGTTCTTCGGTCTGCTGCAGCAGCGTCTGGCGCCGGTCGCCGACCGTCGGTACGAACTGGCAGGACTCGGCGACGCGGCCCTGCAGGCGGATCTCGAACTCCTCGCCGCGGTGCGCGGCGCGGCGCTGTCGTGGATGCCGGAACTGGTGATCCTGCGCATCGAGGACGGCGTGCGCGCACCGCGCTACGTGACGCTGCTGCGCAACACCGGCCACAGCAACGTTTCGAGCCTGCTGCGCGAGGGACGCGAGCTGTTGCCCGAGGAGAACACGCTGACCGTCGCCCGCGGCTTCGTCGGCGCCTATCCGAACGCCATTTACCGCGTGCGGCGCTCGCAGATCGGCGAGCTGGCGCGCGCCATCGGGCAACTCGGCAGCGCGGACGACTACCGCGCGCTCGCCGACCGCTTCGCCGTTCGCCGCAGCGATCCCGCGTTCTGGCAGTACAGCGACGAGTTGCAGGCGACGCACCTCAAGCTGGCGCCGGTGACTGCCGGGCTGCTGGATTACAATCGGCTCGAGAACCGCTGACGAGGCGGATCAGCACGCATGGGTGTCCGGAAAAGACACTGGCGTACAGCGGCGACAGGAGGGCTGATTCATCGGCCTGGTTCACATGCTGTCACCGAATCACACTCCTGCACGCAGTGTCGAAGAATCTTACACTCTGTGCGCTGCGGAAGAACGGCGACAGTATCGGTGATTCATCAGCATCGGTTGCCGTGGGCAAACCGCCTGGCAGCCTCATGGCCGTACTGTCGCTGAAACACGCCGCATGCCCGCCTGGGCAGCCGTCACGATCCGACCCCGCGGGCGAAGAAGCACACTGCACCGACACTCTACCCGCGCCGCGGACCAACGAGGCGAGCCCTCGTACTGCGCGTCCGCGCGAAAGCCATCATGCGGTGTCGACATTTTTTACACTTCTTGCATGCAAACTGCGCACTCTTTCGGGGCGGGAGCTTGGCAGTGGTACAACCATTTGGTTTATGTGGTGATCCTGATTCCTGTCGGTTGGCTGGTATGAATATTGCTGCAAAGTGGACACGTGGCAATGGTTACTGTTCCAGCAGTGTCAGAGTGGTTGTTCATCCGGGCATTTCTTCAGATCCATCCGAAAAAAGAGGTGTTGACATGCGTAAGAAGGAGTTTTGTGCGGCATTCCTGATGCTCTTCGGCAGCAACTTCGCCGCCAGCGCTGCAGTGACCAACGTGTCGCTCGCTGTGGCTGACTGGAAGAAGACGAACCTCGTCTTTGGCGGTGTTGATTACCAAGGGCCGGCGACTGTGGCGAACACCGCCAGTGGCCACCTGCTGGGAACCAAGACGACAGCCACGGGCGGGAGCAATTATTCGCTCGGGCTGCATACCATCGCTGCATACAACCTGCAGGATGCGACCCTGCGCTACAACTGGCGGCTCAACGGCCAGGGAAGCTACTCGGGCATCTATACGGGTCTCGATACGGGAGACGGGCACGTACATCTGATCAACAACTTTGATCCGATTTCTCCCTACGCCGGACACATGACCACCGCTTGGAGTTACCTCGGAAGCGAGATCATTCCGAGTGATGGCTGGCTGTGGACAGAAGTCGCCTTCTCTGCCAACCACTACGACTTCACGGTCAGCAAGACCGGCTATGGCGACACCGATTTCCTGCACGGCAGCAAGACGATCGCAAGCGCTACCTGGGATGCGCTCGTCGCGGTTCACCCCTTCTTCCAGCTCGGCGACAACTATCTTGCGGGTGCGTACTTTGAAGTTGCCGATCTCTCGATAACCACGCGGGACGTTCCGCCTGGTCCATCCGTCCCTGAACCCGCCTCCCTTGCCCTGTTGGGTGTTGGTCTCGCCTGCCTTGGCGCGCTGCGCCGGAGAAGGGATGCCGCGTCCTGAGTACAGGCACCAGTGAATGCCGAGCAACCGGGATTGGGAAATCCCCCGCCTCTTCTCGGGGACTGGAAGGCCAATCTTTGACATTTCAGAAGAACATCAGGAAACTCTACATTCCATCATGTCGGGGCGCCGACGTTCATCGATCCAGCGCGGTCTTGACGCCATCGATGTACGTGGCTTCCGTTCAACAACCGGGCGCCGTCGAGTCTTCGTCGGCGCCACCTCAAGCGTGAAAGGCAAACCCATGCGTGTCCGTGTACTGGCCTTTGCTGTCGCGTTTCTGCTTCCAGTTCTGGCTGCCGCCCAGCCGAAACCCGATCCTGCCGAGGACGAAGACCTGAAGTTCGAGGAATCGATCCGCAACTTCGGTTTCGTCTCCGGTGCCGCCTATCAATGCCTGCCCGAGACGGAGCGCAGCGCGCACGACCGCGAGGTGCTCAAGGCGTACTCCGGACTTGTGCGGCTGTTCGGTACCGACCGCGCGTTCTTCTATGCCGCCGCCTTCGGCGCCGGTACCAGCATGGGCATCGAGAAGGCAAGGTGTGCTGCCTACATCGAGGACTTCCGCGCCGCGATGAGGTCCGGCAGCCGTGGCCAGTAAGGAGGTCGCGATGAAGAATGGTCTGATTCGGCTTGCCCGAGGCGCGTTGCACACCATGCTCCTGCTCGCGATCGTTGCGATTTCGCTGCCGGCCGCCGCCGGCAACTGGGGTGCGCGGCGCGAGTTTCGCGAGGGGGTGCGCGAGATGGCGCGCGAGCGCCGCGAGATGCGCCGCGAGATTCTCCGTTCGGGCTCGCGCGCCGAGGCCCGCTGGGAGTATCGCGAGGGCATGCGCGAGATCGCGCGAGAGCGGCGCGAGATGAGGCGCGAGGTGCGCCGCGAGGTGCGCTATGGCCGCTGGGATCGCAATCGCGACCGCACGGGCGAGATCGTCGCGGGCGTGGTGCTGGGCGCGGTGATCGCCGCCGCCGTACGCGGCAGTGCGCCTCAGCCGCCGACGCCCGGACTGTGCTGGTACTGGTCGGACCCTTACCAGGAAAACGGCTACTGGGATCGCTGCGGCGCTTACTGAGGGGCCGTGCGTCCGCCGGCTTCACCGAGCCGGATGCCCCACCGCGACGAGAGGCGTAGGCGGTGGTCTGTACTCCGTTTGCTGTGGGACGATGGCCATCAGGGCAAAGGGCGGGGCGGGCCGATGAGTTCGTCGTGGCGTATCGAGACCGGCGCCGGCGCTGAAATCCTCGGCGCGCCGGTTCCTCAACGGATCGCGAAAGCTTCCTGATGAAAACGGAGCCGGTGCGGGAGCATCTTCCTGATCGTCCGCGCCAGGCCGTCCGGGCCGCAGAACCAGACTTCCGCGCCGCGCGCATCGCCCGGATTCCAGGTGGTCAGGCCGTCGCCGCGGCGGCTGTCGTGCACCTGCAAGTGCACGGAAGGCAAGCGTGCGCACAGCTCGTGCAGGCGGGTGACGAAGGCGTCGGTGCGGTCATCCCGAGTGCAGTAGTGCAGTTCGGCGGCCGGCGCGGACTCCGGAGCGCCTTGCAGCGATTCGAGCCAGGCGAGGAAGGGTGTGATGCCGATGCCGCCGGCGATCCAGATCTGTCGCGCACGCCGGTCGCAGCGGCTGAGTTCGAAGCGGCCGTACGGTCCTTCGAGGCGCAACGACTGGCCCGGCTGCAGTTCGTCGGCGAGGCGCGCGGTATGGTCGCCGAGCGCCTTGATCGCGAAGCTGACCACGCGGTCGCCGCGGTCGGCACTGGCGATGGTGAATGGGTGCGCGCCTTCCCGCTCATCGAAGGTGACGAAGGCGAACTGACCCGCGCGGTGCCCGCGCCATCGGGTATCGAGACGGCAGCGCAGGCGCAGTACATCGATTGTCGGTCGTTCGACCTCGATGATCTCGCCGCGCACCGTTCGCTGACGGCCGATCACGCCGGCGAGCGAGCGTACGGCGCCGTAGACGCCGGCCGCGAGCAGCGCGGCGAGCAGCGCACCCACTGGCTGCAGCCAGTAGTCGGGCGGTGCCAGCAGTGCGGCATGCAGGGCGAGCATCAGATAGAGCACCGGCATCACGCGGTGCACGAAGCGCCACGTGCGGTAGGGGAAGCGCTGCCACAGGGTGATCGCCAGCATCAGCAGAACGCCGTAGATCGCCCACTCGCCCATGTCCTTGGCGAGGTCGCGCAGGACTTCGAGAAGTCCCTCGTACTGCACTTTCGGCAGGCGTCCGGCGCGGCCGATTGCGGTTTTCAGAAGGTCGCCCGACAGCTCGACCAGCCAGTGCATCGCAGCGAAAGCGACCGCCAGGATGCCGGCCCACTTGTGCGCACGGTAGACCTGGTCCATGCCGCACAGCGGCCCTTCGAGCCAGGCTGGCCGGGTTGCCAGAAACATCGCCAGCGACATCAGGGAGACCGACAGCAGGCCGCTGAGATGGAGCGCCTCCTGCCGCAGGACCCAGAGGGGGTGCGCCGCCGGCGGACTGGTGGTGAGTGCGACATCGCAGCCCCAGGCGAGTGTGACCAGGGCAACGAGAAGGACAAGAAGTTTCTTCATGGTGATTCCGGCAAGGAGTCGATACCTGATTGCAGCCGGGGCCGCGAGGCGAGTGGTTGCGCAGCAACCGCTCGGCGGCGTTGCCGGGTCGCTGCCGCGGGCCGCCAATCGCGGCCCGCGCACGATGTCTTCCGCAGCATCTCTCAGTCGTCGTAGTACCCGCGCTCGGCGTCGCGGTGACAGGCGGTGCAATTGGCCCGGCTGCCGATCTCGCGGCGCCGCCATTCCGTGTTGCGAATCTCGCGGTGCTCCTTGACCCACTTCGGCAGCTCGGTGATGCGCAGCGGCGAACTGGCGGCGCCAACGCCGCGCAGCAGTTTCTCGCCGTAGCGACGGCCGCCACTGTCGGCCGCGTTGGCAGCCAGGTAGTCGCCGATGCGCGCGGCGGTGGCGGCGTCGACGCTGGCGTCGTCGCCGAAATGGTTCTGCAGGTCGGCCAACAGGCGTGCCCAGGATCGAGCGGGGAGCATCGACGGCGCGAAGGCCAGGTGGCAGCTGCCGCATTCTTCCCTGACCAGGGGGTCGGCGACCGGCGGGAAGTAGTGCCCACCGCCGGCTTGCGCACGGCCGAGGACGATGGCGGAGAAGGCGAGGGCCAGCAGGCCGATGGCGAGCGGGCGGACGGGAGCGTTCATTGGGGACTTCCTTGATGTCAAAGGGAGGCTTGCGACGCACACGGCGTCCTTTGCTCCAGAGCGAGAGGAGGGGCGGGGACGAGGGGTCGGGTCATCGCATTCATGATCGGGGGTGTCTTACCGGTTCATGACCGTTGGCCGGGCGACGGGTTGGCAGCCTACTGGCTGATCACGTAGCTCAGCCAGTCGCCTTTTTCGAGCGCGCTGCACTCGCGGCCGAGGACTTCGATGCAGTTGCGCCGGAACCACTTGTCGACCTTCGCCGGGTCGGTGTAGCGTGCCGGTGAGACCGAGATGGCAAGCGGGTCGATGTTCTTGCCGCTGGGGGTTCGCCCGGCGGCACGCGGGTCGTTGCCGTGACACGAGGTGCAGGCCGGCGTTTCCGGCTTGCCGCCAGCGAAGGAACGGGTATGCAGCAGCCGGCCACGTTCGACGGAGAAGCCGGCGAAGGCCGGATTGGCAGCTTTCGCGGCGGCGGCATGGTGGGCGAGCAGTTCGGCGTGCGCCGCGGCAGTGGCGGCAGACGACAGGCTGAGCGCCAGCATGGCGGCCAGCGCGCAGAGGGTTTTCTTGCGGTTCATGCGGGTCTCCGTTGTCTTGTCGGGATGAGGCGCAGGATACGGGCAGCGAAATGAACGCAAGGTGAATTCGCCGTTCATCCTGCGTTCACCTCGGAGAAGCTAAAAAGGGGAATGGAGGACACCGTGCAATCAGGGGGCGAGCTTGCCGTGAACAGGAATCGAAGATCGTGCCGCCGTGGCGGCGATGCCGCCCTCGCCGGCGCAGCGCTGCTGTTTGTCCTCGGCGCCGGAGCGGCCGTCGCCGGCGGCGACCGGAGTGGCGAAGATCACGACCACGACCGCGCGCGCCAAGCGCTGGAGGCGGGGGAGATCCTGCCCTTGCGGACGATTCTCGATCGCCTCGAACGCGACTACCCCGGGCAGGTCATGGAGGTTGAGCTGGAGCGCAAGGACGGCCGCTGGGTGTACGAGATCAAGCTCCTGCGCCGCGGTGGGGCGCTGAACAAACTGCAGGTCGATGCCCGTGACGGCAGCCTGATCGACCTCCGGCAGCGGCAACGACACGGAGACCGTCACTGATGCGCATCCTCGTCGTCGAAGACGAGCCGACCCTCAACGCACAGCTCGTCAGCAGCCTGCGCGTCGCGGGCTATGTGGTGGACAGCACCGACAACGGGGTCGACGCGCATTTCATGGGCGACAGCGAAGCCTTCGACGCCGTCGTGCTCGACCTGGGCCTGCCGAGGATGGATGGCCTGACGGTTCTGCGCAAATGGCGCGCCGGTGGCCGCGCGACGCCGGTGCTGATCCTCACGGCGCGCGACGGCTGGCACGAAAAGGTCACCGGCATCGACGCCGGGGCCGACGATTACCTGACCAAGCCCTTCCACATGGAGGAACTGCTCGCCCGCCTGCGCGCACTGATCCGACGCGCCGGCGGACATGCCAGCGCCGAGATCGTCTGCGGGCCGCTGCTGCTCGACACGCGCAACGGTCGGGTGATGGTGGGTGGACAGGTGCTCGCGCTGACCGGCCACGAGTACCGCGTACTGGCCTACCTGATCCACCACGCCGGCGAACTGGTGTCGCGCAGCGAGCTGATCGAGCACATCTACGCGCAGGATTTCGATCGCGATTCGAATACCGTCGAGGTGTTCATCGCCCGCCTGCGCAAGAAGTTGCCGCCCGGCCTGATCGAAACCGTGCGCGGCCTCGGTTATCGACTGCTCGAGCGGCCGTGAAGATTGCCCGCGTCGCCGCCCTGCGCGGCTCGCTGCGTGTTCGCCTGCTGGCCGGCACCGTGTTCTGGGTCGCGGCTTCGCTCCTGGTTGCCGGCCTCAGTCTCGACAGGCTGTTCCGCGATCACGTTGCCGAGCAGTTCTACGCCAGCCTGCAGAGCCATCTCGACCAGCTCACTGCCAGCTTCACCGTTGACGAGCAGGGGCGGGCAGCGCTCTCGATGGCGTTGAGCGACCCGCGGTTGAGCCGGCCCTACGCCGGTTTGTACTGGCAGATCGATCACCTCGCCGGCGACGGCAGCGTGGTGGCGACCGGCGTCCTGCGTTCACGTTCGCTGTGGGACAGCGTTCTCGCCGTGCCGGCCGACGGCCTTGCGGATGGCGAGATGCACCGGCACCGGCTGGCCGGGCCCGCCGGTTCGACGCTCGGGCTGGTCGAACGCAGCGTGCGTTTCGAGGCCGCGGCGGCTGCCAGTGCGGCCCGTTGGCGGCTGATCGTCGCCGCGGACGAGCGCCTGATCGCCGAGCCGGTGGCCCGTTTCAGCGGCGCGCTCTGGCTCGCGCTCGGGCTGCTCGGCTGTGGGCTGGGGTTGGCGGTGGTCGTGCAGGTGGCAGTTGGTCTGGCACCCCTGCGCCGGCTGCGTGTCGCGCTCGGACGGGTGCGCGAGGGCGCGGCGGAGCGTCTCGAAGGAAGCTTTCCTGTCGAGCTGATGCCGCTCGTCGAGGACTTCAATGGCGTCCTCGCGCACAACGGCGAGATCGTCGAGCGCGCCCGCACGCAGGCGGGAAACCTGGCGCACGCCCTGAAGACGCCGTTGAGCGTTCTCGCCAACGCTGCCCACGGCAGGCAGGATGAGCAGTCGCGGATGATCGCCGAACAGGTGGCGCTGGCCCGCAGGCAGGTCGACTACCACCTCGCCAGGGCGCAGGCGGCCGCTGCGACCCACGGCGCGGGGGCACGGACCTTGCTGGCACCGGTGATCGCCGGCCTGCTGCGGACGATGCGGCGGATTCACGCCGGGCGCCCGCTCGCACTGCAGGTGTCGGTGATGCCCGAAACCCTGGCCTTTCGTGGTGAGGTCCAGGATCTCCAGGAGATGCTCGGCAACGTGCTCGACAACGCCTGCAAGTGGGCGGCGCAGCGCGTCGATCTGGCGGCGCAGCGGGACGGTGAGGTGCTGCGGATCACGATCGACGACGACGGCAGCGGACTGACGGCGGCGCAGCGCGACGCGGTTCTCGGCAGGGGCGTGCGGGCCGACGAGCGGACGCCGGGTTCGGGCCTCGGTCTGGCCATCGTCGACGAACTGGCCCGTCTCTACGGTGGCAGTGTCGACCTGGCGGTCTCTCCGCTGCACGGCCTGCGCGTCACCCTGACCCTGCCGGCAGCCGCCTGAGCCGGGAGGTCGCCGGTCCTGACCGCGTTTCGAAGCCCTCAGCGGCTGGTGTTGCGGCCGAGCATGGTGCGGATCTCCTGATTCGCCGGCAGGACGTAGTCGTAGGCGGAGAGGACGGTATTGCTGACGGGCTGGACGATCTTGATTCTCCGCTGAGTCAATGGCAGAAACATCCGCCACTGATCCATGGAACATGAACATGGGACCAACGGGTGTCACCATGGGCGTGAGGGGGACTGAAGCAGGCGACCGAATTTCCCCTCTCGGCAGACACGTTCCAGCCGGCAACCGGGCCGGCCGCACGCGGGGGCTTGGGTGATTTCCGCTCCCAGACACCCCCTCTGCATGACCGGGCCAGCCGCGCGTGGGGACTTGACCCCGTTTGCCGGCGGCGCTCGTTTACATCCGGGAATCCACCCGGAAAGGCCGACCATGACGCACCATCTCCGCAAGTTCCTCCATGCCGCCATCGTCGCGGCCCTCATTGCGTCGCCGGTGGCAGCAGCGACCCCTTCGCCCGACCCGACGGCGCCGCAGCGAACACTCAAGGCGTTCAGCGGCGAGCCCGAACTCGCGGCGCTCTTTCGCCAGTGGGCCGGCGAGGCCGAGCGCCGACGCGGCGAGCAGCGCGCCCGGCAGAGCGCCGGCAAGTCGGCGCCGCTGGCGCAGGCTGCTCCGGCGGCAGCGCCGGCTGCCCTCGCCAAGGAGGAGGCCGAAGCGACCGCCGATTCGCTGACCAACGTGCAGCACGCCGGCGTCGATGAAGGCGGCATCGTCAAGCTGCACGGCGATCATCTCGTCATCCTGCGGCGTGGGCGCCTGTTCACGGTGCGTGTCGGCGACGACGAGCTGCGGCCGGTGGCGGTGGTCGATGCCTGGGGGCAGGGGATCGATCCGGGTGGCGCCTGGTACGACGAAATGCTGATTGCGGGCGACACGATCGTCGTCATCGGTTTCAGTTACGCACGCGGCGGTACCGAGATCGGTGTCTTCGACATTTCGCGCGCGGGCCGGATCGCTCACCGCAGCACCCTGCACCTGCGCTCGAACGACTACTATTCGTCGCGCAACTACGCCAGCCGGCTGATCGGCAGCCGGCTGGTCATCTATTCGCCGCACTTCCTCAATCCCTGGGGCGATCCGCATGCCGCCTTCCCGGCGCTGCGCCAGTGGCGGCCGGGGGCGTCGCCGGCCGACTTCCGGCGCATCGCGCCGGCGACGCGGATCTACCGCAGCGACGAGCCGCTCGATCCCTTCGCCGGCGTGGCGCTGCACAGCGTGACGACCTGCGATCTGGCGGCGCCGCAGGTCGACTGCCAGAGTACCGCCGTCCTCGGCCCGCCGGGACGCGTCTTCCATGTCTCGCCGCGTTCGGTCTTCGTGTGGACGACGCAGCCACGGCGCAGTGCCGACGCCGGCCAGCCGGCGTCGGCGGTGTTCCGCATCCCGCTCGACGGCTCGCCGCCGAGTGCGCTGAAGGCCAGCGGCAGCCCGATCGACCAGTTCTCCTTCCACGAGGACGCGGGGGGGATGCTGAACGTTCTGTTGCGGGCGGACGGTCGCGGCGACGGCATGTGGGCAGCCGAACGCGGTGGCGGCGATCTGGCGCTGTTGCGCGTGCCGCTGACGAGTTTTTCCGACGGCCGCGAGGCGGCACCGGCCGCCGCCTATCGCCGTCTGCCGCCGGTCGCCGGCAATGCCCTGCAGAACCGCTTTGTCGGCCCCTTCCTGCTCTATGGCGGCGGCAGTGGCTGGCAGGCGCCGCGGGCCACGCAGCCGGCAGGGCTCTACGCGGTGCGCCATGCCGACGGCAGGGTTTATGAGCTGCCGCTGCCGCACGCGGTCGACCGGATCGAAGCTCTGGGCAGCAACGCGCTGGTCGTCGGCAGCGACGGTCGCGACCTGCAGTTCAGCAGCGTCCGCCTCGGACGCCTGCCGGTGACCGTCGACCGGTACACACGCCGGGACGCGGCGCAGGGCGAGACGCGCAGCCATGGCTTCTTCTACAGGCCGGTCGGCGACGACGATGGACTCCTCGGTCTGCCGATCATCGGCGGTGGCGAGGCGGCCGGGCGGCAGTTGCGCCAGGCATCGGCGGCGGTGCTGTTCCTGCGCAACCGGGGCCTGTCGCTGAGCGAACTCGGCACGCTCGACGGTCGGCCCGCGGCGGGTGAGCGCGACGACGGTTGCCGGGCCTCGTGCGTGGACTGGTACGGCAACTCGCGACCGCTCTTCATCGGCTCGCGCGTCTTCGCGCTGCTGGGTTACGAGATCGTCGAAGGCCGGGTCGGGCCGCAGCGGATCGTCGAGCGGCGGCGGCTCGATTTCGCGCCGGCGATGCAGCAGGTGGCGCGGTAGCCGGCCTCTCGCGGTCGGCGAAAGCGGTCGTCGGCGCGACTTTCACGTTAGAATCGCAACTCCCTGAACGCGCCCCGCCCCCTGACGACGACAATGAAAAGTGCTGAAATCCGCGAGAAGTTCCTCAGGTTCTTCGAATCCAAAGGCCACCAGATCGTTGCCTCGAGTTCGCTCGTGCCGCACGACGATCCGACGCTGCTGTTCACCAATGCCGGCATGAACCAGTTCAAGGACGTGTTCCTCGGTTTCGACAAGCGGCCCTACCTGCGCGCGACGACCTCGCAGAAATGCGTCCGCGCCGGTGGCAAGCACAACGACCTCGAGAACGTCGGCTACACGGCGCGTCACCACACCTTCTTCGAGATGCTCGGCAACTTCTCCTTCGGCGACTACTTCAAGCGCGACGCGATCCGCTACGCCTGGGAACTGCTGGTGGACGTTTACAAACTGCCGGCCGAGCGCCTCTGGGTCAGCGTCTATGCCGAGGATGACGAGGCCTACGATCTGTGGACGCGCGACATCGGCGTGCCGCCCGAGCGGGTGGTGCGGATCGGCGACAACAAGGGCGCGCGCTACGCATCGGACAACTTCTGGATGATGGGCGATACCGGTCCCTGCGGGCCATGCACCGAGATCTTCTACGACCACGGCGAAGGAATTCCGGGCGGGCCGCCGGGATCGCCGGACGAGGAGGGCGACCGCTACATCGAGATCTGGAACAACGTCTTCATGCAGTTCAACCGCGACGAGGCGGGCGTCATGCACCCGCTGCCGAAGCCGTCGGTCGATACCGGCATGGGGCTCGAGCGGACGGCGGCGGTCCTGCAGCATGTGCACAGCAACTACGAGATCGACCTCTTCGTCAACCTGATCGCCGCCGCCGCGCGCGAAACGGCGGCGACCGACCTCGACAGTCCGTCGCTGCGCGTCCTCGCCGACCACATTCGTGCCTGCTCGTTCCTGATCGCCGATGGCGTCATTCCCGGCAACGAGGGGCGCGGTTACGTCCTGCGGCGGATCATCCGGCGCGCCATCCGGCACGGCTACAAGCTCGGCGCGCGCGCGCCGTTCTTCCATCGACTGGTTCCCGACCTGGTCGCCGAGATGGGTGGCGCCTATCCCGAGCTGTTGCGCAGTCAGGCACGCGTCGTCGAGGTGCTGCGGCAGGAAGAGGTGCGCTTCTTCGAGACCATCGAGCACGGCATGGGAATCCTCGAGGGCGAACTCGCGGCGCTGGCGGGCAACGGCGTCTTCAACGGGCAGACCGCGTTCAAGCTGCACGATACCTTCGGCTTCCCGCTCGACCTGACGGCCGACGTCTGCCGCGAGCGTGGCGTGCGGGTCGATGTCGCCGCCTTCGATGCGGCGATGGCACAGCAGAAGGAACAGGCGCGCGCGGCGGGCAAGTTCCGCATGGCGGCGGCACTCGAATACAGCGGCCCGGAAACCGCCTTCCATGGCTACGAGGCGCTCGAGTGCAACGGCAGCGTGCTCGCGCTCTACCGTGATGGTAGCGCCGTCGAGCAGCTCGGCGAGGGCGAGCTGGGTGTCGTCGTCCTCGACGACACCCCCTTCTATGCCGAGTCCGGCGGCCAGGTCGGCGACCGTGGCGCGCTGCAGGGCCCGCAGGGGATCTTCGCCGTCGAGGATACGCAGAAAATCCAGGCGGCTGTCTTCGGCCACCAGGGAGTCGTCCGGACCGGCCGCATCAGCGTCGGTGACCGGGTCGCCGCGCGGGTGGACGTCGTCGCGCGCGCCCGTACGGTGCGCAACCACTCGGCGACGCACCTGATGCACAAGGCGTTGCGCGAGGTGCTCGGCGCGCACGTGCAGCAGAAGGGCTCGCTGGTCGATGCCGAGCGGACCCGTTTCGACTTCGCGCACAACGCGCCGATGACTGCCGAGCAGATTCGCCGCGTCGAGGTCCTGGTCAATGACGAGATCCTCGCCAACGCCGCGCGCGAGGCGGCGGTGCTGCCGATCGACGAGGCCCGGCGGGCCGGCGCGATGATGCTCTTTGGCGAGAAGTACGGCGACGAGGTGCGCGTGGTGACCATCGGCTCGTCGAAGGAACTTTGCGGCGGCGTGCATGTGCAGCGCAGCGGTGACATCGGGCTGTTCAAGATCGTCGCCGAGAGCGGCGTCGCCGCCGGCGTCCGGCGCGTCGAGGCGGTCACCGGCGATGGCGCGCTGGCGCTGGCGCAGGAGCAGCAGGCGCTGCTCGCCGAAGCGGCGGCAGCGATCAAGGCGCCACCGGCGGAGGTGCCGGCCAAGCTGGCGCAGGTCCTCGACAACGTCCGTTCGCTCGAGCGCGAACTCGCCCGCCTGAAGCAGAAGCTGGCGTCGTCGCAGGGCGATGACCTGCTGGCGCAGGCGGTTGCCGTCAAGGGCGCGCACGTCGTCGCGGCGGTCGTCGAAGGCGCCGACGTCAACACCCTGCGCTCGACGATCGACAAGCTGCGCGACAAGCTGAAGAGTGCTGCCGTCGTCCTGGCGTCGGTCAGCGGCGGGCGGATCACGCTGATTGCCGGCGTCAGCGCCGACCTGACCGCCAAGGTGCGTGCCGGCGAACTGGTGAACATGGTCGCGCAGCAGGTCGGAGGCAAGGGCGGCGGTCGCCCGGACATGGCGCAGGCCGGTGGCAGCGAACCGGCGAAGCTGCCGGCGGCGCTGGCGTCGGTGCGTGCCTGGGTCGAGCAGCGGCTTTGAGGCGTCGCGACGGCGGCGCCCGGCGATGTGGCGCCCGGCCGCCGGGCCTGCGCGCCCGCCGGCAAGCGGCAAGCGGAACGAGGCACGGCGATGCAGCACTTCGCCAGTGACAACTACGCCGGCATCTGCCCGGAGGCGCTGAGCGCGCTGCTGGCGGCGAACGACGGCCACGTCCGCTCCTACGGTGACGACGAGTGGACGCTGCGCGTCGCCGAGCGCCTGCGGGCGGTCTTCGAAACCGACTGCGACGTCTATTTCGTCTTCAATGGCACGGCGGCCAATTCGCTGGCGCTGGCGGCGCTCTGCCAGTCGTACCACAGCGTCATCTGCCACCAGCTGGCGCACGTCGCCACCGACGAGTGCGGGGCGCCGGAGTTCTTCTCCAACGGCGCCAAGCTGCTGCCGCTCGCCGGCGAGCAAGGTAAACTGACGCCGGCGACGATCGTCGAGGCGGTGACGCGGCGGAGCGACATCCATTATCCGAAGCCGAAGGTGGTGACGCTGACGCAGGCGACCGAGGTCGGTACCGTCTACCGCCCGGACGAGCTGCGCGCCATCGCCGACACGGCGCGCGAACATGGGTTGCGCGTGCACATGGATGGTGCGCGCTTTGCCAACGCCGTTGCCGGTCTCGGCGTCAGCCCGGCCGACGTCACCTGGCGCGCCGGCGTCGATGTCCTCTGTTTCGGCGGCACCAAGATGGGATTGCCGGTCGGCGAGGCGGTGCTGTTCTTCGACCGCCGCCTGGCAGAGGATTTCGCCTACCGCTGCAAGCAGGCCGGACAACTGGCGTCGAAGATGCGCTTCCTCTCGGCGCCGTGGCTCGGCATTCTCGACGACGGCGCCTGGCTGCGCCATGCCGCGCACGCCAACGCGATGGCCCGGCGTCTGGCCGGCGGGCTGGCCGAGGCGACCGGCTGGCCGGCGATCTTTCCGGTGCAGGCGAACGGCGTCTTCGTGCACCTGCCCGAGCGCGTCGATGCCGGCCTGCGGGCGCGCGGCTGGCTGTTCTACAACTTCATCGCGGCCGGCGGCAGCCGTTTCATGTGCGGCTGGGATACCGCGCCGGAGACGGTCGATCGCCTGCTGGCCGATATCCGCGAGCTGGCGGCCGGCGGCGAATGAACGACTGGCGTTTCTGCCCGCGCTGCGCTGCCGTCCTCGTCGCCGGCGAGGAAGGCGGCCGCGAGCGGCTCGTCTGCGGGGCGGGCTGCGGTTTCGTCCACTGGGACAATCCGGCGCCGGTGCTGGCGGCGCTGGTCGAGTATGAGGGCCGCATCCTGCTCGCCCGCAACCACGCCTGGGCGCCCGGCGCCTTCGGTCTGATCACCGGCTTCCTCGAACGCGGTGAGGATCCCGCCGCCGGCGTCGCGCGCGAAGTGCGCGAGGAACTGGGGCTCACTGCCGGTGCGACGACGCTGATCGGCGTCTATCCCTTCGCCCGCAGGCACGAGGTGGTCATCGCCTACCATCTTCCCGCGCACGGCGAGATCCGGCTCAACGAGGAACTCGCCGAGTTCAGGCTGATCGCTCCGGAGAAGCTCAAGCCCTGGGATTTCGGGACCGGGCTGGCGGTCAGGGATTGGCTGCAGGGACAGCGTCGATGACAGCACTCGGCGCTGCCACGGCTCGGGCGGCACGTTTTTCCGTTGCTGCCCGGTCGCTGCTCGGTCGTGCCGTGGCCGCCGGCGCCAGTCTCCTTGACCTGGGTCGGGACCGCAGGCAGCCGTCGCGGGTGAAGCGCCCCTGCACGCTGCTGCCGCTTCTGCTGGCCGCCCTGGCGGTGCCGGCGCTGGCTCGCGACGCTGGCGCCAATCCGTGGGAGGTCGTCGGCGAACTCCTGCGCCAGGGCGGAAAACCGGTACCCGAGCTTCGTCGACAGCGGTCGCAGGTGTCGAAGGTCGAGGCTGCCGAGTTCTGGGATGCCTTCCTGACACGGGTCGTCAAGCACGCCGCTGGCGAATCGGATGACGCCGTTCGCCGGCAGCGGTTCCTGCTCGTCCTGCTCAGTGGCCGCTACGACGGGGTGGCCCTGCTGGCGAACGAGGCGCCGGTTCCCGAGCCGTTGCGCGAACTCTTCCTCCTCAGTTGGGACCGCCTGGCGCCGGAGCTGCGGCAGTTGACGAAGGAACTCGACAGCCAGGCGACGAAGTCGCTGCGCGCGCTGCTCGAGGCCGGTGATGCGCTGCGCGCGGCGCAGGCGCTCAGCGACGCAATTGGCGTGCGGGTGACGCCGCAGGCGTTGCGCGAGCTCGCCCGCCTGGTGCTTCCGGCGAGCGCCGGCGATCCGCTGGCCTACGATCTGGCGCTCGACCCGGATCTGCGGCTGCTTTTCGGTTTCGGCCCGCCGCTGCCCGCCGCGCAGCCGAGCCGGCTGCTCCGCGCGAGCCTGCCGGCGGCGACGGCCAACAATGCGAGCTGGCTCGTTGCCAGCGCCTTCGCCGCGCCCGTGCCGGCGCCGCTGGCGATCGACCCGGAGACGGCGGCGCTGGCCCGGCGCCTGAACGACTGGCTGCCGACGCGCAGCGACCTGCCGGAGTATCTGCCGGCGATGCGGACGCTGCTGCAGCGCACTGCCGATGCCACCTGGCAACAGCGGGAAGGCGCCGGACGGGCAATCGAGCCGCGGTTCAGCGAACTCTACCGCGACCTGGTGCTGGCGACTGCCTGGCAGGAAAGTTGCTGGCGGCAGTTCGTTCGCCGCAAGGGGAAGGTGCAGCCGATTCAATCGGGGATCGGCGCCGTCGGACTGATGCAGGTGTACCCGCGCGTGTGGCGCGGTTTCTATGATGTCGCCGGGCTGCATGGCGACGTCGCCTACAACGGCCGCGCCGGCGCCGAGATCCTGCACCACTATCTGCGCGACTACGCGCTGGCGCGGAGCGAGGCAGCGGCGGCTGGCGATGCCGATGATCTCGCCCGTGCCACCTACGCCGTCTACAACGGCGGGCCCGGGCACCTCAACCGCTACCGGCAGCCCAGACAGCGCGCCGACCTGCGCGACATCGACAGCTCCTTCCTGCAGAAGTACCTGGCGGTGAAGGAGGGCAAGGAACTCGAAGTGGGCAAGTGCTTCAGCGGCGCCGATTCAGCACGCTGATGGGCAGTTGCCGGCGCGGCAGCCCGCGGCGGCTGGCGACCCGGCGGCGGTGTCAGTGGCGGCGAGCACCGCCCTGGCTGGTGTCTCTGGCCGGTTTTCTGCCGGCAATGCTCGGCAGAAAACCACATGACGCCCGCTCGGATGGGCGGTGGTCCGGTGACGCGCTGGAACGGACTACTGGCCGCCGTTGCCGTTCAGCCAGCGCAGCGCGACGCTGAGGCAGGTGTTGAGCGTCTGACGATCGAGGTGCCCCGGCAATTGCCCGAGCAACTCGTCGCAGCCGCTGGCGTCGTCGTTGTCGAATCGCTCGAGCAGGGCGAGGATTCCGCCCAGCACCCCGGCGTGGTGGCAGAGCGCGGCGCGCACCTCGTCCTCGACGGCGATCTGGCCGAGAATCTCGTCGATCGGCAGTCCGAGCGCTGCCGGCATCATCGACAGGATGCCGGTCATGAACGCCAGGTCGGCCAGCCTGCCGCTCTCGCCGGACGGGTCGACGGCGATCAGCAACTCCATCATGCGTCCGCGCAGCGCCGCCACCTGCAGCAGCGGTGACTGCGTCGGGTCGCTGCTGGCGCTGCCCGGTGCGAGCAGCAGCAGCGACAGCCAGCGCTGCAGATGGCGCCGGCCGAAGAGGTTGATCGCGTGTCGCAGCGAGGTCACCGGTTGTGAGAGGCGGTTGCCACGGTGCCCGACCGAGTTGACGACGCGCAGCAGGTTGAGCGTCAGCGCCGGTTCGTGCTTGAAGGCGTCCTCGATCAACGCCACATCGACATCGCGCCCGACGAGGTTGATCAGCCGGATCAGCGCCGCCTGCGAGGCCGACAGGCGGCGGCCGCTGACGATCTCGGCCTGCGCGAAATGGCGGCCCTGAAAGAGCGCGAAGCCGAGGTTGCGGCAACGCTCGAGCAACTCGCGGCTGTCCACACCCTGCGCCAGCAGCTTGATCGGCAGGTTGCGCAACGAGCCGGCGAGGTTGGCCAGCGTGCGCTGGTCCGTCGTGCGGGCGTCGATCTTGATGACATCGACCATCGGCAGCAGCGGCCGGCTGCGATCATCGATACCGCGGTAGTCACCGAGTGCCAGCACGTAGCCGCGGTCACGCAGGCAGCGGCAGCGGATCTGGACCGTCTTGTCCGGCGGGCGATCGAGCAGCAGTTCGAGGACGACGCCGGCTGCCGGCAGCAACTCGAGCGCTTCCTGTTGCAGGAAGTCGGGCGTGATCCCGAGGTAGGCGCAGTTGTTGCCGAGCGCGCTCTGCATTCCCAGTTCCAGGTAGGCGGCGCAGAGCGCGGCTGTGGTGAGGTTCTGCTGGCGCTCGTCGCCGCCGGCTTCTGCACTGCGCAGGAGGAGCTGGTAGCCGGCGAGTTCCTGCTGCCGGCTGACGATCGGCTGGCGGAAGAGAAAGGCTTTCTGCAGGGACTGCTCGGTGATCACGGTGGCTCGTCCTTGGCGGTATCCCGGGTGGCTGACGACGGGTCAGAAGGGCAGATGCAGATCGGGACGCGCCTCGTTGAAGACGCGTCGGAAATCCGCCTGGATGCGTGCCAGCGCAGCGGCCGAGTCGGCCTCGAAGCGCAGGACGACCACCGGCGTCGTGTTCGACGGGCGGGCGAGGCCGAAACCGTCGGCGTACTCGACGCGCAGACCGTCGATGCTGATGATCTCGCGTGCGCCCTCGAAGTGCGCCTGCCGCTGCAACTCCTCGATCAGTGCGAAGGGTTCGCCCTCGCGCATGCCGATGTTGAGCTCGGGTGTCGAGCTGCTGTCGGGCAGGGCATGCAGGACGGCGTTGGCGTCGGCCGCCTGCGAGACGATTTCGAGCAGCCGCGCGCCGGCATAGAGGCCGTCGTCAAAGCCGAACCAGCGTTCCTTGAAGAAGACGTGGCCACTCATTTCGCCCGCCAGCGGCGATCCGGTTTCCTTCAGCTTCGCCTTGACCAGAGCATGACCGGTCTTCCACATCAGGGGCTCGCCGCCGTGCTGCCGGATCCAGGGTGCCAGCAGACGGGTGCACTTGACATCGTAGATGATCGGCTGGCCGGGACAGCGGCGCAGGACGTCAGCGGCAAAGAGCATCAACTGGCGATCGGGATAGATGATCGCGCCGTCCCGGGTGACGACGCCGAGACGGTCGCCGTCACCGTCGAACGCGAGTCCGATTTCCGCCTCGGTGTTGCGCAGCGCCCGGATCAGGTCCTGCAGGTTCTCGGGCTTTGACGGGTCTGGGTGGTGGTTGGGGAAGCTGCCATCGACTTCGCAGAACAGTTCGACGACTTCGCAACCCAGTGCCCGGAACAGTTGCGGCGCGATGCCGCCAGCGACGCCGTTGCCGCAGTCGATGGCGATCTTCATCGGCCGCGCCAGGTGGACGTCGCTGGTGATCCGCGCCAGGTACGCCGGTTGCACGTCGGCGCTGCTCGCCTGGCCCGCGCCGTGCTGCAGGCAGTCGGCGTCGACGCGCAGCCGGATGCCCTGGATCGTCTCCCCGGCCAGGGTCTCGCCGCCGATGACCATCTTCAGTCCGTTGTAGTCGGGCGGGTTGTGGCTGCCGGTGACGGCGACGCAGCTCTGGCAGCCGAGTTCGTGCGCCGCGAAGTAGACGACCGGCGTCGGCACGCAGTCGACGTCGATGGTGTCGATGCCGGCCATGCGGATGCCGGCCATCAATGCCTCCGCCAACTCCGGGCCCGACAGTCGTCCGTCGCGGCCAACGGCGATCGCGCGCTGGCCGCGCTCGACCGCCAGCGAACCGAGTCCATGGCCGATGCGGCTGACGATGGCCGGCGTCAGCGTCCTGCCGACAATGCCGCGGATGTCGTAAGCCTTGAAGATTTCTGGCGGCAGGGAAGCGTTCATCTCAAACCTCGTGCTGGAAGTAGTGCAGGATGCGTTGTGGCAACCACACGAGCTGCCCCGGCGGACTGCCGGTGACGAAGCCGACGTGGCCACCCTGGCGCGGGAAGTCGATGCGGACACTGCGGCCGACCTGGCTGGCGGCCGGCAGCGCCCGTGGCGGCAGGAAGGGGTCGTTGACGGCGTGCAGCAGCAGTGTCGGCAGCCGGATTCCGGCGAGCCACGGTTTGCTCGACGCCCGTCGCCAGTAGTCGTCGGCGCCGGCGAAGCCATGCAGCGGCGCCGTGACGACATCGTCGAACTCGTACAGGTTTTTCGCCGCGCGCATCCGCCGCTCGTCGAACAGGCCGGGGTAGCGGCGCAGCTTGCTGGCGGCGCTGCGCTTCAGGCTGTGCAGGAAGTGCCAAGTGTAGACACGGTTGCAGCCGCGCGCGAGATGATGACCACAGGCGGCGAGATCGACCGGGGCGCTGACGGCGGCCGCCGCGTGCAGGCAAGCGCTCGCCGTGGTACCGCGTTCGCCCAGCCACTTGAGCAGCGCGTTGCCACCGAGCGAAACGCCGACGGCGTAGTGCCGGCGCACCGGGAAGGCTGCCCGCAGACGGCGCAGGATCCAGTCGATCTCCTCGCTGTCGCCCGAATGGTAGGCGCGTGGCAGCCGATTGCTCTCGCCCGAACAGCCACGGAAGTTGACCGCCACCGCCGCCCAGCCGATCGCTGCCGCAGCAGCCAGCAGCGTCAGTACGTAGTGACTGTTCGAACTTCCTTCGAGACCGTGAAAGACGACCAGCAGCGGCGGCGCATCGTGCTGCGCCGCTGCGCCGCCGGGGGCGGCCAGCCAGTCGAGGTCGATGAAGTCGCCGTCCGGCGTTTCCCAGCGCTGCCGGTCGTAAGGCAGCGGGTCGGGGCGGATGAGCAGTGGATGGACGGTCTGCAGGTGGCCGCCGGGCAGCCAGCCGGGGGCGCGATACGGGATCAATGCAGCGTCCGCGGGGTGTTGCGGTCGCCGCTGCCATCGCCCTCGGTGGCTTCGCGCTCCGCCGCGGTCGATGAGTGATGCGCCAGCAGCCGCCAGCCGCTGGCGCCGCGCTGGAAGACGTTGGTGGCGAGCATCGGGCCGTGCGCCTTGCGGTCATCGCCGATGTACAGCATTTCGACGACCGTGTGCACCGACAGCAGCATGCCGCTCCAGCGGACGCCGCGGCTCAGTCGCACCGACAGGCGCGGGTTGTTGGCGAAGATGCTGCGCCAGCTGTCGCGGATCGCGTCGGCACCGACGAGGCGCTGGCCCGTCGGATGAATGCAGACGATCTCCTCGTCTTCGGCCCAGACGCTCATCAGGGCGCCGAGGTCGGCGCGGGCGATGGCTTCGTAGAAGGCGGCCTCGACATCCTCGGGCGTGGCGAAGATGATCATCATGCGGCGACTCCTCCGAGGCAGGCTGCGAGCACGCGCTGCGGTTCGAGCTGCTGCAGGCAGTCGAGGTGACCGAGGGGGCACTGCCGTTTGAAGCAGGGACTGCAGGCGAGATTGAGGCTGATGATGGTCGCCTTTTCCGAGAGGGGCGGCGTGAAGTCGGGCGACGACGAGCCGTAAACCGCGACCACCCGGCGGCCGAGGGCGGCCGCCACGTGCATCAGGCCGGAATCGTTGCAGACGACCAGCGAGGCGGCGCCGAGCAGGTCGATCGCCTGCGCCAGGGTCGTCGTGCCGCAGAGATTGAGCGGCAGGCTGCCGGGGCTGGCATGGTCGAGGATCTCCTCGCCGACCGGCCTGTCCTTGGCCGATCCGAGCAGCCAGACGGCGTAGCCGTGCCGGGCCAGGGCGGCTGCCAGGGCAGCAAAATGCCTTGCCGGCCAGCGCTTCGCCGGCCCGTACTCGGCGCCGGGACAGAAGACCGCCAGCTTCGCTGGCAGGCTGACTCCGAGCGCTGCCAGCGTCTCGATGCGCTGCGCCGGGCTGGCGTGCAGGCACGGCTGCGGCAGCGGTCGTGGCAGCGGCGCCCCCGGCGCTTCGGCGAGCTGGGCGAAGCGCTCGGCCATCTGCGGCAGCAGCTTCTTGTCGAGCGTGTGGCGGCGGTTGATGAGTCCGTAGCGGGTTTCGCCGATGAAACCGATGCGCTCGGGGATGTCGGCAAGGAAGGGGATCAGCGCCGACTTCAGCGAGTTGGGCAGGACATAGGCGCGCTGGTAGCCGCCGCGTGCCAGTTCGCGGGCGACGCGGTGGCGCGTCCGCAGCGACAGTTCGCCATGCGCGAACGGACTGTCGATGATGCGGTTGATCTGCGGCATCCGTTCGAGGACCGGCGCCACCCAGCGCGGCGCCAGTGCGTCGAGCTGCAGGCCCGGGATCCGCTCGTGCAGGCGGGTGAACAGCGGCTGTGCCAGCACCGAGTCACCGATCCACGAAGGCGCGACGACGAGAGCTTTCATCGCTGGCTGTGCGGCGCGCTACCCGTGGTCGGGTAGCGGAGGCTCAGTGGTGGCCCTTCGGCAGCCCGCCCTGCAGCACGTAGTGGGCGCTGCAATACGGGCAGGTGACCTCGCCGCTTTGCGTGATGTCGAGGAAGACGCGCGGGTGCCTGGCCCAGAGCGGCGCGTCCTTCGTCGGACAGTGCAGTGGCAGGTCGTGAGCGGTGACCGCAATGGGCTTCGGTTGGTCGTTCTGGGACATCTTCTCGGTAACCTTGCAGACAGCGGTTAGACGTAGGCAAGCCAGTCTTCGTGCGCCGGCACGCGGCCGTTGACGCAGTCGAAGAACAGGCTCTGGATTCTCGTCGTGATCGGGCCGCGGTGGCCGGCGCCGATCTGGCGATTGTCGAGTTCGCGGATCGGCGTCACTTCGGCGGCGGTGCCGGTGAAAAAGGCCTCGTCGGCGCAATAGACCTCGTCGCGCGTGATGCGCTTCTCGACCACCGGGATGCCGAGTTCGTCGGCGAGTTCGAGTACCGAGGCGCGCGTGATTCCCTCGAGGCACGACGTCAGGTCGGGTGTGTACAGCTTGCCTTTCTTGACGATGAAGACATTCTCGCCGGCACCTTCGGCGACGTAGCCGTCGACGTCGAGCAGCAGCGCCTCGTCGTAACCGTCGTGCGCCACCTCCTGATGGGCGAGGATCGAGTTGGTGTAGGTGCCGACCGACTTCGAGCGGCACATGTTGATATTCACGTGATGGCGGGTGAAGGACGAGGTCTTGACGCGGATGCCCTTCTCCATTCCCTCGGCACCGAGGTACGCACCCCACGGCCAGGCGGCGATGGCGACATGCGTGCTGATCGCGGTGGCGGCGATGCCCATCGCTTCCGATCCATAGAAGACGATCGGCCGGATGTAGCACGACTCGAGGCCATTCGCGCGCACGACTTCCTTCTGGGCTTCGAGCAGGGTTTCCCGGTCGTAGGGCATCTTCATCTGGAAGATGTAGGCGGAGTTGAACAGGCGCTCGGTATGCTCGGCGAGGCGGAAGATCGCCGTGCCCCTGGCCGCCTTGTAGGCGCGGATGCCCTCGAAGACGCCCATGCCATAGTGCAGGGTATGGGTCAGCACGTGGGTGGTGGCCGCACGCCATGGGACCAGCTTGCCATCGTACCAGATGAAGCCGTCGCGATCCGCCATGGACATCCTCTTCTCCCCTCGTGCCGGTAAACCTGAAGCGGAAATTCTAGCCGATTTCGCCTCCCGGTTGGCGGTAAAATGGCGGCTTCGCCGACCCCCGCTGGGCTCCCGACATGATCTGGAAACCGAACGTCACCGTCGCCGCGGTACTCGAACGCGATGGCCGCTTCCTGCTCGTCGAAGAGGAAACGGAGTACGGCATCCGCTTCAACCAGCCCGCGGGCCATCTCGACTGGGGTGAGTCGCTGCTCGACGCAGCCGTTCGCGAGACGCTCGAGGAGACTGCGTACACGATGCGCCCCGACGCGCTGGTCGGCATCTACCTCTATCCCACCGGCGCCGGCGATCTCGCCTATCTGCGCTTTGCCTTCGCCGGCGAGATCGTCGGCCATGATCCCGCGCGGCAGCTCGACGCCGGCATCCTGGCGGCCCACTGGCTGACGGTGGATGAAATCCGGGCGCGGCAGGCGCAGCACCGCAGTCCGATGGTCCTGCGCTGCATCGACGACTGGCTGGCCGGCAGACGTTACCCGCTGCAGCTCCTGAGCCACTACGCATGCGCTGGCTGATCGCCCTCCTCTTGTCGGCGCTGGCGCAGACGGCAGCGGCCGACGAGACGCTGCGGGTCTGCTACAACTACGGCTGCCTGCACGAGGCGGAGGTGCGCTACACTGACCGGCAGTTCGCGCAGGTGGAGGCCTTTCTCGCGGCAGCCGGCGACGCTGCCGACGAACGCGACCGGTTGTCGCTGGTCATCGGCTGGCTGCTCGCCTGGGCGGGTGAGCAGACTGCGATCGCTGCCGACCGTGGCGGCAATGTTGCCGACGACGGGATCGACGGCCGCATGGACTGCATCGATCACTCGACGACCACCACCCGCCTGCTGCGCATGCTCGAGAATCGTCGCTGGTTGCGCTTCCATCAGGTGCTCGAGCCGGTGCAGCGAACCCGCTACCTGTTCGCCGTGCACTTCTCGGCGCAGATCGGCGAGACGGCGGCAGCGACGACGCCGGACGGGGAGGCCGGCACATCGCGGCACTACGTCGTCGATAGCTGGTTTCGCGACAATGGCCGGCCGGCGGTGGTGATGCCGCTGCCGGAATGGCTCGCCGGCGGCGGCGAGGAAGAGAGTTCGCTGGCCGCGATGGCCTCGCTGGCCGCCGGGGCGCCGGCTGCCGGCCCGTGAGCCGATGTCTGCAGGGACAAGAGAGATGAACGAAGGAAGGACAGTGGTCGTCGGACTCTCCGGCGGCGTCGATTCGGCGGTGGCGGCGCTGCTGCTCAAGCAGCAGGGCTGGCAGGTGGTCGGTCTGTTCATGAAGAACTGGGAGGACGACGATACCGACGAGCACTGCGCGTCGCGCCAGGATCTGGTCGACGTCATGAGTGTCGCCGACACGCTGGGGATCGACGTCGAGGTGATGAACTTCGCCGCCGAGTACCGCGAGCGCGTCTTCGCCCATTTCCTGCGCGAGTACGAGGCCGGGCGGACGCCGAATCCGGACGTCCTCTGCAATTCCGAGATCAAGTTCAAGGTCTTCCTCGAGCACGCGGCGACGATCGGCGCCGACCGTATCGCCACCGGTCACTACGCCGGTGTGCGCGAGTTCCAGGGCGCCTGGCAGCTGCTCAAGGCCGAGGATGGCACCAAGGACCAGAGCTATTTCCTGCATCGGCTGCAGCAGGAGCACCTGGCGCGGACGCTGTTCCCGCTCGCCGGCCTGTACAAGCGCGAGGTGCGCCGGATCGCCGCCGCTGCCGGCCTGCATGTTGCACTGAAGAAGGACTCGACCGGCATCTGCTTCATCGGCGAGCGACCTTTCAAGGAGTTCCTGATGCGCTACCTGCCGCCGCAGAAGGGCGAGATTCGCTGCCTCGACGACGACCGCGTCCTCGGTGAGCACGACGGCGTCGCCTACCACACGATCGGCCAGCGCAAGGGGCTGCACATCGGCGGCGTCAAGGGCGGCAGGGGTGGCGCGAGCGGCGACCACGACGCCTGGTTCGTCGCCGGCAAGGACATCGTCAACAACGTCCTGCATGTCGTGCAGGGCCACCATCACCCCGCGCTGCTCAGCGAGGAGCTGACCGCCCGCGATCTGTCCTGGGTGTCCGCGCAGCCGCCGCACGCGCACTGGGTGTATACGGCGAAGACGCGCTACCGGCAGGCCGATGCGCCTTGCGAGATCGAGTGGGTGGCGGCGGATGCCTGCCGGATTCGCTTCGCCGAGCCGCAGTGGGCGGTGACCCCGGGGCAGTCGGTGGTGGTGTACGAGAGCCGCGTCTGCCTCGGTGGCGGCGTCATCGCCTGACCGAGGGTTGCCGTGACGCGGCGCGCCGCCTCAGGCGAGACCCTGGCTGGCGAGGTAGTCCTCGTAGTTGCCGAGGTAGTTCACCAGCGTGCCGTCGGGACGGATCTCGAGCACCCGCGTCGCCAGTGACGAGACGAACTCGCGGTCGTGCGAGACGAAGATCAGCGTCCCCCTGAACTTCTCGAGCGCGGTGTTGAGCGACTCGATCGATTCCATGTCGAGGTGGTTGGTCGGTTCGTCCATCACCAGTACGTTCGGTCGCTGCAGCATCAGCTTGCCGAAGATCATCCGCCCCTGTTCGCCGCCGGAGATGACGCGCACCGCTTTCTGCACCTCGTTGCCCGAGAACAGCAGTCGGCCGAGGGTGCCACGGATCAGTGTCGCCAGATCGTCGCCCTCGTCGGCGCTGCCGCGGGCGTAGCTGGCGATCCAGTCGGTCAGGCTGCGATCGCTGTCGAAGTCGACCGCGTGGTCCTGCGCGTAGTACCCCGGGCGCGCCTTTTCGGCCCATTTGATGCTGCCGCGCTGCGGCTGCAGTTCACCCATCAGCAGCTTCAGCAGCGTCGTCTTGCCGACGCCGTTCTCGCCGATGATCGCCAGTCTGTCGCCGCCGTTGAGGCTGAGGTCGAGCTTGCTGAAGAGTGGCCGCTCGGCACCGTGATAGGCGAAGCCGAGATTCTGGATCTCGACCGCCTGCCGGTGCAGCTTTTCCTTGTCGTCGAACTCGAAGCGGATCCAGGGATACTGGCGCGATGACGGCTTGACGTCCTCGGGCTTCAGCTTGTCGATCAGCTTCAGGCGTGAGGTGGCCTGTTTGGCCTTCGACGCGTTGGCCGAGAAGCGGCGGACGAAGCTCTGCAGTTCGGCAATCCGCTCCTTGGCCTTGGCGTTGGCGCTCTGCTGGCGTTGCCGGGCCTGCGTCGAGGCTTCCATGAAGTCGTCGTAGTTGCCGGGGTAGACGGTGATCTTGCCGTAGTCGAGGTCCGCCATGTGCGTGCAGACCTGGTTGAGGAAGTGGCGATCGTGCGAGATGATGACCATCGTGCTGTTGCGCTCGTTGATCACGTTCTCCAGCCAGCGGATCGTGCCGATGTCGAGGTTGTTCGTCGGCTCGTCGAGGAGCAGGATGTCCGGGTCGGCGAACAGCGCCTGGATCAGCAGGACGCGCAGTTTCCAGCCGGGTGCGACATCACTCATCGGGCCATGGTGCTGCGCTGCCGGAATGCCGACGCCGAGCAGCAGTTCGCCAGCGCGCGACTCGGCGCTGTAGCCGCCGTACTCGGCAAAGCGGGCTTCGAGGTCGGCGGCGTGCATGTAGTCGGCCTCGGTGGCATCCGGGTTGGCGTAGATGGCATCCTTCTCGAGCATGCAGGCCCACATTTCCTCGTGTCCCATCATGACGACGTCGATCACCCGCTGCTCCTCGAAGGCGAACTGGTCCTGGCGCAGGTAGGCCATGCGTTCGTGGGCGTCCTTGGTGACGTTGCCGGCAGTCGGTTCGAGTTCGCGCGCCAGGATCTTCATGAAGGTCGATTTGCCCGAGCCGTTGGCGCCGATCAGTCCGTAGCGATAGCCCTCGCCGAACTTGAGGGAGACGTTCTCGAACAGGGGGCGGGCCCCGAACTGCATGGTGATGTTGTTGGCGATGAGCACGAAGGAACCTCTGGAAGATCGAATGCGTGAAAGTCAGGCCGGAAACGGGCGATGGGGGCCGCAAGCGCGGGTGAGCGAACGACGCCGAGGGTCGGGGGCACGCCGCCTGCCGGTATGTCACCGCTGCCGCAGCGGGCCATGGACGCCACCGGGCGAAGGCCGGCAATTGTACCGCAGGCGTTCGTATCGCGGCGGTACGATGTGGGCGGGCAATTGACGCCGTTCGCGGCGCGGGCCTACCATACGGCAACGGGTCTCGTCTTTCCTCCCGTCGCCGGCAGCTCCGGTGGGGAGGGGTGTGCCACGGGCCGCGGGACACGACGACGGGGATGACCCCTTCGTGCCGAAGGTCTGCCGGGAGCAAGCCACATGTTCAAGAACATCCTCATTCCGACCGATGGTTCGGTCGTCTCGCGCAAGGCCATCAAGGCGGGCATCAGGCTGGCCAAGTCTCTCGGGGCGAAGGTCACCGGTTATTACGCGATGCCGCTGCTGCAGCCCGCCGCTTTCGGTGACGGCGATCTGATCGACAAGAAGGTGCTGACCACGCTCCACCGGTTGGCGCGGACCACCGGTGAGACATACCTCGACGAGATTGCGCAGGCAGCGCTGGCGGCTGGCGTCGATTACGTGGGGCTGATCAGCAAGCCGGCGACCACCCATGAAGGAATCATCGACGCCGCGAGGAAGAGGCGATGTGACGCCATCTTCATGGCTTCGCGCGGGCGCAGCGAGATCAAGAAGTTGCTCCTCGGCAGCGTGACGCAGAAAGTGCTGTCGTACTCACGGGTGCCGGTGATCGTCTTCCGCTAGCCGTGCGCCGCCCGCTGTCGACGCGGCCCTGGGCTCTTGACCCCCGACGGGTGACTAGCCGACCCAGAGTATCCACGGGGTGCCAACAACCAGGAATACCAGCAGGCAGAAGGTCGTCGTCAGCAGACCCAGCCGGTAGAGTTCTCCCTGCTTGAGATATCCACTGGCGACGAAGATGATGTTCTGGCTCCCTCCCTGTGGTGTGATGACCGAGAAGTAGCTGCTGGCGAACAGCAGCGCGTAGGCCATCAGGGCAACCGGCACACCCGACTTCACCCCGACGTCGAGAAAGACGCCGAGGAGCGCCAGCACCTGCGCGTTCTGACTGACGAACATGTAGTGCAGCAGGACGTAGATGACGAGCAGCGAGACGTAGGCCAGCGGCCAGGAGATGCCTTCGAGCGCCATCGCCAGTCGTTCTCCGACGTAACCCATGAAGCCCATCTCGTTGAGTTGTCCGCTGATTCCGAACAGCACCGCCAGCCAGATGAAAGTGACCAGCGTGCCACCCTGTTGTTGCATGTCGTCGAGCGTCAGGACGCCGCTGATCAGCAGGGTTGCCAGACCGGCAAGGGCGATCGCCGTCAGGTTGAGCTCAAAGGGGGCTGCGAGTACCCAGCCGGTGATCATGACGGCGAAGGTCACCGCCGTGATCTTCTCGTGCAGCGACATCGCTCCCATCGTCCGCAACTCGCGTCGTGCGTGTTCCGGAGCATGCGGAGTGTCGGTGATCCCTGGGGGGAAGAGCCGGTACAGCAGCAGCGGTAGCAGGGCAATGACCAGCAGCGATGGTACACAGGATGCAAGGAGCCAGGAGCCAAAGTTCACCTGCAGCCCTTGCTCGGCCGCCAGGCCGGCGCCGATCGGGTTGCCCGATGTGGCCGTGAACCACAGCGCCGAAGTGATCGCCAGGCTGGCCATACCGCAGAACATCAGGTAGCCGCCGAGGCGGCGCTTGCTGTCGTCGTCGGGTGTCGAACCACTGTTCTGGGCGAGTGCCAGGATGACCGGGAAAAGGACGCCGCCGCGCGCCGTGTTGCTCGGAAAGCCGGGCGAGATGAGTGTATCGGTGATGAAGATGCTGTACGCCAGGCCAAGTGTCGATTTGCCGAACAGCGACACGACCAACAGGCTGATCCGTTTGCCGAGCCCGCTCTTGACTACCGATTGTGATACCAGGAAAGCCGTGACGACCAGGAGGACGGTGGCGTTGGCGAAGGAGCCGTAGGCCTTCGCCGGTGGCAGCGTGCCGGTCAGGACGACCAGCGCGCAGGCCAGCAGCGCGGACGTCAGGAGCGGCAGTGCATTGAGCACCACCGAAAGAATGGCGGCCGCGAAGATGGCAAACAGTTGCCACGCCTCGCGCGTCAGTCCCTCGGGCACCGCCATGAACCAGAGACCGCAGAAGACGAGCAGGACGGCCGCCAGCTTGAGGTTTCTTGCGCTTGCGAAACCGGATGTGCTCATTTGCCGCCTCCTGTCTTCACCGGCGATACCGCTTCGGACCGGTCGACCTGCGCCCAGCCCTGCAGCCCGACGACGCGGCCCGCGAGTTCGTCGCCTTCGATCGGGGTGAGGCGCTGCCACTCGAAACGGTACTCGCCGCGTATGCCGGCATAGCGACCGGTGCCACCGATGATGCTGCCTTCGATTCGCCGCCCTGGACCGATTCCTTCACCGCGCAGCTCGCTGAACACGCGGTCGCCATGCTCGTCGGTCCATACGCTGCGGGCGAGCAGGCCGCTGGCGGTATCCGAGAAACCAATGACCTCGGTTCCGAACCCACGCGCCAGGCGCTGCTTGCCGGTCAGCATGAGCGAACCGCTGAGCCGGAAGACGCCCGCCCGCCGTCCTGTGCCAAGATCGAGAACCTGTTGCGTTCCGTTCGGGCTCCAGTTGCCGGAGAACGGCTGCCTCTCACCGGGGATCATGGCCGTCGTTGCCTGCTCGGACTCGCCGCAGCCACTGGCCAGGAGCGTCGCGAGGACGATGATCCGCAGTAGGCCGTGCGGGCCGGCTGACTCTCGGGGAGAGCTCATGGGCCTCCTATTTCAGTGTTCCCGTGGTGGCGTCGCCTGGCTTGCGCGCCAGGAAGGCGAGCCCGCCAGGCTGGGCAAACCAGGCCAGGTTGACGGCATCGAGGACGATGATCACCGGCACCTCGTGGGTCTTGCCGGCGTGGCGGATCGTCGCCACGCCTTCGAGTTGCTTGTCCTGTCCGCCGGTGACGCGGACCTCGAGAACCTCGATGCCCTGACCCTTGAACTGCGGATCGTAGCGAAAATACTCCTGCATCGACACGCGCGTGAGTTCCCCTGCCTTCTCGGGCCCCGGGACGCAAGCCGCCAGGAGCAGGCAGAGCGCGATCACCGCGCGACGCACGATCGCCATCATGGGCCACTGCGCCGAGCGCGTCGGCAGACCGGGTTCGCCATGGGCCAGCGCTGCGCCGCGACAGCGGAAGAGGCAGGCAGCCGGGACTGCGGCCGCAGGCAGGGCTCAGCCATCGCTGACCTGGATGGAAGCCGGTGCCAGCAGCATGTCGAGTTGGCACCAGAGCGGTTCGCAGAGCCCGGGGCGGTAGGCCGAGTCGCGAAAAGCAGGATGCTCGTGGCGGTAGACCTCCCAGAGCGACTGTCGCCGGTCGGCGACGCAACTCCTGACGTTGGCCAGGCGGTCGGCGGCCTTGACCACCAGTGCAAGCTCTGCCGGACCACTGACGGTCGCCAGGCGGGCGTAGGTCTGCGCCTTGCGTTCGGCGCGCGTCGCGCCGGCCGCGTCGGTGAGCAGTCCGACGCATTCGCCGACGAAAGGCCCGAAACGGGCGTGCACTTCGTCCTCGCCGACCGCCGTGTCCTCGACGACATCGTGCAGATAACCGATGATCTGCGCCTGCACACCGTAGGGAGCGAGCAGTTCCACGACGGCCTCGAGGTGCCAGGAGTACGGGAAGTTGCCGTACATCTGGCCGTTGTGCGCGCGGAGGGCGAAGGCGCGGGCGTCATCGAGCATGCGTGCCTGCCTGCTGTGCTTCGTTGGCGGTCCCGGCGCGTGGTTGCAAGGCGGCGACGAAGGCCTGCAGTCCCTGCCACTGCTGTCGCCAGAAGCCGCTGCTGGCGGCGTCAGGCGGCAGCGGGTCGCCGGCGAGACCGCAGGGCGGCAGTGCCTGCCCGCGGTACTGGGTGCCGAAAAGCTGGTCCCAGACCGGCAGCAGGACGGCGAAGTTGCAGCCGTGGCGGTACTGGCGGCCCGGCGGCAGGTCCAGCGCGTGGTGCCAGCGGTGGTAGCGCGGGCTGACCAGCAGCCTTTCGCCGAGGCGTCCGAAGGAGAGACGGGCATTGACGTGGGCGAGATTCTCGACCGTCTTGACGACGAGCAGCAGGCCGATGAACTGCCCCGGCGGCACACCGATCAGCAGGGCGATGCCGGCGAACCAGAAGCCACCGATCAGGTCCTCGAGCAGATGGTTGCGGCTGTCGGTCCACAGGGTCATCCGCCGCTGGCTGTGATGGATCGCGTGCAGCGCCCACCACCAGCGCAGGACATGCGACAGCCGGTGGCGCCAGTATTCGGCGAAGTCGAGGAGCAGCAGGTAGACGAGAAAACAGAGCAACGGCCTCGTCTCCAGCGCCGGCAAGAGGTCTTCGAGCTGCGGCGGGATGATGTCATGCAGGCGCAGCCAGCCATCGACGGCGGCGAAGAGTGGTGCCAGCAGCGCGAACACCGCCAGCGGAACGATTCCCAGCCGGTCGAGCAGCGAGTAGAGCACATTGACGCGCACCGCACGGCGGTCGGGCCAGACCTCGACCGGTCGCCAGGCCTCGAGCGGCCGCAGCAGCAGGTAGGCAAAACCGATCTGCAGCACGCCGGCGAGGAAGAACTGGATGCCGTCGAACGCCATTTCGAGATGGCTGCCGAGCCCGAGGGCGAGCAGCGGCGGCTGCACCAGCCGATCGAACATCCAGCCCTGAAGGTGGACGAAGGCCTCGGTCAGCGCGTCGATCATGTCTGGCCGCGCCGGGTGGCGAAACAGAAGCCCCTGGCCTTGAGGCCGGCGATCAGCGGCTCGAACATCGGCGCGAACGGATCCTTGCGTGACCAGATGCCGAGATGGGCCATGACGATGTCGCCGTCGCGAAGGCGCTCGAGGGCGCGCTGCAGCAACATCGAATTGGGGTGGGTTTCCGACGGCAGCTCGTCGCCGAGGAAGCCGGCTGCCGCCCAGCCGACATGACGGTAGCCGCAGGCCTGGGCCGCTGTCAGCGTGTTTGGCGTCGTGCGGCCGCCGGGCGCTCGCCAGAGCGGGTCGAGGCGGCGGCCGGTGAGTTCCTGGAAACGCGTGTCCGGCCGCTGCAACTCGGCACAGACGCCGGCTGCGTCCAGCGTCTCGCTGCTGCCGTCCGGCAGCCGGTAGCGCACCAGTGCACCGCTGTCGGCACGAAAACTCCCATGGCGCCAGGTGTGGCTGCCGAAGGCGTGGCCTTCGGCGACGCGCGCCCGCCAGTAGGGTGCCCAGCTGGCATCGAGGGCACTGTCGCCGCGTGTCGTCTTTTCCTGCGCGAGAAAGAAGGTTGCCTTGACGCCATGTCGCGCCAGCGTGTCGGCGATCAGTTCGGCGTCGCGCATGTTGCCGGTGTCGAAGGTCAGGTAGAGCGTTCCCTTGCAGCCCGGCGAGGGCGGCGTACCGGCGATGGCCACGCCTGCCGTTGCCAGCCCGAGTGCAAGCGCGAGTAGGGGATGCAGCCGCACCATCCTCACCTGAGCCCGGCGTGGTTGAGGAAGAAGACCCCGTGCGGCGAACTGCCGACCGGAATCGACAGCTTGAGCTGCTTGTTGACCAGATCGACGACCTGGACCTTGCGCGCGAAGCGGGCGGTGGTCCACAACTCCTTGCCGTCGGCGCGGACCATCATGTCGTCGGGGCCGCCGGGGACGTCGTACTTCTCGACGACGCTCATCGTCTGCGTGTCGAGCAGCGAGATACTGCCGTCGATGGTGCGGTTGGAGACGTAGAAGTGGCGGCCATCGCCCTTCGGCTGCAGGTTGTGCGCCGCCGTCGCGGTGGCGATCTTGCGCACGCTCTTGCGTGCCCGCCACTCGATCACCTCGACCACGCCTTCGCCCATGCTGGCGACCAGCAGGTAGCGGTTGTCCGGCGACATGACGATGCCCGCCGGCGTCGCCGCGACCGGCATCACCCAGGCGATCTTCTGCGTCGGCAGGCTGATAGCCATCACCTCGTTCGAGTCCTGCAGGGTGACGAAGACGAACTGGCTGGCGTCGTCGAAGGCCATATGCGACGGCGTCCTGGGTGCCGGCAGGCGGGCGACCAGGCGGAAGTCGGCAGGGTCGTAGATGTCGACGCGGTCGAGGCGCAGCGAGGTGGCGACGAACCATTTGCGGTTCGGCGAGTAGCCGAGCTGGTAGGGGTCGGAGATGTCTCGCACGCGCCTCTGCTCTTGGCCGGTCAGGGGATCGAAGAAGACCAACTGGTTGGAGGCGGCGCAGGCGACGATCAGCGACTTGTCGTCGGGAGTCGGCATCAAATGGTGCGGCTCCTTGCAGACGTTGATCTTGCCGGTGACCTTGTAGCTGTCGGTGTCGATCAGGCTGATCGTGCCGTCTGCCGAGTTGAGGGCGATGGCCAGGCCGGCATGCGCTGCCATCTGGCTGCCGCAGAGGAGCACGGCCAGGGCCAGCACTCGGGCCAGAAGACAACGGGGGGATGCAGGGTGGCGGCGAATCACGTCAGGCAGAATCCGGTTGCGAACACGAGTTGTCGGCGGGGTCGCGGCGCCGTAGCCGAGGGGACGCAGCCGGCAAAGTGGCTGCCGCCCCTTGCCGGGTGCCGGCGACGCATCGTTCGGAGCGGGATTCTGAATGAAACTTGTCGCTTACGCCAGAGCCACCAGTCGCGGATCGTCGAAATGATCGAGCAGGATGCGGCGCACCCGTTCCTGCCACAGGCTGGCGAACAGCTCGCGGGTTGCCGGCTCGTCGTCACCGGCCAGCAGTCGTTGCAGCAACGGTGGCAGACGCGGGTCGGCGGGGACCTGCGCCAGTTGCAGCGTTGCCGTGACGCTCTGCCCGGTGTCGAGGCGCCTGAAGCGGATGTCGCCGGGCAACTCCTGTGCGAACCGCAAGAGATCGCGGCGCGCGAAGCGTCCGGCCAGCCCCTTGAAGCCGCCAGCTCCGGCGGCGCCGGTGAGCAGTCCGACGACCGCCGCCATGACGCCGCTGACTCCGGCTGCGGCCGTCTCGCGGAAGTCGACGGCGATCTCGCCGCGCAGCGGTGTCTCGTCGCCGTAGAGGGCGCGCAGGGCACGGTGGCTCAGCAGGTAGCTGCCGGCCACGGTCGGGCACGAGTGACCGGCGAGGCGGACGGCGTCGGCATAGCCGTACTCGATCAGCCCGCCGGCAGCGGCACCGAGGAATTCGGCGAGGCGATCGCGCAGGACGATCGACGGCACCTGCGCGAAGAAGTCGGGGAAGGTCACGGCTTCAGGCCTTCTTCTGGATCAGCTCGATGCGGTAGCCATCGGGATCCTCGACGAAGGCGATCACCGTCGTGCCGTGCTTCATCGGCCCGGCCTCGCGAACGACCTTGCCGCCGCGCCCCCGGATCTGCTGGCAGGCGGCGTAGGCGTCGTTGACCTCGATCGCCACATGGCCGAAGCCGTTGCCGATCTCGTACGCCGTGGTGTCCCAGTTGTGCGTCAGTTCGAGGACGGCACCTTCCGACTCCGGGCCGTAGCCGACAAAGGCGAGGGTGAAGCGTCCGCCCGGATAATCCTGGCGGCGCAATTCGCGCATGCCGAGGATCTCGGTGTAGAAGGCGATCGAGCGATCGAGATCGCCGACGCGCAGCATGGTGTGCAGGATTCTCATGGCAGTTCCTTACCGGATTGGAGAATTGACCGCCCCCGTCACAGCTCGGCTCTCGCCGCCTCGTGGCCGGGATGGACGTCGACGGACCAGAAACGGCCGTCTTGGTTCGCTTCGCCGAGTTGCCATCGACGGGGTCGGGCGATTCGTGGTTGGCAAGAGACCGACGCCTTGACGGGATTCGGGTCACGATGCGGCTGCATGGACGGCCCCACGCGAGCAGCAGCCCCGGCGTGCCTGCAGCAATGTGAGGGGCGCAACGATCAGGGCGCGTTGCGTGGCGGGCCGTATCGTCGGCGCCGGAAGACGGCAGTGCCTCGCCGCAGGACCCCGTCGCGCGCGCTGCCGCGGGAAGTGCGATCCGCACCTTGCCCGATTTCCGTCGGTCGCTGCCGATAACGCCAGCCTCACTGCTGTTGGGTCGGGACGCGGCGGGATTCCACCGGCACCAGTCTTTCGTACAGGGCGCGCATCAGGTCGTCAGCGCCGCCCTTTCCCAGTTGGACATATGCTGCCGTAGCGGGACGCTCCTCGAGCAGACTCGCGACGTGGGCTGGCGGTTCGGGATGGACGTCGCACCAGTACAGCGTGTGCCGGGTTGAATCGCAACCGTGCAGCGCTGCCATGAGCCCGTCGCGCCACCCGCCATGGCCGATGGCGATCACGTCGCGGGAATTCAGATGGTCGCGAAGCACGGCGATGTTCCTGTCGGTGAGGCCGTCCAGCTCGGCAGTCGTGCTCGCCGGATTGTGCCGAAGAATGCTCCCGTGGACGTAGACGAGATGAATTGCTCCCTCTTCGTCAGGGAAGTCGGAGCTGTCGAAGCCCCTTTCCGGCCGGTCCGTGAGGCAATACAGAAGGTTGACCCCATGCAGGGCGTTTTGCAGCAAGGTATCGAAGTTGGTCGTGAATACCGTCCGGCAAAATGCGCAGGTCTGCCACCCGCGGCCTGATTGCTGTGCCTCCAGAATGGCTGCGAGGTGGCGGTGCGCGGCGTTCAGTTCGCTCCTGCCCGTTGAGCCGAATCCGTGTTCGGCTCCGGGGTCGAGCACGTAGCGAAGAAACCCCTTGACGAACCTCGCGCCGGCGTCCGCTATCCCGCGTCGCCGTTCGTCGGGGGTTCGCCTGCTTTGCCGCTCGTCGCGGATCCGCTCCAGGTACGTCTTCCTCCTGGGAGCGGACAGTGCAAACAGCACACTGGCGGCCTCGTACGTGAACAGGTTCTGATAGGCCGCCCCGGCGTTCTTCGGCAGGCCGCGGCGGTCGACATCGACCGTCTGGAGCCCTTCCTGCAGCGCTGCCGCGTTGAATTCCTGCCAGAAGCGCGCCGAAGCCTTTCTCAGCACGCTCGCGGGCCGCTTGCCCCACTGATCTTGATCCGGATAGTAGTAGTCGCCGATCGTCTCGTGCATGAGTTCGTTGACCAGTGGCACGACCCCGTGGCTGAAGCCGGCCCCGAGGATCAGCACATGGGTTGCCGGCCCAGTCGGCACGGGTGCGACGTCGAAATGGGAGTAGCGCGATCGGTGCGGCCGGGCGTCGAGCCTGATCTTGATGCGTTCGATCAGCTCTTCCGGAGTGATGGTGGGCACAGCGCTCATCTCGGGTCGTCTCGATTCCCCTGCCGATCGGCACCACCTTGACCGAGGACCGTCGGTATCACCGATCCGGATTCGGTCGCACACGAAATTCGCCATGCCGCGAGCTTGAGGCAAGGTGGATGCATTGTACCCTGTCGCGGCGACGATTTTTCGCCGGCACCGCGAACCGTGCAGCACCTGAATTGGCTGCCGGTCGGTTGTCCCATCCGCACGATGCCGGGTTCGGCCAATCCGGACGGCTGCTCGTGGCCGACACCGGCAACGACCGCGTCACGATCCACGAGATCAAGGGCGCGCCCGCCGGGCGGGTCGGCGAACGGAAAGGTCTCGCCGGCTTGCAGGCTGTGGCGGCCACGCCGGCACGCCGTCGACAGTCGACCTTGCTCAATCAAGCTCCAGCCAGATTTCGTTCCGTCGCCAGAACCAAGGCTTCCACGGTGGGTCGTAGCGAGCCCACATCGGCTCGCCATGCCAGGATAGACCAGCATCTGCGAGAGCGTCTTGAAGCTTCCTCAGATTCTCCTCGTAGCGGATCCTTGACCACGTCCCCGAGTAGCCGATGACGGCAAACGTTCTGGCGGGTATCGCGCGCAGGGTGATTCGCGAATCGAGCGGTTCCGGCAGGGTTTCCAGCGTCCACTCCTGGGGCATTGCGAACTGGATGACGAAACCGCCGGGACCCGGGCTTTGTGCCACCGGTGCCGTCATGGCGATTCTGGTCGGGGCCTGAGCCACCGGAGCCGTCATTTCGATCCTGCGCGCCCCCTTGTTCTGGCCGAAGATGTACCCGGACAGAATGCGAAAACCCTGGTTCCCCGCCTCGTCCGGTGCTGCGCTGACGACCGTTTCCGCCACCAGATAGGGCTCATAGCGGCGCACCTCGAAAGCCTCGTAGGAGCGGACGACTTGGTATTGCGGCTCTTCAACTGCCATTGCAGGACTCCATGCCGCAAACAGGATGCAGGCAGCCAGATGGTGAAATCGGGTCATCGAGGATCCCTGTGAGTTGTCGTGAAAAGCGTCAGCATACCCGTCGGCAGTCGATCAAGGCGACGGCCGGCGAGACACCGCAGGTTCTGGCTACCGCAAGCCACGGCGCAAATGATTGTCGCATCGGGTCAACGCAAAGGCCACAAGGACCATTAAAGGATATAGCAAGACGCCGAGCCGAGATGCCTGGTGATTGCGAATTCCAATCTCACCAGGAGGAACGGGAGCACCTGCGGCATCCTCGCCGGTACCCACTGCCAAAGCTGATCCGGCCAAGGCTGCGGTACCAGCGGTGGCCAGCACGCCAGCACCCGCATCCGCCAAGCCGGCAGCGGCGCCGCCCCAGGCAGCTGCCGCGGCGGCGGCCACGCCCGCCGGGAAGGTGGAGCCTGCCCAGTCCGCGCCGGCGAAGAGCACGGCCGACGAGAAAAAGGCAGCCAAGCAGGCGAAGAAGGACGCTGAAAAGCAGGAGGCGGCGAAGAAGGCTGAGGCGAGCGCCGCCAAGAAGTAGTTCTGCCTGGTGGTGGGGCGTGGGTACCCGCCAACCCCGCTGCGGCGGCGGGGTTGGTCGTCAACGCTGCGGCAGCAGGTGCGATCGCCGGTGGCGTCGGTGTGCCGACATCATCGGCGCCAGCTTCGGGCTGCCGTACGCCGAACCTCTGACCTTCCGGCGCGCCTGCCGAGGCGGACCGAGTGGGGTTTGGGCATGCCCATCCAGAACTCATCGCCCGGGTCGGTTTTTGCGCTGCCAGTGCTCCCAAACACATCAACCAGAGCTGTGAGTCCGGTCCGTCCGCTCACGCTCGGCTCGAGCAGCCCCTCGCCTGGCAGTCCGCTCCACACCGCGAGCGGCCGCAGAGTCTTCCTGGTCGGCTGACCGCAACCGACCCAATCCGATCCGTCCTGCCTTCGACGAACCAAAGACACTTGACTGAGTACGACAGTCGCTCGAGGCGATCACCCATCACCAACATGTCGGCTGAAGCTGTCATTCGCGTCGCAGGCGCGGCAGCCGGCGATTCCGGCGTGGCCAGCGGCCGACGACCCGCACATCCCATTGCCACGCCTCGCCGGGACTGGCCGTCGCCGGGCTTGCGTGGGGTTGCCTGCCGGTGCCATGTCGCCCGGCATGAAACCTTTTGCCGGGTGACGACGGCAAGCCACGACCAGCGCTGGTGCTTCAGTCGGATCTGCTGGCGGAGTTGCAGAGCGTGATTCTGTGCCCGATCACCAGCGATTTGAAGAATGCCGCCTTTCGCGTGATCCTGAAGCCGAATCCGGCGAACGGCCTGCGCGCGCTGTCGCAGGTGATGGCGGACAAGATTTCGACCCTGCCGCGCACGAAATTGGGCGCAGCGTTCGGGCGTCTCGCTGACGAGCGGATGAACGCTGCAGACCGCGTGTCCAAGCAGCAGCCCTGCCTGCCGGTCCGGCGAGTGACACCCCCCCCAACACCGCTGCAGCGGGGTTGGTCGTCAGCCCCCTGTCAGCGGCTGCAGTCACTCGCCATGCGGACTTGCCTGCGTTCGGCGTAGCGACTTGGTCAGGTAGTAGCCCACTGACAACGCCAGGGCGAGTGCCGCAGTGGCGTAGACGTAGTCCGGACTGACTTCCTTGTAATCGAGGATGACGATCTTGCGCAGAACCGCCATGTAGGCGGTTGCCAGAACGATGTCGAGGTGCAGCCCGTCTTCCTGCAGGTAGCTGACGATGTTCACGAACACTTCGATGGCGATCAGCACGGCCATGAAGGCGCCGAAGGTGGCGAGAATATCGCTGATCTCGAGGAGAAAATAGGGATGCACGCTGACCCGACTGTAGAGCACATAGATCACGTCGGCGACGCCCCACCAGATCACCGAGACCATCAGCACGGCCAGCACGCGTGCCGCATGGCGGATGCTGCCGCGCAGGCGGCGAATCAGCGGCTCGTCGGGAAAGGGCTTGAACGGCGTTTCGCTTTCTGTTTCCCGGTCCTTCATTGCTACCTCCCATGATTCGAGGAACGTCGGTGCCGGTGAGCGTCGACGCCGTCGATGCGTTACAGCCCGTCGCCGAAACCGGCGCGATCCGTGCAGGCCGCCTACACGAGGCCCGGAAGCGTCTTGCCGAGTACCCGCAGTTCCACCCGCAACGCCTGCCAGTTGGGGCAGACGCCAGAGACGATCGCCCAGAAACGCGGGCTGTGGTTCATCTCGCGCAGGTGCGCCAGTTCGTGCACGACGACATAGTCGATCACCGGCAGCGGAAAATGCAGCAGTCGCCAGTTCAGGCGGATGCCGCTGCGGGTGCTGCAGCTACCCCAGCGCGTGCGCGCGGCGGACAGGCTCAGTGGTGGCGGCACCACTTCCAGCAACGGCGCGTAATGCGCCAGCCGTTCGGCGAAGAGTTCGCGTGCCCGTTCGCGCAGCGCCCGTTCGAGTACCCGCCGCGCGTCTGCTGGCGTGCGCAGGCAGAGGGTCAGCGTCGCTCCGCCAGCGTGCAGGTTCCACAGGCAGCGATTGCCGCCAAGCGCCAGGCGGATATCCAGCGCCTCGCCGAGGAAGGGCAACTGCATGCCATCGGCGATGGCATGCAGCCGTGCCGGTCGCCGCGCGTGCCACTCATCGAGCTTGCGGCCGATCCACTCGCCGTGCCGCAGGAGGAGTGACTCGACTTCGTGCAGTGGGGCGCGTGGCGGGGCGCCGACGCGCAGGCCGCGATGATCGATCCACAGGCCGATCGTGCGCCGTCGGCTGCGGCGCAGGACATAGGCGACCGTCCGCTCGCCGAGTTCGATCGTGCGCTGGGTCTCGCTGGTTGCCGGCAGCCGGCCGCCGGCGGTCGCCTTTTCAGGCAGCCACGGCATCGGCGGCAGTCGGATAGCGGTGTGGCGAAATGCGCCGCATCTCGGTCTCGATCCAGGCGGCGGCGAGGGCGTTGATGCGCGCCGCCGACTTGCCGGCGGGATCGATCGGCGGCCCGATGCTGACGGTGATGGTGCCGGGGGAGACGGCGAAGACGCTCTTGCGCCAGAACTCGCCCGCATCGTGCGCCACCGGGACGACCAGACTACCGCCGCGCAGCGCGAGATGGGCGCCGCCCGGCTTGTAGCGTGCGGTCTGGCCGGGCTCGACGCGCGTGCCTTCCGGGAAGATCACCACCCAGTAACCGGCTGCGAGCCGCTCCTTGCCCTGCTCGAAGACCTGCTTCAGCGCGTCCTTGGCCGCCGCACGGTCGATCGAGATCATCTTCATCGCCGCCAGTCCCCAGCCGAAGAAGGGGACGCGCAGCAACTCCTTCTTGAGGACGAACACCAGCGGCGGCAGGATGTCCTGCAAGCCCACCGTTTCCCAGGCCGACTGGTGCTTGGACATCACCACCGCCGGCGTCGCGGGCAGGTTCTCGCGCCCGAGGACGCGGTAGCGCAGCCCGAGGAGGCCGCGGCAGAGCGCCATGAAGCCCTTGCGCCAGATTTCGATGACGCGGTAGCGGCTGGCCATCGGCAGGACGATCGCCAGCGTGACGAGGATCCCGAAGGGGATCGTCCACAGACCGACGAACAGCATGAAGAGCGCCGTGCGCAGGGCGGCCATCAGAGGAGCAGGATGTGGTCGGTGGCAGCCGCCAGATCGGCGAAGACCAGGGTGCCCTCCGGCAGGCCACCGTCGACCTGCGTCTGCGTTCCCTTGCCGGTCAGCACCAGCAGCGGCAGGGCGCCGACGGCGACGGCTGCCTGCAGGTCGCGTAGCGAATCGCCCACCGCCGGCGTCCCCGGCAGGTCGATATTGAAGCAGCCAGCGATGCGCTCGAACATGCCGGTCGCCGGTTTGCGGCAACGGCAGCCGGCGTCGACTGCGTGCGGGCAGTAGAAGATCGCGTCGATGCGCCCGCCGGCCGCCAGCACCGCCCGGTGCATCTTGTCGTGGATGGCGTTCAGCGTATCCATGTCGAACAGGCCGCGGCCGACGCCCGACTGGTTGGTCGCCACCACCACCCGGTAGCCGGCCTGGTTGAGGCGGGCGATCGCCTCGAGGCTGCCGGGGATCGGGCGCCACTCCGCAGGCGACTTGATGAACTGCTTCGAGTCGTGGTTGATGACGCCGTCGCGATCGAGGATGACCAGCTTCATGTGGCCAGCTTCGAGAGGTCGGCGACTGCGTTGAGCTGCTCGTAGAGCGCTTTCAGGAGGCCGAGGCGGTTGCCGCGCAGCAGCGGCTCATGCACGTTGACCATCACTTCGTCGAAGAAACGGTCGACCTCGCTGCGCACCGCGGCGAGTACCTTCAGGGCGTCGGCGTAGTCCTCGTTGGCGACGTGCGAGCGGACCAGCGGCGTCAGCAGGACGACGCGCTCGAAGAGTGCTTTCTCCGCCGGCTCCTCGAGCAGCGCGATGTCCGGTTCGGGCAGATCCTCGTCCGCTTTCTTGAGGATGTTGCCGATCCGCTTGTTGGCGGCGGCCAGCGCCTGAGCTTCGGGCAGCGCCTGGAACTCGCGTACCGCGGCCAGTCGGGCGGGAACCAGGTCGATCCGAGTCGGCCGTTGTGCCAGTACCGCCTCGACGATGTCGACGGCATGGCCGGCATCGCGCAGCATGCCGCGCAGCCGGTCGAGGATGAACGCCAGCAGGCTCTCGTCGACCGCCGCGAGCGTGATTCCCTGGCCCAGCAGCGCGTCGCGCGCGTCGGCGATCAGCGCACCGAGGTCGAGCGGCAGTGGCGTTTCCATCAGGATGCGCAGGACGCCGAGGGCAGCGCGCCGCAGGCCGAAGGGATCCTTGTCGCCGGTCGGTACCTGGCCGATGCCGAAGAAGCCGACGAGCGCGTCGAGCTTGTCGGCGAGTGCGGCGGCGCAGGCGATGTTGCCCTGCGGCAGCGCGTCGCCGGCGAAGCGCGGCCGGTAGTGCTGCTCGATGGCGTCGGCCACCACGGGCAGGCCGCCTTCGTGCAGCAGGTAATAGCGGCCCATGATTCCCTGCAGTTCGGGGAACTCGCCGACCATGTCGGTGAGCAGGTCGATCTTGGCGAACAGTCCTGCGCGCTCGGCGAGGTTGCCGTCGGCGCCAAGCCTTTCGGCGATCGCCCGCGCGACGCGGCCGACACGCTGCGCGCGGTCACCGAGCGAGCCGAGGCGGTTGTGATAGACGACGGCGCCCAGTCGAACGACGCGGTTGGCGAAACCCGCCTTGCGGTCCTGGTTGAAGAAGAAGCGTGCGTCCGCCAGCCGCGGGCGAACGACGCGCTCGTTGCCGCGGATGATGTGGCTCGGATCGTCGACCTGCATGTTGGCGACGATCAGGAAGCGGTTCAGCAGCCTGCCTTCCGGGTCGAGCAGCGGGAAGTACTTCTGGTTCTGCTGCATGGTCAGGATCAGGCACTCCTGCGGGACCTCGAGGAATTCCGCTTCGAACGCGCCGACATAGACGACGGGCCATTCGACCAGTGCCGTCACCTCGTCGAGCAACGCCGGTGCCGGGTTGATGCGCGCGCCGAGCCTGGCCGCCGCCGCTTCGAGCTGCTTCGCGATCAGTGCCCGGCGCTCGCCGAAGGAGGCGATGACCTGGCCGGCTGCGAGTCGCGCCGCGTATTCATCCGCCCGCTCGATGCTGATTTCGCCGGCGGACAGGAAGCGGTGCCCGATCGTCGTCCGGCCACTGCCCAGCCCGAGAACCTCGCCGGCGACGATCTGGCTGCCATGCAGGAGGACAAGGCTGTGCACCGGTCGCACGAACTGGTGATCGGAATCGCCCCAGCGCATCACTTTCGGGATCGGCAGTTTCCGGACGGCCTGGGCGACGATGGCGGCGAGGTGTGCCGACAGTTCCTCGCCCTGCTGCTCGCGCCGGGCGACGAAGTACTCGCCCTTGGCGTCGGTGGTCCGGTGCAGTTGCGCGAAGCTGACGCCGGCGGCGCGCATGAAGCCCTCGAGTGCCCGGGTCGGCTGTCCGTTGGCGTCGAGTGCGCCGGCGACCGCGGGTCCCTTCTTCTCCAGCACCCGGTCGGGCTGGCGCTCGGCGACCTCGGTGATCGTCAGCGCCAGCCGGCGGGGGGTCGCGTAGGGTGTGCAGACACTGGCGGCAGTCGCGAACTCCTGCGCCCGGAGGGCAGCGAAGACCGCCTCGGCAAAGGCGTCCGACAGCAGCTTGAGCGACTTCGGCGGCAGCTCTTCGGTGCGCAGCTCGATCAGGATCGTCTCGTTCATCTCATTGCGCTCCGCCGCTGCTGCGGCACATCGGGAAGCCGAGCGCCTGCCGCGAGTCGTGGTAGGCCTGCGCGACTTCGCGCGCCAGTGCGCGCACGCGACCGATGTAGGCGGCCCGTTCAGTGACCGAGATGGCACCGCGTGCATCGAGCAGGTTGAAGGTGTGCGAGCACTTCATGACCATCTCGTAGCCCGGCAGTGCGAGACCGGCGGCGATCAGGCGGCGCGCCTCGGACTCGTGTTCGCCGAAGTGGCGGAACAGCAGCTCGACGTTGGCGTGCTCGAAGTTGTACTTCGATTGCTCGACCTCGTTCTGGTGGTAGACGTCGCCGTAGGTCACGCGGTAGCCCGGACCCTCCGCCCAGACGAGATCGAAAACGTTCTCCACGCCCTGCAGATACATCGCCAGCCGCTCGATGCCGTAGGTGATCTCGCCGAGCACCGGCCGGCAGGGCAACGACCCAACCTCCTGGAAATAGGTGAATTGGGTGACTTCCATGCCGTCGAGCCAGACCTCCCAGCCGAGCCCCCAGGCGCCCAGCGTCGGGCTTTCCCAGTCATCCTCGACGAAACGGATGTCGTGCTGGGCGGTGTCGATGCCGAGCGCGCGCAGCGATTCGAGGTAGAGATCCTGGATGTTGGCGGGCGAGGGCTTCAGCACCACCTGGTACTGATAGTAGTGCTGCAGGCGGTTCGGGTTCTCGCCGTAGCGCCCGTCCTTCGGCCGCCGCGACGGCTGCACGTAGGCGGCGTTCCAGGGCTCGGGCCCGATGGCGCGGAGGAAGGTCGCGGTGTGGAAGGTGCCGGCACCGACTTCGATATCGTAGGGCTGCAGCAGTGCACAGCCCTGTTTGTCCCAGAAATCCTGGAGACGCAGAATGACTTCCTGGAAGGTAGGCATGGGAGATTGGCGGGCAGGACGAGAAGGCGGGATTTTACTTCCTTTCGTGCTGCCTGCTGGCGGCGATTTTCCGCCAGGCGCTCAGCCCTGCAGCCAGCCGGCCAACTCCGTCTTGCTCGGTAGCCGGCCCGAGACCTTGACGACTTCGTCGACGACCAGCGCCGGCGTCGTCATGACCGGATAGGCCAGGATCCGGTCCATCTCCCGGACGTGTTCGAAACTCGCCGTCAGTCCGAGTTCGGCGACGACTTCGCGGGTGAGTTGTTCGAGGCGCTCGCACTTGGCGCAGCCACTGCCGAGGATCTTGATCAACATGGGGGTACTCCCGGGTTTTGCCGTCGGTCGATCCAGCGCAGGATGGCGACCAGGGCGGCGATGAAGGAAAGGAGGAGCAGGGCCAGCAGCCCGAGGGACGTGCCGTCGGTCCAGGCGCCGAAGCTCAGTCCGGCCAGCGTCGAAAAGACGGCGACAAGGCCGACGTAGGTCCACGCGCGCAGCCGGCCGATGATCGCCGAGGTGATCAGGATGCTCTGCAGCGACAGCTCGGGGTCGGACATCAGGTAGGCGATCAGCGGTCCCGGGTGCATTCCCAGCGACAGGAACATCCTGGCGATCGGCACCTCGACCAGCGTCGGGAAGTACATGAAGACGCCGAAAGCGACGCCGGCGAGGTTGGCCAGCACGGTGTTGCTGCCAGCCACCGCCTGGATCCACTGCGGCTGGATGAAAACCCGAATGACGCCGACCAGGAAGACGCCGACGACGAGCAGGGGAAAAATCTGTTGCACGAAGCGCCAGCTCTCCCACAGCCATTGCTGCATCTCCCACGCGTCGAGGCGGCGGGCCAGCGGCAGCAGCAGCAGGCAGAGCAGGCAGACGACGAGGCTGCGAGCGTTGAGGCTGAGCGTCAGGCCGCTGTCCGTGACGCGGACGCCGCTGGCGGCGAAGACCAGCGTCAGGCCGACCAGCGCCAGAGTCACCCAGGTGAGCCGGTTGCAGCCACGGTCCGCCTGGCCCAGCCCGCGCCAGGCGCTGCCGCCGATGAGCGCCAGCAGCCCGATCAGCACGGTGCCCTGCAGGCTCAACCCCTCGGCACCGATCGCCTCGTTGACCGGCACCCAGCGGTCGAGCGTCGCCTGCACCGGCGGCAGGAACGACGAACTCCACTCGCCGCGCCAGACGACGGTGGCGAGAAAGTCGAGCTTCAGCGTTCCCGCCAGCAGCAGTGCCAGCAGCGTGCCGAGGAAGAGCAGACTGCGCCGCGGGATGCCGTCGCCGCCGGCGAAGGCGGCAGCCTGTGCTGCATGCGTGCCGGAGCTGTCGCGGAAGAGCACCGCCATGATCATGCCGATGCCGACACCGAAAGCGAGCGCGAGGACGATGCGCGCGATGGCGAACTCGGCGCCGAGAGCGACGCCGGTATACGAGAGCGCGAGGACGTTGGCCGCCGGTGCGAAGAAAAGAAAGGTGATCGCCGGCCCGAGGCCGGCGCCCTTGCGGTAGATGCCGGCGAACAGCGGCTGGATGGTGCATGAACACACCGCGAGCAGGCTGCCGGCGCCGGCTGCGGCCGCATAGGAGACCGCTTTCGGCGCCGCCGGGCCAAGAAAGCGGATGATCGACTGTTGCGGCACCAGCGCCGACAGCGCGCCGGCGATGAAGAAAGCCGGCACCAGGCAGAGCAGGACGTGCGCCGCGAGATAGGCGGCCAGACTGGCCAGGCCACCCTGCAGTGCGTTGAACACGAATTCCATTGCCGGCATCCCTCATTGCGGCGCGACGCAGACAGCATCGGCGCCCGTTTTCCTCTCCGTGTAGACGCGGCAGCCCGGCAAAGGACGCAGGCTGGCGCGGGTGCACGGCAGTCGGCTACTGCTCCGCCGGGGGCGCGCGCTCCCGCGGCCACCTTGCGGGCGGCCGACTCTCGTTCCTGAAAGTCGCACGGGAGGTTGCCCAACTGGCAGGCCCGAAGCCGTCCGCGCGGCTTGCGCCGCAAACGCCGACGATTCCCTGTTGCGGTGCCGCCGGTTCGGTTGTCAGTGGGCATGCAGCGCACGGCCCCGGAAGGCTCGCGCCCCCGGCCCGGCGAAATCGACCGCAGCCGCCGAGCCAAGTGTCGGAGAAATTTACACTGATCGCGCCTCGAGCGGTACTCGGGAAGAAAAGAATCCTTATATCAGCTTGGCCCTGAGGCTGGAACAACTATTGCTTCCATCTGCTGGCGACAATCGTTCCCCGATCGATCGGTGGCCAGCATTGATCGGCGTCGGCAAGAGGCGCCGGGGTGCCTGGCCTGATCACCATCTCATGCTTGGAGTTTCCCTGGCGATGAGCGCCGACAGCGAAGATCTCGACCGGCTTGTCACGACGCGACAACAGACGAGCGGCAGGACGGTGACTCCGCCGACCAGCGCGCCGCGACGGCAAGCACCGGCCATGGAGCCGGAACAGATCATGGCTGCCCGGTTGCCCGAGCGGCGGTCAGGCAGCGAGGGCGCGAACACGACGCGTGACGCGCCGAGCGGTTCGCCAATCGATCACGGGCAGCGCTGCGAAACGTCGAGCTTTGGGTCGGCCGCGGCGAACGATCCGTCGATCAAGTCGTCGGCTTTGGTTGCGCCGCATCACGATACGACAAGCCGCGAGGCAACCCAAGGCGGCTCCGGCAAGCTGCCAGGATCGCCGATCGAGCGGCGACGGAGCGACCGCCGGCACATCGCGCGGAGGCGCGACGATGGGCAGCCAGGGTACTGGCGGCGGGACGACCGTCGGACAGTGGAGCGTCGAATGCACGCCAGGCCGGACCTGACGATCGCTGATACGGACGCGCCCTGGCCTGCTGCCTCGCCAGCGCGGACCCGCGATCACGGCGCCATCCGCGTACTCATCGTTTCGCAGCGCCCCGGTCTCGCCGTGGCCCTTGTGTCGGGACTGACGGTCGAACCGGACCTGCATGTGGTCAGTGCCTGTCGGGCGAATGGCAGGGACATCCGCACCGCCGCAGCCCATTCCCCGGTCGATCTGGTCCTCTTCGACACGGCGCTGGTTGCCCTTTGCGGAGTGGCGTGCCTCGCCGATCTCCGCGCGGTGGCCTGCGATGCAAAGTTCGTCCTGCTTTGGGACGAGGCACATCCGCTGGCGGTCGAGGAGATCGAGCGGCAAGGAATCCGTGGCTGCATCCCGCTGCTGGCGCCTGCTCGTCACTACGTGCGCGCCATCCGCGAGGTGAGCCGGGGTGGCCTTTGGCTGCCGCGCTGGATCATGAACCGGGTTTGCGGGCGAGTCCTGGCCAGGGACGACTCGCAGGCTGTAGCCGTGAAACCCGCTGCCACGGGACTGCCGGCATTGACTGCACGCGAGCAGGCGATCGCAACGCGTGTTGCGGCGGGCAAGACCAACAAGGAGATCGCGACGGAGTTGAACGTGTCGCCAGACACCGTCAAGAAGCACCTTGGGTCCATCTTCGACAAGATCGGTGTGCACCGGCGCAGCCAGTTGGCCTACTCCGTTGCCGCTAGCCAGCAGGGAAGCCCGCGGCCCGAGTAGATGAGCAGCGGACGAACCCCCCGGCGTTGCGCGGTCGGCATGACGCTGAGCGATCGCGGCACACGCTGTCTGGGGCTTGCGCGGGTTCTCGCCGAACCTGTCGGCCGGGGATCTCGTCGTCGCCGATGTCACGTGCGCAGACAGCACCGGCCAATTGTCTTCAGTGGCGCAAAAGTACCTGTTTGGGGAATACCCAGGCGTGCCTTCCAAAGCTATTTTCTTGGCACGCATTGCGATCATCGGGGTTTCTCCGTGCTGTTGCGGCGGCACCGATGAGGGTACGAACAACGACGGGTGCGCGGAAATCCGCCAAGCCGTCACACGTTCGACGAAGGGCAGTCACGATTTCGCAGGGCGGGGCTGCGGCCGGCAGGCATGCGGCCTGCGGCCGAGCGACGCGCAAAGAGCACATTTACCATCGATTCAATCTCTTGGAGTAGGCAGCCATGGCGACCACAGTGAAAACCAACAAGCAGGACTATGCACCGGGCCAGACCGTGTCGATCACGGCAGAGGGCTTTGGCGAGATGGCCGGCATCCGGTTTCAAGTGGTCAACCTCGGGGCGGACGGCTTGCTCGGCACTCAGGACGACCTGATCTATCCATCCTGGACTGTAGCCAGCGCCTTCCCAAGCGCGTTCGACAACAACGGCGGGCCGCTGCCCGGGCGCATTGACACCACTTGGGTGGTTCCGCAGAGTGCGCTCAACTCTTCCCTGGTGCTCACTGCCGAGGCGATCTTCTCTGGCGAGGACCGCCAACTGGGCACGGCCGACGACGTGGCGACCGGCGAGTCGGCGACGACGGCGTTCACTGATAGTGCGAACCCGGCCCCAGTCCAGCTCTTCTATGTGCCGTTCCCGGAAGACCAGTTGCTGGCAGGGCTGCAGGCCATTACGGGAGATACCGCACCCACAAACCCGATGCAGACCTATGTCTCGATTGCCGCGTCTTCCAATGACACGATCATCTACTACGATCAATGGGAGAACGGTTACGATCTCGACATCGCCAACCCGAGCGACCTGTATAGCGCAGCCAATCTCGGCGGAACCCAAATCTGGGGGGATGGGAACATCAGCAATGGCGCAGCGCCCGGTGTCACCACCAATGCCGGCGATGTGATCAAGGCTGGACAGGTGATCGTTCTCAACAACCCCGTCACCACCACCAATCTGACGGCGATCGACTTCGATGGTCGGGACAAGATTGCAGCGACCAAAACGGTTGCTCTGACCCATGTTGGCTGGGCTAGCGGTTCAAATACCCTTCTGGCCGGCGCAGTGGAAGTGTTCGATACCAAGAGTTGGGGAACGGAATACCGCGTTCCGGTCGGTGCGAATATCCCTGACGCAACCGATTTCCAGATGTTCTCGTACACCGGTCTGTATATCATGGCGGGTGAAGGGGGAGCGACAATCAGTGTGGATGTCAATGCTGATGGAGATTTTCTTGACGCTGGCGATGCCAATGGTGTGATCCTGACCGAGGGACAGCCCTATTTCGTAAATGGTGGCGTCAACGTCGGCGCAAGAGTCACATCCGACAAGCCCGTACAGGTCGATTTTCTCACCGGTGACATCGGATCAACCTATGAAAGCAGGGATTCCGCACTGTTGCCGACCAGCCTCTGGTCTTCGGATTACTACACGCCGGTCTCAACGAACACCACAAATGCCGGCACGACGGTCTGGTTGTACAACCCCGCTTCCAGTGCCATCACCGTCGTTTATGAGCATCGAACCAGCGCCACCACCATAGCAACGGCCAACATCACGGTCCCGGGCGGTGTGGCGGGCGGATACACAAAGCAGATCATCCCCGACGTCTATGGCGCGCATTTTTATACCCAGGATCCGGATGGTGCCGGAACACAGTTGGCGCCAAAGTTCTATGCGTTCTCCACAACCGATTCTACCGACAGCACTTCAAGCAGCGGCAGCTATGGTGGCAACCAGGCATGGGACTGGGGCTTCACGCTCGTTCCCAAGGAGTCGTTGACTCCTCAGGTCCTCGTCGGTCTAGGTATCGGACGTGATCCGACCTCGGGAACGAGCCTAACCCAAAACGGAAACCCAATCTGGGTCACCCCGGTCGGCAATGGCAATACCGCTGCCACCATCTACATCGATTACGATGCAGATCCCCTGACGGGCGCCAACACCGATCCCAATGGCAATAAATATGACACGTCGGTGTCCCTCAGGGAGCTTGAGCGGGCCAAGGTCTACGACACGACAGACGGGAACCAGACCGGGATGTTGATCTACACCCTCACGCCCGGTGTAACGCTGGCTGCGGCTTGGGGGCAGGATCCGTTGACCGCCAGCGCAGGGGCTCCTGGGCTGGACGTGGGTACGGGACTCGTACCGCTACCGTTGTTTTCCGCCGGCAAGAACGGCACGTTGAGCATTGACAACGATGCCAACGGAGTGGTCAGCGCGGGTGATGAACTGCTGTACACCATCAACATCAGCAACACGAGCCGGGCCCCGGTGCCGAACCTTCTGCTGACGGATAACCTTCCAGTCGACACCACCTACGTCGCCAACAGCACTTTCTTCAAGAATGCGGCCGGCGTCGTCACGGCCATTCCCGATGATGGCACAGGAACCGCCTTCCCGCTGGACGGCCTCGGCCGAATCCTTGATTCGGTAAATCCTCTTCCCGTTGGTGGCACGTATCAGGTGACTTTCAAGGTCCTTATCGATGGTTTCGGTGACCTTACTCCGGGTACGACGCAGATCGTCAATACCGGCACCGCATCCGCTGTCGGCGTGACCATCCCCATCCAGAGCACGACACCGCTCATCTTTGTTTCGATTGAGAAGCAGGTCTCGGCCGACGGAAGCACCTGGTTTGACGCCGACGACCCAACCGGACCAGTGATTCCCGTCGGTCAGCCGGTGTACTTCCGCGTAGCGGTAACAAACAGCGGTGGTCTGCCCGCGACGGTGGATCTGACCGACACCATTCTGCTAGGCAGCGACGCCCCTCGCGACTTCAAGTTCGGGGGCAGTCAAAGCACCACGGTCGCCGCTGGCGCGACGGTCTACACCGACACTATTTCCGACACGGCGCTGCTCGGGCAGAATGAAGACCGGGTTTTCGCCTCGGTGACCGTGACCGACGGCACCACCACCAGCACCGTCACCGTAGCTCCTGACGATGCCAACTATTTTGGCGCAAGCGGTGCGGTGACAATTGAGAAGCAGGTTTCGGCCACCGGTCTGGCAGGCAGCTGGCTGGATGCCGACAGCCCAGACGGGCCGACCATCCTGGTCGGTGAAAACGTTTACTACCGCGTGGCAGTGACCAACAATGGTAACGTGGCGGCCACCGTTGACCTGAGCGACGTTACCCTCGTGGGTACCGATCCCGCACACAACTTCACGTTCGGAGTCGGCAACAATCAAACCACCACTGTGGCTGTTGGCGCGACGGCCTACACCAACGTCATTGCCGACATTGCTACAGCCGGACCCCACAGAGACCAGGCTTCCGCCACAGCACAAGCGGGAGCCATTACGCTGACGGTGGCGCCGGACGATGCGAACTACTTTGGCGGTGTGGGTGCCGTGTCGATCGAGAAGCAAGTCTCGGCCGACGGCACGAACTGGACCGATGCCGACGACCCGACGGGTCCGGTCATCGCCGCCGGCCAGAACGTGTACTTCCGCGTTGCCGTCACCAACAATAGTACCGGCGGTCTCACCGCCACCGTCGACCTGACCGACACCATCCTGGTCGGCAGCGACAGCCCGCATGACTTCAAGTTCGGCGGCGCGCAGAGCACCACGGTCGCTGCCGGTGCGACGGTATTCTCCGACGTCATCACCGATACGGCACTCGCCGGCCAGAACGAAGACCAGGCCTCCGCGACGGCCACGGTCACCGACGGCGTGAACACCACGCCGGTCACCGTCACCCCCGACGACGCCAACTACTTCGGCGCCGCCGGTGCGGTCGTGATCGAGAAGCAGGTCTCGGCCGACGGCACGAACTGGTTCGATGCCGACGACCCGACGGGTCCGGTCATCGCCGTCGGTCAGAGCGTGTACTTCCGCGTTGCCGTCACCAACAACAGTACCGGCGGTCTCGCCGCCACCGTCGACCTGACCGACACCATCCTGGTCGGCAGCGACACCGCGCACGACTTCACCTTTGGCGGCAACCAGAGCACCACGGTCGCTGCCGGTGCGACGGTATTCTCCGACGTCATCACCGATACGGCACTCGCCGGCCAGAACGAAGACCAGGCGTCGGCGACGGCCACGGTCACCGACGGCGTGAACACCACCGCGGTCACCGTCGCCCCCGACGATGCCAACTACTTCGGCGCCGCCGGTGCGGTCGTGATCGAGAAGCAGGTCTCGGCCGACGGCACGAACTGGTTCGATGCCGACGACCCGACGGGTCCGGTCATCGCCGCCGGCCAGAACGTGTACTTCCGCGTCGCCGTCACCAACAACAGTACCGGCGGTCT